>NZ_JBMEZZ010000007.1:0-219953 GCF_048822415.1 Klebsiella sp. C360
CGCGGACATCTGAATTGAGCCACAGGCGGACATTACTATTGAGCCATTACAATCCAAGTGCGCATAATGTATATTATGTTAAATTGTCGATTGGAGGAATATACACCACATATCGCATCCACTCTTCTGTATCGCTCCTCTTCACGTGACTCGGTAAAACGCGCCGTAAAACCCCGTCCATCTGGGCCGGGTTTTACGGCCCACCCGATATTTGATACCGCCTGAACTACGCGCTAGAGAAGATTCTCTTCATCTAGAGAAATTACCTGAATGCCGGCATTACGATACGCCTGAACGTCATCAGGCAGCCGATCCACCACCACCGTGTCAATTCGATCTGCGGCGGTAAATTGGGCAAGCGAGGTGTTATTCAGCTTACTGTAGTCGCAGACAATAATCACCTGACTGGCGTGTTCCACCATGCCTCGTTTCGTTTCTGCTAGCATGATATCGGCCACGCAGGCGCCGTGTTTCAGCGACAGCGAATTGGTGCCCATAAATGCTTTATCGACGTTTAGCGTGTCGAGAATGGAACGTCCGTTGATCGCTACCACGCAGTGGTATCCCTTCTTAACGATCCCCCCCAGCAGAATAGTTTGAATCGAGGCACTGGCCTCAAGCTCCCGGGCGATTTGGTAATCATTGGTAACCACCGTGACGTTCTGTCTGTCACGAATATTGCGCGCGATATGCAGCGTCGTGGTACCGGTATCCAGCACGATTATATCGCCATCCTCAACCAGCGCCGCCGCGCGTTGGCCGATCCGTTCTTTCGCGCTGAAATTAACAATTTCGCGGGCGTCCGACGCCTGTTCGAAGCTCGCTCGGGTACGAAGGACGGCTCCGCCATGAGTTCGGGTCAGCAGCCCCTCCTCTTCCAGTTGGCGGAGATCGGCACGAATGGTAGCGCCAGATACATTAAAGACGTCACACATCTCAGAAACAGCAACTTTGCGTTTTTCCCTGAGTATACCGAGTAACTTCTCCTGTCTTTCTTCTGCAAACATTCTGCCTCTCTCTTTTTTACAGCTCGTTACGCGCGTCGCGGCGCTGGCTTACCTTTGCGTATCAGTCGGGTCCTACGCTGAGCGCATCCAGCCTGTCGTATAAGGCAGCGGATTGCCGGTACAGCGTATCAAAAAGCTCGCAGCAGGCGTGGTAATAATCCCGCAGACGGGGATCTGGCGAAATCAGTTTGTCGAACTGCACCGTTTGCCGCACGCCGCTGGCAAAATCGGCGTACAACCCTACGCCAACCCCGGCGATAATACCGCATCCGGTGACGCCATTCTCCTGATTACGCGTAGATAATATCGGCAGATTGTACGCTGCGGCTTTGATTTCAAGCCACAGCGGGCTGCGCGCGCCGCCGCCGGAAGCGATCATTTGTTGCGGATATTGCCCGCACGCCTGCAGCTGGCGAAGATTGCGCCAGGACGCAAAGGCCACCCCTTCCAGGACCGCGCGGAATAAATGACCGCGGCGATGCTTACGCTGCAGGCCGAAAAACTGCGCCCGCGAGTTCGTGTGTTCGGCCAGGCGTTCTCCCGTCAGATAGGGAAGAAAGAGCAGCCCTTCCGCGCCCGCCGGGACCGCTGCCGCTTCCTGCAAAAGCTGCGGATGCGTAATCTGGTTATCGGCCAGCGCCAGCCGCGCCCAACGGACGGCATCGCCGCCGGCGTCGAGAATCGTAAATCCGCCCCAGGCCGCGTTGGCAAGATGAAGATTATTAACCAGCGGATGGTGTAACGGCCGCGGGGACACCACCGTCATCAGCGTCGACGTGCCGGTTGAATCAGACGCCATCCCCGGTTCATACACACCCGAGCCCAGCAAAGAGGCCGCCATATCCGACGTCCCGGCAACCACCGGGATTCCCGCCGGCAGGCCCGTCAGGTCGGCTGCGCGCGGCGTCACCAGGCCGATTATGTCGCTGGAAAGTTTAAGATCCGGTAGCTGATCGACCCGCAGACCAAACGTTTCGCAGGCTTGCGAAGACCAGGCGCGGGTTTCGCTGTCCATCAGGAAATAGCAGGACGCCTCGCTATATTCGGTCGCCAGGGCGCCGGTCAGCATGAAATTAATATAGTCCTTCGGCATTAATACTTTGGCGAGCTGCGGCCAGCGCTCCGGATGATTTTCGCGCCACCAGGTTAACTTGAAAGCGGGCCATGCAGCCGCTGGCGGATTATTCAAATGCGCCAGCCACTTTTCCCGACCTTCGCGCGCGTTAAAGGCGTCAACCTGAGGCTGGCTGCGCTTATCATTCCACAGCAACGCCCTATCCTCCACCAGCTCGCCACGGTCGTCCAGCAGGACGGTGCCGTGCATCTGTCCGCAGGCGCCAATAACCGCAATCTGCGCAGCCGTTTCTGGATAGCGATAAAGCACCTCGCGTATACAATCGCAGGCGGCCCGCCACCATAAAGACGGCGCTTGTTCTGACCAACCCGCACGCGGCGTGATTTGCTCATACTCTCTTTGCGCAAAGCCGATCATCGCGCCGTCAATGCGCAAAATGGCGGCGCGGGTACTGCCAGTGCCAACATCAATCGTGAGTATTTTATCTTTCATCACTGACTCCGGTGACGTCTTAAGGCGGGCCATCAGGCCCGCGGTCTCTCAGTTTAATCGGCGTTCAGTTCGGGAAAACGTTCCGGGTGCTGCTCCAGTTCAGCCAGCACCTTGGTGACCGCGCCATGGCTCATGCCAAAGCGACGGACGCCAAGCTGGTACAGCGCGCGCACCGTGGCCAGATCGCGAATGCCGCCGGCGCCTTTGATATCGATTCGGCCTTTAAGCTGGTCGGCAATGATGCTGACTTTTTCCACCGTGGCGCCGGTGGGCGCCCAGCCGGTAGAGGTTTTGACCCACTTCATTCCCACCTCTACGGCGATATCGCACACGCGGCGAATCTGCTCCTCATTGAGATAGTGCGTTTCGAGGATCACTTTAGCGGGGACCGGGGCGGCGGCTTCCACCACGCGGCGCAAATCTTCCCGGACATAGTCATAATCACCGGATAACACTTTGCCGATATTCACCACCATATCCACTTCGCGGGCGCCGTCGGCAATCAGCTGCCGTACCTCCTGAACCTTGGTGTCGGTGGCATGCCCGCCGCCGGGAAAACCGACCGGCCCGCCAATCATCACCTCTCCCCTTCCCTGCTGCGGGAGCAGCGTGCTCAGAAAGCGCGTCCAGCATGGCAGCACATGGACGGAAATAATGTTGTAGCGAGCGGCCAGCTCGGCGCAGGCGCGAACGTCCGCTTCGGTACTGGTGGCCTGGACTGCGCTCAGGTCAACTAAACGTGCAAAACGACGGGTGGTTTCATTCATGGTTTTATCCTGCTCTTTGTTTTTAATTGATTTCATTTAATGCTGTTATCTGGCTTAAATCCATTTAAAAACGCATCAAATGAAAATAACGTGATCAGATTAGCATTTTTTTATTTTCATTTGCTTTTAATTAGCAGGCAGAAAATGATTGCTGCCCTTGCAGAGCAGGCATAAATGGTCATAAACGGGCGTAAAGACAATATTGCATTTATTTTTGTTTGTTTTTGTTTATGCCTGAAAAACGGGTGAGATAGCGAAAACCGCGGGCGGAAGCACCGCCGAAATGTGCGCGTTATCACGCTGTCCGGCGGCGAAAAGCTCGCCTTCGCCGGGCATTCCCGGGATCGCAACGCCCTGCGCAAGGGAAAGGTAATCTCATTATGTACTTCAGGAGAGCGCTATGTTGCCTCTGGAACGTCATCGTTTAATTGTTGAACTGCTGGGCCAACGCGGCGTAATGCGGGTGAATGAGATTGCGCAAGCGACTCGGGTCTCCAGGGAAACGATTCGCCGCGATCTAAGCGAGCTGGAGCGGAAAGGGATCTTAACGCGGAGCCACGGCGGCGCGCTGGCAGCGGAAAACCCGCTGCCGTCGCCCAGGGCGGCGGCGTCCGCCCTGCCGGTCGAAGACAGCCAGGGAAGCTTTCAGCAAAGAACGCTGCTGCACAGCGAAGGCAAAATGCGCGTGGCCCGTAAAGCGCTGCAGTTTCTCCAGCCGGGAAAGACCATCGTCCTGGACGGCAGCAGCACCAGCTGGTTTTTGGCCCGGCAGATGCCGGAGATGGCGTTAACGGTTATTACGCCCTCCATCCGCATCTTACAAACCCTGATGAGCCGACGCTCGTTGCATCTCGTGGGGCTGGGGGGCGACTTCTCCCCGACCGAAGAGTCGTTCTTCGGGGAAACCGCCTCACGAACGCTACGCGAGTATGCTATCGATACGCTCTTTTTCTCCTGCCAGGGTCTGGAGCGCGATAGCGGCTTGTATGCGGGTACGGAAGCCCACGCCGCCCTGCTGAAACAGATGATGCTGGCGGCCTGTCAGACCATAGCATTGGTCGACGGCAGCAAGCTGGGGCGAACAGGCGTCGCCCGCATCGGCGGATTGGGCGAGCTGGACTGTCTGGTGACCGAAAAGTTTGTCGATCCGCTGCTGGAAAAAGAGATGACCTGGCATAACGTCGGCCTACAAATCGCCTGAGTACGCCGTCATGACGTGACGGTTAATACGCGCAATGTCGAAACGCTGCTTCCCGCGGCAGGGCCAGACTTTGCCTGAAATCAGCCACTACCGGAATAAATGAGGCCTTATGCGTTATTACCTTTCTCCCTCGCTCATGTGTATGGACATGATGAAGCTGACGGAACAGCTGCACTTTTTAAACGGCAAAGCCGACAGGCTGCATGTCGACATAATGGACGGCCACTATGTCAAAAATCTGGCGCTATCGGCCAGCTTTGTGGCGCAAATTCGTCCCTACACATCGCTTCCCATCGATGTCCACCTGATGGTCGAAGAGCCCGCCTCGTTTATCCCGTCGCTGATAGAAGCCGGCGCTGACGCTATTTCACTGCATCCGGAAACCATCTGCCGCGAAGCCTTCCGGCTCATCAATATGCTTCGCCAGGCGGGGAAAGAGGTGGGCGTGGTGCTCAATCCCGCCACGCCGGTTGAGAGCATCCAGCACTATCTGCATCTGCTCGATAAGGTGACGGTGATGACCGTCGATCCAGGCTATGCAGGTCAGCCTTTTATTCCCGAAATGCTCGCCAAAATCGCGCAGCTTCATCAGCTAAAAGAGAGCGGCAACCTCAGCTTCTTGCTGGAAGTCGACGGCTCATGCAATCGCAACACCTACCGCGAGCTGCTGGGAGCCGGGGCGCAGATATTGGTCATGGGCAGCAGCGGTTTATTCCGCCCGGATATGCCGCTTGAGCAGGCCTGGGAAAAAATGTCCCGCGATCTGTCCGCCGCGCTGCACTCCCCCGAGCTCGTATAAAGGAGCGAATGATGTCAGGAAAAGTCTGTGTTTTTGGTTCATTCAATTTCGACATGGTTGCCAGGGTGGAGCGCTTTCCGGTACCGGGCGAGTCGTTAGTGGCCTGCGGGAGTATGACCAGCGCCGGGGGGAAAGGGGCGAACCAGGCCACCGCCGCGCTAAAAGCGGGGGCGAATGTCCACTATATCGGCAAGATTGGCAATGATACCTTCGGCCATTTTGCCCGCCGTCATCTGAAAGGCGTGGGCTTCAATGCCGTGACGCTGCTGGTCGCCGAAGACGTCCCCACCGGCAACGCGCTGATTTATGTGGCCGGCAATGATGCCGAAAACATGATTGCCGTCGACCCCGGCGCGAATATGACGGTGACCGATGATGAAATCGCCGGCTGCATTCCCGCTATCGGCTGCGCGGATGTGGTGCTGGTTCAGCTGGAGAACAATCTTTCCGCCATTGAGCAGGTCGTTGACGCCGGCAAAGAGGCCGGGGCCTTCGTGGTGCTCAATCCTGCGCCCTGGCAGCCCGTTGAGCACGCCTTTCTAAGCAAAGTGGATCTGCTCACGCCGAACGCCACGGAGGCCGGGTTAATGACCGGGCGCCGGGTTGACTCTCTGGCGGCCGCGGCCGAGGCCGCCGATGCGCTGCATGCTCAGGGCGCGCGCAACGTCATTATCACCCTCGGCGCAAAGGGCGCCCTGCTGAGCGAGCAGGGCGTGAAATCCCCTATTCCGTGCTTTCCTTCTCATCCCCGCGATACCACCGGCGCGGGCGATGCCTTCAACGGCGCGCTGGCGGCGCGACTGGCCTGCGGCGAGCCGCTGCATGCCGCAGCCCGATTTGCGGCGGCCTACGCCGCCGTCAGCGTCGAAAAGCAGGGCGCATCATCTTTACCTGAGTACCAGGAGGCACGAGAACGGCTTTTGCGTGCCGCCTCTGATTATGAAATGGCATAAACCCTACTGTATAAAAACCATTAAGAGGATAGCTCAATGAGTACGCTAATCACGGATAAGGTCGATAAAGCGGCGGTCCACAATGAAAAACTGGACACCAGCGCGTATTTACCGCATACCCCCTGGCTGCAATTTTTACTGGTCTGTTGCCTGTTTGCGCTATGGGGGATGGCGGGCAACCTGAATGATATTTTGATCGCCCAGTTTAAAAAGGGCTTCGATTTAACGGATACCCAGACGGCGCTGGTGCAGTCGATTTTTTTCCTCGGCTACTTTTTTGTCGCCCTGCCTGCGGCGGCGCTGATAAAGCGTTATTCCTATAAAGCGGCGATCATTATTGGGCTGTGCCTGTACGCCCTCGGCTGCTTCCTGTTCGTTCCGGCCGCGCAGATCATGACCTACGGCGCGTTCCTCGCCTGCCTGGGGGTGATCGCCTGCGGACTCTCTTTTCTGGAAACATCGGCAAACACCTATTCAAGCCTGCTGGGCCCGATTCAATCCTCCACCCAGCGCATTAACTTTTCGCAGATCTTCAACTCGCTGGGCGTGATTTCCGGCGTGCTGATTGGCCAGGTGATGGTGTTTGGCGAGAACGATCCGAGCCATGAACAGCTGCTGGCGATGCCCGCCGCCGCCGCGGACGCTGCGCGCCATCAAATGGTCGGCCAGGTGGTCGGACCCTATCTGATTATCGGCTCCGTGCTGGTGGTGCTGGCGCTGGTGTTCGTGTTTATTAAATTCCCGTCGTGCAAGGGCACGCCCTCTCAGCAGCAACAACTCCCGACGGAAAGCATGGGACCTACGCTGAAACGCCTGTTTGCTATCCCGCGCTTTCGCCTCGGGATCCTGTCGCAGTTTTTGTACGTCGGCGCCCAGGTTGGCGTATGGAGCTTCACGATTCGCTTTGTGCAGCTCGTGCAGCAGGGCACCAGCGAGCACTCCGCGACTTACTGGCTGCTGGCTTCTCTGGTGATTTACGCGGTGGGTAAAACCGTGGCCACCTGGTTGATGAACCGCCTGAACCCGGCGCTGCTGCTCGGTAGCTTTGCCCTGGCCGCCACTGTCCTTTTATTGGTTGCCGTATTCAGCAGTTCAATGCTGGCGGTCTATGCGCTCATTCTGGTCAGCTTCTGTATGGCGCCATGCTGGCCGACGAACTTTGGTCTGGTGATCAAAGGGATGGGGAAAGATACCCAGACCGCAGGCTCAATCGTGGTGATGTCGATTATCGGCGGGGCCGTTATTCCGCTGGTGATGGGCATTATCTCGGATATGAACGGCGGCAATATGCAAATCGCCTTTATCGCTCCGCTCCTGTGCTTTGTGTATGTCGCTTTCTACGGTTTCTGGTGCGTGCGTAAGGGGGTATAACATGCGCGAACTTATCAACACGATTGCTCATATTGGCTATCAGGTCAGTGACTTAACGCGTTCGCTTGCCTTCTATGAACCGCTGGGCTTTCAGCGCCAGCAGCGGTTTAGCAAGCCGTCGCCGCAGGGCAATATTGAAGTCGCGTTCCTGGAAATGGCGGGCGCCGTCCTCGAGCTGTATCAGCTTCCCGCAGGAACGCCCTTTGACGCTCCTCGCTGCGGTATCGATCATCTGGCGCTGGAAGTCCGCGACCTGGATGCGGTGCAGCAGCGGCTGGCGGCGCTCGGTTATCCGCTCGATGAAGGGCCGATAGAAGAAGACAACATGCGCTTCCTGCTTATTCGCGGCCCCGATGGCGAACGGCTCGAGTTCGATGCTTTTAAGCGCTAAGCGGCCGGCCTGATCCCCTTCTCCCTTTTAGGCCCGGTTAATACGGGTCTAAAAGCGGGCTTCCTCAGGCTTTACAAAAGCCTGCCTGATTCCAGATTTTCTCCCTCCACCCGGCCTCTCCCGCCCATTGTGCAATGTTACAAAATTGCTTCTGTTTTGTTGATTTTCTATTGTGAGCCATTCGGCAATTTCCTCTCCTGAATTTCCCCAGACTACTCCTACTCAATACGCGATATCAGGAGAGACACATGAAGAGCACCTCCGCCGACTTCCAGAATCTGTACCAGGCCCTGAGTCACAGTGCTGCCCGCAGCCCGGATGCCCTGGCGCTGGCGTTTGAGGACCGGCGCTATCTGTACCGCGATTTTCATCTGCGGGTACAGCGGGCGATGGCGCAGCTTGATCGCGGCTGGTCGCTGCGCAAAGGCGACCGTATTCTGCTGGCCTGGGGGAATCACCCCGCTTTTTGCGAAATCCTTTTTGCCGCACTTGGTCTGGGCATCGAAGTGGTGCCTTTCAGCACCAAACTTAAGCAGGCCGAAAGCGAAGAGCTGGTAGGCCATATCGCTCCCCGGGTTGTTCTGTTCGATGCGACCGTGCAGGACTGGCTGAAACACACCCCGGACGCGCGTGCGGTTTCACTTAGCGAATGGCAGGCGCTCAGCCTTCCCGAACCGCTGACCCACCAGCCGGTCCCGGTTAACCGCGACGATACGGCGGTCATGATGTTCACCTCCGGAACCACTGGAGAGCCTAAAGGGGCGATTATCACGCACAATAACCTGCTCTGCGCGATTGACGCCTATACGCAAAAACTGAATCTCACCGCCGCGGATAGCACCATTCTGGCGGTGCCTGTCTATCACATCACCGGCCTGTCGGCGCTGCTGGCGCTGTTTATTAGCCTGGGCGCGAGCATCTGGCTGCAGCACCGGTTCAATGCCCCGCAGGTGATCAACACTCTGCGCGAACAGAACATTACCTTTCTGCACGGCTCGCCCACCATTTTTATCCTCCTTTGCCAGGCGGCGCGCGAGCAGAGCGCCAGCCATCCCGGTGATTTTCCCGCCCTGCGCACGATTGCCTGCGGCGCGGGCCACCTGAGCGACGGACTGATCAGGGAGTTAAAAACCCTGTTTCCGCATACCGCAATTCAGCCGATCTACGGCCTCACTGAAACGACCTCGCCCGCGACCATTTTTCCCGGCGACGTCTGGGGCAGCGATAAATGCGGCAGCTCGGGCCAGGCGATCCCCGGCCTCGCCATTACGATCCGCAACGATCGCCAGCAGCCCCTCCCCGCCGGGCATATCGGCCATATCTGGCTAAAAGGCGATGTGGTGATCCGCGAATACTGGCAGCACAGCGAACGACGCCCGAGCTGCGATGCGCAGGGCTGGTTTTGTACCGGCGATCTGGGCTATCTCGACGACGAAGGCTGGCTGTACATCAAAGACCGCAGCAAGGACATGATCAATCGCGGCGGCGAGAAAATTTACTCGCTGGAGCTGGAAAACATTCTCTCTACCTACCGGGGTGTACGGGAAGTTGCCGTCATCCCGACCCCCAGCCCGGTCTATGGCGAAGAGCCCGTGGCGTTTATCGTGCCGGATGGCCAGCACCACCTGACCAGCGAAGAGATCCTCAGCTGGCTGAAGGTCAGAATCGCCCGCTTTAAGCTGCCGGCGCGCATTATTTTCACCCGTGCTTTACCGCGTACCCACAACGGCAAAGTGAGCAAACAGCAGCTCAAAATGCGCCTTGCAGAATCCATCATCACGCTATCAACGGAGGATAAAAAGTGAGCAGCAAATTTATCGACGCCCATCAAGCGGCACAGTGGGTCGCCAGCGGCGACACCGTCTGCACCGTCGGGATGACGCTTATCGGCGCGGCGGAGTCCATTTTAAGCGCTATCGAAGCGCGCTTTCTGACCGCGGGCGAACCGCGCGACCTGACGCTGCTGCATGCCGCTGGGCAAAGCGATCGCCAGCGCGGCATCCAGCACTTCGCCCATCCGGGTATGGTGACGCGGCTTATCGGCTCGCACTGGGGCCTGGCGCCGCGCTGGATGGCGATGATCAACAACAACGAAGTGGAAGCCTGGTGCCTGCCGCAGGGGCAGATCGTCCATCTCTATAGCGCGATGGCCGCCGGGCTTACCGGGCGGCTTTCCCCCGTCGGGCTCGGTACCTTTGTCGATCCGCGAATGGAAGGCGGGCGGATGAACGCCCGCACCCGCGAACGGCCCAATCTGGTCGAGCACGTGGCGTTTCGCGGCGACGAGTATCTGTTCTACCCGGCTATTCCCCTGAACGTAGTCATTGTGCGCGGCACCCATGCTGATGAAGACGGCAACCTCACGACCGATGAAGAGGTGATGAAGCTGGAAGTCCTGCACGCAGTGCTCGCCGCCAGACGCTATGGGGCAAAGGTGCTGGCGCAGGTGAAATATCGCGTAACGAAAGGCTCGCTGCATCCGAAAAGCATCACCGTTCCCGGCAACCTGATCGACGCCATTGTGGTGTGCGAAGAGCCGCAGACGGATCACCGCCAGACTTCAAGCTGGGCCTTCGACCCAGCGCTGTGCGGCGATATTCAACTGCCCGCCGCGCAGAATGCGCCGCTGCCGCTCGACCTGCGCAAGCTTATCGGGCGAATTGCCTGCCGCTACCTGACGCCAGGCTGCGTCATCAATCTCGGCACCGGCATTCCCAACGATGTTATTGGCGCCATCATTCACGAAGAACGGCTCGGCGAGCAGGTCACCATCACCGTGGAATCAGGGATCTACGGCGGGCAGCAGGCGGGCGGCGTTGATTTCGGCATTGGTCGTAACCTGAGCGCGATGATAAGCCACCAGGATCAAATGCTTTATTACAACGGCGCGGGGGTCGATATCACCTTTATGGGCGCCGGCGAGATGGACCCGCACGGCCACGTCAACGCCACGCGGCTCGGCGCATCCTGCCCCGGCGCGGGCGGTTTTATCGATATCACCCAGAATGCCCGCCACGTCGTGTTCTGCTCTTCTTTTACCGCTAAAGGGCTGGAGATCGCCTGTGAACAAGGGGCGCTGCATATTCGCCGCGAAGGCGAGGTACGTAAATTTGTCGCTGGGGTAAACCAGATTTCTTATAACGGCGAACTGGCCCGCGCCAAAGGACAAACCATGCATTACGTCACCGAACGGGCGGTTTTTGAACTGCGCCCGGAAGGACCGGTGCTGACGGAAATCGCCCCCGGCATCGATCTTGAGCGCGACATCCTCGCGCATATGGATTTTCATCCAGCGATCGCCGCGGATCTTCAGGTTATGGACCGCCGTTTGTTCGCCCCGCCGCCCTGCGGCCTCGCGGAACATCTGTCCCGGAATTCATCCTCTGACTCATAAGGAACTTTGCTATGAAACTTGCCAGTAAAACCGCCATTGTCACCGGCGCCGCGCGCGGTATCGGCTTTGGTATTGCCCAGGTGCTTGCGCGGGAAGGCGCGCGAGTGATTATCGCCGATCGCGACGCGCACGGCGAAGCCGCCGCCGCTTCTCTGCGCGAATCGGGCGCACAGGCGCTGTTTATCAGTTGCAATATCGCTGAAAAAACGCAGGTCGAAGCCCTGTTTTCCCAGGCCGAAGAGGCGTTTGGCCCGGTAGACATTCTGGTTAATAACGCCGGAATCAACCGCGACGCCATGCTGCACAAATTAACGGAAGCAGACTGGGACACGGTGATCGACGTTAATCTGAAAGGCGCTTTCCTCTGTATGCAGCAGGCCGCTATCCGCATGCGCGAGCGCGGCGCGGGCCGCATTATCAATATCGCTTCCGCCAGCTGGCTTGGCAACGTCGGACAAACCAACTATTCGGCGTCAAAAGCCGGCGTGGTGGGAATGACCAAAACCGCCTGCCGCGAACTGGCGAAAAAAGGCGTCACGGTTAACGCCATCTGCCCGGGCTTTATCGATACCGATATGACGCGCGGCGTCCCGGAAAACGTCTGGCAAATCATGATCAACAAAATCCCTGCGGGCTACGCCGGGGAGGCGAAAGACGTTGGCGAGTGCGTGGCGTTTCTGGCGTCCGACGGCGCGCGCTATATCAACGGTGAAGTGATTAACGTCGGCGGCGGCATGGTGCTGTAAGGAGAAAAACGATGACACAGGCTAATGATATTGTGGTTGTCAGCGGCGTTCGTACCGCTATTGGCACGTTTAACGGCAGTCTTAAGCATACCCACCAGCATGACCTCGGGGCAGCGGTCATTCGCGAAGCGATCGCCCGCGCCGGGATTGCGCCACAGGATATCGACGAAACGATCGTCGGCAACGTCGGGCAAATCGCCGAAAGCGGTTTTATCGCCCGCATCTGTCAGCTGCGGGCGGGGATCCCGCAGGAGAGCGCCGCGTATTCGGTGAACCGCCAGTGCGGCTCCGGACTGCAGGCCCTGGCGGACGGCATGATGCAACTGCAAGGCGGCCAGGCCGAGGTGGTCGTCGCCTGCGGAACGGAAAATATGACCCAACTGCCCTACTACCTGCGCAAAGCGCGCGATGGCTATCGCATGGGCCACGGCGAGCTGGAAGATGGGCTGATCTCTATCCTTACCTGGCCGGAAGGGCCTTATCACAACGGCATCACCGCGGAAAACGTCGCGCAACGCTTCGGCATTACCCGCGAAGAGATGGACGATTTCGCCTGGTCAAGCCAGCAAAAGGCGCTGAAGGCGATCGCCGAGGGTCGCTTCCGCGAACAGATCCTGGCCCTTGAAGTGCCGGACGGCAAAAAAGCAACCCGCCTGTTCGCGACCGATGAACACCCGCGCGACACCCCGCGTGAAAAACTCGCCACGCTGCGTCCGGCCTTTAAAGCCGATGGCATGGTGACGGCGGCAAACTCATCGGGCATTAACGACGGCGCGGCCGCCCTGGTGTTGATGACCCGTCAGCAGGCGGAAAAACGCGGCTTAACCCCGCGCATGCGTATTCGCGGCTGGGCGGTTGCCGGCTGCGGCGCGGAGATTATGGGGTTTGGTCCCTCTCCCGCGACCCGACGCCTGATGGACCGTCTCAATATGGATGTCCACGCCATCGACCTAATTGAACTCAATGAGGCCTTCGCCGCCCAGGCGCTGGCGGTGATGAACGATCTGCGTCTCGACCCGGCCCGCGTTAACGTCAACGGCGGCGCGATCGCCCTCGGCCACCCGGTGGGCGCCAGCGGTGCGATCCTGCCGGTCAAACTGATGTATGAAATGGCGCGCAGCGGCGCACGCACCGGTCTGGTCACCATGTGCATCGGCGGCGGCCAAGGGATTTCTATGCTGTTCGAGCGCGAAGGCGCTTAGGAAAAGACGGCCCGAAGTGGGGCTTCGGGCCGGGCGTCGTTCGGGTCAGCACCCGGCGACAACCTGTGAGCTGACGAACGGGATCGTCTCGATTCCGGCAAGGCTTCTGACCACGAATACGGGGAAATAATAACCATGTCCGCAATAAATGAAAAGGCGGTAAACGGGACGCAGCTGCAGCTCACCCATAAAAAGATCTACCGCCATTTAATGCCGCTGCTTATCGTGGCGTACATCATCAGCTTTATTGATCGTACCAATATTGGCATGGCGAAAGCGACCATGTCGGTGGATATCGGCCTTTCCGCAACCGCATTCGGCCTCGGGGCCGGGTTGTTTTTTCTCACCTACGCAGTGCTGGAGATCCCCAGCAACCTGTTTTTAACCCGGATTGGCGCGCGGCGCTGGATCGCCCGCATCATGATCACCTGGGGGATCATCTCCTGCGGTATGGCGTTTGTCACCGGGCCTACGTCCTTTTACATGATGCGCCTTTTGCTCGGCGCCGCCGAAGCGGGGCTCTATCCGGGCATTATTTACTACCTCACCCTCTGGTTTGGCCGTGAAGAGCGCGCTAAAGCCACCGGTCTGTTCCTGCTGGGGGTCTGCCTTGCCAACATTATCGGCGCGCCGTTGGGCGGATTGTTATTAAGCCTGGATGGCATGTCCGGCTGGCACGGCTGGCAGTGGATGTTCTTTATCGAGGGACTCCCTGCGGTACTGCTGGCGTTCGTCGTCTGGCGCAGACTGCCGGATAAACCTGCCGACGCCCGCTGGCTGGACAGCGACGATGTGCAGGCCATCAACGCGGTACTGGCGAAAGAAGCCGAGGAAACGCGCCATACGCCAAGCCGTTTCTCCCTGAAAACCGCGCTGACCACCCGGGTGTTTTTGTTGCTGGTGCTGATTTACTTTACCCACCAGTTTTCGGTTTACGGCCTGAGTTATTTCCTGCCGGGGATCATCGGTAGCTGGGGCCAGCTTACTCCGCTGCAGATTGGTTTGCTGACCGCCATCCCGTGGATGGCCGCCGCCGCGGGTGGGATCCTGCTGCCGCGATTCGCCCGCACGGAACAGCGTTCCCGCAGCATGCTGATGGCCGGCTATCTGGTCATGGCGACCGGCATGGCGATTGGCGCCATTGCCGGTCACGGTGTGGCGCTGCTTGGCTTCTCGCTGGCCGCCTTCATGTTCTTCGCTATGCAATCCATCATCTTTAACTGGCTCCCGTCCATCATGAGCGGGCATATGCTGGCGGGCAGCTTCGGCCTGCTTAACTGCCTCGGACTGTGCGGGGGCTTTCTCGGGCCGTTTATCCTCGGCGCGTTTGAGGATCGCACCGGCGCGGCAACGTCCGGCTTATGGTTCGCCGTCGCGCTACTGATCATCGGCGCGCTGGTGTCTCTGTTCATCAAAAGTTCGTCATCCCCTGGCAGAGCATCGGCAAAACAAGCCGGCGGCGAAAAAGCGTAATCAGGAGGTCCTTATGCGCATCGAAGTCTTACTGGATTTAAAAACTCGACTCGGCGAAAGCCCGGTCTGGGATGTCGAACAGCAGCGTCTTTGGTGGGTGGACAGCCTCGACGGGCGCCTGTTCGCCTGTAACGCGCAGGGCGGCGCGATTAAGAGCTGGGACGTGCGGCAGAAAATTGGCTCGTTCGCCCTGCGCCAGAACGGCGAAGGCGCGGTGGTGGCGCTACAGAATGGTGTGCATCTGCTCGACTTCGCCAGCGGCGAGCTGACGCTGCTGCACCATCCGGAAGCGGACCGGCCCTTTAACCGGCTCAACGACGGCAAAGTCGATCGTCAGGGACGTTTTCTGTTCGGATCGATGGATATGCGTGAAGAGGAGCCGAGCGGCGCGCTATATCGCCTGGACGCCGATCTGTCACTACACGTGCTGAAGAAAAATATCATCGTCTCTAACGCCCCCTGCTGGAGCCCCTCCGGCGAGACGTTCTATTTTGCCGATACCTGGACGGGCGAAATCTGCGCCTGGGACTACAACACTGCGACCGGCGATCTCTCCGGAGAACGAGTCTTTTGCCGTGTCGATAGCAGCGAAGGCGGCGCGGCGGATGGCGCCACCGTGGACAGCGAAGGCTATCTGTGGAACGCGCTGGTCTACGCGGGCAAGCTGGTGCGCTACACGCCGGAGGGCAAGATCGATCGCATCATTGAGATGCCGGTGAAAAAAGTGACCAGCGTGATGTTCGGCGGCGAAAACCTCGACGTGCTGTACGTCACCTCCATGGCACAGCCGCCCCTGCCGCGCTTCCCGGAAGACAATCAGCTGCGCGGTAGCCTGTTCGCCATTTACGACCTGGGCGTGACCGGCGTAGCAGAACGGCGTTTTGCCGGCTAAACGAACCACCGGTTCGCCGCGATAACAATAATACCCGGCGAACTGACTCTGACCCTGACACCAGGCGGCGCGCAGCATGCTGTCGCGACGCCGCGGAGTAAACACGACTATGACAACAATCAATCACACACCTGCCGGCGAACAACGTGGGAAAAAGCGGCTGATACATCGTTTCTCCTGGGTTTCGCTACTGGTTTGCTGGCTAATCTGGGTGCTCAACGCCTACGATCGCGAGATGATCCTGCGCCTTGGCCCGGTCATCTCTAAGGAGTTCTCGCTCGCCCCGGAACAGTGGGGCAATATCGTCGCCCTGATCATGGTAGCCCTTGCGGTACTGGATATTCCCGGCTCCATCTGGAGCGATCGCTACGGGTCTGGCTGGAAACGAGCGCGCTTTCAGGTACCGCTGGTGCTGGGCTATACCGCCCTCTCTTTTCTTTCCGGTATTAAAGCGATCAGCCACGGGCTGACGGCCTTTGTGCTGCTGCGCGTTGGCGTCAACCTTGGGGCCGGCTGGGGCGAACCCGTCGGCGTCAGCAACACCGCGGAGTGGTGGCCGAAAGAGAAGCGCGGCTTTGCGCTGGGGGTGCATCATACCGGCTATCCGATTGGCGCGCTGCTGAGCGGCGTGGTGGCAAGTCTGGTGCTTTCCGCATTTGGCGAAGGCAGCTGGCGCTACTGCTTCCTGCTGGCGCTGATCGTCGCCATCCCGCTGATGATCTTCTGGGCGAAATATTCTACCGCCGACCGCATCAACACGCTTTATCAGCATATCGACAGCCAGGGGTTGACGCGCCCGGCGACGCAGGAAAGCAGCCATGTCGCCAAAGGCGAAGGGATGAAGACCTTTTTACGCACCCTGCGCAACCGCAATATTTCGCTGACGGCGGGCAATACCCTGCTGACGCAAATTGTCTATATGGGCATAAACGTTGTGCTGCCGCCGTATCTTTATCATGTCTCCGGCCTGTCGCTGGCGGCATCCGCTGGCCTTAGTATTATCTTCACGCTTACCGGTACCCTGGGGCAGATCATCTGGCCCTGGCTGTCGGATAGCTTTGGCCGTAAACGAACCCTTATCGTCTGCGGTCTGTGGATGAGTATCGGCATTGCGCTGTTCTATTTCGCCACCAATATGCCGCGCCTTATTGCCATTCAGCTATTTTTTGGCCTGGTGGCCAACGCCGTGTGGCCTATCTACTACGCCATGGCGTCGGACTCCGCTGAAGAGCGCGCCACCTCGACCGCCAACGGCATTATCACCACGGCGATGTTTATTGGCGGCGGCATTTCGCCATTGCTGATGGGCTGGCTCATCCAGTTCGGTGGGGGCTGGGGAAATCCGGCAGGGTATATTTACGCCTTCTTTACCATGGCGGGATGCGCCCTGCTGGGGATGTTATTGCAGCTCATGACCATCGATAAAACGCCGCGTAAAGCGCATTAATTCAGGAGAACGCATGAAGATTGTTATCGCGCTGGATTCGTTTAAGGGGAGCTGTAGCGCGCAGGCCGCCTGCGCAGCGGTAGCACAGGGTTTGCGTCGGGTAGACAAGGCGCTGGAACTGGTCGAAATGCCCGTCTCGGACGGCGGAGAGGGTCTGCTCTCAACCCTGGCGGAAAGTCCGCTGCTGAAGGGGGCGAGGTGGCAACAGCAGCGCTGTACCTCGCCTTATGGTCCCTCCGTGCAGGCGGATTTTCTGATCCTGCCCGGCGAGCGGGCCATTATCGAGATGGCGCAAAGCTGTGGGCTGGAACTGACGCCGCAGGCGCAGCGGGATGTGCGTCAGGCCAGTAGCTACGGGCTGGGGGAACAGGTAAAAGCGGCGCTGGACGCCGGGTGTCGGCATTTAATTATCGGCCTGGGTGGTAGCGCGACCAACGATGGCGGCATTGGTTTTGCCCAGGCGCTTGGCGCACGATTCTGGCGTAAGGACGGCACCCTGCTGCCGGTTCCCGCGGCGGGTCAGGACCTGACGCATATTCAGCGCATCGATTTGAGCGAACTGGATCCGCGTTTACACCAGGCCGAAGTCCAGGCCTCCTGCGACGTCTCGAACCCTCTGCTTGGCGAGCATGGCGCTACCTGGGTGTATGGCGCGCAGAAAGGCGCGGACGAGGCGGCGCTCTGTGAGCTGGAGACGGGAATGGCGCATTATAGCCAGCTGCTTACGCAAACCCTCGGGTTCGACGTCAGCGAACGGCCCGGCGCCGGGGCCGCAGGCGGTATGGGCGCTGCGCTTATCGCCTATACCGGCGCCACGCTGCGTCCGGGCATTGACCTGGTGCTGGAACTGCTTAACGCCGACGGCCATCTGCACGATGCCGCGCTGACGATCGTTGGTGAAGGATGGCTCGATCGACAGAGCGCCTTTGGTAAAGCCCCGGTGGGTGTGGCGGGTAAAGCGGCACGCCACGGCGTACCGGTTGTTGCCCTTTGCGGCGGGCGCGATGAGAGCAGCCGGCAATTATATCAACACCATATTGACGCCATGTGGTCTATCTGCCAGCGCCCTATGCCGCTGGCGGAGTCGATGAACACCTGCGAACAGCTCCTCGCTGACGCCGCGGAAAATGTACTACGAACCTTTCTGAGCGGGCGGCGCGGAGAGGCACCTGAGCGGAAAACGGTATGATTATTACGACAGCGCTGGCTAATGAAATTGTCGCCCGGGCAATGGCGATAATTCATCATAACGTGAACGTGATTGACCATCATGGACAGATCATTGCCTCAGGTGAACGGCATCGTATCGGCGAGCAGCATGAGATCGCCCGTGAGGTGATACGTACCGGTAAACGCATTTGTATTAACAACACCGCGGAAGCCGCGCGTTTCCAGAATGTGCATCCCGGTATTAATCATCCCATTATCTATGACGATCGCGTGGTGATGGTGGTGGGCATCAGCGGCGATCCCGCAGCGATCAGCCGCTATGCTGAACTGGCGGTACTCACCGCCGAGCTGCTGGTCCGCCAGGCCATAGAGATGCGGGAAACCAACTGGCGTCAGCGTCTGCGTGATACCCTGTTTGGTCAATATCTTGATCAAGGCGCTTCGCCCGCCGGACAGGAAGCGCTTCATCGCCTGATGGAGCTTGGCTTCGCTTTTGATGCGCCGCTGGTGCCGGTCGTGGTGACCGTGCAGGTTGAACAGCATCAGCTAAGCGAAATACTGAGTACGCTGCTGCGAGAATTCTCGCAGTTGGCCGGGGTAAGAGACGTCATTTTGCTGGGGAGCAATGAGATCCTGATCCTCAATACGCTGAGCGAATCCCAGGAAACGCTGCTGCGGGGCATCGAGTTTGTCCTCAGCAATCAGATCAGCCATTACCATATCGGCATTGGCGTGCAGGCTGACAGCGCTCCGGATATTCGCGAGGCCATCCGATTCGCCCGTTCGGTGATTGAGGTCGGGAGCAAAGTACAGCCGCAGCGGCAGATCTACTACTTTCGCGAAATGGCGATGCTCTGCCTGTTCCGGGTGCTGGAAGACAGCTATATGGTCAATTTTTTTATCAATAACGTACGCCAGCTGCTTGAGCATGATTCCGGCGAAGTGCTGCTGGATACCCTCAGCAGCTTTATTGCCAATAACGCCGAGCCGGGAAAAACGTCGCTGCTGTTGGGGATTCATCGCAATACGCTCACCTACCGGCTGCAGCAGATTAAAAAGCATATTCAGCTCGATCCGATGGTTTTCACCGACCTGACGCAGCTGGCGGTGTCTGTACACTGCTATCGTCGGCAGAACCCGCGCCAGAGCGAATGGATTGATACCTTAAGCTAACGTGCGGTAGATTCGAATTGATGCCCCATCCTCAAGGATAAGTGGCCGCCGAGGCCACTTTTTCCTGAGGGCGCTTCACTATGCTTTCGCCGACGTCGACAGCCACTGATATATCGAGGACAGATCCTGCCCGGCAAATCCCGCATCCGCCGCCTGCTGCCACAGTTCGGCGATGTTATCCAGTCCCGGCATGGTGTGCGGCTCGGACAGGGACAAGGCCAGCCGGGCATCTTTCAGCGCATGCGCCAGCTGCATCTGCGGCGCGAATTGCTCATTGGCGATGGCGTCCAGTTTGACTTTGACATAGGGCGCCGCCAGCGGGCCGCCCTCCAGGGCGCTCCACAGCTGGTCGGGGGTAAAGCCCAGCGTCTTCGCCAGCTGTGCGCTTTCCGCGATGCCCTGCATCATCGCAATCAGCCAGGCATTGAGGACCAGCTTCATTTTCTGGCTGTTGCCCGCCTCGTCAAACCACTGCGTCCCACGTGAGATAGCGGCAAATACCTGTTCCGCCGGGCCACACTTTTCACGATCTCCGCTGGCGAGCACCAGGATCTGCGCCTTCTCCGCCGGGGCTTTGGTCCCTGAAACCGGGGCATCGACGAAGGTCATCGCCGGCTGACGCTCCCGCAACAAAGCGATAGCCTCCTGGGTCTCCGCCAGGCCGATGGTGCCCATCTGGCAATAGATCGCCTGCGGCTGACAGGCAGGCGCTATTTGCGCCAGTACCTGCAGGGTAGCCTGACCATCGGCGAGCATACTGATGATCACCTCGGCATTGGCCACCGCCTGCTGCGGCATGGCGTGCAGGGATAATCCCTGCTCCTGTAAATCCTCGCCGCGCGCTGGCGAACGGTTCCAGCCCGCGACGGTAAAGCCCTTCTTCAGCAGATTGCTGGCAAAAGCGTGTCCCATGGCGCCGAGTCCCAGCACCGCGACTTTTGGTAATGTACTCATCTTGTCTGTCCTGATTCGCGTGTTAATAAATGGCGGACGTCTACTATCGCATCTCTGGCACGGATGTCAGTAGCAATAACCGCCCTATAAAGTGACACTGTCACTATATGATAGCCACGTTTATCGCGGCTCAGGGCTGGCGGAGCCACTCCAGCAAGCGGCGCATCGCTGGCGACAGGCGTTCGTCATCCTGATAGCACAGGCACAGCCGACGCAGCGCCCAGCGATCCTGCAATGTGATAACGGCGAACCGGTAGCGTGGCAGGTAGCGTTCGGCAATAACGCGCGGCAGGATCGCCGCGCCGGCGCCGTGAGCCACCATCTCGCAAAGCCCTTCAAAATGGCTCATCCTGATGCGGACGTTCAGCGCCTGGCCGACTCCGGCGGCCTGCTCTTCGATATGCTGCTGCAGCGCGCTGGTCTGATAGAGCGCGACCAGCGGCTCATGGATGATCGTTGCGAAAGCCACCTCGGCGGCGTCACTCAAGGCATGGGCCGGCGGCACGATCAGCACCAGGGGATCCTCCGCGACGGGCTCCAGGCGCAACGGCCCGGGGTCGACCGCATCGGACACCACCCCGACCTGCGCCACGCCAGCCAGAATGCTGCTGACAATATCTGCGCTGGTGCGCTCTTCGGTGTCGATCTGTATCCCGGGATGCGCGGCCATCCACGTGGCGAGCTTGCCTGGCAGAAAAGCCGACATCGCCGAGGTATTGGCAAACAGGCGCAGCGTGCCCTGCTGACCGCGGGCGAAGGCGTGCATCGCCTGGCGCAGACGCCGCTGCTGCTCTAACAACGGACGGGCATGGCGCGCCAGCACCTCACCGGCCTCGGTCGTTGTCACCCCCCGGGCATGACGGTGCAGCAGCGGCACACCGACCTCCGCTTCCATTTTGCGCAGCCTTTCGCTGGCGGAGGCCAGCGCCAGATGGGCCGCCGCCGCCCCGCCGGTAATGCTGCCGCTATCCACGATGGCGATAAACAGTCGCAGATCGGCGAGATCCAGTCGCATAACGCCCTCCTTTCCCTTCGGTTTTACCGTAGCCTGCGGGCAACATACCGCATTGTCCACCCGGCGACCAGCTGTTTCAATGCCCTTCTCTGAGCCGATAAGTGAGCCATGATGTTTGATCTTCACACTCTCTGTTTACTGCTGATCTTTATCGCCGCCGGGCTGGTCAAAGGGGTGACCGGTATGGGACTACCCACCGTGGCGATGGGCCTGCTTGGCCTGCTGATGCCGCCACCGGCCGCGGCGGCCCTGCTGGTGCTCCCCTCGCTGTTAACCAATCTCTGGCAACTGCTGGCAGGCCCCGCGCTGGCGCAGATTGTGCGTCGCCTCTGGTTAATGATGACCGGGATGATTATCGGCACGCTGGCAGGGTCGTCACTGCTCATCCACCTGAACCCGCGGTGGTCGGCGCTGGCGCTGGGCGCCGTGCTGATAGCTTATGCCGGATACGCGCTCCGTGGTCCGGCGGTGCAGGTTTCCGCCCGCGTGGAAGAGCGCCTGTCGCCGCTGATGGGCGGACTGACCGGACTGATCACCGGGGCGACCGGGGTGTTCGTTATTCCGGCGGTGCCCTGGCTGCAGGCGCTGGGCTTTCGTCGCGACGAGCTGGTCCAGGCCCTGGGACTGTCGTTCACCCTCTCTACTCTGGCGATGGCGGCCGGCCTCTCCCTGCACGCTGGCTGGCGCGCAGAGTCGCTGCTGCTGTCGGCGCTGGCGCTGTTGCCCGCGCTGCTCGGCATGTGGCTGGGACAGCGGATCCGCTCGCGTCTCAGCCCGCAGCGTTTTCGTCAGGGCTTTCTGTTGTTCCTGCTGGCGCTGGGGCTGGAGCTTGTCCTCCGGGGGCTGCTGGGGGGATCGGCCTAGCGGCGGGTAATGTGCTTCACATTGTATTTACTGGTGTTCTGGTAGATCTCTGAGAAATCAACGATCGCCCGGTTCTGGGCGTAGCTGACAGACTGCACCCGTAGCAGGAGGCTGTTAGGCGCCACCTGCAGCAGCTCCGCCTGCTCGCGGGTCGCCAGCACCGGCGTATAGCTGCGATGGCTCTCGATAATGGTGATATGGCACTCTTTTTTGAAATAGTTGAACTTAGACTGCTCAAGGTTACCCACGCTGAGCCACGGAAAAGCGGCGTACGGAATGTAGCTGTTCTCCACCAGGATCGGGACCTCATCAATCAGGCGCAGCCGCCTGACGTAGTAGACTTTCTCTCCCGGCTGGATCTTTAACTGCTGGGCAATGGCCGGCGGGGCGTCAAGCAACGTGAACTCAATGACCTTATTACGGTAGTTGGTGACCCCCACCACCTGCATCTGGTAGTTAAACCCCTCCAGCTCGCCGCCATGATAGTTACTCTTACGCACAATGCAGGTTCCGCTGCCGTGCCGTCGGGCGATCAGCTTTTCCTCCTCCAGTAGCGCCAGCGCTTTGCGCAGCGTCATCACCGAGACCTGCAGCTCCGCAGCGAGCGCTTTTTCGCTGGGCAGCATATCCCCGACGGCGTAGTCGTCGCTGTTGATACGGGCCTTCAGTTCGGTGGCAATCTTTTTATAAATCACTTTTAGATGTCTCGTTGAGATGGAGGGTGTGGGAAAGAACGATAAATAACGCATTGTATTTACAGATAATAGTTAACTTTTACGCGAGAGATAAGACGTTAACTCATCTATAAAAATGGTTATATTTATATATCTCTCCTGCAACAATATATATGACTTTCGTCACAGATGGCCTTTTTCCTGCTCGGGATCCCGGTGGTCTGATCCTAGTCTGATAAGCCTATTGATCAGGTGATGACAGCTGGCTATGAAGACGAGAGGACAACCATGATTGGCGTGAAAAAGCTTCAGGACTTTTCCAAGGCGATGATCGGGCCGGTGCTGTATCTGCCGGCTATCGGCCTGTTGATCGCCCTGTTCAGCATGACCACCAACCGGCTGTGGGTGGATGAAAGCAGCGGGATCTATCTTTTAGGGAAATTCGTCTCCAGCATGCTCTGGGCGCTGATGAACAATCTCGGGTTTCTGTTCTGCCTCGGGCTGGCAAGCGGTCTGGCGAAAACCCGCAAAGCCGAAGCCGCTTTCGTGGCGGCCATGACCTGGCTGGTCTACCTGGCGGCGAACAACAGCTGGCTGACCCTGACCCATCGCCTGGCGACCGGGGCCACCAACGCGCAACTGTATGGCAGCGGACAAACCTACATCTTCGGTTTTCAGGTTATCGATATGGGCGTGTTCCTCGGTATTATCCTTGGCTGCGCTGTCGCCTTTGTTCACAATCGCGTGGTCGGCATCGAATTTCGCGGCGCGCTGTCGATCTACGGCAACAGCAAGCTCGTGCTGATCGTGATGCTGCCGCTGGTGGGCCTGTTTGCTATCGCCACCGTCTATCTCTGGCCGGTGGTGGAGTTGGGCATCTCGGCGCTGACCGGCTTTATGAAATCATTTGGCGCCATTGGGGTCTTCCTGTACGGCTTTCTCAACCGGTTCCTGATCCCCACCGGGCTGCATCATCTGATCTGGTCGCCGTTCGTCTTTACCTCTATCGGCGGTCAGTTGCTGATTGATGGCCAGACCGTCATTGGCGCCAAGCCCATTTTCCTCGCCGAAATCGCCCGTCATCCCGTTGACGCGCTCAGTGATTCCGCCCGCTTTTTAACCTATGGGATGGTGAAGATTTTTGGCACCGCCGGTATGGCGCTCGCCTTCTACCGCACGGCGAAACCGGAGAATAAACAGCGACTCAAAGTCACGCTGATCCCCTTAATTGTCACCTCAGTGCTGGTGGGGATCACCGAACCGTTTGAGTTTCTCTTTATCTTCACCGCCCCGCTGCTGTGGCTTATCTACTCCCTGCTGGACGGTTTCTTCCAGATGCTGGCCTGGCTGCTTCATGTGCGGGTCTGCGCCACAAACGGTCTTATCGATTTTGTCGTCTATAACCTGCCCGCCGGCGCCAGCGTGACGCGCTGGCCGGTATTTGTCCTGCTCGGCCTGCTGGAAACCGCCACCATGTACCTGGTCGGCACCTTCTGCATTACCCGCCTGCGAATGCTTACCCCGGGGCGCGAAGCCGCTGCCGATGCGGCGTCTTCCCCACAGACGGATCAGGCGCATGGCGATTCAGACAAAGGCGCGCTGGTGATTGCGGGGCTGGGCGGTAAAGAGAATGTTTGTACGGTGGAAAACTGTTTTACCCGTCTGCGGGTCGATGTGCGCGACCCTGCTCTCATCCAGCAGACGCTGTTGAAAGAGAGCGGCGGGAGCAGCGTGCTGATTAAAGGCAATCATGTCCAGGTGATCTATGGCCTGGGGGTTAACAAAATTCGAACGGCGGTCAACGCCAGTCTGGGTGTAACTGAATAACGAGGTGGTAAATGAAAGATAACTTTGTGGTCACGATTGCCGGCGGCGGGAGTACCTACACGCCAGGGATTGTCATGATGCTGCTGGAAAATATGGCGCGCTTTCCCCTGCGGGAGATCCGTCTGTACGATAACCATCACGAACGTCAGAAGACCATCGGCGACGCCTGCGCCATTCTGGTGGCTGAACGCTTCCCGCAGGTGAAGTTCAGCTATACCACCGATCCGCAGGCGGCCTTCACCGACGTTGATTTTGTGATGGCGCATATTCGCGTTGGCCTGTATGAGATGCGGGAAAAGGATGAAAAGATCCCGCTGAAATATGGCGTGCCGGGCCAGGAAACCTGTGGGCCGGGGGGGATCGCCTACGGTATGCGCTCGATTGCCGGCGTACTGGAGCTGGTCGATTATATGCAGCAGTACGCCCCGGGGGCGTGGATGCTCAACTACTCCAACCCGGCGGCCATCGTCGCGGAAGCGACCCGTCGCCTGCGTCCCGACGCGCGCATTATCAACATCTGCGATATGCCGGTGGCCATTGAGGGGCTGTTTGCCGACATCCTCGGTCTGCCGTCCCGCAAGGCACTGAACGTCCGCTACTACGGCCTGAATCATTTTGGCTGGTGGACCAGCATCACCGATAAAGCCGGTAACGATCTGATGCCGGCGCTGAAGAGTCACGTGGCGGAGCAGGGTTACAGTAGCCCAAAAGAGGATTTTCAGCATAAGGCGCCGAGCTGGATCGAGACCTTTAAAAAGGTGAAGGATGTGTTTGCCCTTGATCCCCTGACCCTGCCTAACACTTACCTGAAATACTACCTCTACCCTGACTACGAGGTGGCGCACTCTGACCCGGACTTTACGCGGGCCAACGAGGTGATGGCCGGGCGTGAAAAAGAGGTCTTCGATATGGCCCGGGAGATCACCCGTCGCGGCACCGCGGAAGGCGCGCATTTCCACGCCGGGGCCCATGCCACTTTCATCGTCGACCTCGCCTGCGCCATCGCCTTTAACACCCAGGAGCGGATGCTGTTGATCGTGGAGAACAACGGGGCGATCGCCAACTTTGACGAAACGGCGATGGTGGAAGTCCCCTGCCTGGTGGGCGTCAACGGCCCGGAACCGCTGGCGATGGGAAAAATCCCTTCGTTCCAGAAAGGGTTGATGGAGCAGCAGGTGGCGGTGGAGAAGCTGGTGGTTGACGCCTGGATCGAGGGCAGCTACCAGAAACTGTGGCAGGCCATCACCCTGTCGAAAACGGTGCCCAGCGCCGCGGTGGCGAAAGCGATCCTCGATGAGCTGATCGTCGCCAACGAAGGTTACTGGCCCGCGCTGCACTGATTTTTTGCCGCAACCCTGCCGGGAGACCTTCTCTCCGCAGGGTTATCAGCGGCACCCTTCCCGCGATGCCTGCCCCATGGCCTCCCTCCGCACAGACGCGTCAATGGCCTGCGCTACCCCCTCCAGACCGACGACCCAGAGCCGCCAGCCACGCTTTTCCCTGATCGGAGCAATGAAATATAAATTCTATTCTTCGATATTATGGCGTAAAAATGTGATCTGCGTTGTATTCTTTGAGTTACATTAACCCACTGAAAACAACATCATTATTACTCACTCGCAAAATTAACCCCCTTTTCATGGGGATATCGCGCTGCATGCCATTGTGATTGGCTTCATGTATTTACCTTCCTGCAACACTGATTTGAAACTAAATTTTCATAATGTGATCTTGTAGCATGCTCGTTCCATTTCTTTGTGCCATATTCTTATCACAGTAAATCGCCGGAACGACAGCAACATGCCACACCAGGGCGCTGTCCTGCCGACGCACTGAAGACCGCTAACCCCGAAAAGGAGAACGGATATCGACAACATCCATATCACCACCAAGCCGTAAACCTCTTTGACCGCCATTGCTTAGCGTACCCTGCCATGTGCTGAGCAATTACACAAAGAAGAAAATCATTCAATTCAGTTAGATACGACAACACAGGCGTGATAAATCCTGACTGGGGAGATGTATTTTTATCTTGTGTCGTTCAACAAAATAAAGGGACTACCATGTCATTTATAACAAACCTGAACCAGCAACAGAGAAAACGACTTCATCAGATCACCTTAGTGGCCACCTTCGGCGGCCTGCTTTTCGGTTACGACACTGGCGTTATCAACGGCGCCTTTTCCTCACTGAAGCAGTACATGGCGCTGACCCCGACCACCGAAGGGCTGGTGATGAGCGTCCTGCTGGTCGGCGCCGCGCTGGGCAGCGTGTTTGGCGGCAAGTTTGCCGACTACTTCGGCCGGCGCAAATACTTACTCTTCCTCTCCTTTATCTTTCTCATCGGCGCCCTGCTTTCCGCCGCGGCTCCCGATATCACCACCCTGCTGATTGCCCGCGCCCTGCTGGGCTACGCCGTCGGCGGCGCCTCGGTTACCGCTCCGACCTTTATTTCTGAAGTGGCGCCCACCGAGATGCGCGGCAAGCTGACCGGCCTGAATGAAGTCGCCATCGTTATCGGCCAGCTGGCGGCGTTTGCCATTAACGCGATCATTGGCATCATCTGGGGCCATCTGCCGGACGTCTGGCGCTATATGCTGTTGGTGCAGGCGATCCCCGCTATCTGCCTGTTTGTTGGTATGTGGCGCGCGCCGGAAAGTCCGCGCTGGCTGATCAGCAAAAACCGCCACGAAGAAGCGCTGCATATTCTCAAACAGATCCGCCCGGCGGAACGCGCACAGAAAGAGTATGACGACATCTCCACCCTGATCAAAATTGAAGCCGGCAATAAGTACAGCACTCAGAACACCTTTACCACTATCCTCACAACGCCATGGATCCTCAAAATTTTGCTGGTGGGCATTACCTGGGCCGCACTGCAGCAAACCACCGGGGTGAACGTCATTATGTATTACGGTACGGAAATCCTGAGTGCCGCCGGCTTCTCAGAGCGTACCTCGCTGATCTGTAACGTGCTGAACGGTGTCTTCTCCGTCGGCGGTATGCTGATTGGCGTGCTGTTCCTGGTCGACCGCTTCAAACGTAAGACGATCATCATCTACGGCTTCGCCATTATGGCCACGCTGCATCTGATTATCGCCGCGGTCGACTACACCCTGGTGGGCGATCTGAAAGCCACCGCTATCTGGCTGCTGGGCGCGCTGTTCGTCGGTGTGATGCAGGGCTCGATGGGCTTTATCACCTGGGTGGTATTAGCTGAGCTGTTCCCGCTGAAATTCCGCGGACTGTCGATGGGGATCTCGGTATTTTTCATGTGGATCATGAACGCGGTAGTCAGCTACCTGTTCCCGCTGCTGCAGGCGAAACTGGGCCTGGGGCCGGTCTTCTTCATCTTCGCGGCCATCAACTATTTGGCGATTCTGTTCGTGGTGTTCGCCCTGCCGGAGACCTCCAATAAATCGCTGGAGCAGTTAGAAGCGGAGCTGTCAGCGAATCATGAGGATAAAAAATCCACTCGTCTCACCAGGGAGGTTGGCTATGATCGATAATATCACGCTGGATAATCTGCACATCGGCTGCAAGGCCAGTAATAAAGCGGAAGTCATCGCCATGATTGGCGCGGAGTGTAAAGCCAAAGGCTATGTCAATCAGGAGTGCGTTCACTTTCTGCTGGAGCGTGAACATCAGGTTTCCACTTTTTTGGGCAATGGCATCACCCTGCCGCATCTGCCGAAATCAGCGACGGATATCATCCTCAAAACCGGGATCGAGATCTTTCAGTTTCCTGATGGCGTTATCTGGGATCGCGGCAACGTGATGTTTATTGCCATTGGCGTGATTGCGAAAGAGAAAGAGCATATTGACGTGCTCAAAGAAATTGCCTCGATATTCAGCGATGAGCTGATCGCGAATGCGCTGTCATTAATCTCTGACAAAAATGACTTCCTGAAGATCCTCCAGCATAACGCGCTGCCCCATTAAGTGCGCCACCGGCCGGGGCGCTGCCCCCGGCCCCTCCATTTATTGGTCTCACAGAAAACAGACATTGCGAAAAATCTAATTTTCCCCGTTACCACGTCAATCACAATAATAACCGGGGAAATTAACGCATATTAAATTGCTATCAAATCTATTTATTATGCGTTCCCCCTTATCTGATGAACTAAATTCATCAATAAAAACAAAATGTTAAGAATTTGATCAGTGTTTTACCCTCTGTTTTTTCAATCAGGCCGCGAGTACCGTGCGCCAGTATTTCCTGCGCTATCCCATTAGTTTTGATTTAAATCAATACCTCTTCCGTGGTTAAAATGCATTTTACAGCGCGATTATTTTGGCAAGGTGTATACGACATTGGTTTTACGATTTGGATATTTATTTAGCCGGCCCGCAAGCCTGTGGGGATGGCTGATGTGTAACGCGCTTAACGGTATCGCTATCGTCCTTTGCTTTCGCGGGATAAGCGTCGTGACAGGCTATCGTCAAGCGGTCTGGCAGGTCATCATCACGCTGGCTATTATTATATCGACCTGGTATAGCGCTAATTATTTCGCCGCCCTGGAAGCGCGGCGCGACAGACGACGCTTTCTGCTGCTGGCCTGGGTGGTCATGACCATTCTGTTGAATTTCATTCACCTGAGCGGTGGTGAATACCGTTATTAAAGGAGCATGCCCATGACGCTGGCGATGCTGTGGGTGCTTATCACTCACCATAAAGGGCTCGCGCTCTTGCTGGTCGTGATGATTGCTCTGCTGTTTATTGCGCTTACCCCGCTGGTCAAAAGACTGCTGAGCACCCTTCACGATCGTTCCTGACCTTTCTCCCATGGCCGCCAACAGGCGGCTATCTCTCCTCCTGATGGACTGAATCCGCCACCAGCCTCAGCGGCATGCCACCTGCTACTGCGCGCATAAAAAGAAATGAGAACCATTATCAATGAAGCTATGCTAACGTGTCAGCCCAGGCAAAACGCCAGATGACACAGAACAGGGGGACAGACGAGGTGAAGCAGGATTCAGGGATCATCACAGCGCGGCAGACGCACGGATTGCTGACGCTGGCGATAGGCGCGCTATTTTACAGCAGCGGCAGTTTCGCCCGGCCGGATCTGCAGCCGCTGGGACCGAATATTGCGGATAAAGGGTCAGCTTTCTATCATTTTACCCAGCGCCAGTACGACTCTGCCGATGGCGAACGCCATTACCGGGTGTGGACCGCGGTGCCGGATAAAGCGCCGCCGGCCGCCGGTTACCCGGTGCTGTATATGCTGGACGGCAACGCGGTGATGGATAAACTCAACGACGCGTTTCTGCAACAGCTCTCCGCCGGTTCCCCGCCGGTCATCGTCGCTATTGGTTACCAGACGGCGCTGCCCTTCGATACCGCCGCCCGGGCCTGGGATTACACTCCGCCGCTGAAGGCGCATGAACCTCGCGCCGGGAAAACCGCGCTGCCGCCGCGAAAAACCGGGGGCAATGATCTGTTTCGTCAGCTGCTGTGCGAAACGATGGTTCCGCAAACAGAAGCTAACCTGAAAATCGATCCCCGCCAGCGCGCTATCTGGGGCCACTCTTACGGCGGACTGTTTGTACTCGACGCGTGGCGAAACCACTCCCTTTTCAGGATCTACTATTCTGCCAGCCCGTCGCTTGGCCAGGCGCAGACGTCTCCCCTGAAGGACACCCAGCCCCTTGATGCCACCGCGTTTACCGGGACGTCCCTGTATCTGCTGGAAGGCGACGGAAAAGCCGCTGGCGAGCCCTCCGGGCATGAAGCCTCCCTGGGCGTACTGCGTCAGACCCAGCAGCAGCTGGCCAGCAACGGTCTGACGGTGCAATTCTGGCGCTACCCTGGCCTGACGCACGGTCAGATGTTCGAGGTCTCCCTGCGCGCGGCACTGCTGCACCTTTCCGGGCAGCCTACGTTAGCGCATCAGTAACGATCCCGCGCCCACCAGCCAACGGCGGGTGCGTTAATTCTGCCGTGGCAGATGTTTAACATCGACCGGCTCGCCGAACAGAAAGCCCTGCATTTCGTCGCATCCCTCTTCTTCGAGGATTTGCCGTTGCCCTTCGGTTTCTACCCCTTCGGCGATTAGCGGGGTATTGATTGAGTTGCCCAGCGAGATAATCGCCCGCACGAACGAGCGAACCTGAGGATTGCTCTCCACATCCTGCATAAAGCTACGGTCGAGCTTGATGACGTCGAAATGAAAATCGCGCAGCATGCTCAGGGAGGAGTAACCGGTGCCGAAATCATCCAGCGCAATACTGATGCCCATCTTTTGCAGATGATGCAGCACGCTGAACGCCAGCTGTTTATTGATGATAAACGCCGTCTCCGTCACTTCAAATTCCAGCAGGCTAACCGGATAAGCGGTTCGCATCAGGATCTCGCGGACTTTTTCGATAAAGCTGCGGTGACGCAACTGTACCGGTGAGATATTGACTGAGATTTTTTTATTCAGCCGATTATCCAGTGATTCGCTGCACACCTGCTCCAGTACCCAGTAGCCTAATGGCACAATAGCGCCACTCTCTTCGGCGATGGGAATAAACACCTCCGGCGGGATAGCCCCCAGCTGCGGATGCTGCCAGCGCAACAGCGCTTCATAACCGGTGATGCGACGATCTTTAATGTTGCGGATCGCCTGATAGTGAAGCGAAAACTCCCCCGCCTGAATACCGCGGCGGATGTCGGCGGCCATCATATTCCGCTGCCGCGTCTTGTCGTCCATCTCACGTTCGTACCAGCAAATCTTGTGGTCGAGACTGCTCTTTGCCCGATACATGGCCAGATCGGAATTGCTCAGTACCGTATTAATATCCGTCCCGTCCTCCGGGTAGACGGAGATACCTATACTGGCGGAGAGGATCACTTCCGTCGCGGCAAACGTCTGCTTACCGCTGAAGCAGTGCCAGAGACGGGTGGCAAAGGCGTCCACCTCGCTTTCATCGGCAAAAGGTTTGACGGCCACAAACTCATCGCCGCCGAAGCGGGCGACCATCTCCTCCTTCTGCAGCGTTTTCAGCACGGCGCCTGCCACGCGCTGCAGCAGCTGATCGCCAATAAGATGGCCCTGCAGATCGTTAATCTCTTTAAACTTATCTAAATCGATGGTGAAAACGGCAAAGCGGCGGGCGTCATTACCGGTGATCAGCTTTTCCACCCGCTCAAAGAACTCCACCCGATTGGGTAAACCGGTCAGCGCATCGTAGCGCGCCATCCACGCGATGCGGTCATTGATCGCCTTCTGTTCGCTGATGTCGCGGGTAATTTTGGCAAAGCCCAGCAGGTTATGTTGTTCATCGCGGATGGCATTGATCATGACATGCGCCCAGAACCGGGAGCCATCTTTACGATACCGCCAGCCTTCGCCTTCGAACTGGCCGCTACGCAGGGCAATTTGCAGATTTTTTGCCGGCACCCTGGAGAGCTGTTCGGCTTCGCTATAGAAGAGACCGAAGTAGCGACCGACGATCTCGTCGCTCAGGTACCCTTTTGCCCGGCGGGCGCCCTCGTTCCAGCTGATGACCGTCCCATCGGCGCTCAACATATAGATGGCATAATCTTTAACACTTTCAATAAAGTGGCGATAGGCAATGTCCGTCAGGTGATCGTTACTCATGGTACAGCGCTCTCTGTGGCTCGGTCGTGGCAAAACGCATTAGATATAACAGAATCACGCCCATAATGAATACAAGGTTAAGGTGTTTTATGGTCGCCTTTCCGGCCCGGGCATGCGCCGACCGCGCGGCGCACACGCCTGTTAAGCGTAGTGGACCTGGCCATCTTCGGGAGTGACAAACTCGGCGATTTTCACACTTAGGTCGCCCACTAATAGTTACTTTTATTGATTAAAAAGTTTGATTGAAAGAATAAATAAAAGGAGTAATGTTAATAATACTTTCTATGGAGGTTAAATATGTTGCGTGATTATTTAAAAGTGGAAAAAGAAGATCGTCTGGTTGAACAACAGAGTCGTCATGACAATAGTCAGCATTATTCTTCGGTGACCGAATGGGTTATTTTAAGTAAAGATGGCCAGCGTAAAGGTCGGGTATCCCTGTTTGACCGCTTCACCACCCGCCGCTCCTGGAGCGACAGCTTCCGCATTACGCAGTTTGATAATGCGGGTAAAGTGGTGGTGGATAAACTCACTGACGCGCTGTAAATCCCCCGGATTCCCGGCCTGACGGGAGAATATTCATACGCAAAATTAACACCTGCATAAAATATATTGATGCGTCGCCATCATGCTATTTTCATTCCGCATACTGATAACCTAATGGGTAATTTACGCCATGGTAAACAGCGCGAATTTTTAACCCGAACACATGCTGAAAAATAAGCCCGCCGGTCGGGCTTTTTTGCATGGTGTTCGCCGCCCAGGCCACAAAATGCCAGGGACATCCCGCGCTGGATGGTATACGATACATATACGAATCATATATGGGTTGTTGCTATGGGAATCGTCAAAATCTCCGATCTGCTGCACGATGACATTCGTGATGCCAGCAAAGCCATGTCCCGCTCCGTCAATGCGCAGGCGGAATACTGGATCCGTCTGGGCATGATGAGCGAACTCTACCCCGAGCTTAACCACCAGCAGATCAAACTGCTGATGCTGAAATCCGGCTCTGACCGTCTGCTGGAGGTGATCAATGCCATCAATAATCATTAAAACCGCCGATGAGCTCGCGCGCCAGCGTCATGCCGGCCAGCTGCTGGCATCGGTGTTTGCCATGCTGGATACCTTTATCGTTCCCGGCGTGACGACGATGGAAATCAACGATCGAGTGGAAGATTTTATCGTCAACCAGCTGCACGCCCGCCCGGCCAGCAAGGGGCAATACGACTTTCCCTATGTGTTGAACACCTCGATTAACGACGTGGTCTGCCATGGGATCCCCAAGGCGACCGAGCATCTGCGCTCCGGGATGATCGTTAACGTCGATATTACCCTCGAGAAAGCGGGCATGATCGCTGACTCCAGTAAGATGTACCTGATAGGCGACGTTTCCCCGCTGGCCCGCCGGCTGGTAAAGACCACCTATGAAGCGATGTGGAAAGGCATTGAGGTGGTGAAACCTGGCGCGACGCTGGGCGACATCGGCCATGCCATTCAGCGCTGGGTCGAGGACCATGGCTACAGCGTGGTCAGAGAATACTGCGGTCACGGCGTCGGTCAGGAAATGCATGAAGAGCCGCAGGTGCTGCACTACGGCAGGCCCGGGGAAGGCGCCGTGCTGCGGGAAGGCATGGTATTCACTATTGAACCGATGGTGAACCAGGGCGACAGTCGTATCAAGACCAAAAAGGATGGCTGGACGGTGGTCACCCGCGATAAAAAACTCTCCGCGCAGTGGGAGCACACCGTGGCGGTGACCGCCAACGGTTTTGAGGTACTGACGCTGCGCGACGACGAGCAGTCGCGGATCCGCTGAGCATCTTCCCTTTCTGTATGACGGTGGGCCGCTTTCTGATCCCGGTGCTCGCCTGGGAGCCAGACGATACCTGGTTCTGCCGCCGGATGGCGGCAATAATTATTTCCAAGAATGGTTTTCTGCACGCGCGTCTCCCGGATGTGACGGCTGACGCGCGGATACACTGCACAACGGTTTACCTTTTACCTTCAGCATCCGCTTACCCTTCATCACGTCTATCCCGCCTTAGCGATAGCGAATAATAACATCTGCTTCACTATGCTGCGCATTTCGCCAGTGAATACTGACCTCACCGCGATTGTCCGGCATGGCATAGCCAGGGCGGTTGTCTGTCGTGGCGATCTGTTCCGGTGAATGGTACTGACACGAAACATCGATACGATCGCGCTGCGGAGCGATAAGACAGGCTGGATTGATGACCCGCCCTGAAAAATGAACCTGACCGGAAAGCGCAGCAGAGGACGCCTGCGGCGCCAGATACAGACATAACAGAGCGAGACGGAGCGGAGACATAGCAATCTTCCTTGATAGCGGGTGACACTGCGCGGCACAGCATCGTTTCTGTGCCATACAACCTGCGGCTTCCTGCCGTCACTCCACGCTACTGCAAAATAGCGGCGCCGTAAATGGTTATTACGGGCCACCCGGTCATCTGCCGGGAATAACAACTACTTTTCGCAAAATTTTGCCGGAATAGTTACCACTCCCGGAAATAATTCATTATATGCATGGGCCTCTTTTTAATATTTAGTAAGATTATACTTACACTAAAAAATAAATAATGTTACAGCTTAACACATCTTATCAATGGGCCTTTACGATGTTCTCCGTATAATCCCGCCCCCGACGGTAATATACATTAGCGATGCTTACCGTTTTTTGTGAACAGAAATAATAAACATGATTTAAAAATGTTAAGCGCTTTTATTAACTTGTGATTATTTAATAAGGTTTGAGTATGAAAGAAAAAGGCACCCTGCTGGTTGTTGGTTCACTGCTGGCCTTAAGTCTGGCTACTGTGACCACTGCCCACGCGGCGGGCACACTGAATTTCACTGGTAAAATTATTAACGAGTCCTGCCAGATCGCTAATAACGGTGGCGATGTTAATGTCGATTTTGGCAACGTCGATATTTCAGCGCTGAAATCACATGAAGCGAAAACCGCAGAAACACCGTTTACCATCAACCTGACCGGCTGCCCGCTGGCACAGAACATCAGTATCAGCCTGGAGGGTACCCCGGACACCAACGCTAACGGCACCAGCGCCGCCGTGCTGGCGCTCTCCGACGCTGCAGATACCGCCAAAGGTGTGGGCATTGAAGTCTTCTCTTCCCCTGACGGCTCGACGGAAGGTACTCAGCTGACCTTTGACAAGCAGAGCAAAACAGCGGTTTCGCAAGCCGACGAAAACGGTGATATTGCATTTAACTTTATTGCCGATCTGAAAAGCGATTCCTCACAGGATGTAACTGCCGGCAATATTAATGCTACGGCCAATATTGATATTGTATATGAATAGAATGTTCTGATTGCCGCTTTACCAAGGGCAGCTTCCCCTGCCCTTATTCTCATCCCTCATGACCGGATCTTCAATTATGCAGTGTTATAAAGTGGCTTTTATCCTGAGCCTTCTCTTTTGCCCTTTCCTGGCGTCTGCCGCCGGGGTTGCCATTGCCGGCACACGTGTCATTTATAATGAACAAAGTCATGAGGCAGACATCGCGGTAAAAAACACCAACTCTCACGATCCCGTGCTTATTCAGAGCTGGGTAGACGACCTGGCTGATAATAATAAATCACCATTTATCGTCACCCCGCCATTGTTCCGTCTGGATGCCGGAGACAGCAACGATCTGCGCGTACTTTTAACCTCGCCGCAAATGCCCCATGACCGGGAGAGTTTGTTCACCCTAAACATCAAAGTGATCCCTGCCAATACCGCGCCGGCTGGCGAGAACATTCTGCAATTTGCTATTAAGAATCAACTGAAGCTAATTTATCGCCCGGCAGGGCTCCCTGGTTCGGCGCTTCAAGCGGCGCAGCACCTGCGCTGGCGCGTCAGCGGCAACCACCTGCAGGCGGATAATGCCTCCCCCTATTATGTGACTATTACCACGCTCACCTGCGCGGGCCAGAACCAGAAAACGCCGCTTGAGCACAGCGTGATTGCTCCTCACAGCCGTGAAGAGTATACCCTCCCAGGCGAGGCCTGCGCCCACGAGGTGAGCTGGCGCATTCTGGATGACTTTGGCGCCGTGCAGTCGTTTAGCGCCCCCGTTTCGGCGCACTAGGCGTCTGATGTCGCCATGCGCCACGGCCCGGCTCATACCGTTACCGTCGTTAGCCTCTCCATCCTGTTGGGCGGACAGAGCGCGCTCTTGCACGCCCAGGCGACCTTTAATATGGATCTGCTGGAAAAAAACGACCATCTGCCAGCGGTGGATCTGCAGCGTTTCAATCAACAGACGGGCCAGCCGCCAGGCAAGTATCCGGTGAGCTGGCAGGTCAACGGCGTCACGCTGGATGCTCGTAAGACCGTCATGTTTCGCCAGAACGATCGCGGGCAGCTAACGCCCTGCCTAAAGCCTGAAGACCTGGTGCAGGCTGGGGTTAGTCCGGCCGTGCTGGTACAGGCGCCCGGCGCAACGTCCCGCTCATGTCCCGAACTCGCCACGCTGCTGCCGGGCAGTGTGGTCAATTTTGATTTCTCCCATCAGCGGCTGGTAATGACCATTCCTCAGGCGCTGATGACGCACCGGGCGAGGGATAATGTTCCCTCTGCGCTGTGGGACGAAGGTATTAGCGCCTTTCAGAGTAACTATCGCTATTCAGGCGCCAGCCAGCGTACCCGCATGGGCAGCACCGAGCGCGATAACTATCTGATGTTGAAAAGCGGCGTGAACGCCGGCGTATGGCGCTTGCGCGCCAGCAACGGCCTGACCGCCAACAGCGACGATAAGCCCCACTGGACCACCAGCGGCGCCTGGCTTGAGCGCGACCTGACGAGCTGGCAAAGTGAACTGACCCTCGGGGATACCTTCACTTCAGGCGATGTGTTTGACGCGGTACAGTTTCAGGGAATTGCCCTCGCCTCCAGCGACGCGATGCTCCCGGACTCGCAGAAAGGTTTTGCCCCGACCATTCGCGGGATAGCAAGAACCAACGCCCAGGTCACGGTTCGGCAAAATGGCTACGTGCTGTATCAAACCTACGTCACCCCTGGCGCGTTCGTGATTGACGATCTTTACCCCACCGCCAGTAGCGGCAATCTTGAGGTTGCCGTCAAAGAGTCTGATGGCGAAATCCGCCGCTTCACCCAGCCGTATGCATCGGTGACCAGCATGCAGCGCGAAGGCAACCTGAAATACAACCTGGTCGCCGGGCGCTATCATAGCGACGATGCCAGCCAGCGGCCGTTAATGATGCAGCTATCGCTGATGCGCGGGTTCGCCCATAACCTGACGCTGTTGGGCGGACTGCAAAGCGCGGCGCAATACCACAACCTCTCGCTCGGCGCGGGACAGGGGCTGGGAGAAGCCGGGGCGATCTCGCTACAGCTGTTAATCGCCCACGACCGGCACCAGCAGGATCCGATCGATGGCCGGGCCTGGCAGCTCCAGTACAGCAAAGGTTTTGATCGTCTCGGCACGCAGTTCACCTTCACCGGCTGGCGTTATTCGCATCAGCGCTATGCCACGCTGAGCGAGGCGTATTCCAGCCCAGACCCCGACGCCGACTCGCAGGATAACGACAACAAAAAAACGACCCTGCAAATCACCGCCAGCCAGAACCTGCCGTACGATATCACCCTCTATCTGAGTCTCGATCAGGACAGCTACTGGTCTGGAGGCGACCCGCAGCGTACCGCCAATATGGGGATCAGCGGCCAGGTTCACGGTATCGCGTGGTCGCTCAGCTACAGCGACTCCCACAGTAGCGATGGTGACGAAGTGGATGACGAGCCGCATTCCGACAAAGTGGTGACGTTGTCACTTTCGGTACCGCTAAGCCACCTGCTCCCGGGGAGCTACGCCAGCTATACCCAGAACACCTCCCGCCACAGTGCCACCAGTCAGATGGTCAGTCTCAACGGTACTTTGCTGGACAATCATGCGCTTAGCTACGCCGTCAGCCAAACCCTCGATCAACAAAACGGGCACAGCGGAAGCCTGACGGCCGGGTACAGCAGTGGTAGGGGCGATCTGAATCTCGGCTACAGCCGCGATTCGCAGGCCACTCGTCTGAACTACGGCGCCAGCGGAGGTATCCTGATTCACCGCCACGGGGTGGTCTTTACGCCGGAAATGAATGGTTCTGTCGTCCTGATTGACGCCGGTGGCGCCAGCGGTGTGACCCTGGCCAACCAGAAAACCATCGCCACCAATCGTGACGGGTACGCCGTGCTGCCCTTCGCCACCGCCTATCACCGCAACGACGTCTCTCTCGACAGCCATTCACTGCCGGGGAATGTGGATCTGGCCACCAGCACCGTGACGCTGGTCCCCACCAAAGACGCGGTGGTTCTGGCACGCTTTCACACCCACGTTGGTTATAAAGCGCTGTTTACGCTGCAGTCTCGGGGACAACCGCTGCCATTTGGCAGCGAAGTTCGCGCCAAGGACACCAGCAGCATTGTTGCCAGCGAGGGTCAGGTGTATCTGGCCGGCCTTGCGCCAAAAGGCATCCTGTATGCGCAATGGGGGCCTGGCCCTCAGCAGCGCTGTAGCGCCCGCTACGATCTCACCCCGACGCTGGCGCAGACACCCCATCCACTCATCCTACAGCAGGCGTTATCATGTTCTTTTTAACTCTCCTGCGTCGGGTCGTTCTGACGCTGTTACTCGTCTTGTTACCGACCGCCAGCGGATGGGCCTGCTCTCCGGTGTTTGTCCGCGGCCAGGCCTCCACCCTTCGGCTGAACGTGGGGCAACTTACGGTGTCGCCTGACGCCAGACCGGGCACCCCGCTGTATCACAAAAGTTTCGCCTGGAACCGCCTTAGCGACGGCGGCGAACAGTGGATCCGTTGCGCGGACGACCCGCATGGGCTGTCGCCGCTGCTGCTGGACAGTCTGCTGTCCGGGGGGGCGACGCGACCGACGGTTTATCAAACTAATCTCGCTGGCATTGGCGTTCGCGTAGCGCTGCGCGCTATCGGCGGATATGGCGGCTTTCCTGACCGACCAACGCCGTCGCCATTTAGCCTGCGAGTGGACAATCCCGCCGCTTTACCCGATGCGGTGTGGAAACTGGGCTATTTCCGCCTGACGATTGAGCTCATTAAAACCGGCTCTAAGACGACACCGGGCGAGCTTGAGTATCACAGCGAGCGCATTTTAATGGCGGAACATACCCCGCTGGCAGCCTTAGACTTAACCGGCAGGGTCAACACCGCAGGGTGTTCTGTGAATGACGCCACGCCAGCGCTGATTAAGCTACCTGCAGCGATGCTTGATCGCTTCGGCGGCGTCGGCAAAACCACCGGCGATACCCCTTTCGCGCTACAACTGGATTGCAACAGCGCGGTCACGGTTTCTCTGCGTGTTGACGGCACGGAGCCCCTTACCGCCCGGGGGCATGGCGTTTTGCGCAATGACGCCACCGACGATCGGGCACAGGGTATCGGCGTGCAGTTGCTTTACCATCGTCAGCCGGTCGCGCTGAATCATGAGATGATGCTGGGCACCGCGAGCGCGGGTCAGTTTACTCTGCCGCTCACTGCCCGCTACTACCAAACACGTTCCCGGATCACCGCCGGGCAGGTGTCGGCCGTCGCGACCTATACCTTACATTATGACTAGGCGATGACGAACCGACGGATGAAGAGGATCAAGGAATTGCTCTGACCGGCGAATCGTAAGAGAATAGCGCCTACACGCGACGATCTGATTACACGGGAGTTCATCATCAGCCATTCTCGTCGATTCCCCTTAGCCAGCAAAGTGGCGCTGGCAGGCGCGGCGCTCATCGCCGCCGGCATGCTGTTCAGCTGCACCAGTAAGGCCCCGAAATCCCTCGTCACGCCGCCGAAGAGCGCGGCCGTTAAAGCCGGTCAGACGCACCGGGAGCCGGTACGCGGCGTCTGGCTCACCACCGTCTCGCGCCTTGACTGGCCGCCGGTCGGGTCGATTATCGCCAGTACGCCGGAAAGCCGCATCACGCAGCAGAAGCTGGCGCTGATCGCCAAACTCGATAATCTGCAGCGCCTGGGGATCAACACCGTCTTTTTCCAGGTGAAACCGGACGGTACGGCGCTCTGGCGGTCGGATATTCTACCGTGGTCCGATATGCTGACCGGCAAAATCGGCGAATATCCCGGCTACGATCCGCTGCAGTTTATGCTGGATGAAGCGCACAAGCGCGGCATGAAGGTCCACGCGTGGTTTAACCCTTACCGCGTCTCGGTCAACACCAAACCGTCCACCATTGCCGAGCTGAATAACACCCTCACTCAGGTACCGGCCAGCGTGTTTGTCCTGCACCGTAACTGGATCCGCACCGCCAGCGATCGCTTTGTTCTCGACCCGGGTATTCCCGAAGCGCGTGACTGGATCACCAGCATCGTCGCTGAAGTGGTGCAGAACTACCCGATTGACGGCGTGCAGTTCGATGACTATTTCTACACCGAAACCGCCGCTTCCCCGCTTAACGACAACGAGACCTTCCGCCGTTACGGGCAGGGCTATGCCTCGAAGGGCGACTGGCGGAGGCATAACACTCAACAGCTTATTGCCCAGGTCTCCGCGACCATTAAAAAACTCAATCCGAACGTCGAGTTTGGCGTAAGCCCGGCCGGGGTGTGGCGCAACCGCTCCCACGATCCAGCGGGGTCTGATACCCGTGGCGCGGCCGCCTATGATGAATCCTATGCCGATACCCGCAGCTGGGTGCAGCAGGGACTGCTCGACTACATCGCCCCGCAGATCTACTGGCCATTTGCCCGCGATGCGGCGCGTTATGATGTGCTGGCCAACTGGTGGGCCGAGGTGGTTAAGCCCACGCATACCCGGCTGTATATTGGCGTGGCGCTGTACAAGGTGGGTGAACCGTCCAAAAATGAGCCTGACTGGACGGTGGATGGCGGCGTGCCGGAGCTGAAAAAGCAGCTCGATCTCAATGAGTCCCTGCCGCAGATCCAGGGCACCATCCTGTTCCGCGAAAACAACCTCAATCAGCCGCAGACCCGCCAGGCGGTTAACTACCTGCGCAGCCGCTGGGGGCAGCCGCAGAGCTAACCGCCACTCGGCTTCGCTATCGCGCCTGCAGCCCTTGCTGCAGGCGGGCGTGCAGTTTCAGCATGTTCTCCGTGATCGCCCGCCAGACGTGGGCGGAAAAGTCCGCCGGCAGCGTCCGGCGGGCGCTTTCGATGGCCTGCGGCACGCGGTCGGCAAACTCGTCAAGGATCGCCAGCATCTGATCCCGGGGAAAGTTAACCGCTTTGGCGGTCGCCAGAAAATGACGCGGATAGATGGCGTTAATCTCCGTTTTCCGCCCTCGGGTGGCGTTGAGCCCCATCGACAGCTTCAGGTCGCGCAGATGCAGTCCCGTCCCTCCCAGCACCGGAAATGCCGAAATAATGTCGTAGAACGGCGTGAGCCGATAGCTGCCGCCGGGCAGCAGAAAGAGCGAGAAATTCTTCGCATGCCCGTCCGTTGCCCCGGTCAGCCACTGGAACACCATGAACTTCATAAAGTCATAGCGATCTTTCAGGGCTTCACTGGAGCCCAGCAGAAAGGTCATGATCGCGGCGATACCCGGCCCGCCGTCAGACTCGTATTTCATCGACGACGGGATGCCAAATGCCTGACACAGATCCTCTTGTGGCAGCCGCAGCAGCACGCGCCCCTCCTGCGCCCAGCGCCGGTCGAAGCGGGTCACCGCCAGCGCACGGATCCGCGGGGTGGTGATAATCTCCGCCTCCGGCACCGCCAGGCCCAACGCCCTGGCCAGCGCCAGGCACAGATATTCGTTATCCACGCTTTCACGCAGATCCAGCGTCGCATTGGGCTGTTTTATCTCGCCAATGGGCAGTTTAATGATATGGGTGGTCGGGGTGGTGCCCTGCGGAATACACCAGTGCTCGCCCATTCGCAGCAGCGCGGTTTTCTCCTGGGCACCGGCCACCGAGATACGAAAATCGTCCTGGCCGGTCACCATCCCGAGCGGAATATCCGACTGGTAGGCGGTCAGCAACGCGGTCAGTTGCGCCTCATCCAGCGTCTGCCAGCGCAACGCTGCAAGATGCGCCTCTTCTCCCGGCGGCAGCAGAGTCACCGCCCCTACGCTATCCCGGCCGACCTCGGCCAGCAGATCGAACGGCTGTTTCGAGCGCGCCTGATAGCGCCTGACGATCCGGTCGCGGACCTGTGGGCTGTCGGGCAACAGGTTATCAAAATAGTGATACACCGCGTCGGCGGTGATATTGCCATACTGCAGCGGCAGCGAGAGGGAGAGCGGCCTGGCGCGCGGGCTGCGCAACCACTCGTCATCATAGCGGAAACTGTGCGCCCCGTTGGCCTGGCGGGTTAAGGTTCCCACGCGCACATTGTTCATCCAGGTGGTGAGCGTCGCCATTACCAGTCCAGATCCGTGGTGTTATCGGGGGCCGTCGCCGTCTCGGCCGGTTTGGCGTTCAGGGTCATCACCACCCCCAGCGACTGGAGGATCTTGAACAGGGTGGTCAAGGTGGTTTTGTCCGGGTGATTTTCAAAATTGGACAGCGTCGCCTGTTTAATGCCGATCCGGCTGGCCAGCGCCTCCTGAGTCCAGTGATTTTGCTGGCGCAGCAGTTTCAGGTAATTGGCCAGCTGAACGGGACTGTATATCTGCGGGGAATGCATCGCTTGTTCCTCACCATTGTTTATCCCCCTATCGGGATAAATCTGCTTTTATACCCTACAGGGGATAATGTCAAGATTATCCCCTGGTGGGGATAGGAGTATAATTATCCTTGTGTGGGGATAAAACAGGAAGAATGGTGGCCGGAGACACCTTTACATGCCCGGTGGCGGCTACCGCCTTACCGGGCCTACGGGCTGTCTCTGCCCGCTCCGTAACGATCCAGGCCGGGCAAGCGCAGCGCCGCCCGGCAATGGGCAGCCGGATTTAGCTGCCGCGGTAGGTCGACCACCCGCCCGGGGCTATCAGAAACGGCAGATGGAAATGGTCATCTGTCGCCTCGCCAATGACAAAATCAATCTGCGCCCGGGTAAAAACGCTCTCGCGCCCGACGCGGGCAAACCACGCCCCCGTTTCCGCGGTTAAGCAGTAGCGCCCCGCCGGCAGCGGCGCGGCACTGAAGGTGGCGATACGCCCCTGGGCGTTAGTCACCAGGTTTGCCAGCGTCTCGCCCTCCCGGCTCAGGCTGACCGTCACGCCTTCCGCCGGCGTGCCGGTGGAAATATCCAGAATATGGGTGCTCAGGGTACTCATTCGCCAATCGCTCCTTCCAGTCTTAACATCGTAATTTCCCGCAGCTGGGCAAGCGCCTCAGCCACTTCTTCGTCGGCGGTATGCTGCAGCCGGCGCGTCAGCGCCTGCAGCATCTCTTCGCCGCTGCGCCCTTTGGCGCGGATTAAAAACACCCGGCCAAAACGGGTCTCGTAGCGGGCATTTCCCTCCCGCAGGGCCTGCGCCAGCTTTTCATTATCGCTGTCCACCGCCGACTGCTCCTGGCGCGACATCGTCGCATGCGCCTGGCTGCCGGTCGGTTTTTCGCCGATCCGCGGATGGGCGCTGAGCGCCGCGTTCAGATCGTTCTCCCCCCAGTCGGCCATCGCTTCCCGGGCGACCTGCAGCAGCGCTTCACGGCAGGCGAAGGGTCGCAAGCTCACCAGCGTATCGCTCCAGGCCGGGATCGCCACGCAGGGGGCCAGCAGCGCCACTGCCTCATCATGACTCAGACGGTTAAACTGTCTCAGCGCGATCATCCTGACTCCTTATCGTTTTCGTCGCCGCCTGCTCCTGCGGCAGAACAAGGTTCAGCGCTATCGCCACCAGCCCACCGCTGGTGGCCGCCGAACCGAACAGATCGCCGACCATCGGCGGAAAATGGCTGAGAAACGCCGGCACCGACTCCACGCCAAGGCCCGCGCCAAACGCCAGACCAACGATCAGCACATCGCGTCGGGTGAGCGGGTTCTGGGTAATGATCCGGATCCCGGCCGCTACCACACAGCCAAACATCACCATCGTGGCGCCCCCCAGCACCGGCGCCGGGATCTGCCGCAGCAGTTCGCCCACCGGCGGGAACAGCCCAAGCAGGATCAGAATCACGCCAATGTAGCGCCCGACATAGCGGCTGGCCACCCCGGTCATCTGGATCACGCCGTTGTTCTGCGCGAAAGTCGTGTTCGGAAAGGCGCTGAGCATCGCGGCCACCATGCAGCTGACGCCGTCCGCCAGGATACCGCCCTTCAACCGGTTGCGGAAAGCGCGATCGTCAACAGACTGTTGCGAAATCAGCGAGTTGGCCGTCAGATCGCCCACCGCCTCCAGAATACAGACCAGCGACACCAGCGCCACCGGCAGAAAAATCGCGCTGTTAAACTGAAAACCGAACGGAAACAGCGTCGGCAGGCGAAACAGGGTGTCGCCCAGGCTGTGAAGGTGGAACTGACCGCTCAGCCCTGCCGCCACACAGCCCACGGCAATGCCCACCACCACCGAGGAGAGCCGCAGCCAGCGGTTTTTGGCGCAGCTCAGCAGAACGATAACGCCCAGGGTACCCGCCCCGAGCGCGATATTGCTCATGCTGGCGAAATCCTGCGCCTTTTCTCCACCGCACCAGTTAATGACGCTGACCTTGATCAGGCTGATGCCGATCAGCGCAATCACGCTGCCGGTAATGATGGGGGTAAAGATTTTCTTCAGCGGTTCAATAAAGCGGCTGACAATCACCGGCACCAGGGCGGCGACAAAGTTAACGCCAAACAGCATCGCCATAATATCCTGCGGCCCGCCGCCCTGCGCTTTCACCCACATCCCTCCGGCTACCGCCACGCCAAGAAAGGCGAAGCTGGTGCCCTGCATGCAGATCATCCCGGCGCCAATGCCCCAGACCCGGTTGGACTGCAGAAAGGTACCGATACCCGAGGCCAGCAGCGACATACTGATGAGATACGGCAGCCAGTCGCCAAGTCCGAGGGTGGCGCCGATAATCAGCGGCGGCGTGATGATCCCCACCAGACCCGCCAGCACATGCTGGAGGGCGCTAAAAAAGGCCGCAAGCGGTGGGATCCGCTGTTCAAGGCCGTAAAGCAGGCCGCTGTGATGTTCGTCAGACATGGTGTTATCCCGTAGCAAAGAGAAGTGCAAGAGCTTCTGCACAAAGCAGGCCAGAGACGACCAACGCGAACGAATAAATTTATTAATACTTTAAAATCATTCAGTTAAATCACTCCAGTCACGACTCGCCCCCCACCGCTGCGGAACCAGGATGCTGAAACGATAGATTCCTAATGCAACATATAGAAACTTTTGATTCATAAAAAGGCAACCAATGCGTCACATTGCACCGATGTGGTGCGTCATGACCTATCGCTGTGCCTCAGGCCGGCGGTTTTCCACCTTCCGGCGAACTGGTACGCAAATTGCTGTAGTCAGTCACAACATCGGGAGAAGGAGAAAAAAATGAAAGCAATCGTGATTGGCGCCGGCATCGGCGGCTTAAGTGCGGCAGTAGCGCTCAAACAGTCGGGGATCGACTGCGAAGTCTATGAAGCGGTGAAAGAGATCAAACCGGTCGGCGCGGCGATTTCCGTGTGGCCCAACGGCGTGAAGTGCATGGCCCACCTCGGCATGGGCGATATCATGGAAACCTTCGGCGGACCACTGCGCCGTATGGCGTATCGCGATTTCCGCAGCGGCGAGAACATGACCCAGTTCAGCCTCGCGCCGCTGATCGAACGTACCGGCAGCCGCCCCTGCCCGGTCTCCCGCGCAGAGCTGCAGCGGGAAATGCTGGATTACTGGGGACGGGAAAGCGTGCAGTTCGGCAAACGCGTCACCCGCTGTGAAGAAAACGCCGACGGCGTGACGGTGTGGTTTACCGACGGCAGCAGCGCCAGCGGCGATCTGCTGATTGCCGCCGACGGCAGCCATTCCGCGCTGCGTCCGTGGGTGCTCGGCTTTACCCCGCAGCGCCGCTACGCCGGCTACGTCAACTGGAACGGTCTGGTGGAAATAGATGAAGCGCTGGCGCCCGGCGATCAGTGGACCACCTTTGTCGGCGAAGGCAAGCGCGTCTCGCTGATGCCGGTCTCCGCCGGCCGGTTCTACTTTTTCTTTGATGTGCCGCTGCCGGCGGGTCTGGCGGAGGATCGTGACACCCTGCGCGCTGACCTCAGCCGCTACTTTGCCGGCTGGGCGCCGCCGGTGCAGAAGCTGATCGCCGCCCTCGACCCGCAGACCACCAACCGTATTGAAATCCACGATATCGAACCGTTCAGCCGCCTGGTGCGCGGTCGCGTCGCGCTGCTGGGCGACGCCGGACACAGCACCACCCCGGATATTGGCCAGGGGGGATGCGCGGCGATGGAAGATGCGGTGGTACTGGGCGCCGTTTTCCGCCAGACCCGCGATATTGCGACCGCCCTGCGCGAGTATGAAGCCCAGCGCTGCGACCGGGTCCGCGATCTGGTACTGAAGGCGCGCAAGCGCTGCGATATCACCCACGGAAAGGATATGCAGCTCACTGAAGCCTGGTACCAGGAGCTGCGGGAGGAGACCGGCGAGCGGATTATCAACGGCATGTGCGATACCATCCTCAGCGGGCCGCTGGGCTGACGGTCGCCATGGATTCAATCACCGCGCTCAGCGTCTGAATGGCCATCTGCGCAGGACGCGATAGCTGACGCGAAGGCGCGGTGCACAGCGCCAGGGTCAGCGGCCGCAGCAGCGTACTGCGCAGCGGGACAAAGGCCAGCTGTCCGCGCTGAACCTCGTCCAGCACGTCGAGCAGGCTGAGGAGCGTCACGCCGCTGCCGCGCAGCACCAGCGACTTAATGAGCCGGATATCATTGCAGCTGATGGTATTCTCCGGCGCAAAGTCATGGTGGCGATAGAGAAGCGCCACCCGCTCATGAACGATCAGCGGCGCGCCGGGCACGATGTGCCGCTCGAGGCTGAGCTCGCCCAAAGACAGGGCCCTCGCCCCCGCCAGGGGGTGGTCCGGGCGCATCACAATCCCCACCTCCAGTTCGGCAAAGGCCAGCACGCTGAGTCCGGCCTGCCCCTGCGGATCGAGGATCAGACCGACGTCCAGATCCGCCTGACGCACTTTCTGGCTGACGGTGTGGCTGTCGGCCACCTGCAGATCCAGCTCCAGCCACGGCCAGCTGGCGATAATCTCCGCCAGCGCGGCGGCGAAGCCACCTTCCGCCAGCGCCTGCACCATACCGACGCTGACGCTCCCGCGCTTCATCCCCTGCAGCTCATCAAATTTCTGCCGGGTCTGGCGAAACTCCTTCTGCCAGCGCAGCAGATTGTCATACAGCAGTTCGCCCGCGGTGGTCATTCGCAGTCCCTCCGGCAGCCGCTCGAACAGCGGTGTCCCGAAGGCCTCCTCGGCCTGCAGGATCTGGCGGTTAATCGCTGAGGCGGAGATATGCAGCTGCTCGGCGGCCCGGCGCAGGCTGCCGCAGCGGGCCACGGCGATGAAATAGTGGGCGAAACGGGAAAATGGACTCATGGCGACCCTGTACTCTTTTTTGCAACAGCAGAGTGAATTAATGGTGATGGATGTGAACACCCTAATATGACAACAATAATCTCACAACAATAAAACAATCACCGATGTGAGCAGGAAGAGAAATCATGAAGACAACCATCCCGACGCCCCCCGCCCATTGCACCTTTGATCCAGAGGACTGGCTGCGGCTGGCCCGCTGCTGGCACCCGGTGGCCCGCGCCTGCGATATTGGCGGCGCCCCGGTGAAAGCCACCCTGCTGGACGAACAGTTGGTTATCTATCGCATTAAAGGTCAGGTGGTGGTCGCCCGCGACGTCTGCCCGCACCGCGGCGTCCCGCTGACCCTGGGGTTTCATGAAGAAGAAGGCATCGTCTGCCCCTATCATGGCCTGCGCTTTGGCGAGGATGGCCGCTGCAATCGCATCCCCTCCAGTCCGGGGCAACCCATTCCAGCCAAACTGCATCTCACCAGCTTCGCCGTGGAGGAGCGCTACGGGCTGATCTGGACCTGTCTGGCCTGCGACCCGGACAATCCGCCGCCGTTACCGACCATGCCGCACTGGGACGACGCCGGCTTTCAGCAAATCAACTGCCCGGCCTTCGAGGTGAAGGGCTTTGCCGGCCGCCAGGTCGAAGGCTTTCTCGATGTCGCCCACTTTGCGTGGATCCACACTGATACCTTTGCCGACCCGGACAATCAGCAGGTGCCGGACTACACCCCGCAGGAGACACCGTTCGGCTTTGTTGCCGACTACTGGAGCTCGGTGGGCAATTACCCGGCCAGCTCCGATTTCCGCGCGCCGGAAGGGTTCCAGTGGCTGCGTCACTTTGAAATGCATCTGCCCTTCACCGCCACGCTGACCATCCATTTCCCTGCCGATGCGAAGCTGGTGATCATGAACGCCGCCTCGCCGGTGTCGTCGCGCGTGACGCGGATGTTCGCCCCTATCGCCCGCAATTTTGACCTGCATGTGCCGGTGGAAGACGTTCATGCGTTCAACCTGCGGGTGTTTGAGGAGGATCGCCTGATGGTTGAGACCCAGCGCCCGGAGCGGCTGCCGCTGGATCTGACCCTGGAGGCGCATATTCCGGCAGACCGCAGCTCTATCGCCTACCGGCGCGGGCTGAAGAAGATGGGCTTTGGCGATTTTTTTCTGGTATGAGTGGAGGTCTTATGCGCGACATACTCCCGGTGGTGGTCGATGGCCTGTGGCGCCAGGGCGCGAAAAATCTGGCCGTTCGTCTGGTGAGCGCCGATGGGCAACCGCTGCCGGCGTGGACGCCCGGCGCCCATATCGACCTCCATCTCCCCTGCGGGCTGATCCGTCAGTATTCGCTGACCGGCAGCCCGGCCGGGCGGGATCACTATCTGCTCTGCGTCGCCCGCGAGGCGCAGTCGCGAGGCGGCTCCCGTTATATTCATGATACCCTGCGCCCGGGGCAGCCCTTGCTGATCTCTGCCCCGCGCAACCACTTTCCCCTGCGCGGGGGCGGCCACGTGGTGCTCCTCGCCGCCGGGATCGGCATTACGCCGCTGCTGGCGATGGCCCACGCCCGGGCGGCGTCCGGCGCCAGCTTTACGCTGCACTACTACGTCAGCCGCGCGCAGGAGGCCGCCTTCGCCACCGAGATCGCCAGCCAGCTCACCGGCGGAACCTGCCTGATCCACTGCTCTGCCGACGGACAGAGTCCGCGCCTGCGGCTGGCGCAGGATCTGGGCGCGCCGGACGCCGACACCCGGGTCTATTTCTGCGGACCGGCAGGGTTTATGAGCCAGGTGCGCGACACCGCGCTGGCTGCCGGCTGGGCGGAGGCGCAACTGCACAGCGAAGCGTTCCAGCCGCCCGCCCCGACGGCGGCCTCGGCGGCGGACGGAACCTTCACCATCACCCTCGCCTCCACCGGGGAGCGCTGGCCGGTACCGGGGGACAAAACCATCGCCCGGGTGCTGCAGGAGCATGGCGTCGACGTGCCGCTCTCCTGCGAGATGGGGATCTGCGGCGCCTGCCTGACGCCGGTGCGGGAGGGAACGGTCGACCACCGGGATACCGTGCAGTCGGAGGCGGAAAAACAGGCAGCGGAGCAGCATATTGCGCTGTGCTGCTCCCGCAGCCTGTCGGCCAATTTAGTTATCGATCTCGCGGGATAAGCGACCGGTCTCCGGCTGTTCGGCGCGGGCGACCGGTTTCACCCGCACGGCGGTGAAGACCACGACCATCGCGGTCAACAGCAGCACACCGCTGCCGGTGAAGACGCCGCTGGCGCCGTGCAGATCGAACACCGCCCCGCCGCCGGCGGCGCCGGCGCTGATGGCCAGCTGAATAGAGGCCACCAGCAGACCGCCCGCGCTTTCCGCCTCATCCGGCACGGTGGTGGCCAGCCAGGTGGACCAGGCCACCGGCACCAGACCGAAGGCAAACCCCCAGAGGGCGACCAGCAGCCCGTCGAGCACGCTCAGATGGCCAAACGTCACCATCAGCAGCGCCAGGACGCTCATCATCAGCGGCACCAGCGCCAGGGTCAGACGCAGGCTGCGGCTCAGCAGATAGCTCGCTACCGAGGTGCCGATAAAGTTAGCGATACCGAAACCGAGTAAAATCAGTGAAACGCCTTCAACGCTGGCCTGCGCGACGGTCTCAAGGAACGGCCGCAGGTAGGTGAAGAAGGCGAAATGGCCGCTGAAAATGAGGATCGACGCCAGCATGCCGCCCAGCATACCGGGACGACGCAGCACCCTGAACAGCGTGGAGAAGGTGCCAACGCTTTCCGGGCGCATGGAGGGCAGCACCCACAGCTGCCAGAGCAGCGCCAGCAGGCTGGGTATCGCGCAGAGAATAAACACGTTGCGCCAGCCGATCAGCTCCCCGAGGTAGCTGCCGAGCGGCGCGGCCACCACTGTGGCGACAGACACCGCGGAAAAGATGATCGCCAGCGCCTTCGGCACATGGGCCGCCGGCACCAGACGCATCACCGTGGCGGTGGACATCGCCCAGAAACCGCCGATGGCGATCCCCAGCAGCAGACGACCGAGCAGGAGAAACGCCAGCGAACCGGCAAAAGCGACCATCAGGCTGGAGACAATCTGCAGCACGGAAAAAAACATCAGCACCCAGCGGCGGTCGATATTGCGGGTGGCGGTGGCGATCAGCAGGCCGGTGACTAACGCCACCAGCGCCGTGGCGGTCACCGCCTGCCCGGCCATCCCTTCGCTGACGCCGAGGCTGCTGGCCATCGGCGTTAACAGGCTGGCGGGCAGAAACTCGGCCACGATCAGGCCGAACACCCCGAGGGCCAGGGCATAGACGGCACGCCAGGCAGGCCTGACGGGTGTCAGGCTTGCGTCAGCAGCTATGCAGGAAGTCATATACATCTCTCCAGGTTTATTAACATCCTGGTCATCTTAGGGGCTTACCTCTGGACGATATATGATGCATACTCTTCAGTTATTGATTATTCGTCCGGAATTACCATGAGCCAGCCTACAATCGACCTGACCAGCGAACTGCTGCGCGGTATGCGCCTCTCCGGCGTGAATTACCGGCGCATCGAAACCTCCCGCCCGTTTGGCGTCGGCTTTAGCGCCGTGGCGGGCAAAGCCCAGTTCCATTTCATCAGCCGCGGACCGGTGCTGCTGCGCATGGCCAGCGGAGAACAGTTCACCCTGGAGAGCGGCGACGCGCTGTTTATTCCTAACGGCGACGGACACGCCCTGCTCTCCGATCCGCAGGCCGCGGTGGTGAATGTGGCGCAGCTGAACAGCGAAACGGTGTGCAGCACGGTAAGTTGCATCAACGCTGGCGGCCAGCCTGACTGCCCGGAGCGCGCCGTGATTTTCAGCGGTTGCATGGACTTTGAGCTCGGCGGCATGCAGCCGCTGGTGAAGGCCATGCCCGAGGTGATGCGGGTGAGTTGCCTGCTCCACACCTGGCCGGAGATCCAGCCGCTGCTGGCCGCAATGGAGCGGGAATCGCTCACCCGCCAGGCGGGCTATGCCGGGATCCTCGCCCGGCTGGCGGACGTGGTGGCCGCGCTGATTGTCCGCGGCTGGGTGGCATGCGGGTGCGGTAACGCCACCGGCTGGGTGCAGGTCCTGCGCGATCCCCGGCTGGCGAAAGCGATCTACGCCATGCATCAGCGTCCGGGCGTGAACTGGAAAGTGGAAGATCTGGCGCGGGAGGCGGGGCTGTCGCGCTCTCTCTTCGCCGAGCGTTTTCTTGCCGCCACCGGCACCACCCCCGCCCGCTATCTGACCGAGCTGCGTATGCGGCTGGCGGTGCAGTACATCACCCACGAAGGCCAGGCGCTGGAAAAGGTGGCCTTCCGCCTCGGGTATCAGTCGCTGGCGGCCTTCAGCCGGGCTTTCAAACGCATCACCGGCCAGCCGCCGGGGGCCCTGCGCGCCACGGCACGCTAGAGTCAGCCTTTATATAAAGCGATACACGCCGTTGCCAACGCGAAAGCGTTGCCCCTTAAGCGTCGGGTTGGCGACGCGAAACACCAGTTCGGTCAGCTGGTTGGCGGCTCCTTCGCGGAAAGTAAACCACTGGCCGCCCACGTCCAGCCCCTGCTCCCCCTGTGGCGGGAAGCCCAGCAGCGCCTGCCAGCGATCGCGCACCGCCTGCGGATTGTCCACCTCGAACACCGCCTGCTCGAGCACAATGTCGCCCAGCGGGTGAGGCACGTCCAGCCCCTGGGCGCGCAGCCGCGCCAGCCGGGTCTCGTCGTCTTCTCCCCACTGCAGCACAAAAGGATAGACCAGTCCGTCGGTGTCGCCATCGATGGTGAAGATCCGCCAGCGGATGACATTGCCCTGCGGATCGTGGCGCTGGCCATCGACGATCGGTGACACCGCCAGCCCCTTGCGACGCAAGTTGTCATGGGTGGCGTCGATGTCGTCGCTGCGCAGCGCGACGCGAAACAGCGCTTCGTTCTCCGGCAGCAACCGCGCGGCATCCCGCGAGAGCAGAAACCTGTCCGTCGCGGCGCGCAGTTCGTCCGGGTCGGAAATGGCGAGGAATTCGATATAGGTCAGACCAAAATAGCTGAGCGCATTGCGGGTTCCCCACCCCGGATGGCGCCCGCCGGCCACCGCCCGCAGCTGCTGTCCGGCAAAGGTTTCAATCGCCGCTTCCGGCTGATTCACAAACTGTACTGCGTGGTCCCACTGCAAGGTTGCCATGATCTCTCCCGCGGTTGTGTCTGTTCAGGCGTCTGCGGCAAAAGATAGTGCTGGGGTGAAGGGAATGGCAAACAAGAATTAAGTATATCGAAAGCTGGATACGTGATTTATATCAACGCGGTATATGGAGTCTGACAGGCGATGAAACGGCGGACTCACGAATGGCCCGCCGGCGGGATCAGACCGACCCTTCTTTCTCAATCACCAGAATACGCGCCGCCCCCTGGGGATGAGCGACATGCTCGCATCCCACCTCGGCGTAGAAAATATCGCCGGCGTTCAGCATGATCACCTGCTCCTCGCCGTTGACTTTCACATGCATCGCCACCTGACCATCCATGACGGCAAACACCTCCTGACCGTCGTTGATGTGCCAGATATAGGGTTGGTCGGTCCAGTGCAGGCGCACGGTGGTGCCGGAAAAATTAGCGATATCCAGCGCGCCCCACGCGCGGTCGGCGGTGAAATCTTTACTGCTCCAGCTCTGCATAATGATGTCCTGTGATAAGGGTTATTTTTTCTGCCAGTTTGCCCATGGATCCGCTTTCTCTGCCGGCGCATCGTCGTCGAGCGAAGCCAGATACATCGCCTCCACCTCTTTGCGCGCCCACGGCGTCCGGCGGAGAAATTTCAGGCTGGACTTGATGCTGGGATCGCTTTTAAAGCAGTTAATGTTGACCTGGCGGGCCATTTCCGCCCAGCCGTAGCGCGCGACCAGGGCATTGAGCAGCGCTTCCAGCGTCACGCCGTGCAGGGGATCTTTTGAACTGTGCATGAGGATACATCCGTTCCGCATTAAAAAAGTGCGCCCACCTTACTGACTCTCGATGACGGGCGCAACGGCTTCAGTGCGCCCTTACGCCTTTATCTATTTAACGCAAAAGCACTGAACCCCGCGCGAACATAAATTAGAAAATAACGTTATTGGTTGATTATCTGGCCCTGAGGCAAGCTGTGCTCAGCCCCGAACAGAGGAAATCACCATGCGCTGCTGTTGTGCCCGAACCCTGAACCTGAATCGACCCATAACATATTATCCCGTTTTCGGAGAACACAATGAACGCGACAACCCTGCCGATTCTCGATCTGGCCCGCTACGCGGACCCCGCGGATAAAGCGGCCTTCCTGGCCGACCTGCGCCACGCCGCCCGCGACATCGGCTTCTTTTATCTGATCAACCACGGTGTCGACGACGCGCTTCAATATGAAGTTCAGCGCCAGTCCCAACGCTTTTTTGCCCTCGATGAGGCGCAAAAACAGCAGGTGGCGATGATCCACTCCCCCCATTTTCGCGGCTATAACCGCGCGGCCTCTGAGCTGACGCGCGGCCAGCCTGACTGGCGAGAGCAGTTTGATATCGGCGCCGAACGTCCGGCGCTGACCCTCAGCGATGACGCCCCGCGCTGGCAGCGCCTGCAGGGTCCGAATCTGTGGCCTGCCGCCCTGCCGTCGCTTAAACCGGTATTACTTCACTGGCAACAGCAGATGACCCAGGTGGGGATCCGCCTGCTGCGCGCCTTTGCCGAAGCGCTGCAACTCCCGGAGAATGCCTTTGACCAACTCTATGGCGACAAACCCAACGAGCATATCAAACTGATCCGCTATCCCGGCCAGCAGGAGACGCAAAGCAGCCAGGGCGTCGGCGCCCATAAAGATTCCGGTTTTCTCAGCTTCCTGCTGCAGGACGAACAGAAAGGGCTGCAGGTTGAGGTGGCGCCCGGGCAGTGGATCGACGCTGTGCCGCTGGCCGGCAGCTTTGTGGTCAATATTGGCGAACTGCTGGAGCTGGCCACCAACGGCTATCTGCGCGCTACCGTTCACCGGGTGGTGTCGCCGCCGGCGCAGCAGCAGCGCCTCTCCATCGCTTTCTTCCTTGGCGCCCAGCTTGACGCGGTGGTGCCGGTTTATACCCTGTCGCCCGAGCTGGCGCGTGAGGCGCGCGGTCCGGACAGCGACCCGCACAATCCGCTGCTGCGCGATGTCGGCTGGAATTATCTCAAGGGCCGTCTGCGTTCCCATCCGGACGTGGCGGAACGCTACTATCAGGACGTGTTTCGCGAACGCGCCGAGCAATTGATCGTTTAACCATAACTAAAAAGGAACACACCATGAAATATGCCGCTTTTAAACTGGCAGGGGTCGCACTGTCTCTTTCTCTGGCATGGACGTCTGCCCAGGCCGCCGCGCTGCGCGTCGCCGCGGACCCGGTTCCCCACGCGGAGATCCTCAACTACATCAAAAAAATCGATCCCAGCCTCGATCTGAAGGTGGTGGAGCTGACCAGCGGGGTCAACGCCAATGAACTGCTGGCCAGTGGCGACGTGGATGCCAACTACTTCCAGCATGTTCCCTACCTGAAGGATCAGGAAAAAGCGCTGGGTAAAACCTTTGCCGTCGCGGCCACCGTGCACATTGAGCCGCTGGGGATCTACTCGCACAAACATAAAAATTTCTCGTCGCTGCCGGACAACGCCACGGTGGCGGTGCCGAATAACACCACCAACCTGAGCCGTGCGCTGTTCCTGCTGCAGGCGCAGAAGCTTATCAAGCTGGACCCTAAATTTACCGACCCGGCCACCACTCTGGCGACGCCGAAGGATATTGTCGAGAACCCGAAACACCTGAAGATCCTGGAGATTGAATCGCCGCAGATCCCGCGCTCCCTCGACGATGTCGACCTGGCGGTGATTAACGGTAACTACGCCCTCGAAGCCGGGCTGGTGCCGGCGAAAGACGCTCTGGGGCTGGAAAGCGCCGAGCATAATCCCTACGCCAATATCCTGGTGACCACCCCAGCCCTGGCCAATGACCCGCGCATTAAGGCGCTGGCGAAAGACCTGACGTCGCCGCAGGTGGCGGAGTTTATCCGTAAAAACTACAACGGCTCGGTGATCCCGGTGGCCCCTCAGTCATGATAACCATCGAAGGGCTGAGCAAAACCTACGCCGGAACCGGCCGACCGGCGCTGAACGATATCGCGTTACAGATCCCGAAAGGGGCGATATACGGCATTCTCGGGCGCAGCGGCGCCGGCAAAAGTACGCTCATCCGCTGTCTCAATTTGCTGGAGCGGCCCACCTCGGGCCGCATTCTGGTGAACGGACAGGATATTACACAGCTGAACAAGGCGGCGCTGCGGGATTTCGCCTGCGTACCGGGATGATTTTCCAGCACTTCAATCTGCTGCATGCCCGCACCGTCGCCGACAACATCGCGGTGCCGCTGGAGATAGCCGGGGTGCCGCGGGCCGCTCGCGAAGCGCGGGTGCGCGAACTGCTGGAGCTGGTGGATCTCAGCGACAAGGCCGCCGCCTTCCCGTCTCAGCTTTCCGGCGGGCAAAAACAGCGCGTCGGCATCGCCCGGGCGCTGGCCGCCCGACCGGAGGTGCTGCTGTGCGATGAGGCGACCAGCGCGCTGGATCCCGAGACCACCGCCTCGGTGCTGGCTCTGCTGGCGGATATTAACCAGCGGCTCAATCTGACCATTGTGCTGATAACGCACCAGCTGGAGGTGGTGAAAACCATTTGTGACCACGCGGCGCTGCTGGAACAGGGCGAAATTGTCGAAAGCGGCAAACTCGCCGACCTGCTGGTGACCCCGTGGTCGCGGCTGCGTCAGTCGCTGCTGCACGACCCGCAGGCTGAACAGGATTTTCTTACCCGTCACGGCGTTCAGGGGAGGCCATTATGCGGAGTAGCATGAGCTGGGAAGATTTGTGGCCGTTATTACTCGACGGCACGCTGGATACGCTCTATATGGTGGGCCTGGCGGCCCTGTTTACCGTGCTGATCGGGCTGCCCACCGGTGTGTTGTTATTTATTTCCCGCGCCAATGGCCTCGCGCCGATGCCGAAACTGAACGCGCTGCTGGGGGCGGCGATCAACATCGGCAGATCGTTACCGTTTATCGTGCTGCTGATCGCGCTGATCCCTTTTACCCGCCTGATCGTCGGCACCACGCTGGGCAGCACCGCCGCTATCGTGCCGGTGACCATCGGCGCCTTTCCGTTCTTTGCCCGTCTGACGGAAAACGCGCTCGACGAGGTGGATTACGGGAGAATCGAAGCCATTCTGTCGATGGGCGGCAACGTCTGGCACGTGATTTTTAAATCTCTGCTGCCGGAAGCCCTGCCGACGCTACTGGCCGGGATTACGCTGACCATCGTGATGCTGATTGGCTTTTCGTCGATGGCCGGGGTGATCGGCGGCGGCGGACTCGGCGACCTCGCCATCCGCTATGGCTATCAGCGGTTTAATAATGAGGTGATGTTTGGCACGGTGCTGATCCTAGTGGCGATGGTTCAGGGCGTACAAATGGCCGGCGATCGGCTGGTGCGCCGCCTGGCACACCGCCGCTAACCGTCAGACATTAATTCCAGCCGCACTCTGCCGCCAGCTGGCGGACCAGACTGGCGGCGTCACACTCGCGGATCAACCCCACACCCTGCCCGGCCCAGTGCGCGCCATACTCATGGACGCCCTGGGTTTTCGCGGCGGCGGCCAGCGCTTTGCCGATATCATATGCCAGCGGATAATCCGGCACAGCGCTCGCCGGACAGGCTTCCCCCACTGCGCAGAAGGTATTCGCCAGACAACGTGCCGGACGCCCGGATATCGCTGAGGTCAGTACCGTACGCCCGTCAATGCTGTTAGCGATCGCCGCGCGGTAGCCGGCGTCGGCGGCCGATTCCGGACAGAGTAAAAACGCCGTGCCGAGCTGAGCGCCCTGCGCCCCCAGCTGCATCACGCTGGCGACCCCCGCGCCGTCCATGATGCCCCCGGCGGCGACCACCGGGATGGTCAGCCGGCGCCGCAGATGTTGCACCAGAGTAAAGGTGCTCATCTGCGCGTCTGGCTCCTGCGGGTCGAAGATCCCCCGGTGCCCGCCCGCCTCAAAGCCCTGAGCGACCACCACGTCAATCCCCTGCTCCTCAATGACCTGCGCCTCCTTAAGCGACGTCGCCGTGGCCAGAGTGACGATCCCCTGCTGTCGCAGGCGCTGGATCGCCTCGCGCTCAGGAAGGCCGAAATGAAAGCTCACCACCGCGGGTGAGAGATCGAGAAGCAGCTCCAGCATGGCGGTGTGCCCGATAAACGTCTGGTATATCTCCCTAAGCGACGCCGGAGGGATACTGCCAAAGCGGGTAAAATGGGGGCGCAGCGTCTCAGCCCAGTCCGCCTCCCGTCGGGCGTCGCGCCGGGGCGGCGCATGGCAAAACAGATTGACATTGAACGGCCGGTCCGTCAGCTGGCGGGTGGCGACGATCATCGCTTCCGCCTGGGCAACGGTTGAAGCGCCCAGCCCCAGCGAACCCAGCGCCCCGGCATGACTCACCGCGGCAGCCAGCGCGGGGGTGGAGACGCCCGCCATCGGGGCCTGGATCAGGGGGTAGTCAATATCAAGAAGCGAAAGCAGTGAATTTTGCATGGGTTCCTCGTTCATGAGCGATGCCGGAGGCTTACCATCTCTTTTAAAGATGATAAGATCAACATCATTATCATATTGAGAATAAAAATATGAACCACAGCACACTGCAGATTTTTATCCAGGTGGCCGACACGCAAAGCGTCACTCTGGCAGCAAAACGGCTTGGCCGCGCCCAGTCCAATATCACCACCCGTATTCAGCAACTGGAGGAGGAGCTTGCCGTGGAACTCTTCGTCCGCGGCAACAAAAAAATGGTGCTGTCGCCGGCAGGCGTTCAGTTTCTCAGCTATGCCCGGCGGATCCTGAGCCTGGCGGAAGAGGCAAAGCAGAGTCTGCATCCAACCACGCCCGGCGGCAGCCTGCGGCTGGGCGCGATGGAGGCGACCGCCGCCAGCCGTCTGCCGCCGCTGCTCACCCGCTTCCAACAGCGGTGCCCGCAGGTGGATGTCACGCTCAGCACCCGGCCGACCCGCCAGTTAACCGAGGGGGTATTAACCGCCGCCCTTGATGCCGCGCTGGTCTGCCTGCCGCCAGGGACAGATGGCCAACCGGCATGCCCGCCCGGCCTGGGATCTGTCCCGGTGTTTCAGGAAACCCTGATGCTGGTCCGTCCGCAGAGCGCTGGCCCGCTGCGGTTCGCGGCATTTGCCAGCGGCTGCAGCTATCGGACGCTGGGAGAGCGCTGGCTGGCGGAACAACAGGCGGCCGTCGAGGTGCATGAGGTGAGCTCCTATCACAGCATGCTGGCCTGCGTGGCCTCCGGGCGCTACGCCTGCCTGTTGCCGCAGAGCGTGCTGGCGCTGATGACGCTTCCCGAAAACAGCCTAAGCGAACCGCTGTGCGAGGCGACCACCCAGCTTATCTGGCGCCAGGGGTTCAGCACCTCCGCCCTCAGCGAGTGGCGCATCCTGTTGCAAAGCGCCGCGTACGGCTAAGCTAAAAGAGGAAACCGCGACGCACTCGCCGGAGGCAAACCTGAGCTCTTACCGACAAACGCAGAGGCGTTTTGCCGCTACAGTATCCACCCGAGCGACAAAATCGTATTCGCCAGGTCGCGGCCATGATGTCGCTTTTTGCCGGGTGGCGGCTGCGCCTGACCCGGCCTACATGGCGGCGCTTAGCCGGCTAAGGGCGCCTCCGCTCCGTAGGCCCGCGCAAGCGCAGCGCCGCCGGGCGACGGGTCGCGGCCATGATGCCGCTTTTTGCCGGGTGGCGGCTGCGCCTGACCCGGTCTACATGGCGGCGCTTAGCTGGCTATAGGGTTCCTCCGCTCCGTAGGCCCGCGCAAGCGCAGCGCCGCCGGGCGCCAGATCGCGGCCATGATGCCGCTTTTTGCCGGGTGGCGGCTGCGCCTGACCCGGCCTACGCCTTTTGGGAGTCATTATGTCGTTCTGCCACATACGCATCGCCAGACCGGTCAGCGAACTGGAGAGCACCGCCAGCATGTATTGCGCCGGGCTGGGGCTGCAGCAACTTGGAAGCTTTATCGATCATGAAGGATTCAGCGGGATGATGATCGGTTCGCCGGATGCCAGCTGGCATCTGGAATTCACCCACTGCCGCCACCATCCCGTTACCCCCTCGCCAGGAGATGAAGATCTGCTGGTGCTGTACTATCCGCAGCCTGAGGCCTGGAAGGCACAATGCAGCGCCATGGACGCCGCCGGGTTTCTGCGCGTCACGGCATTCAACCCCTACTGGGAGGTCAACGGCGTCACTTTCGTCGACCGCGACGGCTATCGCACCGTGCTGCAAAACCGCGCCTGGAGGGAAGTGCGAAACGTTTCACATCACGAGGAGCCTCAATAACCTCCCCGAGTTGACCCGCACCGCGCCCGGCGGGGGCGTTAAGCCTGTTCCGCCCGCAGCCACGGTGTCACGGTAAGCCCGGCCAGCAGACCTTCCGGACTGAGCAGGCGGGTGACGGTCTGCCCCCACGGCTCGTCGCGCGCGGCAACAAGGAGGTGGTACCCCTGCTGCTGCAGCCGCGCCGTCGCCGCGGCAAGGTCGCGGACCTCAAATTCAATCCACGCCTGCGGCACCGGCTCCGTCTCCGGCCACTGCTCCTGACCAAAACAGGACTGCGCCGCCTGCGCCAGCGGCCACAGCGCAAAATGCTTCACCCCGCCGATGGCATCCTGCTCGCTGAGCAGATACGCCTCGTTACCCGGCATCGGCTTCAGCGGCAATCCCAATGCCTGACAATAGAAATCACGGCTTTGCGAGGTGCTTTGGGTAATAGGGCCGAAGCCCGCAATGAACATAACGTCAATATCGGCGAATTCCTGGGACATATACTCTCCTCAAGGCGGCGGCAAGATACCGTCATCATGCCCCGAAGCCGGCGTCAGCGGCAACACCGTTAATGACGGCGGCGAGGCCATCGATCACGGATAAAACGCCCTCGCCACTCGCCAGCCTCTTCGCGGCGCGTTATGCTAAACATCCCTATGTATTAACCCTTTATCCCTATGAGCACTTCCGTCAGCACCACGCAACTTAATCTGCGCATCATTTCGATCGTTGTTTTTACCTGTATCTGTTATCTCTCTATTGGTCTGCCGCTGGCCGTTCTGCCGGGTTATATTCACTATCAGCTGGGCTACAGCACCTTTGTCGCCGGGATCGTGATCAGCCTGCAGTACATCTCGACGCTGATAAGCCGGCCGCACGCCGGGCGCTACACCGATATCTGGGGCCCGAAAAAAGTGGTTAGCCTCGGGATCGTCTGCTGTCTGCTCAGCGGCGCCTTCACGCTGCTGGCGGTAATGTTGCAGGCGATGCCGATGCTGGCGATTGCCGCGCTGTTGGCGGGCCGGGTATTTCTTGGCGTCGGCGAAAGCTTTACCGCCACCGGCGCCACGCTCTGGGGGATCAAAACCGTCGGCGCGATCCATACGTCGCGGGTGATCTCCTGGAACGGCGTGGCAACCTATGTGGCGATGGCGGTCGGCGCGCCGCTGGGGGTCACCCTGAACCAGTATTTCGGCATCAGCGGCTTTGCCACGGTGGTGGTGCTGGTCGCCGCCATCGGCCTGCTGTTCGCCCGCACGCGGCAGGACGTCAGTGTGACCGCCGGCGTCAGAGCGCCCTTTCACGCGGTGGTGCGCAAAATCTGGCCTTATGGGCTGGGGCTGGCCTTTGGCACCGTTGGTTTCGGCGTTATTGCCACCTTTATCACCCTCTACTTTGCCGCGCACAGCTGGCAGGGTGCCGCGTTTACCCTCTCGCTGTTCAGCGTCGGCTTTATCTGTGTTCGCCTGGTGCTGGGGAACACCATCACTCGCTATGGCGGGGTCCCGGTATCCCTGGCCTGCTTCGTCATCGAATGTCTCGGCCTGCTGCTTATCTGGCTGGCGCCGTCGGCCTGGGTGGCGGGGATCGGCGCCTTTCTCACCGGCTCGGGTTTTTCGCTGGTCTTCCCGGCGTTGGGGGTTGAGGCGGTAAAACAGGTGGAAGAGCAAAACCAGGGCACCGCCCTTGGCACCTACTCGGCGTTCCTTGATCTCGCGCTGGGGCTGACCGGGCCGCTGGCCGGCTGGATCGCCGGGTACTACGATCTCGCCACCCTGTATCTGCTGGCGGCAATCGTCGTAGTGTTCGCTTTCCTGCTGATTTTACGCGTATATCTGCAACAGCGGGCCGCGGTCAGGACGTAGCCAGGCCCGGCTCGCGGAACGCCGCGGGCCGCCGACACCGGCAAAAAACGAATCGGCAATTGACGACGATTCGGCTTCCGTGCCAACATCCCCTTCAGCGTCTGGCGACAGATGCAAGGACGGTGGCGGAAAACAACAGAGATCGCGCAACGATCCGGCCCGCCGCCGTAGTCCAATCCGAATCACTGACCCACACGGTGAATTCCTGATTCTGGCGGGAAACACAGACATGCACCAAAGTTTTAATCAGCGCGTTCATTTCTATTACTGCGTCCTGGTCGCGCTGAAGATGCACGGAAAGTCGAAAAAGTCGGGCGGTATCAGAGGAAAGAACAACTTTCTGCTGAAATGGCTGCGCCGGGCGCAGGATAACAACATTTTCCCTCCCGATATCACCAGTGAAATCGAATGGCTGCGCGGGAAGATTATTCAGGCCGGCTACGATACCGATCTCGAGCCGATGCTGGATTTTGTTTACGCCACCGCCAGCCGCGCCGAAGCGCTCAAGAACGCCGAATAAGCCACTGCGCCCGTTGCGGGCGCAGATGCTGCCCAATCCGCTTACTCCCTGACAATGTGCCCATCACGCACGGGATAGCCTGCTAAGGTTATTTTATCGGTGACACTGTCACGCAAGGCAGATGCTGCAGTGGATCATTTCCCCCTGACAGGCGGCCCCGGGCGTTCTATGCTTTGCCCTGTCTCCCTTACACAGGACAACGCCCGATGGCCGACTGGAACCCTTCGCTGTATCTGCAGTTTGACGCTGAGCGCACCCGCCCGGCGGCTGACCTGCTTTCCCGTATCGCTCACCTGCAGGTCGAGAGCGTCGTTGACCTCGGCTGCGGGCCGGGCAACAGTACCCGCCTGCTGCGTGCCGCCTGGCCGCTGGCGGCGATCGTCGGTATCGATAACTCCCCGGCCATGCTGGACCAGGCGACGCAGGCCTTACCTGACTGTGAGTTTATCGAGGCCGATATCGCCAGCTGGCGGCCTGCGCAACCGCCAGACGTGATCTATGCCAACGCCTCGCTGCAGTGGCTGGCGGATCATGAGACGCTGTTTCCGCATCTGGTGAACCAGCTGGCGGTGAACGGTACGCTGGCGGTGCAGATGCCGGATAACTGGCAGGAGCCCTCCCATACTCTGATGCGTCAGGTCGCCGGCGAGCTGGGATTACCGGACCGTGGTCGCCAGCCCTTGCTTCCGCCGGACGCCTGGTACGATCTGCTCACCCGTCAGGGCTGTGAAGTTGATATCTGGCGCACCACCTATTTTCATCCGCTCGCTTCCCATCAGGCAATCGTCGACTGGCTGCAGGGCACCGGACTGCGACCTTATCTGACGGGCCTCGATGAACCGGCCAGGAGCGCCTTTCTGACCCGCTATTTGGCATTGCTGGCCGACCACTATCCGTTACAGTGTAACGGAATGGTGCTTCTGCGCTTCCCGCGTCTGTTTATCGTGGCGCGAAAAAGAGCCGCCTGACGGTTGGCCTGAGCAAGTCGTAAAACATAACCAACACAAAAATAAGAGCGGGCCAGCTGACCATCCTGATTTTCAGGATTAACTATCCTGAACATTGCGATATTCAACACATTCCTCAGCGTGCGACAGTGACGATCACTTCAACCTGTAACGGGAGTCACTATGCATACCCCCTCTGTCGATCGCCACACGCTGGCCGCCATTGCGCCAAAACTGGCCGAACTGACCGAAACGGTGCTGTTTGGCGATATCTGGGCGCGCAGCGAGCTGTCGCTCCGCGAACGTAGCTTAATCACCCTCTCCGCCCTGACGGCGCTGGGCAAAACGGAGCAACTGCCCTGGCATATCGCCTACGGCTATCAAAATGGCCTGAGCCAGGAGGAGATGGTCGAATTGTTTACCCACCTGGCGTTCTACGCCGGCTGGCCGGCGGCGGCCAGCGCCCTGACCTGCCTGAACGCGCAGGAGGCGCCATGCCTCTGACTCGTATTTCGCTTGGCGCGGCCTGGCGTCCCGCGGAGTTTGCTCAACTGTCGGCGCTATTCCATGAATGCCTGGTGGCGGAGTTTGACGTGCCGCCGGCGGACAAATTTCAGTTTATCGAGCAGACCGCCGACGGACAGCGCATTTACGACCCGCATTATCTCAGCGGCGGGCGCAGCGCCCGCTTCGTGCTGTTTCATATTTTCGCCGGGAAGCCGCGCCGTCGGGCACAGAAACAGGGGCTCTACCGTCGGCTGTGCGCGCGGTTAGCCGATGAGATGGCGGTCAGCCCGCAGGACGTGATGGTGGTGATCCAGTTTAACCAGCTGGAGGACTGGAGTTTCAGCGCCGGCATAATGGCGGGTGAATAAAACAGGCGGCGCCTGCAGGGCGCCGCGATTCAGGCTATTTTGTTGCTACCAGGCGAGATGATGCACCAGTGACAGATCCCAGGCCGTCGCCAATAGCGAAAGAAACATTATCAGATTGACCACTGTTTCGAGACGTTTTTCCATCGTTGCTTCTCCTGAGCCTGTTTCCCCTGTTATAGCGGGAAAAGCTTAACAACATCTTATCGCTTCAGGAGTCGAGGGTGATCCTGTAGCGCACATAATCGTCAGCCGGGGTGAATTCATCATACAGGTGGCGGGCGGGATTATCACGGCGAGTATGCCAGTACAGACGTGACCAGCCTTTCTCAGCCCCTTCGGTTTGCAGCGACTTAATCAGCGTTCTGGCAATGCCTTGTCCGCGGAAGGCAGGATCGACGAACAGATCCTCCAGATAGCAGATCGGCGTGGTGACCCAGGTGCCTTCGTGCAGAATGCAGATAGCGAACCCCACCACGGTATCATCCACCACCGCGACTCTGCCCAGCACGGATGAGTTCACCTCCAGCATCCGCTGCCAGGTGCATTCGGTCACCTCTTCCGGCTGCGGGCTGCCGTAGAAGCGGGTATAGCCTTCCCAGAGCTGAAGCCATTCGGCTTTGTCATGCGGCCGAACTTCCCGGATATCGATGACCATGCGAGTTTCCTTACAGATGAATGAATTAGCCTGCGAACATTGGCAGGAAATATGTGTTAAGGCCATTATTTTCCTGCGCAGGTATTTGTTCAAGCGGCTTAACCACAATTCTCCCCCTGTGCAGGGCGATTTGGCACTAAAAAGCCTTTTGCAGCGAGGCTGCCGACCGGCTGTATCTGGCTAATAAAAAAGTATGTTGTAACTAATTCGATTGCGATTAAACCCGGCCGCAGCCGGGTGAATAGACTCCGCTCTCAGCAGAGCGGCCTGACGGCGTCGCGCATACCGCGGGTCAGGATAGCGTCAAGGTCAGCGGCGACCTGCTCCACCAGGCCGGGGATCTGGCTGAGATCCTGCTCCCAGTGGGACTCCACGCTGAGCACAGCGGAAACCAGCTCGCGGGTGCATATCTGGCCGTCACGATGGCGGGCCCAAAGCGTCTGGTAGCGCGTCAGCCATTCCGCATCATCCTGTACTGGATAGCTTGTCCCCTCCCGCTCTCCCCGGTAGAAGGCGATCAGCGCCGCCAGGGCGAAGGTCAGGCGCGGCGGCAGCGCGCCATGCGCCTTCTGCCCTGCCAGCAGCTGCGGCAGAATGCGGGTGCGGTATTTGGTCATGCCGTTGAGAGCGATCGAGAGCAGCTGATGTTTGATATAGGGATTACGGAAGCGCCCGGTCACGGCGCTGGCGAATGACACCAGCTCATCGCGCGGCAGATCCAGCACCGGAATAATCTCGTCATAAATCGCCTTTTCGACAAACGCGCAAATTTCCGCATCGTTCATCGCCTCGCCGACGGTGTCGATCCCGGCCTGGAAGGCCACCGGCACCAGGGCGGTGTGCGCCCCGTTGAGGATCGCCACTTTGCGCTCTTTATAGGGCTTGATATCGTCCACGATGCGCACATTGAGCGGCAGCTTATCGAGTCGCAGCTCGCTGGCTAATGAGGCGGGCCCCTGAATAACGAACAAATAAAAGTGCTCGGCAGTATCGAGGAAAGCGTCCTGATAGCCGGTTTGCGCCTCCAGAGCCGCCACTTCATCGCGCGGGTAGCCGGTCACAATGCGATCCACCAGCGTGGAACAGAAGGTATTTGCCGACGTCAGCCAGTTGATAAAGGCCTGCGGCAGCTGCCACTCGGAGGCATAGCGCAGCACCAGCGTCTGCAACGCCTCGCCGTTATAATCGATCAGTTCGCAGGGGATGATCACCCATCCCTTATCGGCTGCGCCGGCAAAATGCTGGTAGCGTTCAAACAGCAGGCGGGTCAGTTTTGCCGGATAGCTTACCGGCGGCGCGTCATCAAACCGATCCCCGGCATGGTAGCTGATGCCCGCCTCAGTGGTATTGGAAAAGACAAACCGCATCTGTGGGTTATGCGCCAGACGTAAAAAAGCGTCGTAGTCAGCGTAAGCGCTGATTTCCCGGTTGACCGAGCGGATCAGCCGCGCGTCGCTCACCGCTTCGCCCTGCTCGTTGAGACCGCGAATGATGGTGGTATAGAGGCCGTCCTGGGTATTCAGGGAGGGGGGGAAATCGGTGGCGATAGGACGTACGACCACGATGCCAGCATTCAGGTCGGTATGCGTGTTGAGCAGGTCAATCTGCCAGTCAACGAATGCGCGCAGGAAGTTACCTTCTCCAAACTGGATGATACGGTCAGGGTACTGCGCGCCGGGGAAATCACGACGGTTTAACGTTTTCACAATGGGTTCCCTCTAAGAGTAGTCATACAACCTGAGTAATTGGTCCAATAACTTATCAGGTTTTACTACCAGTGAAACCCTGTTTTGATCAAAGGATTCTGTAATAACCGCCGTCAGGCAAGAAACTTATAGAACAGTGAAGTGGCGGTCATTGCACCGTCAGGCATCAGCGCATAGCGCGGAATTTCGCCCACTTTTTCCCAGCCACAGCGGACATAGAACTGTTCCGCCCCGCTGCCGGTCGCCGTGTCCAGCACCAGCACCGTCTTACCTACCCGCCGGGCGGTTTGCTCCAGCTCCGCCATCAGCGCGTTGGCAATCCCCAGGCGACGGGCATTTTGGTGAACCAAAAGTTTGGCCACGTCCGCACGATGGGGCTGGTTTTCCGGTTGGCTGGTGATAAGTTGCACGGTGCCGACGGGACGTTCCTCAGCGTCAAGGGCGGCCAGCACGATGCGCTCCCCGGCCGCCACGCTGTTGGCGACATGTTGCCAGAAGGTCGTCGCCGTCTGCTGACTGAAAGGCAGCATAAAGCTCACCGAGGCGCCGCCGTTCACGCAGCTCGCCAGGATATCGCTTAATGCCGGAAGGTGATGAAGAATATCGTCGCGCGATAACGTGCGCAGTGAAAATGATGTGATCATAATAGCTCCTTGTTTTTGACCACATCACTATATTTTAACCAAGCATTAACACAAGCATAACACTTATAGGATTTTCTTATGGTGCGCTTTCCGTCAGCGTCGGCATACAGATGCGGTTACGGCCTGTCTGTTTGGCTTTGACCATTTCATCGTCCGCCGCCAGCAGCAGCTGGTTAAACAGCTCGGTAATACGGGCCTGGCCCACCTCGCGTGTCTCCAGTCCCATACTGATGGTCAGGTGGATCGGGTTATGTCCCCAACCGAAAGCTTGCGACTCTACGCCGTGGCGGATCTTCTCCGCTAGCAGATAACCCTGCTGGGTGCTGTCGACCACGGCGGCGACCGCAAACTCCTCGCCGCCTATACGGGCGACCATACCCTGCTCGCCCACCAGTTGCCTGACCTGCTGGGCAAACTGAGTCAGTACGCAATCTCCGCCCTCATGGCCCAGGGCATCGTTCACCCTTTTGAAGCCATCGATGTCCATCACCATCACCGTCAGTAGTTTACCGGCCGGCAAGGCCTGACGTTTCAGCGCCTCGCTCAGCCCGGAACGGGAATAGACCCGGGTCTGGAAATCAAAATCAGCGCGCAGGGCCAGCTGTTTCACCAGCATGTTGATCGCCTCGACGCTGGAGGCGACGATCACCGGGCTTATCAGCATCGCCGCGATCCCCAGGCGAGTGGAGAACAGCTGCCACGGCTGCATTCGCGTATCCGGCGAAAAGTGAATTAACGAGTTGGCCACCAGCAGTATCTCGCCGATGCCGGTGAGAAAGGTCAACAGGCAGGTCAGCGGCAGCGGATAGCGCACGGCGCACCAGATCAGGGCCGGTAGCGGGAAGGTAATGCTGCCGGCGCCGCCCACCGCCACGCCGAGGGCAATCGACAGCACCAGCGCCAGCGCGGGCAGCAGCTGGCGAAAGCGAAAACCGCTTAACGCGGAGGGCAGCGTCAGGGTCAGAATAAACGGCAGAATAAGCACCGCCGTCGAGAACTGCTCGCTAAACCAGTCCGCCAGCTGGGGAATAAAGGTGGCGCGCTCGACGTCCACCGACCCCAACGCGCCGACCGCTGCGCACAGCAGCGCGGCTAACAGACAGAAACAGAATAAATTAAGCGCGTTAATCGGGCCGGGCATCGAGTCGGCGCGTCGTTTATCCCACAGCACCAGCTGCGCCAGGGTCACAATAAAGACAATATTGGAGAAGTTAATCAGCAATGAGGCAAAGCCCATTCCCCAGCGCGAGGTTAATCCGTCATAGACCAGCATTGCCGCAAAGCAGACGGCATAAAAATAGCTGCGATTAAGCCATACGTAGCGCGCAAAGATCCCGGCCATCACTGCGTTGAGCGGCCAGAAGAAAGAGAGCTCCTGCACCAGACGCAACATCGCGCCCAGAAAATGCAGCAATAGCGTTAACGTAAATAAGACCAGTGCATCGCGCACGGGTTGTTCTTCACGAAACAGCGTAAATGACCGAATCGACAGTGAAGACATTCAGTAATTATCCGTCTAATTGTTTCAGGCAATTATTATGTTAATAGTTAGTTAGCGGATTATCATAACATGAGAATATTTATCAGGCATACTCCGGCGCCGATCAAATGCAAATTAGCGCACAGACGGGCCGTTCATCTGCAGCACCAGCCAGCGGTGGATCACCTGCACAATATAGCGCTGCTCCTGCTCGCTCAGCGCGCGGCCGTGGGGAATGGCGTGCCATTTTTCCAGGCAGCCGCGACAGCAGGTGGCGGTCGCGTGCTGGGCGATAAACACCGGGTGACCGCGCAACGGCGTCTGCTTGCCATCATTGGCCGGCGCGGCGGACGCCAGCCGCTGACGGATAAAATCGGCGGCATGCTGGTCGATGACCTCCGGTCCTTTATCGAGGCAATATTGCCGCTCTTTCATTCCCAGCCGGAAGCGTGAACGAAACGTCGAACGCGCCAGGCGAGCAAATAATCGATCCTGATCGACCATCAGAACACCGACCTCCCCAGCCGCTGAGTCAGTTTCTCCAGCAGCGCCACGCCGGCCAGGGAGTTCCCCGCCTCGTCAAGCTCCGGGCTCCAGACCGCGATCGCCATCTCCTGGGGCACAATCGCCACAATTCCGCCGCCGACGCCCGATTTCGCCGGCAGACCGACGCGCCAGGCAAACTCGCCGGCGTTCTGGTACATGCCGCTGGTCATCATCAGGGCATTCACCTGGCGGGACTGTATCGGCGCGATAACCGGCGTTTCGAGATGCGGGGCGATGCCGCGGTCGGCGAGAAACAGAAAGGTTCGCGCCAGCTCGACGCAGCTCATCTCCAGCGAACAGTAGTGGAAATAGTTCTGCAGCACGGTGGCGACATCATTATGGAAGTTGCCGAAGGATTTCATCAGCCAGGCGATAGCGGCGTTGCGCGCCGAATGCTCAAACTCAGAGCGGGCCACCAGCGGATCGTAGGCGATATCGGCCACGCCGCTCAGGCGGCGGACAATCTCCAGCATTCGCTGGCGCGGCGCGCTGAGCCGGCTCTGCAGCATGTCGCAGACAACCAGCGCCCCGGCGTTAATAAACGGGTTGCGCGGTTTGCCCTGCTCGATCTCGAGCTGCAGAAGCGAGTTAAAGGGCTGACCGGAGGGATCTTTCCCCACCCGCTGCCAGATCTCCTCTTCCTGATAGTGGTTCATGGCCACCACCAGACTCAATACCTTGGAGATCGACTGGATGGAGAATCGTTCATGGGCATCGCCGGCGGCAAAATGTTGCCCGTCCACCGTACAGATAGCGATGCCAAGCTTATCGCCGCTGACGCTGGCCAGCGCCGGAATATAATCCGCCACTTTACCGCGGCCAATCAGCGGCCTGATTTCTGCCAGAATGGCTTCCAGCATTGCGTTATTGATCACCGTCGCCACACGCGGCTCCTTGCCCACCGTCGAATTTTGGTGGGCGAGTATAGCAGACGAGAACGACGGTCGTCAGGGGCAAACGCAGATTAGCGACGGTCTTTCCAGACGGTCTGCGCATTGCAGAACTCATGCAGGCCAAAATGCGACAGTTCACGACCAAAACCGCTCTTCTTCACGCCGCCGAAAGCCACCCGGGCGTCGCTGGCGCAGTAGCCGTTAAGGAAGACACCGCCGCACTCCAGCTCGCGGGCAAAGCGCTGGGCCTGCGCCTCGTCGGTGGTGTAGACCGTTGCCGACAGGCCAAATTCGCTGTCGTTGGCGAGGGCCAGCGCATGGTCTGCGTCACGGGCGGTGGTCAGGGTCGCGACCGGACCAAACAGCTCCTGGCGGAAGCCGGTCATGCCGGCGGTGACGTTGCCCAGGACCGTTGGCGCATAGTAATTGCCCGCCCCTTCGATTTTTTCCGCCCCCAGCAGCAGGGTTGCGCCTTCATCGAGGGTCGCCGTTACCTGCTGGTGCAGTTCATCGCGCAGATCGAATCGCGCCATCGGCCCGACGTAATTCTGCTCGTCGCGCGGATCGCCCATCTTCAGCGCCGCGACGGCGTCGACAAATTTGCGGGTGAAGGCCTCGGCAATGCCGGCTTCGAGGATAAAGCGCTTCGATGCGGCGCACACCTGGCCGCTGTTCTGATAGCGGCCGGTGACGGCGGCCTTCACCGCTTCATCCAGATCGGCATCGTTCAGAACGATAAAGGGATCGGATCCCCCCAGCTCGAGCACGCATTTCTTCAACGCCGCGCCCGCCTGAGCGCCAATCGCTTTCCCGGCGCGGACGCTGCCGGTGACGGTCACCGCCGCGATGCGGTCGTCATTGATAATCTGCGAAACGCCGTCATTGGTGGCGTTGACCCAGCCAAACACGCCCTCCGGCAGGCCGGCGGCGGCAAAAATCTCGCCCAGCAGGCGGGCGCTGCCCATCACGTTCGGGGCGTGCTTCAGCAGGTAGCTGTTGCCGGCCAGCAGGATCGGCACCGCGCCGCGCAGCACCTGCCAGACCGGGAAGTTCCACGGCATCACCGCCAGAATGGCCCCCAGCGGACGATATTCGATCACCGCCTGGTTATTTTCCACCAGGGTGGCTTCGGTCGCCAGCATCGCCGGGCCATGTTCGGCATACCAGTCGCAGAGATTGGCGGATTTCGCCACCTCGCCGCGAGCCTGAGCAATCGGTTTGCCCATCTCGAGAGTGATCGTCTGGGCCACCTCTTCACCGCGGGCGCGCAGCTCGGCCCCGATGCGGCGCAGCGCGTCGGCGCGTGCGGCGAGCGGCGTCTGACGCCACTGGCGATAGCCCGCCGCGGCGAGAGCGATAGCCGCGTCGACCTCGCTTTCGCTGGCCCACGGCAGCGAGGAGACCACCTCGCCGGTAGTCGGGTTGACGGAGACGGCGTGCGTTGCAGATAAATTCATCGTTATTCTCTCTCTCGTTGCTTGCGAAGTGAACGTATTCTGGCTTACCTTTCCATTCATTGAAAATGAATAATATTAAGCAACGCATTCACAAAAGAAGAATAGTATGGACCTGACTCAGCTAGAGATGTTTAACGCCGTCGCCAGCACCGGCAGCATTACCCAGGCGGCGCAGAAAGTGCATCGCGTGCCGTCCAACCTCACCACCCGCATCCGCCAGCTGGAGGCGGATCTTGGCGTTGAGCTGTTTATCCGCGAGAACCAGCGGCTGCGCCTCTCGCCCGCGGGCCACAGCTTCTTACGCTACAGCCAGCAGATCCTCGCCCTGGTGGACGAGGCGCGAATGGTAGTGGCGGGCGACGAACCCCAGGGACTCTTCTCTCTCGGTTCGCTGGAGAGCACCGCGGCGGTGCGGATCCCCACCACCCTGGCCCACTTTAATCAGCGCTACCCGAAAATACATCTCGCCCTCTCCACCGGCCCCTCCGGGACGATGATCGACGGCGTGCTGGAGGGAGCCCTGAGCGCCTCGTTCGTTGACGGACCGCTGGTGCACCCGGGCCTGGAGGGGCTGCCGGTGTTCCCTGAAGAGATGATGATCGTCGCCCCCTACGGCCACGCGCCCATCGCCCGCGCCAGCGAAGTGAACGGGGCTAATGTCTACGCTTTTCGCGCCAACTGTTCCTACCGCCGGCATTTTGAGAGCTGGTTCCATGCCGACAGAGCCACTCCGGGCCGGATCCATGAGATGGAGTCTTATCACGGGATGCTGGCCTGCGTGATCGCCGGCGCCGGGCTGGCGCTGATCCCGCGCAGTATGCTGGAGAGTATGCCGGGCCATCAGCAGGTTTCCGCCTGGCCGCTGGCGGAAGAGTGGCGCTGGCTCACCACCTGGCTGGTGTGGCGCCGGGGCGCCAAAACCCGCCAGCTGGAAGCGTTTATAGCGCTGCTGAACGAAGATCGGCAAACAGCGGTTTCTCCATAAACACGCTGAGCGGATCGGGCTGGTAGGGAGCAAACGCGCAGCGGGTCTGATAGCCGTTGCGCGTATAGAGGGTGATGGCCGCATGCTGATGGATGCCGGTTTCCAGGCGCAGAGTATGGCAGTCGCGCTGGCGCGCTTTCGCCTCCAGGGCCGCCAGCAGCTTTTCTCCCAGCTGTTGCCCACGATGCTGTGGATCAATATAGACCCGCTTCATCTCGCCAAAACCTTCCTCGCTGAGGACGATAGCCCCACAGCCAACGGCTTCGCCCTGCGGACTGCGGATCGCCAGGGCGATCACTGTCTCCGGCGGCAGCTGGCCGAGGTCCAGCAGATGATTGCTCTCCGCCGGGTAGAGTGTCTCCTGCCAGGCGTCGAGGGCGGCAATCAGGGCGGTAAATTCGGCGTCGGTGGGGGCGATGTCGGTGATGGTATACATAGGTGAGCTCCTTTTTTTACGCCACTGTAGCGCGCCCCGGAACGTTTTCCGCCATAGCATTAACTTATATTGCCGCCCGCCACTTGCGCTAACTAACTGAAACGAAGTAACTTTATCCCCTGCCGTCCGTTTTTGAGACCTGAATATGCGCACCAAAGCCCGTAAAGTGATGATTATTGGCGCCGGTAACGTCGGCGCGTCAGCGGCCTACGCCCTGCTCAACCAGAGCATTTGTGAGGAGCTGATCCTCGTCGACCTTAACCAGCCGCGCGCCGAGGCCCACGCTCAGGACCTCAGCGACGCCGCGGCCTATCTGCCGGGGATGATGACCATCTCCACCCGCGAGGCCAGCGACTGCGCCGATGTCGACATCGCGGTGATCACCGTCTCCGGCGGCGCGCTGCGCCCCGGCCAGAGCCGTCTCGATGAACTGACCACTACCGCGAAAATCGTCAAGAGCATTGTGCCGACCATGATGGCCAACGGGTTTAACGGCATCTTCCTGGTGGCCACCAACCCGTGTGACATCATCACCTGGCAGGTATGGCAGCTCTCCGGCCTGCCGCGCAGCCAGGTGCTGGGCACCGGCGTCTGGCTGGATACCACCCGCCTGCGCCGTCTGCTGGCGCAGGAGCTGAACATTGGCGCCCAGAGCATCGACGCTTTTATCCTCGGCGAGCACGGCGATACCCAGTTTCCGGTATGGTCGCACTCCTCGGTATATGGCACGCCGATCGCCGACCTCTACCAGCAACGCACCGGCCGGCCGCTCGACCGGGAGGCGATGGCCGACAAAGTGCGCAAGCTGGGGTTTGAGATCTACGCCGGCAAAGGCTGTACGGAATATGGCGTGGCAGGCACCATCGCCGAGATCTGCCGCAATATTTTTACCGGCAGCCACCGCGCGCTGGCGGTCTCCTGCATTCTTGACGGTGAGTACGGGGTCAGCGGCGCGGCGGCTGGGGTGCCGGCGGTGCTGGCCCAGGGGGGCGTGGAGCAGATTATCGAACTGCGGCTGGCCGGCGAAGAACAGGCGAAGTTCAGCCAGTCGGTTGCGGTGATCAAAGCCAATATCGCGCGTCTGCCCTGACGGCAGACGGCGGCGTCTGGATCAGTCGGCAATGATCAGCTGAGGGGAAAGGGTCACCAGCGCCTCGCGGGTCGTTTCCGGCAGGTGGCCGTCGGTGACGATATCGGTCAACGACTCCAGCGGGGCAATGTTGAAGAGTGACCAGGCGCCGTATTTGGAGCTGTCCGCCAGCAGAATGCGCCGGCGGGCATTGGCCATCAGATCGCGTTTCAGGGCGGCCTTCTCCTCCGTCGGGGCGGTGATCCCTTTCTCAAGGTCCCAGCCGTTGCAGCTGACGAAGGCGAGATCGGGCCAGATGGTCTGCAGCAGGCGGCGGCCGTGATCGCCGATGCACGACTGGCTGCTGTCATCGATGCGCCCGCCGATAATCGTCACTTCAATCTGCTTAAACTCCGACAAAAACAGGGCGATATGTAAATCGCTGGTGATCACCCGCAGCGGCAGATGGGTGATCTGCCGCGCCAGTTCAATCATGGTGGTGCCGGCATCGAGCACTATGGCGTCGCCGGCTTTCACCAGCGCTGCCGCCGCGCTGGCGATCGCCTGCTTTTCCAGCGGGCTGCGCTGGGCTTTCTCCAGCGTCGTCGGCTGGGCAGGAATAAACCGGTTCAACGTCACCCCGCCGTGCGTGCGGCTGATCACCCCTTCCTGATCGAGTTTGATCAGGTCGCGGCGAATGGTGGCTGGCGAGGCGTTGGTCGCCGCCACCAGCTGGTCGACTGTCACCAGATTATGGCTTTTCAGGAAGTCCATAATCTGCTCTAACCGGTTATATCCCTTCATGTTATTCCTGCGCGATGTGCATGGCGAGCTCAATGGAGGTTGCCATGCTCTCAGACTTCGCTTTACCTGTCCAGGCAATATCAAACGCGGTGCCATGATCCGCAGAGGTGCGGATAAACGGCAGCCCGGCGGTGATATTGACCCCATCATAGAATCCCAGCAGCTTCAGCGGAATATGCCCCTGGTCGTGATACATCGCCACGACCATGTCGTACATCCCCTCATAACACTGCATAAACACCGTGTCCGGCGGACAGGGGCCGGTTACCTCCACTCCCTGCTCCCGCATGGCGGCAACCGCGGGGGCGACGATGCGGATCTCTTCATCGCCAAACAGGCCGTTCTCCCCGGCGTGCGGGTTCACGCCGGCGACCGCAATGCGCGGACACTGATAGCCGACCCGGCGCAGAAAGCGATCCGCCACGCCAATCACTGTCTCGATCCGCGGCTGGTTGAGGGTGTCAAGGAACTGGCGCAGGGCGATATGGGTGGTGATATGGATAACCTTAAGCTTTTCGGTATACAGCACCATGGCGTAATCGGTGGTTTGCGTCAGGTGGGCCAGCAGTTCCGTATGGCCGGGAAAAGCATGCCCCGCCAGATGCAGCGCCTCTTTATTCAACGGCGCGGTGGCAATGGCCGCGACGGCGCCCTCCAGCGCGAGGCGGGTCGCCCGCTTAATGCAGCGAAACGCCAGATCCCCGGCCTGGGCCTGCACTTCGCCAGGACGCAGCCCCTGCGGGTCGCTGAGCGGCTCATCGATGACGTTAATCGTCGCCGGGGCAAAGCTTGCCTCGGCGGGATGGTCAATGATGCGCAGCTCCGCCCGCGGGGTGATGTTCAACGCCAGGATACGCCGCAGCGTCTGCGCGCAGCCCACCACCACCACCGGCGCGCCGCTCAGCGCCCCGTCGGCGAGGGATTTGATAATAATCTCCGGACCAATCCCTGCCGGGTCGCCCATTGTGACTGCAATGATGTTAGACACTCAGTTTCTCCTCAATAAAATTCACAACATGTAATAGCGTGGTGTCGGTGCCGAATCCTCCGGCTTTAGTCATCACCGGCCGCGACCAGCGGCCGCCGAGCAAGTATCCGTATGGGACGCACTCCGCGACCCGGCCGCGGATCTGAAAACCGCTGGCGCTGAGCGCCTGAGCCACGGCGATGGCCACATCGCCACCGGAGAGGTACAGCGCGCCAGGGGGGCACAGGGCCACCGCCTGTGCCGTAACGTCGGCAAGCCAGGCGCAAATGTGCTCCCCGTAGGCCGCACGGCTGAGACCGCGTTCGCGGCACTGGGCTTCAATCCCGTGCCGGACGGCGTTATTCGGGCGGGTGGTCACCACGCAGTGATGACCCTCACGCAGCACCTCGGCGATCCGCGAGGCTTCCTCCTTCGGCGATCCGCTAAAGGCCTGTTCGACATCAATTTCGATCTTTCTCACTCGGGAATGAGCCTGCAGCGCCGCGACCTGGCGCTGCGCCATCTCGCTCATCGAGCCGACCACCGCCAGCAGCGGCCCCTGCTCGCTGCGGCGCAGGCGGCGCGCCAGCGCCTCGCAAAGGCCTGCCGAGCCGACCAGCAGGGTCTCCTGCGCATGAGGAGCGACGGCGTCAATCACCTGATCCAGATGACGCTCTTCCCAGGCGTCGATAATCAGTACCTGCCTCGCTTCGCCTGCCGTCGCTAACGCTCCCGGAAGCTGGGCGGCGCTCAGCGACCGGCTCGGCAGCCGGCTCTGCATGGCGAGAATGCCGGCAATATCCGCCCGGCTAACCGGCGTCTTCGGATCGCTGGCAAATTCGGTGTGATCGAGGGGTATCCCGTGTACATAGCAGCGTCCGTCCCGGGTATGCCGCCCGGCCGCCGGGTAAGCCGGCGCCACAACCGCCACCCGGCAGCCCTGCGCCGTCATCATCGCTTCCAGTTCGGCGCCGGGGTTGCCGCGCAGCGTGGAGTCGATCTTCTTTATCTGCCAGCGCGGGGCGAATCGCGCCGCGCCGCGCAGCAGAGCGGTGACCTTGTCGGCGGCCGCGCCGGCGGTCATCGCCCGGCTGTCGCTGTTGAGTATTAACGCCCGGGCGGATGACGCCTGCCCGGCGGAGAATGCCACTTCTACCGACATGCCCGCCTCCGCCAGGCTGACCCCGGCGTCATTGGCTCCGGTAAAGTCATCTGCCAGCACCAGCACGCTGTTATTGCCGTCTTTCATTGTCCTGCCTTGTGGTCGTTGTAAACGTTGCAAATCTGAAATTGATTATATTCAATCATATTTGATTAAATGTGAGCAAGCTCAAGTTATTAAACCGTCGTATAAATTATAACTTTTCCCCACTAGACGAGTAGAACGACTCGTGAATGATTGAATTCAATCAACCACTACCAAGGAGAAACGCGTGGCGACGATACACAGCACGATCATCAGCGGGGCTGGCGCCTCATCGACCCTGCTCCCGCTGCTGGCAGATAAAACCCGTATCCTGCTGGTGACCGACAAGAACGTCGGGGCGCTGGAGGCGACCCGGGCGATCCATCGCATGCTGGCGGCTGACGGGCGCCAGGTTGAGGTCATTAACAGTGTGCCTGCCGAGCCCAGTCATCAGGATGTGGCGGAGATCGTCAACCAGCTGGGCGCTTCTCAACCGCAGATGGTCGTCGGCATTGGCGGCGGGAGCGTGCTGGACGTGGCGAAACTGCTGTCGGTGCTGCTGCATCCGCAAGCCCCCACTCTGACGGCCCTGCTGGCGGGTGAACAGCCGCAACGACGGCTATGCTCCCTGCTGATCCCTGCCACCGCCGGGACCGGCTCCGAAGCAACGCCGAACGCTATTCTGGCGATCCCCGAGCAGCAGACCAAAGTGGGGATCATCTCCCCGGTGCTGCTCCCGGACTACGTCGCCCTGCTGCCGGAGCTGACCACCAGCATGCCGGCCAGCATCGCAGCCTCGACCGGGATCGATGCTCTGTGCCATCTGCTGGAGTGTTTCACCTCCACCGTGGCCAACCCGGTAAGCGATAACGCGGCGTTAATCGGTTTACACAAGCTGGTGCGTCATATCGAACGCTCGGTGGATCAGCCGCAGGATCTGACGGCGAAGCTGGAGATGCTCTGGGCCTCGTGGTACGGCGGCGCGGCGATCAACTATGCCGGCACCCATCTGGTGCATGCGCTCTCCTATCCGCTCGGCGGCACCTGGCACCTGCCGCACGGGGTGGCTAACGCCATTCTGCTGGCGCCCTGCATGCGGGTGGTCCGCCCCCACGCGGTGGCGAAGTTCGCTCAGGTCTGGGATCTGATCCCCGACGCGGACCTCACCCTCAGCGAGGAAGAGAAATCCCATGCGCTGGTGGCATGGCTGGCGGCGCTGGTCAAACGCTTACCGCTGCCCGATAACCTCGCCGCGCTCGGCGTTCCCGCAGACAGTATCCCCGCCCTCAGCGCGGCGGCGCAGAACGTTAAGCGCCTGATGAATAACGCCCCCTGCAGCGTCAGCCGTGAAGAGATCGCGGCTATCTACCAGACGCTGTTTCCGGAACATGCCTAACAGGAGAAAGTCAAATGAGGAGAGCCATTAGCGGCGTACTCACCGCCATCGTTACCCCCTTTACCACTGAGGGAGCCCTTAACCTGCCAGCGCTGCAGCAGCAGGTGCAGCGCCAGATCGCCGCGGGCAACGGCATATTCTGCGGCGGCACCAATGGCGAGTTTTTTGTCCTCAATGAGGAAGAGAAGATCGCCGTCGCCAGAACCTGCGTGGAGGCGGCCGCCGGTCGCGCGCCGGTGGTAGCCCACATCGGGGAGGTTTCCACGCGGGAGACCCGCCGGCTTGGCCAGCAGATCGCCCGCCTCGGGGTTGACGCGGTATCGGCCATTACCCCGTGGTTCGTGCCCCTGAAGCAGGAAGAGCTGATAAACCACTATACGGCGATCGCCGACGCGCTGAGCGTCCCGCTCTTTCTTTACAACATTCCCGCCCGCACCGGTAACACCCTTGCGCCGGAGACAGCGCGTAAGCTGGCGCAGCACGACAATATCATTGGCATCAAGGATAGCGCCGGCAGCTACGACAGTCTGAAAGGCTTTCTTGACGCGGTACGCGACATTGACGGTTTCGACGTTCTCAACGGCCCGGACTCGCTTATCCATCAGGGGTTTGTCGACGGCTGCTCAGCCTGCATCTCGGGGCTTGCCAACGTCGCGCCTGCCGAGATCAACGCTATCTGGTCGCTGTTCCATGCTGGAGATATCGCCGGATCGCGCCAGGCGCAGGAGCGGGTAACGGGCCTGCGCACCGACCTGTACAACGTAGCGTTCTCACCCGCGGCGGTGAAAAAAGCGCTGCAGCTGATGGGCCATGAGGTGGGCGACAGCCGCTACGCGGTGCAGTTTAGTGACCAGCAGCTGCAGCAGATTAGAAATATCATTAACACCTACCTTCACTAATTTACGTATCCGCCCCGACCATCACTGGTTGGGGCAAGGTCTTGTATTTGCGACGCTCATTGTCGCCAGTAAACAGGAAACGGTTATGAAAGTAATTTGCACCTCGCCCTCATTCGCCAAATACGACGACGCGCCCATTTCGGCACTGAAAGAGGCCGATCTGGAACTGGTCATGTTGCCTGCCGATGCCTCCATAGAGTTGCTGGCTCAGCATCTACCTGATGCCATAGCGATGATTGTCGCCTTCACCGACATCAATGAATCGCTGCTGGCAAAGGCCCCGAGGCTAAAAATTGTCTGCAAACACGGTGTTGGTGTGGATAACATCGATCTTAACGCTACACGTCAGCGCAAAATTTTTGTCACTAACGTTCCTGATGCCAACAAACATGCGGTGGCCGATTTTGCTTTTGGCTTAATTCTCAATACTGCCCGCCAGATTTCTCAGGCAATCAGTGAAACGAAAGCAGGCAACTGGCCTCGTATTTTTGCCACTGATGTTTATGGCAAGACCCTGGGGATCGTCGGTTTAGGCCATATCGGTAAGGAAGTGGCGCGACGTGCGCGCGGATTCAATATGCGAGTGCTCGCCACCGACGCCTGGCCAGACAGAGAATTTGCACAAGAACACCAGATTGAATATGTCTCACTGGATACCCTGACGGCGCAAAGTGATTTTATTAGCCTGCATACCCCTTTAACCCCGGAAACTGAAAATATGTTTAATGCCGCCCGGCTACAGCAGATGAAATCAGGGGCATTCCTGATCAATGTTTCCAGAGGCGGTATTGTTGATGAACAAGCGTTGTATGAAACATTGAAATCAGGACACCTCGCCGGAGCCGCAGCTGACGTTTTTCTCGAGGAACCTTGCGCTACGCACCCTTTATTTACCCTGGCGAATTTTGCGCCAACATCTCATATTGCTGGATATACGGATGGCGCAATTAGCGATATTAGCGCGCGCTGCGTCAACAATATTATTACTTGCGTCTGTCACGGTGAACGACCTGAAAACATTATGAATTCGCTGTAAGTAACGAGGTGGGAAGCTTGCCATTCCCACCAATATAACGAACATCTACTCAGAGCCGAATATATGAACACGACAGCTAACACTACTCGTATTCGCTGGTGGATAGCCGGGTTAATGTGGTTGGCTATTGCCATCAACTATATCGACCGGACAGTATTATCTGCCGCAGCCCCACATTTAATTGATGAACTGAAACTCGACCCCGAAATGATGGGGTTTATCATGGCTGCTTTTTTTTGGTCATACTCGTTATTACAGATCCCCGCCGGATGGTTCGCCGATCGTTTTGGTCAGAAAAAAGGTCTTGGTTTAGCTGTCGCCTGGTGGTCAATTGCCACCTCGATGATGGGGGTTGCTACGGGTTTTAAATCACTTCTGGCACTGCGTCTGGCTTTAGGTGTTGGCGAGGCCGCCGCCTACCCCAGCAACGCTGGGATCGCCGCACGCTGGTTTCCCGATAAAGAACGTGCCACCGTATCCGGACTCTTCGATAGTGCGTCAAAATTTGGCGGGGCGATTGCCATGCCGCTTATCGTCTGGATGATCTACACATTTGACTGGCGACTGACCTTTTTGATTATCGGCAGTGTGGGCATTTTATGGGTTATCGCCTGGTATTTTATCTATGCTGAAAATCCAGAAGAACACAAACGCATCAGTCCTTCAGAAGTGCGTATTATTCGCGATGGACAAAAACAACATCACGGCGACAAAACTGTATTGCCCATGAAATGGTATAAGCTCTTGCGTTATCGTAACATTTGGGCAATGTGTATCGGCTTTTTTACCATCAATTACACCTCCTATTTTTTCATTACCTGGCTTCCTACTTACCTGGTAAAAGAAAAAGGTATGGATTTTATTAAAATGGGAATGGTAGCCGCTCTGCCTTTATTATGCGGGATGGTGATTGAAGTTTTTGCTGGCTGGGCCTCGGATCGTCTGGTACATAAGAAAGTACTGTCTCTCACAGCGACCCGTAAACTGTTTTTGACTATCGGCTTGCTCATGGCACTTTGTATCGGCTTTGCACCATTTACCGACTCCGTGTTTATGACCGTCTTTCTCTTGTGTGTCGCCAAATCAGGCACGACGGTCGCCGCATCACAGGTTTGGGCCTTACCGGGTGATGTTGCACCCAAAAATAGCGTCTCAATTGTCGCTGGGCTGCAAAATACAGTTTCGAATATGGGAGGCGCAGTCGGTCCTATCATTACGGGTGCGATCGTTGCTGCGACAGGCTCATTCAACTGGGCTCTGATTTTCTCGGCCATTCTTGTCGTGATCGGGATAATCAACTACCTGTTCCTGATGGGTAAAATAGAACCTATCAATGACAAAGGTGGAAAATCATCCGTCCTTAATGCCGCAGAACAACATTAAGTCCAATCCGCCCGGTAGAGGACGCCACCGGGCGTAAACACATTGTTAACCTCGCAGGTAAACCGTCCCGCGCAGATAGGTGGTGGCCTGGCCGCCGATCAGCACCCGGTCGCCCTGCCACTGGCAGCGCAGATCCCCGCCGCGGGCGGAGACCTGGCGCGCCATCATGGTGGTTTTCCCCAGCTTGTCGCCCCACCAGGGGATCAGCATGCTGTGGGCGGAGCCGGTCACCGGATCCTCCGGCACCCCTTCTCCCGGGCAGAAGAAGCGGCTGACAAAGTCATATTCCTCATCCGGCGCGCTCACGCAGATCATTTTGCCGAGCGTCTGCAGGCGCGCCATGTCCGGTTGCACCGCTTCAACCTGCCGGCGATCCGCCAGCAGCACCAGATAATCGCGCCCTTCCCGTACCTCGACGGCCGCCTCGAGGCCCAGCCCGGCCAGCAGGTCCGCCGGCGGATTGGCCACCGGGGTGGTCGTCCACGCCGGGAAGTCGAGCGTCAGCCAGTCGCCGCTGCGGGTCACCCGCAGGTCGCCGACAAAACGGGTGCTAAAGGTAATCGTCGCCGAGGGATGGTCGAGATATTCAAAAATAACGTGCGCCGTCGCCAGGGTGGCGTGGCCGCAGAGGTTGATCTCGCCAAGGGTGGTAAACCAGCGCAGCTCATAGCCTTCGTCGGTGCGGACGAAGAACGCCGTTTCGGACTGGTTATGCTGTTGGGCCATTTTCAGCAGCACATCGTCGGCTAACCACTCGCTGAGGGGGCAAACGGCCGCGGCATTGCCGCCGAAGTTTTTATCGCTGAAAGCATCGACCAGATAAAATTGTATTTCCTGCATACACTGTCCTTACTTTTTTTACTTTCCTTCAACATGACATAAAAGCGCCCCCCTGACACTATCCATAGCAAAATTAATTGCTTAACCGCGCCTGGCCGCTTGCAGTGAAATGAGATGCAGATCACAAAATGATTGTCTTTTCGCCAGCAAACGTTTTAAGATCAGCGTCACATCTTCCCCTGAATCACCAGTCCAGAGCTTATGACTACGAATACGGTCTCACGCAAGGTAGCGTGGCTACGTGTCGTGACGTTGGCCATCGCCGCGTTTATTTTTAACACCACAGAATTTGCCCCGGTCGGTCTGCTGTCGGATATTGCCGACAGCTTCGGCATGGAAACCGCCCAGGTGGGCATGATGCTGACCATCTACGCATGGGTGGTGGCGTTAATGTCGCTGCCGTTTATGCTGCTGACCAGCAAAGTGGAGCGTCGGCGGTTGCTCATCGGCCTGTTTATTCTGTTTATCGCCAGCCATGTGCTGTCGTTCTTTGCATGGAATTTTGACGTGCTGGTCATCAGCCGCATCGGCATCGCCTTCGCCCATGCGGTGTTCTGGTCGATAACGTCGGCGCTGGCCATCCGCATGGCGCCTCCGGGCAAACGGGCGCAGGCGCTGAGCCTGATCGCCACCGGTACCGCGCTGGCGATGGTGTTTGGCATTCCGATCGGCCGCATCATCGGCCAGTATTTTGGCTGGCGGATGACCTTCCTGGCGATCGGCCTCGGCGCCTTAGCCACTCTGGCCTGCCTGGTGAAACTGCTGCCGACGCTGCCGAGCGAACACTCAGGCTCGCTGAAAAGCCTGCCGGTGCTGTTCCGTCGCCCGGCGCTGGTCAGCGTGTACATTCTGACCGTGGTGGTGGTGACCGCCCATTATACCGCCTACAGCTATATCGAACCCTTCGTCCAGACGGTGGCGGGTCTGAGCGGCAATTTTGCCACCGTACTGCTGCTGATCCTCGGCGGGGCCGGGATTATCGGCAGCATTCTGTTCGGCAAGCTCGGTAACCAGCACGCTTCGGGGCTGATAAGCCTCGCCATCGGCCTGCTGCTGGCCTGTCTGCTGCTGCTTTTGCCGGCCTCGCATAACCCGCACCACCTGATGCTGCTCAGCATCTTCTGGGGGGTGGCGATCATGATTATCGGTCTCGGCATGCAGGTGAAAGTGCTGGCCTCCGCCCCGGACGCCACCGACGTCGCCATGTCGCTGTTCTCGGGCATCTTTAACATCGGCATTGGCGCCGGCGCGCTGGTGGGCAGCCAGGTGAGTCTGCACCTCTCTATGGCCTCCATCGGCTACATCGGCGCCATCCCGGCGCTGGCAGGCCTGATCTGGGCCCTGCTGATCTTCCGTCGCTGGCCGGTATCGCTGGAAGAGCACCAGCCGCACCACTCTTGATTGAGCCGCAAAAAAAAGCCCGTCGGTATCGCTCCGGCGGGCTTTTGTCTCTCTGCGCATCACCGCGGTCAGGGATGCCAGGTCGAAATGATCTCCAGCACGCCGTTAATAATGAACTGCACGCCCATGCAGACCAGCAGGAAGCCCATCAGCCGCGAAATGGCCTCAATGCCGCCTTTGCCTACCAGACGCATAATCGCCCCCGAACTGCGCAGGCAACCCCAGAGAATGATCGCCAACAGGGCAAAGATAATCGGCGGCGCCGCCAGCACCACCCACTCCGGGAAGTCCACGCCGTGCTTCACGGTTGAGGCGGAACTGATGATCATCGCGATGGTGCCCGGACCGGCGGTGCTTGGCATCGCCAGCGGCACAAAGGCGATATTGGCGGTTGGCTCATCCTGAAGCTCTTCCGATTTGATCTTCGCTTCCATCGAATCGTGGGCTTTTTGCTGGGGGAACAGCATGCGGAAACCGATAAAGGCCACAATCAACCCCCCGGCGATACGCAGCCCAGGTATTGATATGCCGAATGTATTCATCACCACCTGGCCGGCATACCACGACACCATCAGGATGGCGAAGACATACACCGAAGCCATCAACGCCTGTTTGTTCCGCTCGGCGTTGTTCATATTGCCCGCCAGGCCAAGGAACAGCGCCACGGTAGTCAGCGGATTCGCCAGCGGTAACAGCACCGCCAGGCCGAGCCCTATCGCTTTAAACAAATCAAACATAGTTAAAAAAAGCCCCGTAAATATTCATTTTTTAAGGATGGTTTCACGCCGTGAGTATACCGGCTTCAACAATTCCAACGCCAGCCTGCTGATCAATCACCTTCGCCAAAAATTAACAAGCGTTAGAAAATTCACAAACAGTGACCCGTGTCGAATTTTCTTGTTTTAGCAAATCGTGGCATCGGCCAATTCATAATGTTGACTTATGATTGCCTGGGCAATAGTATCACTCGCAACTAAATCATTGCCTGGGCAACCATCATGAAAAGTACCAGCGACCTGTTCAACGAGATGATCCCGCTGGGCCGCTTGATCCAGATGGTTAACCAGAAAAAAGATCGCCTGCTCAACGACTACCTCTCACCCATGGATATTACCGCGACCCAGTTCCGGGTGCTCTGTTCCATTCGTTGCGAGGTATGTATTACCCCCGTTGAGCTGAAAACCGTGCTTTCCGTCGACCCGGGCGCGATGACGCGTATGCTCGACCGCCTGGCGTGTAAAGGCTGGATTGAACGGTTACCCAACCCCGCTGACAAGCGCGGCGTGCTGGTGCAGTTGACGCCAGACGGCGCAGCCCTTTGCGAGCAGTGTCATCAGGTTGTGGGTCAGAAGTTACACCAGGAGTTAACAAAAAATCTGTCGGCGGACGAAGTCGCCATGCTTGAGCAACTCCTCAAGAAGGTCCTGCCGTAAAAATAAGAAGAGGTAAGATGATGTCCAGACGTAATAATGACGCCATCACTATCCATAGTATTTTGTCGTGGATCGAGGATAACCTGGAATCGCCCCTGTCGCTGGAAAAAGTGTCTGAGCGCTCAGGTTACTCCAAGTGGCACCTGCAACGTATGTTTAAGAAAGAGACCGGCCATTCCCTCGGCCAGTACATCCGCAGCCGTAAGCTGACGGAGATTGCGCAAAAGCTCAAGCAGAGCAATGAGCCAATCCTGTACCTGGCGGAACGCTACGGTTTCGAATCGCAGCAGACCCTGACGCGAACGTTTAAAAACTATTTCGATGTTCCGCCCCACAAATATCGCATAACGAATGTACCTGGCGAATCCCGCTATCTGCATCCGCTAAATAACTGTTGTTAATCGCCTGCATTATTAAAGACGTATTGAGGAAATCATGAAATTATTCGCTGCCGCAGCCATCGTCGTTCTGTCGCTGGCATCCAGCTTCAGCTATGCGGAGCAAACCACCACGCCGGTGCGGCAAAACCAGCGTGACACAATGATTCTCCCTTCGGAACATAACGACTCGCCGTTTGATTTCAATCATATGGCGGCCGGCAATGATAAATCTGACGAACTTGGCGTGCCGTACTACCAGCAGCACGACCTGTGATGCCATTACACGCATACTTGTGTATAGCCCCGTCTCCGGGGCTTTTTTTTACCCGCGCGCCATGCCCGGCCGCACCAGACGCAGACCGAAAACGTTGATATAGAGCCCGGCCATGATCAGCGCCGCCCCGGCGAGCTGCAGCCCGCTCAGCGTCTCTCCCAGCAGCAGCGCGGCGCTGGCCATCCCCACCACCGGCACCAGCAGCGACAGCGGCGCCACCCGCCAGGTTTCATACCGCCCCAGCAGCGAGCCCCAGATACCGTAGCCGACGATAGTGGCGATAAACGCCAGGTAAAGCAGCGAGAGAACCGTCAGCACATCGATCTGGCGTAGACTCGCCAGCATCAGCTGCGGGCCATCGATCAGCCACGAGGCGAGCATAAACGGCAGCACCGGGATCAATGCGCTCCACACCACCAGCGACATGATCGGCGGCCGGGTCGCCTGGGACATGATTTTTTTGTTGAAAATATTGCCGCAGGCCCAGCTGAGCGCCGCCGCCAGGGTCAGCATAAAGCCCACCAGCGGGACATGTTCCCCACCGAGGCTCCCCTCCACCAGCACCAGCACGCCGAAGATCGCCAGGGCGATCCCCGCCAGCTGCTTGCCCTGCAGGCGTTCGCCAAAGACGAAGGCGCCGAGGATGATGGTAAAGAAGGCTTGCGCCTGCAGAACCAGCGACGCCAGCCCCGCCGGCATGCCCAGGCCGATAGCGCAGAACAGAAAGGCAAACTGGCCAAAGCTAATGGTCAGGCCATAGCCCAACAGCAGGCGCAGCGGAATCGCTGGCCGGGCGACAAACAGCAGCGCCGGGAAGGCCACCAGCATAAAGCGCAGGCCCGCCAGCATCAGCGGCGGCATATTGTGCAATCCCAGCTTAATCACCACGAAGTTAAGCCCCCACACCACCACTACCAGCAGCGCCAGCAGTCCATCTTTCCTCGTCATACCCCTGCCTCTGTCGTTATTAGAATTTTTGTGAACAAAATCAAAGTAGCGAAAAAGCGGCCGCCAGGATAGATCATTATTTTTGGCAGGTTCAGAAGTGCCGATCGCGACCTGGGCGACCTGTACAAGGCGTGATGGCCGTGTTATTTGTGATCGAAGACATAAAATTATAACAACATGACAGGCAAGGAAATCATGATCACCACACTCCGGCGCTCCACCATCGCGCTGCTGGCATCGTCGTTACTGTTGACTATCGGCCGCGGGGCCACACTGCCGTTTATGACCATCTACCTCACCCGACGCTATCAGCTGGCGGTGGATGTGATCGGCTACGCCCTGTCGCTGGCCCTGGTGGTCGGCGTGCTGTTCAGCATGGGCTTTGGCATCCTCGCGGACAAGTTCGACAAAAAACGCTATATGGTGTGGTCAGTGCTGGTATTTATCCTCGGTTTCAGCGCGATACCGCTGGTCCATAACGCTACCCTGGTGGTGATCTTCTTTGCGCTGATCAACTGCGCCTATTCGGTCTTTTCCACCGTACTGAAAGCCTGGTTCGCCGACCGGCTGACGGCGGAGAAAAAAGCGCGCATCTTCTCGCTGAACTACACCATCCTCAACATCGGCTGGACCGTCGGGCCGCCTATCGGCACGCTGCTGGTGATGCACAGCATTAATCTGCCCTTCTGGCTGGCGGCGGCCTGCGCCGCCTTCCCGCTGGTGTTTATTCAGCTGTTTCTCCAGCGGGATGGGGCCGCCGCCGCCCAGCCGGGAGCTGCCGCCTGGACGCCTTCGGTGCTGCTGCGCGACCGCGCGCTGCTGTGGTTTACCTGTTCCGGGCTGCTGGCCTCCTTCGTCGGCGGCGCCTTCGCCTCCTGTATCTCGCAGTACGTGCTGGTGGTCGCCAGCAGCGACTTCGCCGAGAAAGTCGTGGCCGTGGTGCTGCCGGTTAACGCCGCGGTGGTCGTCGCCCTGCAGTACGCCGTTGGCCGGCGGCTGAGCGCGAGAAATATCCGCCCGCTGATGACCTTCGGTACCCTCTGCTTTGTGATCGGCCTCGTGGGCTTTATGTTCTCCGGCGCCAGCCTGTGGGCGTGGGGGATCTCGGCGGCGATCTTCACCCTTGGTGAGGTGATTTATGCCCCCGGCGAGTATATGCTGATTGACCATATCGCCCCGTCGGGAATGAAGGCCAGCTACTTCTCCGCTCAGTCGCTGGGATGGCTGGGGGCGGCCTTCAACCCGATGTTCACCGGGTTGATCCTCACCCATCTGCCGCACTGGTCGCTGTTTGTCATTCTTATCGCGGCTATTGTCGCCGCCTGGCTGATGATTTTCCGGGGGATCAATGCCCGTCCCTGGCAGCCGGATTCTCCGCTGGCCAGGGCCTGACGCCAGCTGACATGCGGCTGTCAGGTTGCTGTCGGGCCGTTGTCGGGTCGCTGTCGTGGTGGCTGGCGGCCCGCTTTTCCATACTCCATCACAGGTTTACATCCGCAGAACGTCATGGAGCATATGAATATGAACAGCATCAATCAGGTCAAACAATTACGGCTGCAGCGCGCCTGGTCACAGGAACAGCTGGCCGAAATGGCGGGGCTCAGCGTCCGCACGATCCAGCGCATTGAGAATGGCGAACGCCCGGGGCTGGAGACCCTCAGCGCCCTCGCCGCGGTCTTTGAGGTGACGGTGGCCGAGATCGGCGGCGAAGCCTCGCGGGAGGGCGCGCCGGGTCCGCAAGCTTCGCTGGATCTGCGTATAGAGGAAGCGAAAGCGCGGGTGCAGCAGGAGAGTCGCTTTTTTCGTTCGCTGTCGGTGGCGCTGGTGGTCTGCGTGCTGCTGGCGGTGCTCAACCGGTACACGAACCCGCAGTACTACTGGTCCGGCTGGGTCGCCCTGATCTGGGGCGCTCTGCTGGTGGTGAGAGGATTACGTCTGTTCGTCTTTGGCGAATGGATCAAAAACTGGCGCCAGGCGCGCCTGCAGCGGCTGCTGCGTAAATAGCATGGAAACCGGCGGCGCGCGCCGCCGGCCCGATCAGATAGTCACCAGGGCGCGCACGCCGTCGGTTTCCATATCTCCGCCCTTTCCCTGCTGGACGATGGCGCCGCGCGACATCACCAGGTAGTGGTCCGCCAGCCCGGCGGCAAAGTCATAGAATTGCTCCACCAGCAGAATGGCCATATCCCCGCGGCTCGCCAGCTGACGGATCACCTCGCCAATCTCTTTGATGACCGAGGGCTGGATCCCCTCGGTGGGCTCATCGAGGATCAGCAGCTGCGGACGGCTGGCCAGCGCGCGGCCGATCGCCAGCTGCTGCTGCTGACCGCCGGATAAGTCACCGCCCCGCCGCTGCTTCATGGTCTTGAGCACCGGGAAAAGCTGGTAAATCTCCTCCGGCACCTGCTGCGCCTCGCGGGCGGGAAAGCGCGACAGCCCCATCAGCAGATTTTCTTCCACCGTCAGGCGGGGAAAAATCTCGCGTCCCTGGGGGACGTAGGCCACCCCGGCCTGCACCCGCTGGTGCGGTTTACGGTGGGTGATGTTCTGATCCTGCCAGCGCACCTCGCCGCTGCGCGCCGGAATAAGCCCCATCAGACATTTCAGCAACGTGGTCTTACCGACGCCGTTGCGCCCCAGCAGGCAGGTAACCTCGCCCTGACGGGCGGTAAAATCCACCCCGCGCAAGATGTGGCTCCCGCCGTAGTACTGATGTAACTGACTCACCTGTAACATTGGCGCTCCTTAACGTCCCAGATAAACTTCAATGACCTGCTCATTGGCCTGCACCTCCCGCAGCGACCCCTCCGCCAGCACCTGGCCCTGATGCAGGACCGTCACCCGGTCGGCGATGGTCTCGACAAACCCCATGTCGTGCTCCACCACCATCAGGGAGTGCTGTCCGGCCAGCGTGCGAAACAGCTCCGCGGTATATTCGGTTTCCGCATCGGTCATGCCGGCCGCTGGCTCATCAAGCAGCAGCAGATGCGGTTCCTGCACCAGCAGCATGCCGATCTCAAGAAACTGTTTCTGGCCATGGGACAGCAGACCCGCCTGGCGATAGCGTTCGCCGTCGAGGCGCAGCAGGCGCAGCACCTCATTCAGCCGATCGTCCTGTTCGCTGCTCAGCCGGGCGCGCAGGCTGGCCCACACCGATTTATCCCCCTTCATCGCCAGGGCGAGATTTTCCGCCACCGTCAGCGCTTCGAAGACCGTCGGCTTTTGAAACTTGCGCCCGATACCCTGGCGGGCGATGGCCACCGGGTCGAGAGTGGTCAGATCCACCGACTGGTCATAGATCGCTTTGCCGCTCTGCGGCCGGGTTTTGCCGGTGATCACGTCCATCAGGGTGGTCTTGCCCGCGCCGTTGGGGCCGATCACGCAGCGCAGCTCGCCAACGCCTATCGCCAGCGACAGATCCGTCAGCGCCCGGAAACCGTCAAAGCTGACGTTAATGTTCTCCAGCTGCAGTACCGGGTCGGTTTGCGCACGGAAGCGATCTCCTGGCAGCTGGCGGGTAAACAGTCCTTCATCCGGTTGCATTAGCGGTCTCCTCGACGCAGCAGCCCCATCACCCCGCGGGGTAAAAACAGGGTCACGATAATGAAGATGAGGCCGAGAAACAGCTGCCAGTACTCCGGCATCGCCACGGTGAAAATGCTTTTCGCGCCATTGACCAGCCCGGCGCCAAGCACCGGGCCGATCAGGGTGCCGCGCCCGCCGAGCGCCACCCAGATGGCGGCCTCGATGGAGTTGGTCGGCGACATTTCGCTGGGGTTGATGATCCCCACCTGCGGGACGTATAACGCCCCCGCCAGGCCGCAGATCACCGCCGACAGCGTCCACACCAGCAGCTTGAAGCCGCGCGGGTCGTACCCGCAGAACATCAGGCGGTTCTCGGCATCCCGCACCGCGGTGAGGATGCGGCCAAACTTACTCTGCGCCAGCGCCGAGCCCAGCCACAGGGTCAGCAACAGCAGCAGGACCGTGGCCATAAACAGCGCCGCCCGGGTGCCGGTGGCGGTGACCGGAAAGCCCAGCAGCGTGGTAAATCCGGTGAAGCCGTTGTTACCGCCAAACCCGGTCTCGTTGCGAAAGAACAGCAGCATACCGGCATAGGTCAAGGCCTGGGTCATGATCGAGAAATAGACCCCTTTGATCTTCGAGCGGAAGGCGAACCAGCCGAAAACCAGCGCCAGCAGGCCGGGAACCAGCACCACCAGCGCCATCGCCCAGGCGAAATGCTGCGTGCCCCACCAGAACCAGGGCAGCTCGCTCCAGGAGAGAAAAGACATAAACGCCGGCAGACCGTCGCCCGCCGCCTGGCGCATCAGGTACATGCCCATGGCGTACCCGCCGAGGGCAAAGAAAATCCCGTGGCCAAGGGATAGCATACCCGCGTAGCCCCAGACCAGATCCAGCGCCACCGCCACGATGGCGTAGCAGAGGATTTTACCGCTCAGGGTCAGCAGCCAGCTCGGCACCGCCAGCGGATGGGAGGCCGGCAGCAGCGCCAGGAATGGCATGCTCAGCAGCCCCAGCACTAACAGGATCCCCAGCCAGCGCAGAGGCCGCGGCGCGCGCTGCGCCAGCGTTAAGGTAATGGGTTGGCTCATCAGTCAATCACCCTCCCTTTCAACGCGAACAGGCCCTGCGGGCGTTTCTGAATAAACAGAATAATCATCACCAGGATCAGGATCTTGCCCAGCACCGCGCCCATCTGAGGTTCAAGAATTTTGTTGAAAATGCCCAGCCCAAAGGCTGCCGCCACGCTGCCGGCCAGCTGGCCGACGCCGCCCAGGACCACCACCAGGAACGAGTCGATGATATAGCCCTGACCCAGCTCCGGGCCGACGTTGCCAAGCTGCGACAGCGCCACGCCGCCCAGCCCGGCAATACCGGATCCGAGACCAAAGGCCAGCATATCCACCCGCCCGGTAGGCACGCCGCAGCAGGCGGCCATCGCCCGGTTCTGCGTCACGGCGCGGACGTTCATTCCGAGGCGGGTGCGGTTCAGGATGAGCCAGGTGAAGCACAGCACCAGCAGGACGAACGCCAGCACCGCCAGCCGGTTCCACGGCAGGATCAGGTTCGGCAGGACCTGCACGCCGCCGGAGAGCCAGGCGGGGTTCGCCACCTCCACGTTCTGGGCGCCGAACAGCATCCGCACCAGCTGAATAAGCATCAGGCTGATCCCCCAGGTGGCGAGCAGCGTCTCCAGCGGCCGACCATACAGATGACGAATAATGGTGCGCTCGAGCGCCATGCCGATCCCGGCGGTGACCAGGAAGGCCACCGGCAGCGCGACCAGCGGATAAAAGGCCAGCCACTGCGGCGCAAGCTGCGCCAGGACCTGCTGTACCAGCCAGCAGCTGTAGGCGCCGATCATCAGCATCTCGCCATGGGCCATGTTAATCACCCCCAGCAGGCCGTAGGTGATCGCCAGCCCCAGCGCGGCCAGCAGCAGCACCGAGCCCAGCGACAGCCCCATAAAGGCCTGGCCCAGCAGATCGCCGAGCAGCAGACGATGTTTGATCTTTTGCAGGCTGTCGCTGGCCGCCTCGCGCACCGCCGCATCCGGCTCATGCTGGGCATCGGTAAAGGGGATCAGCAGCGCCTGGGTTTCCGGGTCCGCGGAATGGCCGAGCAGCGTCACCGCGGCCAGCCGCGCGCTGGCCTCAGGCTGAGTCAACTGCAGGCGCGCCAGCGCCACCTCCAGCAGGCCCCGCACATTATCATCGCTTTCCGCCTTCAGCCGCTGCTGCAGCAGGGCGGCCATGGCCGGGGTCGCTTCCCGCTGCAGGGTGCGCGCCGCGGACGCTCGCTCTGTGACGTTGTCACTTAAAATAAGATGGCTGGCCAGCGCGCCGGCAGCCAGATTGCGCAGGCGGTTGGTCAGACGGACCGGCCGGGTGTCGCCCTGCGGCGCGGCGGCGGCGCCCAGCGGTTCTAAGCCGCCCTGTCTGGCGCTGAAGGCATGTTTTCCGTCGTCCATCACCAGGCTTTCGCTGGTTAACGCCCGCAGCAATGGCAGGCGATCCGCCTGCGGCGCCGCCGCCCACTGGGTCAACAGCTGCGCCTGCTGGCTGCGGCTGGCGGCGACGAAATCATCCGCCTCCGCGGCCTGCGCCCGCCATGGCAGCAAGCTCAGCAGCAGCGTCAACACACTCATGAGACGCAATGCGTTCATGTCGTTCTCCTCTGGTCAGCGGCCGACGGGCGCGACGCTCCCGCCCCGTCGGCCCTGGCGCTTACTGGCTGACGGTTTTCACCGGATGGTCAGGTTTCTTATCATTACCGGGGATCCACGGACTCCACGGCTGCGCGCGGACGGGCTCATCGGTCTGCCAGACCACATTGAACTGGCCGTTGCCTTCGATTTCACCGATCATCACCGGCTTATGCAGATGGTGGTTGGTGGCATCCATCGTCAGGGTAAAACCGGACGGCGCTTTAAAGGTTTGCCCGGCCATGGCGTCGCGCACTTTGTCCACGTCGGTGGTGCCGGCTTTGGTCACCGCCTGCGCCCACATATGCAGACCCACCCAGGTCGCCTCCATCGGGTCGTTGGTCACCACCGTATCGGCATTCGGCAGCTTGTGCGCTTTGGCGTAAGCGCGATAGTCGGCGACAAAGGCTTTATTGGTCGGGTTATCGACCGACTCAAAGTAGTTCCATGCCGCGAGGTTGCCGACCAGCGGTTTGGTATCGATGCCGCGCAGCTCCTCTTCCCCCACCGAGAAGGCCACCACCGGCACGTCGGTCGCTTTCAGACCCTGGTTAGCCAGCTCTTTGTAGAAAGGCACGTTGGAATCGCCGTTGATGGTGGAGACCACCGCCGTTTTACCGCCGGCGGAGAATTTTTTGATATTGGCGACGATGGTCTGGTAATCGCTATAGCCGAACGGGGTGTAGACTTCTTCGATATCTTTGTCCTGGATCCCTTTGGCATGCAGGAAGGCGCGAAGGATCTTGTTGGTGGTGCGCGGATAGACGTAGTCGGTTCCCAGCAGGAAGAAGCGTTTGGCGCCGCCGCCGTCCTCGCTCAGCAGGTATTCCACCGCTGGGATGGCCTGCTGGTTAGGCGCCGCGCCGGTATAGAAGACGTTGGGGGACATCTCTTCCCCTTCGTACTGTACCGGGTAGAACAGCAGGCCGTTCAGCTCCTCAAACACCGGTAGCACCGATTTACGCGAGACCGAGGTCCAGCAGCCGAACACCACCGCCACCTTGTCCTGGGCCAGCAGCTGGCGCGCCTTCTCGGCGAACAGCGGCCAGTTGGAGGCCGGGTCGACCACTACCGGCTCCAGCTTCTTGCCCAGCACCCCGCCTTTGGCGTTGATGTCGTCGATGGCCATCAGGGCGACGTCCTTCAGCGGCGTTTCGGAAATCGCCATCGTCCCGGAGAGCGAATGCATAATCCCGACTTTAATGGTGTCGGCGGCATAGGCCTGGAATGAGAGACCCATAGCCATTACAGAGGCGGAGAGTGCAAAAGCTTTTAATAACGTTCTTCGTTGCATGATTCACTCCTGAGTAGCGCAAAAATAAAGAATTAACAGCTAACCAGAGGTGATAAGGCAAAAACGGTGCCAGGTTGTGAGAACAGCGGGATGCGGCGCAGGCGGAGGGCGGAGACGAAGGAGATGGCAGCGTTGCCTCATCACGGTGCAACGCTGCGCTAAGAAAGGCATTACCAGACGTCGGCGGCGATGGCGGTCACCAGACGAACTTTTTGCCACTGCTGGTCTTCGCTGAGGGCGTTACCCTCTTCCGTGGAGGCGAAACCGCACTGCGGACTCAGGCAGATCTGCTCAAGCGGAACATACTGCGCCGCCTCGGCGAGACGCGCTTTGACCCCCTCCGGGTTCTCCAGCTCGCCGTTCTTGGTGGTGATCAACCCGAGGACCACCTGCTGATGGCCGGGACGAATAAAGCGCAGCGGCGCGAAATCCCCGGAGCGGTCGTTGTCATATTCGAGGAAGAAGGCATCGACATTGACGCCGCCAAACAGCACCTCGGCCACCGGCTCATAACCGCCCTCCGAGATCCAGGTTGAGCGGAAATTACCCCGGCAGACGTGGAGGCCCACCGTCAGATCGGCCGGTTTGCCCTCCAGCGCCTGGTTCAGCACCCGGGCATAAATGCGCGCCAGCGCATCCGGATCGTCGCCGCGCTCGCGCACCTGCTGACGCTGGGCATCGGAGCACAGATAGGCCCAGACGGTATCGTCCAGCTGCAGATAGCGACAGCCGGCGTCATAAAAGGCGCGGATCGCGTCGCGCCAGGTGGTGGCCAGGTCGTCGAAGTAGTCGCTGAGATCCGGGTAAACGGTGGCATCAATATCTTTCCGACCGCCGCGGAAGTGCAGCACGCTCGGGCTGGGAATGGTCATCTTCGGCTGCGCGTCGCCGCTGATGCTTTTCAGATAGCGGAAATCCTCCAGCATCGGGTGGTCGCCGAACGCCAGCTTGCCGGTAACGCGCACGCCGTGGGCTTTGGTCTGCACGCCGTTGAACTGGATCCCCTGCTCGGCATCGTAACGCTCAACGCCCTGCAGGCCGTCGAAGAAATCGAAATGCCACCATGCGCGACGAAACTCGCCGTCGGTGACCACGTGCAGGCCGCAGTCGCACTGCTGCTGGACCAGATGACGGATAGCGTTATTCTCAATTTCGCGCAGCTGACCGGCGTCGATAAGCCCCTCCGCCAGCTGCTGACGCGCCTGTTTGATACTGTCCGGACGCAAAAAACTGCCGACGATGTCTGCGCGGAACGGGGCCTGTTGACGTTGCATGCTGTCTCCTTAGCGGTGCGCGCGTTAGTTGCCCACCGTGATAGTTCATTATTTGAATTCTTAGACTTCTGGATGGCTATATGTCCAGATACTGGCATGCAGGTCGACGGGCCGCAAACGAGAATATTTCATGGTACATGAAATATATTCACTTACCGGCGACAAACGCATAACCTTCATCTTCCCAGCCGGTGATCCCGCCGAGCATCATTTTCACCGGCCGCCCCAGTTCGGCCAGCTTCAGCGCGGCAACGTCGGCACCGTTGCAATGCGGCCCGGCGCAATAGACCACAAACAGGGTCTCCGCCGGCCAGGCCGCCATTCTCTCGGCGCTGATCTGGCTGTGCGGGAGATGCAGCGCGCCGGGCAGGTGACGCCTGGCGAAGGCCTCCTCGCTGCCGACCACGTGCAGCAGGACAAAGTCGACCTCGCCGGCACGCTGGGCGCTGTGCACATCGGCGCAGTCGGTCTCGAGATGCAGCTTATGGCGGAACCAGCGGATAGCCTCGGCGGAGGTGGCGGGGGTAAATTGGCTTACTACACTCATGGCGTCTTCTCCTTGTCTGTGATAACACTACTTTACTGACGCCCATCACCCTTATCTGCCGGCAACCATGACAGAAAACGCTAACATCCTGACAACCCCTTCGGTGACACCGTCACCTCACCGCGTGGTGGCCCTCGCCTACGATGGCCTGTGCACGTTTGAGTTTGGCGTGGCCGTGGAGATCTTCGGCCTGCCGCGCCCGGAAATGGGCGAGCGCTGGTACCAGTTCGCCGTCGCCGCCGTCGATGAAGGGCCTCTGAGAGCCACCGGCGGGGTCCGCCTGATGACCGACGGCGGCCCTGAGCTTCTCGCCCAGGCGCAGACCATCGTGGTCCCGGGCTGGCGCGGCATCGACGCCCCGGTGCCCGAAGCGCTGTGCGCCGCCCTGGCCGCCGCTCACGCCCGCGGATGCCGAATAATCTCCATCTGTTCCGGAGTGTTCGTTCTCGCCGCCGCCGGGCTGCTCAATGGCCGCCAGGCGACAACCCACTGGCGCTACACCGCGGCGCTGCAGTCCCGTTTTCCGCAGATCCAGGTGGTGGAGGATGTCCTTTACGTGGGCGATGATTTGCTGATGACGTCCGCCGGCAGCGCGGCGGGGATCGACCTCTGTCTGCATCTGGTGCGCGAGGATTTCGGCAGCGAGGCAGCGAATGTGGTCGCTCGCCGCCTGGTGGTCTCTCCCCATCGCGACGGCGGTCAGGCGCAGCAGGTCCTGCGTCCGGTGGCCCGCAGCCGGGAGAGTCTGCGCCTTGGCCAGCTGTTTGATTATCTGCACCAGCATCTCGCCGCCAGCCACACCGTCGCCTCCCTCGCGCAGCGCGCCGGCATGGGGACGCGCACCTTTTTGCGCCGCTTTGAAGAGGCCACTGGTAAAACCCCCGCCCGCTGGCTGCTGGAGGAGCGTCTGCTGCGCGCCCGTCAGCACCTGACGGAGAGCACGATGGGCATCGACCAGATCGCTGAGCGCTGCGGATTTGCCAGCGCTGGCACCCTGCGCCACCATTTTCGCCTGCGCTTCGCGCTAAGCCCGCTGCAGTACCGTAAACAGTTTGCTACTTCTCCGATTGCAAAATCCTCGCAGCCACGGACAATAGACAGCCACAGTAAACCGGTCGCCAGGATGGTGGATGATGAAGAAAGAGTGTCGGGTAGTGATCTATAAAGAGGGCCTGCTGGGCAGCCTGTTTTTTGGCGAAGCCAAAGCCGACCCTGACAAAATGAGCCAGTTTCTCAGCAGCTATACCCGCGAGGGCTGGGAGGTAAAAACCATGTCGGTGGAGCGCCGCCGTACCGCCCTGTTCTGGTCGCGGGAAGCGTATCTGTTTGTGCTTGAAAGGCCCCTGTAACGGAGCCTGCGCCTGGTTTACACGCTTAAGCCAGGCGTTGCCCGGCATCCGCGCTCAGGGCTGGCGAATATAGCCCTGCTCGTGCATTTTGCGCATGCCCTCCTCGCCAGCGCAGACCATCCCGGTGGTCAGCATGGCAAAACCAAAACGCTGATAGAACGCGATTTTATCGGCCACCGCATAGATAAAAATTTTGCCAAAGGGCAGCAGCTGCTCCCGGACCGCCTGCATCAGCTGTTGTCCGTAACCCTGCCCCTGTCGGTCGGGGACGATCGCCACATCCGATAAGTAGCTGCTCCAGGTGCAGTCGCTGATGGCGCGCGCCACGGCAATCAGCTGACCGTTCTCATAGCCGAACCAGCAGAAGGTGCTCTGGCGAAACGCCTGCTCCAGTTGCTGAACATCACGTTCATTCAGCCCGGCCTCGGCGACGATGGTCCGCACCCGCCGCCAGTCTACCCGCACAATCGCCTCTTTGCCCTCAATCACCATCATGACCTTGTCTCCCGCCGTGTTCGGCATCTATCCCGGAAGAAAGATGTAGCATGCCGCCGCCGGGGATGCCAGGCGAAAAAACCAACGAAAGAACGCGGAAAACGGGGGTGAGGCAAAAAAAAACCGCCATGTGACTGGCGGTAAATCAATGCTTGCATGGATAGATTGTATTTTGCATTTTTCGCAGGCAGAGGATACTGACCTCTCTACGTTTGATCCCGAGGTTAGCATGGTCAACCTCAATAAATCCTCAACGGCCTGCGGCTAAAGCCTCTCCACCAACGCTTTCAGCTGCGCCAGGGTCTGCTGCCGGTCCTCCGCGGCGGCGAGCGGCCACGCCGATTGGCGCACGATGAGCCGGGTCGGCAGCAGCTCGCGGATCCGCATCTGCGGGGCCGCCATCAGAGCAATCAGCCGCTCCACGGCTCGTTTGCCCAGCAGATCAAAGTCCTGCGCCACCGTGGTGAGCGGCGGCTGAAAGTAGAGACTGTCAGCGGTGTCGTCATAGCCGGTCACCGACACCGCCTGGCTGCCGCTGCGATTGAGCTGGGCCAGCGCGCTGAGTACCCCGAGCGCCATCTGATCGTTGGCCACCACAATGGCGCTGATCCGCGGCTGGAGGTGCAGCAGTTCGAAGGTTTTCTGCCAGCCGCTGGCGGCGCTCCAGTCACCGAACACCGTGGTTGAACGGGCAATGTTCAGGCTGTGCAGCGCCTCGCGCCAGCTGGCGAGACGCAGACGGGCGGAAACCGAACTTTCCGGCCCCGCCAGCAGGCCGAATTCGCGATGCCCGAGCTCCCACAGATGGCGCACGCAGGCTCCGCAGCCGTCGCGATGGTCGAAGCGCACGCAGCAGACATCGGCCTCCGGGGAGACGTCAAGAAACAGGCAGGCCATATCCGGGTTCTCTTTAACCAGCCGCTCGGCGGTGGCGCTCTCCAGCGGCAGGCTGACGATCACCCCGCGAATATGCTGGGCGCGCAGTTCGTCCAGCCGGGCCTGCAGCGCGGCGAAGTCGGCCTGCGCTGGCATCGCTATCGCCACCTCCAGCTGGTGCAGGCTGGCATGGCTCTTTACCGCGGCGGCGATCTGCGAGGGGGCATGCAGGGTCAGCGAGGCGGTAATCAGCCCGATGGAGGGCGCCGCTTTGCCGGCGAGCAGCTGCGCCGAGCGGTTAGGCACGTAGTGCAGCGTCTGCATCGCGCGGATCACCTGCTCGCGGGTGCGGGCTGACACCACTTCCGGACGGTTCAGGACCCGGGAGACCGTCTGTTGGGAGACGCCCGCCGCGCGGGCGACATCCTCCAGGGTTGCGGTACGACGCGGCATAGTTTCTCCTCATCGACAAAATGTCGTGCGCTAACATTTTATGTTTAACGCACGACAAAAAACAGCGTATTGCCCCCGCTTTCGTGATCGTCTGTTAATTTCATTTCCGCCGTCGTTGCTGGAAAAAACAAATTACCCGATAACGTTCTTCATCCTGTTTAGCGATCGACATTTTCTGACTTACCGGGGATTACTATGCCAATAAGCGATACCAGTCGCCGCCACGCGCCTGACTTCCACGCCGTCCTCGCCCGCGAAGACTGGCAGAACCAGACCATTACCCATCTCAACCGCCTGCCGGCCCATCCCGCGTTCGCCAGCTGGCGCGATGAGCTTGCCGCCCGCGATAATCATCCTTCGCCCCATCGTCGTCAGCTGGACGGCGAGTGGCAATTTGCTTACGCCCGCAGCCCGTTTGCCGTCGATGCGCAGTGGCTGACGCAGGACCTGCCGGGCAGCCGCGGCACGCCGGTGCCCTCCAACTGGCAGATGGAGGGCTATGACGCGCCGATCTACACTAACGTCCGCTACCCCATCGACACCACCCCGCCGCGGGTGCCGGAGGATAACCCAACCGGCTGTTACTCCCTGCACGTTGCGATCGATGACGCCTGGCGCGCGGATGGGCAGACGCAGATTATATTCGACGGCGTTAACTCGGCCTTTCATCTCTGGTGCAACGGCGCCTGGGTCGGTTACTCCCAGGACAGCCGCCTGCCGGCGGCGTTCGATCTCAGCCCCTTTCTGCGTCCGGGCGACAACCGCCTGTGCGTGATGGTCATGCGCTGGAGCGTCGGCAGCTGGCTGGAAGACCAGGATATGTGGCGGATGAGCGGTATTTTCCGCTCGGTGTGGCTGCTGAATAAGCCGCACCAGCGGCTGAGCGACGTCCAGCTGACGCCGACCCTTGACGCCCTCTGCCGCGACGGCGCTCTGCAGGTCCAGGCGACCGTCGAGGCGACAGAAGCGGCGCTTGCCGGGCTCAGCGTCGGGGTTAGCCTGTGGCGCGGCGAGCAGCCTGTCGTTGCCCACCGTCAGCCGTTAGGCACCCCGACGGTGGATGAGCGCGGCCGCTACGCCGAACGGGTCGATTTCTCCCTGGCGGTGGCGGCGCCGGCGCACTGGAGCGCGGAAACCCCGGATTGCTACCGGGCGGTGGTCACCCTGTGGCGCGGCGAGGCATTGCTGGAGGCAGAGGCGTGGGATATCGGTTTTCGCCGCATCGAGATCGCCGACGGCCTGCTGCGCCTTAACGGCAAACCGCTGCTGATCCGCGGCGTTAACCGCCATGAACACCACCCTTTACGCGGTCAGGTGGTCAGCGAGGCGGATATGGTGCAGGACATTCTGTTGATGAAGCAGAACAACTTTAACGCCGTCCGCTGCTCGCACTACCCCAACGCCCCGCGCTGGTATGAGCTGTGCAACCGCTACGGTCTGTACGTGGTCGATGAAGCCAATATTGAAACCCACGGCATGGTGCCGATGAATCGGCTGTCCGACGATCCGGCGTGGCTGCCAGCCTTCAGCGCCCGCGTCACCCGGATGGTACAGAGCAACCGCAACCATCCGTGCATTATCATCTGGTCGCTGGGCAACGAATCCGGCGGCGGCGGCAACCACGAAGCGCTGTACCACTGGCTGAAGCGTAACGACCCGACCCGTCCGGTGCAGTACGAGGGCGGCGGCGCGGATACCACCGCCACCGATATTATCTGTCCGATGTACGCCCGCGTCGAACGCGACCAGCCGATCCCGGCGGTACCGAAGTGGGGGATCAAAAAATGGATCAGCCTGCCCGGCGAGCAGCGGCCGCTGATCCTCTGCGAGTACGCCCACGCGATGGGCAACAGCCTCGGCAACTTCGCCGATTACTGGCAGGCCTTCCGCGAGTATCCGCGGCTGCAGGGCGGGTTTATCTGGGACTGGGCCGACCAGGCGATCCGCAAAATCTTTGACGACGGCAGCGTCGGCTGGGCCTACGGCGGCGACTTTGGCGATAAGCCGAACGATCGCCAGTTCTGTATGAACGGCCTGGTGTTCCCCGATCGCACGCCGCATCCGTCGCTGGTCGAGGCGAAGCACGCCCAGCAGTATTTCCAGTTCGCCCTGCTGTCGACTTCGCCGCTGCGGGTGCGCATCGCCAGCGAATACCTGTTCCGCCAGACCGATAACGAAGCGCTGCGCTGGCAGGTGCAGGCGGCCGGTGAAACCTTGTACCACGGCAACCTGACGCTGGCGCTCCCGCCTGAGGGCAGCGACGAGATAACGCTGCTCGACAGTCTGATCCTGCCGCCAGGCGCCCGCGCCGTGTGGCTGACGCTGGAGGTGGTCCAGCCCCAGGCGACAGCCTGGTCCCCGGCGGATCATCGCGTCGCCTGGCAGCAATATCCCCTGCCGGCGCCGCTGGCGCTGCCTGCGCCCACGGTGCCAGCCGGCGCCCCGGATCTTATCGTCAGCGATGAGGCCTGGCAGATCCGCGCCGGCACGCAGTGCTGGACCGTCGATCGCCGGACCGGTTTGCTGAGTGGCTGGTCGGTTGGCGGTCAGGAGCAGCTGCTGACCCCCCTGCGGGATCAGTTTATCCGTGCGCCGCTCGACAACGACATCGGGGTCAGCGAAGTGGAGCGCATCGACCCCAACGCCTGGGTGGAGCGCTGGAAAAGCGCCGGCCTGTTCGACCTTGAGGCGCGCTGCGTGCAGTGCGACGCCCAGCGTCTGGCGAATGAGACCCTTGTCGACAGCCGCTGGCACTACCTGCGCGGCGACGAGGTGGTGATTATCAGCCACTGGCGTCTGCGCTTTACCGCGGACGGAACGGTACGGCTGGCGGTGGACGGCGAGCGCGCGGAAACGCTGCCGCCGCTGCCGCGGGTCGGGCTGCACTTCCAGGTGGCGGATCAGCAGGCGCCGGTGAGCTGGCTGGGGCTGGGGCCGCATGAGAACTACCCCGACCGGCGGAGCAGCGCCTGCTTCGCCCGCTGGGAGCAGCCGCTGGCGGCGATGACCACCCCCTACATCTTCCCGACGGAAAACGGCCTGCGCTGTGATACTCAGGCGCTGGACTGGGGACGCTGGCACGTCAGCGGTCATTTCCACTTCTCCGTTCAGCCGTGGAGCACCCGTCAGCTGATGGAGACCGACCACTGGCACAAGATGGAGGCCGAAGACGGCGTGTGGATCACCCTTGACGGCCTGCATATGGGGGTGGGAGGCGATGACTCCTGGACCCCAAGCGTGCTGCCGCAGTGGCTCCTGACCCAAACGCGCTGGCAGTACGAGGTATCATTGCGTTGCCTTTAATCCGTGGGGGCGGCAGCCCCCACCCTACAAACAGAATAACAAGGGATCATGGTGATGAAATTCTCTGAACTGGCGCCGCGAGAACGGCATAATTTTGTCTATTTCCTGCTGTTCTTTTTCTTTTACTATTTCATTATGTCGGCCTATTTCCCGTTTTTCCCGGTGTGGCTGGCGGACGTTAACCATTTAACCAAAACGGAAACCGGGATCGTCTTCTCCTCCATCTCGTTGTTCGCGATTATTTTTCAGCCGGTATTTGGTTTAATGTCGGATAAGCTCGGCCTGCGCAAACATCTGCTGTGGACTATTACGGTGCTGTTAATTCTGTTCGCGCCGTTCTTTATTTTCGTTTTCTCCCCGCTGCTGCAGATGAATATTATCGCCGGTTCGCTGGTGGGCGGGATCTACCTGGGGATTGTTTTCTCCAGCGGCTCCGGGGCGGTGGAAGCCTATATCGAGCGCGTCAGCCGGGCAAACCGCTTTGAATATGGCAAAGTGCGGGTCGCTGGCTGCGTCGGCTGGGCGCTGTGCGCCTCGATAACCGGCGTGCTGTTCGGCATCGACCCCAATATTACCTTCTGGATCGCCTCCGGCTTTGCGCTGGTGCTGGGTCTTCTGCTCTGGCTGTCGCGTCCGGAAAGCAGCAACAGCGCCCAGGTTATCGAGGCGCTCGGGGCCAATCGCCAGGCCTTTTCGCTGCGTACGGCGGCAGAGCTGCTGCGTATGCCGCGCTTCTGGGGCTTTATCGTCTATGTGGTGGGGGTCGCCAGCGTTTACGACGTGTTTGACCAGCAATTTGCTAACTTTTTCAAAAGCTTCTTCGCCAGTCCGCAGCGCGGTACCGAAGTGTTTGGCTTCGTCACCACCGGTGGCGAGCTGCTCAATGCCGTGATCATGTTCTGCGCCCCGGCCATCGTTAACCGTATCGGGGCCAAAAACGCCCTGCTGACCGCGGGGATGATCATGTCGGTGCGTATTCTCGGGTCGTCTTTTGCCTCATCGGCGGTGGAGGTGGTGATCCTCAAGATGCTGCATATGTTTGAGATCCCCTTCCTGCTGGTCGGGACCTTTAAATATATCTCCTCCGCCTTTAACCCGCGGCTCTCAGCCACCCTGTTTCTGATCGGCTTTAACCTGTCGAAACAGCTGTCCGGGGTGGTACTTTCCGCCTGGGTGGGCCGGATGTACGACACCGTCGGCTTCCATCAGGCCTATCTGATCCTCGGCTGCATCACCCTGAGCTTTACCCTGCTCTCGTTCATCACCTTGCGCGGCGGCAAAAGCCTGCTGCCGACAGCGGAGACGCAGACCCCCGCCTGACCGGGCGCGCCCGTCAGGGATGACGGGGTTCACTCCACAATGCGCGTCTCTCCGCCGCTATTCTCCAGCGCATAGCGCTGGCAGGCAGCCCCGGCGGCGATAAGATCCGCCAGCTCTGCCGAGTGGCTGGTCAGCCAGATCTGGCTGTAGCGGGAGGCCTCGACGATCAGCCTGGCCAACGCCGGGAGCATGTCGCGATGCAGGCTGTTCTCCGGTTCATTGATCGCCAGAAAGGCCGGCGGGCGCGGGCTGAGCAGCGCGACGGCGAGGCAGAGAAAACGCAGCGTGCCGTCGGACATCTCCGCCGCCAGCAGCGGGCGGCGGATCCCCTCCCGGCGCATTTTCAGCGCGAAACGCGAGTGCTCGTTTTCACAGTAAAACTGGCAGCCGGGAAAGGCGTCGGCGAGGATCTCGTGCAAAATCTCCTCCGCGCCGATCTCGACAATGGTCTGAAAGGCGGCCGCCAGATTATGGCCGTCGCTGTCGAGCACCGGCGAACGGTAGCCGACGGCCGGCTGGCGCAGCGGTGAGTGGCGGCCGATAGCGAATTCATGGTAAAACCGCCAGCGGCGCAGGGTCTCGCGCACCCGCGAGACCTCAGGAAAACGGTGCGGCTCGCCAAGCTGACCGAACACCGACTCGTTTTCATAAATACTCTCGGTGAAGGTGCTTTTCTCCCCGGCGACATCGACGAGGAACGCCGCCTGATTCTTACGCTGCAGTACGCGGGAGGAAGGCCGACGGGAATAGCCCGCCAGCCAGATGTTCTCTTCTTTGACGATGGGATCGAGCATGAACTGCGTCGGATAGGGCAATTTTTCCGGGAAACCAACCTGCAGTTCATAATCAAAGCTCTCCGTCCGACAGGCGATTTGCAGCCGGCGGGGATGGCGATCGAGGGGAGAACGATCTCCGGACCACATCATATTTTCAAGGCCCCCCTCTTCGCTGATAAATCCCGACAGCCTGCCGTCGGCAGCCGCGGTCAACAGATGGATAGCGTTGTAAATATTGGATTTGCCGCAGCCGTTAGGGCCGAAGACAATGTTCAGCGGCCCCAGCTCCAGCGCGATATCCCTGACTGAGCGAAAGTTTTGAATACGGATGTACTGAATCATGATGCGTCCTGGCCCGGAGAGAGAAGGCTGCCACAGTAGCAAAGCCGCGGCAAGGATACTATCGCCCCCTCTCTCCGACCGGGTTTAACAGAACATTTTTTTCATTCCGCGGGTCAGCGCCACCCGCGTCAGCTTGTCGCTATCCTGATGGGCGTCACTGAAAACGCCAAAGAAATAGCGTTCATCGTCAATGGTTTGACTCACGATACGATAGCTGAGCGGCTGGCCGGACGGCGCACCGTATTGCGCAGGGGTCACTGAGACCTCGGTCGCATCGTCGGCGACGCTGACCAGCAGTCCATCCGCCTTACCGCCCACCAGCATGACCTTAATTATCGGGTGCACCAGTTCCTCCCGGGATGGCATAGATCATTGGCAAACCGCGCAGCGCGGCGGGCGTATCATCAGCAAACAGCGGCGCCAGCCAGAGTGCGGTCTTAAGTACTTTCTTATAGTTCATTGCGGCCTTGAGTCAAAAAATAGCGTGCCTGGGCTGAGCTAAATATTGATTATTCGAAATAAAAGATGACAAATGATGAAGGAAAAAAGAGGAATTGTGAATCAGCAAAACGCCAGGTTATTCTATTTTATCACTCCTCTCCTCGCCTTTAATGGCCCTGATTCAAGGAAGTATTGCGGTTATGCGTTGTGTTCGCCTGTGCCTTATCTCCCTGATTGCCGCCCTGCCACTGCCGGTATTCGCCAGCCCTCAGCCGCTCGAACAAATTACACGCAGCGAAAGTCAGCTGGCGGGCCGCGTGGGCTATGTTGAAATGGATCTGGCCAGCGGCCGCACGCTGGCCGCCTGGCGCGCCAGTGAGCGCTTTCCGCTGATGAGCACCTTTAAAGTGCTGCTCTGCGGCGCGGTGCTGGCCCGGGTGGATGCCGGAGACGAACGGCTGGATCGGCGGATCCGCTACCGCCAGCAGGATCTGGTGGACTACTCCCCGGTCAGCGAAAAACACCTTGCCGACGGGATGACCGTTGGCGAACTTTGCGCCGCCGCCATCACCATGAGCGACAACAGCGCCGGCAATCTGCTGTTGAAGAGCGTTGGCGGCCCCGCGGGATTGACCGCTTTTCTGCGCCAGATCGGTGACAACGTCACCCGCCTTGACCGCTGGGAAACGGAGCTCAATGAAGCGCTTCCCGGCGACGTGCGCGACACCACCACCCCAGCCAGCATGGCCGCCACCCTGCGCAAGCTGCTAACCAGCCACGCGCTGAGCGCCCGTTCGCAGCAGCAGCTGCTGCAGTGGATGGTGGACGACCAGGTAGCCGGTCCGCTGATCCGCGCCGTGCTGCCGGCGGGCTGGTTTATCGCCGATAAAACCGGGGCCGGCGAGCGGGGCTCACGCGGCATTGTCGCCCTGCTCGGCCCGAACGGCAAAGCGGAGCGCATCGTGGTGATCTATCTGCGGGATACGCCGGCGACCATGGCCGAGCGTAACCAGCAGATCGCCAGAATAGGCGCGGCGCTGATCGAGCACTGGCAGCGCTAGCCCGGCGAAGGCCGCGCGCCTTACCCGGCGCGCAGCACCTCGCAAGCGTGCCGGGCGATATGTGTGGCGGCAGCATCGGAGAGATGCCGGTCGGTAATGATGGTGGTAAAGCGGGTCAAGGGTAACGCCATAAACGTGGCCACCTGATTGTATTTCGAACTGTCGCACAGCAGGATACTTCTGGCGCTGACCTGGCTGACGGTCTCCTTGACGGTGACCTTGTTCTCATCAGGGGTGAAAATCCCGCGGCTGTCCCAGCCGCTGGCGGAGATAAAGGCCGTATCGATAGCCAGGTGGCGCAAGGTCCGCGCCGCCGACTCGCCGACGCAGGAGCGGTTCTCCCGGCACAGGGTGCCGCCGGTGTGGATCACGCCGCACTGGCTGGCATCGATCAGCAGTTGGGTTATCTCAAAATCGTTGGTGACCACCTGCAGGTCGTCCCGGTCGAGGATCGCCCGCGCCAGCGCCAGGGTGGTGGTGCCGGCATCGAGATAGATGCAGCTGTTTTTGGCGATGTGACTGGCCGCCAGCGCGCCGATGGCCTGTTTCTCTTCACTCTGTAGAGTGCTTTTCACCAGATGACTGGGCTCTGCGGCCAGCCGGCTGACGGCGCGCACGCCGCCCGAGACGCTGACCAGCAGCCCCTGTTCTTCCAGCTTACTGACGTCGCGACGGATAGTCATATGGGACACGCCGAGGATCTCCGTCAGCTCATTAATGCTCACCGCCCCGCGCTGCTCCACCAGGGCTAAAATACGCTGATGACGTTCTATTGGAATCACCGCTCTCCCCTTACCATTTTTTCACACCAGAGCTTACCACTCACGCCGGGAACCTGAAGATCCCCTGTGCTGTTATCGCTGCTTGACCGCTGTTTTTACGCTATTTTAGGGCAAGAATCGCCGTCGCGCAGCCACTTTCCGTCTGTGAATTTTTTATATTCATGTGGGTTATTCGTGATAACTCTCACATAATTTCACATGACAACGCTTTATTCTATCATTAAATCACATTAATTAACGAATATTCACAAGGAGACCGGCATGACTGCACACACTAACGTCTGCGTGATTGGACTGGGTTCGATGGGCATGGGCGCCGCCCGCGCCTGCCTGCAGGCGGGCCTGAACACCTGGGGGGTGGACATCAATCCCGACAACTGCCGCGCGCTGCTGGAGGCGGGCGCCAAAGGCGCAGGCCCCAGCGCGGTGCCTTTCGCCGCTGAGCTGGATGCGGTCGTGCTGCTGGTGGTCAATGCCGCCCAGGTTCGGGGGATCCTGTTCGGCGAGAGCGGCCTCGCCGGCCATCTGAAGCCGGGTACCGCGGTGATGGTGTCGTCAACCATCGCCTCCGCCGATGCCCAGGCGATTGCCGCGGCGCTGGCGGAATACCAGCTATTGATGCTCGACGCGCCGGTATCGGGCGGCGCGGTGAAAGCGGCCGCCGGCGACATGACGGTGATGGCCTCCGGGAGCGATGCCGTCTTCGCCCGCCTCGCGCCAGTGCTGGACGCGGTGGCCGGCAAAGTCTATCGCATCGGGAGCGACATTGGCCTCGGTTCGACGGTAAAAATCATCCATCAGCTGCTGGCCGGGGTGCATATCGCCGTCGCCGCCGAAGCGATGGCCCTCGCCGCCCGCGCCGGCATCCCGCTGGAGACGATGTACGACGTGGTGACCCACGCGGCGGGTAATTCGTGGATGTTTGAGAATCGTATGCAGCACGTCCTGGATGGCGATTACTCGCCAAAATCCGCCGTCGATATTTTTGTCAAAGATCTCGGCCTGGTGAATGACACCGCCCGGGCGCTGACCTTCCCGCTGCCGCTCGCCACCACCGCGCTGAATATGTTCACCTCCGCCAGCAACGCCGGATTCGGCCGGGAAGATGACAGCGCGGTGATCAAGATCTTCAACGGCATTACCCTGCCGGGCCATAAACAGTGAGGAGAGACAAGATGCAGCTTGGTGTCATTGCCGATGACTTTACCGGCGCCACGGATATTGCCAGCTTCCTCGTACGCAATGGCATGGCGACGGTGCAGCTAAACGGCGTACCGCCCCACGAACTGCCGCTAACCAGCGAAGCGGTGGTGATCAGCCTGAAAACGCGCTCCTGCCCGGTGGAAACCGCCGTCAGCCAGTCGCTGGCGGCCCTGCGCTGGCTGCAGGCCCGGGGCTGTCAGCAATTTTATTTTAAGTATTGTTCCACTTTCGACAGCACCGCGCAGGGCAACATTGGCCCGGTACTGGATGCTCTACTGGCAGAGCTGGGCGAGACCCGGACGGTGATTTCCCCGGCGCTGCCGGTAAACGGCCGCACGGTCTATCAGGGGTATCTGTTTGTCGACCAGCAGTTACTCAATGAGTCCGGGATGCGCCACCATCCGGTAACGCCGATGGAGGATGCCCACCTGGGCCGCTTAATCGAGCGCCAGGGCGGCGGAAAAGCGGCGCTGATCGCCTGGCCGATTATCGATCAGGGGCCGGAGGCGGTCGCTGCCGCGCTGGCGGCAATCAGCGACCCGGCGGTGCGCTATGTGGTGCTCGACGCCCTCAGTGAACAGCATTTGCTGACCCAGGGGGCGGCGCTGCGGGAGATGAAGCTGGTCTCCGGCGGCTCTGGTCTCGCCATCGGCCTCGCCCGCGACTGGGCGCAGCGCCACGGAACCCAGGGTGAAGGATCCCAGGCGGGCATGCCGCTGCCCGGCCCGGCGGTAGTGCTCTCGGGCTCCTGTTCGCTGATGACCAACAGCCAGGTGGCAGCCTATCGTGAACAGGCTCCCGCCCGCGCCGTCGACTTAAGCGCCTGCTTTACCGATCTGGAGGGCTATGCCGGGACGCTGGCGGCCTGGGTGGACGCAAACCGCGATTCGCCGCTGGCGCCGATGGTCTATGCCACGACTGAGCCGCAAACGCTGCAGCGGATCCAGGCGCAGTATGGCGACAAGGCCAGCAGCGAACGGGTGGAACAGCTGTTCGCCGCCCTCGCCGCCGCGCTGAAGGAGAAAGGATTTACCCGGTTTATTGTGGCCGGAGGGGAAACGTCGAGCATTGTGGCGCAGACGCTGGGGGTCGAGGCGTTCCATATCGGGCCGACGATCTCCCCTGGGGTTCCCTGGGTGCGTGACACCCGCCAGCCGCTCTCCCTGGCGCTGAAGTCAGGTAATTTCGGCGATATCCAGTTCTTTGCCCGTGCCCAGCAGGAGTTTTGTCATGACTGAGCAACAGCTGCGAGATGAGATGGTGCAGATTGGCGCCTCGTTGTTTAACCGCGGTTATGCCACCGGCTCCGCCGGCAATCTGTCGCTCCTGCTGCCGGACGGCAACCTGCTGGCGACGCCGACCGGCTCCTGCCTGGGCGAGCTGCAGGCCCAGCAGTTGTCGGTGGTCACCCTGCAAGGCGAATGGATCGCCGGCGACAAACCGTCGAAAGAGATCGCTTTTCACCGGGCGGTCTATTTGCATAACCCGGCCTGCAAGGCGATCGTCCACTTGCATAGCCACTATCTGACCGCGCTCTCCTGCCTGCAGGGGCTCGATCCGCAGAATTGTATTCGCCCCTTTACTCCCTACGTGGTGATGCGGGTCGGCGACGTCCCGGTGGTTCCCTACTACCGACCGGGCGACGACCGCATTGCCGAGGCGCTGGCCGGCCTGGCGCCGCGCCATAACGCCTTTTTACTGGCCAACCATGGTCCGGTGGTCACCGGCTCATCGCTGCGCGAAGCCACCAATAATACCGAAGAGCTGGAAGAGACCGCGCGGCTGATGTTTACCCTCGGCAATCGCGAGATCCGTTACCTGACCGCTGACGAAGTGGATGAACTGAGATAAAACCATGCCAAAATTCGCTGCAAATTTATCCATGCTGTTTACCGAACTGCCGTTCCTGGACCGCTTTGCCGCCGCCGCCCGCGCCGGTTTCGAAGCCGTGGAGTTTCTGTTCCCCTATGAGTATGCCGCCGGGGAAATTAAACAGCGCCTGCAGGAAAACCAGCTGCAGCTGGTGCTGTTCAATACCCCGCCCGGCGACGTTAACGCCGGGGAATGGGGCCTCGCCGCCCTACCGGGCAGGAGCGCCGAGGCCCGGCGTGATATCGAGCTGGCGCTGGAGTACGCCTGCCAGCTCGATTGTCCGCAGGTGCATATTATGGCCGGCGTGGTGCAGCCGGAAATGGATCGCGCGGCCTGCGAGGCGGAGCTTTTCGATAACCTGCGCTACGCCGCCGAGCGCTTTGCCCGCCACGGCAAGCGGGCGCTTATTGAAGCCCTGAATACGCAGACCAAACCGGGCTATTTCTACCACAGTCAATATCAGACGCTGGAGATAGCGCAGCGGGTCGACCGGCCAAACATCGCCGTGCAGTTAGATCTGTTTCATGCGCAGAAAGTGGACGGCAATTTAAGCCATCTTATTACCGAGTATGCCGGTCAGTACCGCCATATTCAGATAGCCTCCCTGCCCGACCGCCATGAACCGGACGAGGGCGAGATTAATTATTCATGGATCTATGCGTTGCTGGATAACGTCGGCTATGACGGTTGGATCGGCTGCGAATATATCCCCAGGGCGGATACCCTTTCCGGACTGGAATGGTTCTCGCCCTACCGGAAAAAATAAAGCGCGGTTCTAAAAATATAACTCTCTGTACACCTGTCAATACCCGAGGCAAAACTATGTCGACATCGGCGCTGTTACTTATTGCGTTAGCCAGCGTAGTGCTGTTGCTCCTGCTGGTGATCAAAGCGAAAGCGCATCCTTTTGTGGCGCTCCTGATCGTCAGCCTGCTGGTGGCGTTCGCCACCGGCATTCCGGCGGATAAAATCATTACCACCATTGAAAAAGGCATGGGCGGCCTGCTCGGCCACATCGCCAGCATAATTATTTTGGGATCAATGCTGGGGGTGCTTATTGAAATATCCGGCGGCGCCGAATCGCTGGCGAAAACGCTGACCGGCGTGCTGGGTTCTAAACGGACTATTGCCGCCTTAACCATCGTGGCTTTTATTCTCGGCACGCCAGTCTTCTTTGAAGTCGGCTTTATTATCATCATTCCGTTAATTTACGGCTTCAGTAAAGTCGCCCATCTGTCGCCGCTGAAATTTGGCCTGCCGATGGCCGGAGTGATGTTAACCGTCCATGTGGCGTTGCCAACCCACCCTGGCGCGGCGGCGGCGGCAGGTATTCTGCATAGCGATGTCGGCTGGTTGATGCTGGCGGGAATTGGAGTGTCGATCGTCGTGGGTATCGTGGGCTATTTTGTCGCCCGGTCTATCAATCAGCGCCATTATCATCTGTCGATTAACGTGCTGGAACAGCAGCAAACGGCCGAGGTGCCCGACCTCTCCGTCAACGCCCAGCAGACCCGACTGGCGCCGCCGAATGCGCTGGTTATCGGCGGGCTGATCGTGGTGCCCATCGTGCTGATTGTTTCCGGAACGCTGTGTCAGGCCCTGCTGCTGCCGGATAACGCGATTCGCCAGCTGATGACCGTCATTGGCACCCCGCCCGTCGCCCTGCTGATCTCCCTGGGGCTGGCCAGCTGGACGCTGGGCATCCGGCGGGGGATGAACCTGAAAAAGTTGGGAGAAGTCACCGGCAGCGCGATCCCCTCCTCGGCGGACGTGATCCTCGTCGCCGGCGCCGGCGGCGCCTTTGGCGGGGTGCTGGTCGCCTCCGGCATCGGCAATGCCTTAGCCGAGGCGCTGGAGACGATTCATCTGCCGCTGATGCCCGCCGCTTTCCTGCTGTCGCTGGTGCTTCGGGCCTCGCAGGGCTCGGCCACCGTGGCGATCCTCACCACCTCCGGCCTGTTGTCACAGGCGGTGGTCGGGCTGGAGCCGCTGCAGCTGGTGCTGGTGACGCTGGCGACCTGTTTCGGCTCGCTCGGGTTATCGCACGTTAACGACGCCGGGTTCTGGGTGGTCACGCGCTATCTCGGGCTCTCGGTGCCGGACGGACTCAAAACCTGGACCGTACTGACCACCATCATGGGGGTGACGGGCTTCCTGATCACCTGGCTGTTGTGGTTTGTACTGTAATATTTACCTGGGTGGCTCCGGCCACCTTATCGTGTCCCCTTCGCGGGGACTAACGCATTATCGCTGCCCGGCAGCTGGCCCCCCGCTGACAGCGTCACCGGTATAAAATAGCGTACGTGATAGCGCTTCTCCTCTGCCTCTCCTCCTTCCGCATGACGGGTCATGAAGCATTCAATGTCATGCCCATCCCGACGGCTTACCCCCAGCGTTGGCAACCGTTCCAGATAGAGATCGCTGGATAAACGGGCATAGCGTGACCAGCTGCCGTAGAATTCAACCCCCACATACAGCCCCGACCGGGTGGTCAACGCGGAAGACGGCTTTCGCGCCTCGTGACAACCGACAAAGGCGTTAACCTCGACGTTAAGCTCATTTCGACTCGCTGCGGCGTAATCGTAAAGTATGGAAAGCGAACCGCCTCCAGCGGCGAAAAAGCGGTCAACCTTTTGTCTGATAGCCGTCTTGCCGGTACTTTGCAACACCATATCCGACAGGCGCAGTTCATACTTCATCGTGTAGCCATAATAGACTCGCTCCGGCAGGGAACAGATCCGAGCCAAAGGCAGGCTCTTATCATCCGCGGGGAATTTTTTTAACAGTTTTGCCGTGTCCCAGTGCGCCGCGCAGCGGTACTCCCGCGGCGAAAGCGAGAAACGTTTCTTAAACTCCCGGGAGAAGGTCTGCGGCGAATCGTAACTCAACTGCCAGGCTATGGCGGCGATCGGTTGCCGCGTTAAACGCAGACTGACCGCTGCGATGGTCAGCCGCCGCAGGCGAATATACTGCCCGATGGGTAACCGGCCATATTGATAAAACACCTCGTACACAAACCGACGCGAATAGCCCATATACTGCGCCAGGTCATCGATCGCCGGGTTACAGTAGATATTATCCTCCAGCCACGCCAGCATTTTTAAATAGAGCATTTGCTTCATAAGCACCGCATACTTCCTGTAATCTTGTCCTCCGCTAATTTTAGCAACAGATACTGGCTACCACTAAGCTTTTTATGCATCGCAAAAATAAAAAATTATTAAAGTGCTTAAAACGGTATCTAATATAGGCTTATCATTTTGTTTATTAGGAACTTTCGCATACCAACACACCGTTATCTCACTTTTCCTGGCAGATATTGCATTAATGAAAAACATCCCTTAGATTACCCCAGCTAAAAAGGCCTGCGCATCACCATTATATTCTTTAATTTATTCTGACACTTTTTTCATACCCCACAGGGAAGTTATATGACGAATTTTTTGATCAATATAAAAAATCACTATTTGCGAGTCGCTATTGCGGAGCTGGTGGATGAAGCGATGAAGACCTACGGGGGATCAGCCTATCAGTTTTCTGAACAATGGGACCTGGAGTCGATAGCGCAATCTCAGGTGTTCTTCACGGAAATGGTGGCGGGAGAATGGTACCTGTGTCATGACCTGTTTCAGCATGCCCCAGAGCAATACACGCTTTTTATTTTCCAGGACAATGAACAAGCTACCGTCGAAGAGGGCTTACCCAACTGTCTGCGGCAGGCGGTATTTATACCTCCCCATGCTCCCGTTCAGCGTCTTAAAGATGAGATAGTCAGCGCGATTCAGCGCCCCTTATCTCCTCAGCATGACCCGGCCTTCAATCGGCTGCGGCGTTGTATCAATTGCGCCTGCAAGTCGGTCAGCGATGCGCAAACCAAAGTCATTTACGCGTTCAGTATTGGTCTGAGTCCGCATGAAGTTGCCGCGGCGCTAAAAATTAGCCACAAAACCATTCACTCGCATAAAAAGAATATTATGAACAAGTTCAATTTGCACAGCCGCCAGCAATTTAACAACCTCGTAAAACTACTCGCCAGACGTTAATACAATCGTCATTATATTACCTCTGCAGATTATCTTCTGGAACGGAAGACGTAGCGTCTTTTGCGTCTTTCCTGAATATAAGAAAGACCACTCCACAAAGAAATGACAGGACAAAAAATCAAACACAAAATAATAAATAAGTCGCTCATATCAGACCTGAAAAAAGGAATTTAACTTACGTTGATAATATGCATTTGCTTTTAATCAGGCAAGACCAGCATCTCTTTTTGAGAGCGGGCAATATAATGGCAGGATAATTCCTGGTGGCGAATGTTAACCGATAATTTAAGGCGGTGGACCAATACCGCAGGAGGAATGAGCGGCCTGTTTGCCCTTTTTTGCATTGGGAATGAGAAAATGATAGCTAAACCTCAGATTCCCTGTAGAGTGAAGGTAATCACAAAGTGAAGCTCCCGTTCCGCGTAGCGGACATCACGGTTGGTTAAATGTCATAAAAAACAGCCTCCCTTCTCCGAGGGTCTGGCCATACCTCCCTAAATACGCGCTGTGCGGACCATTACGTGCTGCCGCAGCGACCGGAATGATTATGCTAACCACCCTGATATACCGCAGCCAGGTTAATCCTGCCCGCCCGCCCACCGATCTCGACGCTTTAATTCATCGCGCCAGCGGGAAAAACATGCCTCTTGGCATCACCGGTATTCTGCTGTTTAACGGCCTGCAGTTCTTCCAGGTGCTGGAGGGAAGCGAGGAAGATCTTGAGTCGTTATTCCACGAGATACAGAGCGATCCGCGCCATCGCGACGTGGTGGAACTGATGCGCGACTATTCGGCCTACCGTCGTTTTCACGACACCGGGATGCGCCTGCTGGATCTTCGTCTTTTCGAAGCCGACAGCGCGCTGGAGGAGCTCCTGCGCTTTAGCTCGTTTGGGGTCACCGAGCCGGTCAACGACCGGATGTTCCGCCTGATTAGCGCCTTTATCGCCGACGGTGGGCGCTATTGTCTACCCGAGCCGCTGCAGCCTTCTCGCTGGACGATGATGCCTGCCCCGGCCACTGCTACGGCGCGCCACCTGCCCGATCAACCTTGCCAGTTTGCCCTGCAGGCCATCGTCGAGCCGGCCACAAAGCGGGTCTCTTCCTTTGAAGCGCTGATCCGCAGCCCCACCGGCGGATCTCCTGTAGAGATGTTTGCCGCCATCCCGGCGGAGGATCGCTACCGTTTCGACCTTGAGAGCAAAGCGTATGCCTTCTCTCTCGCCGGTCAGTTACCGCTTGGTAAACACCAGCTGGCCATTAACCTGCTGCCCGGTTCGCTGTATAACCACCCTGACGCCGTAGGCTGGCTGATGAACAGCCTGCTGGCGGCCGGCCTCAGACCTGACCAGGTGCTGATAGAGGTTACCGAAACGGAGGTGATCACCTGCTTTGACCAGTTCCGCAAGGTGCTCAAAGCGCTGCGCGTCGCGGGCATGAAGCTGGCCATCGACGACTTTGGCGCGGGTTACTCCGGCCTGTCGTTACTGACCCGCTTTCAGCCCGATAAAATCAAAGTGGATGCAGAGCTGGTGCGCAATATTCATATCAGCGGCGCCAAGCAGGCGATTGTCGCCTCGGTCGTGCGCTGCTGCGAGGATTTGGGCATCACGGTGGTGGCGGAAGGCGTCGAAACCCTGGAAGAGTGGTGCTGGCTGCAGTCGGTGGGCATTCGCCTGTTTCAGGGGTTCCTTTTCTCCCGACCGTGCCTGAACGGCATCGGGGAAATTTGCTGGCCGATAGCGCGTCAGGCCACGGATCTGTAAGGCCGCGGTAGGCGGCAGCGTCACTGCCAGTGGGGGAGCTTTTCGCCCAGCGCCGCCAGGGCGAAGCGCACCGCTTTCGCCACCACTGTCTCGCAGTCACCGGTAAAGCGCAGCCGTTGGGTTTCGATCTGGCCGCGAAAGTTCCAGGCAAACCATACCGTGCCGGCGGGGGTACCATCCTCTCCCCCCTCCGGTCCCGCATAGCCGCTGATGGCGATGGCGATGTCGGCCCCGGCTATCGCCAGCATACCGCTGGACATCTCCATCACGCACGCTTCGCTGACAGCGCTGTGTTCCGCCAGGGTTTCCGCGCGCACCTGCAGCACATTGCGCTTGGCTTCATCGCTGAAGGTGACCACGCCGGTATCATAAAAGGCCGCGGTATCAGCCTGAGCACAGAGCGCTGCCGCCAGATTGCCGCCGGTGCAGGATTCCGCAGTGGTGAGCCGCCAGCCGCGCGCGATAAGCGTCCGGGCCACCTCGGCGGTCAGTTGATGAGTATGTTGTGCGTTTTTATCGATCTCGTCAGCCATTCTGACTCCTCGCCGAATTTGAAAAGTATCACCGCCTCACTGCCCTGTTAACAGGATAGCATAGTGATTTCTCTCGTCGCCTGAAGGCCGTTTACGCCACCCTGAGTGAATAAAATAAAGGCCCGCAGCGCGGGCCTTGAAAGGAACTCCCTCGGCACAGAGGCGGAATCACACTTTGTGTTCGATCACCCGCCCCTGGTTCTCAATGGCAATTTTGCGCGGTTTTTCGCTCTCGGGGATCTCCTGATGGATAGCGATTTTTAAGATCCCGCTCTCCAGCTGCGCCTGATTAATCTGGGCGTGTTCGGGAAGCGAAAAACTAAGCTGGAAATCAGCCCGGCGAATGCCTTTATAAATCCAGCCCTGGCTGTTTCCGGAATGATTTTCGGTTTGCGCGCGTTTACCGGTAATATGCAGATTACCGCCTACGGTCTCTATTTCCAGTTCATCATCTTTCCAGCCAGGCACGCTGACGCTGAGCAGAAAATTACTGTCATCCACTTTCTGTAAATCGTAGGCTGGTAAGGTCCCCACCGGCGTATCGCCCGTTAACTGGCTGAAAAGACGGTCGATACTGTTAAAGCGATCGGCAAAAAGGGAATCAGCAAATACCGGAAGTGCTGACAAGGTTTTGAGTGCCATAATTAACCTCCTGAATATCCATTCAAAAGCTCAACATAAAGGCAAGCATTGCTTGTCCGCTTTATAAAATAATAGCTAAAGCGCGTTTTTCAAGACCTGAAATAAAAAAAATTCTTCGTCAGTCACAGAAAGAAATAACCGGATCAGGTGGCAAAGTGACCCCCGCCAGACGGCGGGGGCTGGGGTGCTTCTGAGTCCCATAACTGATGCTGTTTAACATTCAATAAACAGAAGCGTCATGTATATATTACTTGTTCAAGGGGATGTCAACGCCCGAATCGCCCCCCCTCCCCCGTCGCCCTGCTATAGCGCCACGAGAAACGCGGTTCCCCTGCGGTCGTTTCGCCAACAGCGGCGGCCTCGACATCACTTTGGCCTCGCTGGCGCTAGCCGGAAGACCCTGGCGAAAATTTACGCCGTCAGGGAAGGAACCTTTCACCTCCCTCCGTGCCTAATAACCTGCATACGCACTTTCTGAGGCATCACTATGACCGGCATTTTTATCTCCACCACCCTGTTCGCCCTCTTCGCGTCGATGTTGATCGGTCTGGGGATGGTATGGAAAGGCATCTCCAACAACCCGGATAACTAATCCTTTTTGGACGCCGTTGCCAGTCACCTGAGGCAGCGGCGTGATAGCGCCCTCTACCGACATCCGGTCAGGACCACTTCTGCTTCCGCTCAGGCATTATTGACAAGAGTATGCCCTTGCCGAACCGTTTTTGAACAAATAATTCATGCAATAAATACATCACTTGAATTAATACATTCCAATCCAGAATTAATGTTTGTTATATGTACAATTTAAGCAGTTTGTGCCAAATCACCGGCTACAACAGGGCAAAGCCCAAAATCAACACATTGATTTATATGCTTTTTAAAGTCTTTTCCAGATAAAGTCTCAAAAATGGATTTATTGATTTTATTAGCTATTAGAAATATCCTAATCCCATATACTGTAAATGCTCTCCCCCTTAAAAATATTAATATTTTGACAATCGGCATTACTATGACTAATATTTTCATTAATACTGAAAACATATTTCTTAATCGAGGTGTTTGTGAACTTCTTATCGAGGTCGCAAAGGAAGAAAACATCTGTACACCTTTTTCCATTTTGCAATACTCACCAGATACTCTCGGTCAGATAGATATGCTGTTTACGGAAATGACGACCGGTGAACATTACCTATGCCACCCGGTTTTCAAAAAAATCCCCGAACAAACGTCTATTTTTATTTTCGTTCCCACCGATAGTGCTGTGCAAGTTGATCGGATACCGTATTGTCTACGTGATGCTACTTTTATTAGTATCAACACCGGATTGCACCGTATAAAAAATCAGATTGCGAAACATCTCATGGAGTCAACAGCGTCAATTGATGGTCGCCAGGTAAAAGACAGCAGACGCTGTGTAAAATGCCCTCGATTAACATTGACCAAATCACAACTTTATATTATCGATGCGATCAGAACGGGAATGAATAATCAGCAGATAGCGCAAGAACTGGGTATCAGCCATAAAACGGTCTTTTCCCATAAAATCAATATCATGAAAAAATTCCAAATAGCCACCAAACAAGAGTTAACGAAATTCTCATCCGTTGCTCTTGCGCTGTCCTCAGGAAGGATCGGTTAACGTCGAGTTTTGTTAAATCGCATCTTCATTTTTCTTCGATCTTTAACATAGGAGAGACCAAAAATTAATGATGTCAATAATAACACTACCGCCAGGGATAATAATAGCCAGTTACTCATAAACAACCTTGTCAAAGTAAAAGATGATTTTTAAATAATAAGGGGTAAAAGTTTTCGAACACAACTAAACGCCAACCATTTCAGACAAAGGTAAAGCCACATACGATAATTCTGAAAAGCAATAAAAGAGAAGAAGCCTTCTCTCTAGCCCCGGTTATTAGGGTAATAAAGATTAATCGTAAAGAGAAAAAGTCAGGTACCACACCGAACGGTTATTGCAGAGTCGTCTGGCAAGACGCTGGCCTGAAATGGTAGCCTCTCCCTGTGGAATGATTGTGGTTTTTGGCAAGGCGTCCCCTTTTTTCCGCTGTTCTATACTTTTAGTCAGACATCTGGCTGGAGGTGGCGATGTGCGGACGTTTTGCGCAAGCACAGACGCGGGAAGCATACCTGGCGTTTCTCGCAGAAGAGGCCGAACGCGATATCCCCTGGGACCCGGAGCCCATTGGGCGGTATAACGTCGCGCCCGGGACAAAAGTGTTACTCCTGAGTGAAAGGAATGAGCAACTCCACCTCGATCCCGTTCACTGGGGCTATGCGCCGGGATGGTGGGATAAATCACCGCTGATTAATGCCCGGGTTGAAACCGCTGCCACCAGCAGGATGTTCAAACCGCTGTGGCAGCACGGGCGGGCGATCTGCTTCGCCGATGGCTGGTTTGAATGGAAAAAGGTCGGAGACAAAAAGCAGCCCTACTTCATCCAGCGGAAGGAAGGCCAGCCGATATTTATGGCCGCTATTGGCAGCACCCCCTTCGAACGCGGGGACAGCGCTGAAGGATTTTTGCTGGTGACCGCTGCCGCCGATCGCGGTCTTGTCGATATACATGACCGCCGGCCGCTGGTCCTGACGCCGGAAGCCGCCCGGGAATGGATGAGGCAGGATCTCACCGGCGCGGATGCGGCGGAGATTGCCAGGGACGGAAGCGTCTCCGCCGACGATTTCACCTGGCACGCGGTATCGCGGGCGGTCGGCAATGTGAACAATCAGGGGCCAGCGTTAATTGAGCCAGTAGAATGAGCGCATAACTCTGTGCCGATCCCCCGCCAGATTCGCCGGCTGCGGTGCGATCCAGCCTTGCCAATAAGCCCCCGCGAGTTAGCCCGACTGGCTTAACCACTCGCTTAAGGTCAACGAATAAAGCAGACTCGGCGGCGCATTTTCTATATCGGCAATCTCGTTGATGAACCTCAAGCCTGCTTTCTCGAGCACTTTTCGCGAAGCCAGGTGATTCGCCCTCACCACCGCTGAAATCTCCGTGAGTTTGATCGCCTCGAAGCCATATCTTACCGCCGAGGTCGCGAGGTCGGTGGCCAGCCCTTTTCCCCATGCCTCAGTTGCGAATCGATAGCCAAGATTGTTGAGGATGACATCGTTATAGCGGCGAATACTTAAGCCGCCAAAGCCAATGATTTTTTCCGGGGCATCACGCGCCGATATGGCCCAGTTGCCAAACCCGCGATCGTGCCAGTGGGCAAGCCAGCGCTGGAGAACCGTACTGGCATAGTCAATATCCGGGTAGGGTCCTGCGGGGTTAAAGGTATTGGTCGCCGGATCGCCATAAATTCGGTAAAGATCGGCGACATCTTCAGCCATGACAGGGCGAAGACGCAGGCGATGAGTCTCAATATGCAAACGTATCTCCTTGACGAGTGAGGTGGCCCGCGACGCTTCGCGAACCCTCCCTGCCGTTGTGAATGCCTGGTACTCGTTCAAGCGGACCTGAGAAGCGCGATTAAACAGATACTTCCGGCAATAAAAATAGGATATGGTAATCCGGAAACGGGATCCCTTTTTATCGGCGCCACGCATATCGTTACCGAGTGAACACAGGACTGTAAATGATCGATGACATCCGCTACCTGATAGTCTTTGCCAAAATTGTCGAGAGCGGTTCTGTTTCAGGCGGCGCCGCGGCGTTAGGGTTGTCGACCGCAACAGCAAGCGCACATTTATCCAGGCTTGAGAAAAACCTTAACAGCGCTTTGCTCTACAGAAATACCCGAAAGCTTTCTCTAACACAAGATGGCGAAAGTGTGCTGGAGACCGCCAGGTCAATGCTCGAGCTTTATGAAAAAGGCGTCATTGAGTTTAAGCAACGTTCAGTATCCACAGCCGGTAAGCTGCGTATTTCCATACCTGCCGTTTTTTTAAACAGCCCATTCACTCACCATCTTGCAAATTTCATTAAAGAGAACGCGGATATTGCTCTGAGCATTTCTTATAGTGACCTGCGCGAGGACATTATTGCCGACAGTATTGATGTCGCCTTTCGCATTGGCGAGCTCCCCGATAGCGCTCTCAAGGCACGGCACCTGTTTGTTCTGCCGCGAAAGCTGGTGGCAGCAAAGGGCTTTCTCCTGCGCTATCCTCCCGTTGATCATCCCGCTATGCTTGAATCAATGCCGTGGATTGGGCTGACGATGAGGGAGAATGTGCGCGAGTTCAGACATCGCAACGGCGAACAGGCGATAATAAAGTATACACCCGGCGTGTATGTCGATAGTGTTGAGGCCGCCTATGCCCTTGCCAGACAACAAATTGGCCTGGCCGCTCCACCGCGTTTTCTCTGCGAAGAGGATATCCGCCGCGGCGACATGCAGGAACTACTTCCTGACTGGTCATTAGCCCCGCTAAAAGTGTATGCCCTATGGCCTGGCAATATTTCAGTTAGCGGCGCGGCCTATAAACTGATTAATTATATCTATAATGCCGTTGAACATCAGCCGCTATGAATAGGTAATAGACTGCGAATACAGTATGTAACCCGCAGTCATGCACAATAATCCGCCCATCACCAGATTAAACAGGCGGATCTGTGCTCTGCTTTTGAGAATCGCTGACATTTTATCACCGAATATCGCCCAGGCCGCCAGGGACAGATAGCAGACAAAAAAGTAGATGATAATAAATAGCGATATACTCAGGCGCGACGAGGGTTCAGAAAACAAGGCGACGCCAGAGGCACAGGCAGCCCAGGCTTTAGGATTGAGCCATTGCATTAAAAAACCCTGCGCAAACCCCGGCGCCTGTGCTTTTTTCAGTGACCATTCCGGATGTGAAGTGGCAATTTTATAGCCCTGAAACAAGATAAATAACGAACCAACGATATTCAGATAGCTAAAAAACCGGGGGTGCGTTGCGATGGCCGCGTAGAGTCCAAAACTAATAAAAACCAGTAACAATGTAAAACCAATAGTGGCGCCCGAGACGAAAGAAAATGTTTTTCTGAATCCATGCGCAGCGCCGGAAGAGATAATAACCATATTAACCGGACCTGGCGAAAATGACAGGGCCAGCGCAAACATAAGCATAGTAAGGATCAAAACCATTTATTTATCCGTTTTCCAGGGAGAGATATCGTGGCAGGTGGTTTTATTACCACCTGCATGACGTTATTGAAAGACTACCTCGATATCGCAACGGGATTAAGTGGCTTTTATCTAAATGTGTATTTGATTATTTTCGCGCTATTTCTTCTGACCGGCGCCTGGCGCAATCCCCTGCGATCAAAGCATGGCCAGTGAAAAGCGCCTGATAAGGAAAACACCCAATCGATCGCTTCTCACCGCCCGATGGCCTATGCGCTCAACCCGCGATTTTTCAGCATCGGCTCAATCTTTGGATCGTGTCCGCGCCACTGGCGATACAGTTCAGCTAAATCAGCGCTATTGCCGCGAGATAAAATCGCCTCGCGGAAGCGCTGACCGTTCTCACGGGTCAAACCGCCCTGCTCCACGAACCACTGATAGCCGTCGTCGGCCAGCATCTGGGTCCACAGATAGGCGTAATAGCCTGCCGCATAGCCGCCGCCGAAGATATGGGAGAAGTAGCTGCTGCGATAGCGCGGGGGAACGGCCGCCAGATCGAGGTGTTCTTCCCGGAGTACCCTCTGCTCAAATGCATCCACCTCGTCCGGAAACGCGGTGGTCGACAGCGTGTGCCAGCGCATATCGAGCAGCGCAGCAGCCAGCAGCTCGCTCATGTCGTACCCTTTATTGAAGGTTGCCGCACGCAACATATTGTCGCGCAGCGCCTCCGGCATCGGCTCTCCGGAGCGATAGTGCTTCGCATAGTGGGTGAATACCTGCGGATGGCTGGCCCAGTGTTCGAAGATTTGCGACGGAAACTCGACAAAATCCCGCGGGGTATTGGTCCCGGAGAGGCTGGCATAGCGCTGGCTGGCGAACAGTCCGTGCAGGGCGTGGCCAAACTCATGGAACAGGGTGATCACCTCATCCCATGACAACAGCGCGCTCTGTCCGCTCTGCGGCCGGCTATAATTGCAGACGTTATAGATAACCGGGCGCTGCTCCCGCAGGGTCGACTGTTCGACAAACACGTCCATCCAGGCGCCGCCGCTCTTTGAATCGCGCGCGAAATAATCACCGTAAAACAGCGCCATCCCTTCGCCATTGTGGTCGAAAATCTCCCAAACCCGCACATCCGGGTGGTACACCGGGATGTCAAAGCGTTCCACGAAGCGGAGCCCAAAGAGCTGCGATGCCGTCCAGAAGACGCCGTCCTGCAGCACGCGCTCGAGGGCAAAATAGGGTTTGAGCTGTGCGTCATCAATGGCATAGGCAGCCCGCCGCACCTGCTCGCTGTAGTAAAGCCAGTCCCATGCCTGCGCGCGAAACTCCCCGCCTTCGTTGTCGATCACCTGCTGGATGTCCGCCAGCTCACGTTCCGCCCTCGCCCGCGCCGCCGGCGCAATCTGGCGCATAAAGCCCAATGCCTCCGCCGGAGAAGCCGCCATTTGATCGGTCAGCGCCCAGCTGGCGTAGTTTGCCGCCCCCAGCAGTTCCGCTTGCTGCGCGCGGATCGCCGCCAGCCGCAGCACCAGACTACGGGTATCATGCTCATCGCCCTGCTGATTGCGCGTCCAGCCGGCGGCGAAGAGATTCTCCCGCGTTTGCCGGTCGCGCAGCGCAAGCAGCTGCGGCTGCTGGGTGGTGTTGGTCAGCGTCAGCAGCCAGCGATCGCCGAGCCCTTTTTCCCGCGCCGCGTCGGCCGCTGCCGCTATCTCCTCATCGGTCAGGCCATCCAGTTGATGCCGGTCATCGACCACCAGGCCGCCGCTTTTCGCCGCCCCCAGCAGCCGCTGCTGGAACTGACTTTGCAAAGTGGCCGCTTCGGTATTCAGGGCGCGCAGCACCGCCTTCTGCGCCGGGGCCAGCGTTGCCCCGGCGTGAACAAAGCGTTGCCATGTCAGGGTCAGAAGACGCCGGGATTCGCCGTCAAGCGAGAGCGTCTCGCGCTGCTCGTAGACGCTGTTCACCCGCTGGAATAAAGCCTCGTTGAGCCAGATGTCATTCCCCAGCCCGGCGAGCTCGGCGGAAAATTGTTCATCCAGTGATTGCAGATAAGGGTTGGTATGAGCGCTGGCCATGGCGAAAAAGACCCGCGTCACCCGCGCCAGCAGCTGTCCGCTCTGCTCCAGCGCCTCGAGCGTGTTGGCGAAACTGGCCGGCTGCGGATTGTCGATAATGGCGCGGATCTCCTCGCGCTGCTGCCGGACGCCCTCATCAAACGCCGGCCGATAGTGACTGTCTTCAATCAGATCAAACCGCGGCGCCTGGTAAGGCAACAGACTGACGCTAAAAAAGGGGTTTTGTTCGGACATCTTTCTCTCCTGTACAGGCTTATCCTGTAAGATTAGGCTTCTCCTTAAGGGGTCGCAATGATTTCGGTTACCGGTCGCCGCCTGTGCGTGCTATGGTATGAAAACACAAAAAGCGTTGAGGAACAGTAAGATGATTATCATGGTCACCGGCGCCACTGCCGGTTTTGGTGAAAGTATTACTCGCCGTTTTGTCGCTAACGGTCATAAAGTGATTGCGACCGGACGTCGCGAAGAGCGCCTGAAGACGCTGAAAGACGAGCTGGGCGATAATCTTTATATCGCGCAACTGGACGTTCGCAACCGCGCCGCTATTGAGACGCTGATTGCCGATTTGCCCGCAGAGTGGCAGGCAATCGATGTGCTGGTGAACAACGCGGGTCTGGCGCTCGGTCTGGAGCCGGCGCACCGCGCCAGCGTGGAAGACTGGGAAGATATGATCGACACCAATAATAAAGGGCTGGTGTACATGACCCGCGCCGTCCTGCCGGGCATGGTGGCGCGCAATCGCGGCCACATCATCAACATCGGCTCCACGGCAGGCTGCTGGCCTTACGCCGGCGGTAACGTCTATGGGGCGACCAAAGCCTTCGTCCGTCAGTTCAGCCTCAATCTTCGCACCGACCTGCACGGCACCGCGGTGCGCGTCACCGACATCGAGCCGGGCCTGGTGGGCGGCACCGAGTTCTCGAACGTCCGCTTTAAAGGCGATGACGCCAAAGCCGGTAAAACCTACGAGAACACCGAAGCCCTGACGCCGGAAGATGTGACCGAGGCGGTCTGGTGGGTGGCCACCCTGCCGAAACACGTCAACATCAACACCCTGGAGATGATGCCGGTGAGCCAGAGCTTTGCCGGACTCAGCGTTCACCGCCAGGGCTAACCATCAGCCACCCGGCCTGCTGGCCGGGTATGGGCGGAACCGCAAAAAACGCGTAAAATAGTGCGCATAACCCCATAAAAAGTAACCATCAATGGCCGCAGAATCGCAACTGAATCCGACGCAACCCGTCAATCAGCAAATTTATCGCATCCTCCGCCGGGATATCGTTCACTGCCTGATCCCGCCTGGCACGCCGCTGTCGGAGAAAGAAGTCTCCGTGCGTTTTGCGGTATCTCGTCAGCCGGTGCGCGAGGCCTTTATTAAGCTGGCGGAGAATGGACTTATCCAGATCCGTCCCCAGCGCGGCAGCTACGTCAACAAAATTTCCCTGTCTCAGGTGCGCAATGGTTGCTTTGTCCGCCAGGCGATTGAATGCGCGGTGGTCCGCCGTGCCGCTGGCATGATTAACGATGAGCAAGTCTATCAGCTGGAGCAGAATCTTCATCAGCAGCGTATTGCCGTCGACCGTCAGCAGTTAAACGACTTTTTCCTGCTTGATGATGAATTTCACCAGAAGTTGTCAGTTATTGCCGATTGTCAGCTGGCCTGGGATACGGTGGAAAACATCAAAGCCGCTATTGACCGCGTGCGCTACATGAGCCTCGACCATGTCTCCTCCCCGGAGATGCTGCTGCGCCAGCATCATGAAATTTTCACCGCGCTGGAAAAACGCGACGCCGAGGCGGTCGAGAAAGCCATGAGTATTCATTTGCATGAAATCAGCGAATCCGTGCTGTTGATCCGCCAGGAGAATCGCGACTGGTTTAGCGAAGAGTAAGGATCAGACGGCTGCGAAATAAGGCAGACGCAGCCGTCGTAATGGAAAGGATTATCTGACCACCAGCACCGGCGTTTTGGCGTAGCGCAAAATGGATTCGGCGTTGGAGCCCAGCAGATGGGTGGAGATCCCCGGTTTGCGGGAGCCAATCACTATCACATCGAACGCTTCGTTGTTACTGATAGCCAGAATTTCATCGCGCACGTTACCAAAGACGACCCGGGTATGGATCCGCGACATCGGTATGTCGAACAGTCGCGCCACCTCGCGCATCTTTTTCTCCGACTCTTCCTGCATATAGGCTTCGAATTTACGAATATCCGCCGTAAACCCGCGTAATAACGAACGGCTGCTGTTCGGCAGAACGTTGAGCAAGGTGATTTCGCCATTTTCCGCCGACGCGAGAAATTCCGCGTGACGCACTGCCTTATCGCTTAAATCCATTTCAAAAACATCAACAGGCAATAAAATCTTTTTATACATGGCCCGCACTCCTTTTCCAGAGAAAGTGATTTTTCAATAACTTAACTATGCCATTTTTGCGGTGAATGACCAGCCTTTATTCGGAAAAATAACAGCTAATTATCTTTAGTAAATCAGGGAAATATAGAATTATGTAAGGACATTGCGTTCGATCATATTTTTAGTCTGCTAAAAGCGATCGACAGCAAAAAAAGAAATATCGGCGGAACCGTGCGGAAACAGCAGAAGAGCCAGTGTCGATCCCATGACCGACACCGGGAATAAACGATTATTGCGCCTCAGCCCATGCGGCAACGGTGGCTTTGGCCCCCTGACGCTGCAGCGCAACATAGGCGCGGGTCACCGCCGAAACGAACCGCGCTTCCTGCGGCAGCTCACGGCCGAAGATGGCCTCAATGCCCAACAGCGCTTTGACGCGCGCTTCGCCATCGGCGCTGGCGGCTACCGCCTCCTTGATCACCGGCAGCAGCGGATCGCAAATTTCGATCGCCTGACCGGCGTCGTCAACACCGCCGACATAGCGCATCCAGCCCGCCACGCCCAGCGCCAGCAGCGTGAAGTCATGCTGGTGCGCCAGGTGCCAGCGTACCGAGTCCAGCATGCGCTGCGGCAGCTTCTGGCTACCGTCCATGGCAATCTGCCAGGTACGGTGTTTGAGCGCCGGATTGCAGTAGCGGTCAATCAGCAGACTGGCATAGTGTGACAGATCCACCCCCTGCACTTTTAAGGTCGGAGCCTGCTCGTCCAGCATCAGCGCCAGCGCCGCGCGGCGGTAGTTGTCATCCTGCATACAGTCGTTGATATGCTGATAACCGGCCAGATAGCCGAGATAGGCGAGGAACGAATGGCTGCCGTTGAGCATCCTAAGCTTCATCTCTTCGAAAGGCACCACATCGGCGACCAGCTCCGCCCCCGCTTTCTCCCACTGTGGACGTCCGGCGACAAAGTTATCCTCAATCACCCACTGGCGGAAAGGCTCACAGGCCACGCCAGCCGGGTCGCGCACGCCGGTCAGCTGTTCAATTTTATCGAGGGTTTCCGCCGTCACCGCCGGGACAATACGGTCCACCATGGTCGACGGAAAGGTGACATTCTGTTCTATCCATGCGGCGAGGTCCGCGTCCAGCGCCCGGGCGTAGGCGCAAACGACGTTGCGCATCACATGACCGTTTTCCGGCATGTTATCGCAGGACATCACGGTAAAGGCCGACAGCCCTGCCTCCCGGCGACGCGCTAAGGCCGCCACCACCACGCCCACTGCCGATTTCGGCTGGCGCGGGTTAGCAAGATCGGCGGCGATCAGCGGGTGATCGAGCTGCAGTTCGCCACTGGCTGGCGAATGGCAATAGCCTTTTTCGGTAATGGTCAGGGAGACAATGGCCACCTGTGGCTCACACATCGTCGAAAGCACGGCCTCGAGACCATCAACCTGGGCGTGCAGCGCCTGCTTCACCACCCCGACCACGCGCGCGGTCCACGCGTCGGCGGACATTTCTGCCACGGTGTACAGCAGATCCTGCTGCCGGAGATCGGCGATCTGCTGCTCGCCGCCAATCAGATTGACTTCAGTGTAGCCCCAGTCGCTGCCGTGCTCGCTGGCCAGTATATCGGCGTAGACCGCCTGATGGGCGCGGTGGAACGCGCCAAAACCCAGATGGACGATACGGGGGACCAGCGCGCGGCGATCGTAGTCCGGCTGTATGGCGTTAGCGGTTAAGAGGGTGTTTTCCATGATGACTCTCGTTGTTATGTGGCTCATCAACCATTCTCTGGGAGAACTCTCGAGGAGAATGCCTTTGTGCCTCAACCATCTCACGCAATTGGTATAACATCTTTGATTTCTGTCAACTACCATACAAGAAGCTTTTAGCGGGTTGTGGTCGCTGGCGAGCGATCACAAAATCTCTGGGATGGCAGGAGAAAATCCGCCGCGAAGCGGTAAGAGAAGATGAAGCATGGCGCAGGCCGTGCCTCCCTGCGGGCCTGTGGCTTCCTGGTTGGTTAATCGATGCGGGTTTTGACGATAAAGAAGTAGCACAGCGCCCCGGCGAAGGTCACCCCGGCGGCGATCACCAGCGCCAGATTGAAAGAATGGGTGGTATCCACGACCCAGCCGGTGACTATCGGCGCGAAGGAGGCAAACACAAAGCTGCCAAAGTTCTGGATCGCCGCCACCGACGCCACTTTATGCTCCGCCACCAGCACCTGTACCAATCCCCAGGCCGAGGTGCCAGCGAAATGGACGCAGAACAGCGCCATAGAGATAAATGCCACCGCCTGGGTCGGCGTGGACGATTGCACCACCAGCAGCGTTCCCAGCGCCGACAGCACCAGACCGGCAACGATCGCCGTTTTGCGGGTTTTCGCCAGATCGTAGCCTCTGCGCGCCAGGGCGTCGACCACCAGACCATTGACCCACATCCCCACCGCCGCGGCGAGGAACGGGATCGCCGCCACCCAGCCGGTGCGCGCCAGGCTTAACCCCTGCTGAGCCTGCAAATAGCCGGGCAGCCAGGCGATATACAGCCAGCCGGTATAGTTCACCCCGGAGAAGCCGAGGATCATCCCCCAGGTAGTACGCCGTTTAAACAGCGCCAGCCATTCGCTCAGTTTCAGCGCCGGCCGGGCCGCCTCCTCGCTGGCCAGATAGCGTTGCTCCTCTTCCTGGAGAGTGAATTGCCGCCGGTTACGGTATCCCACATACCAGCACAGGCCGACCAGAATTCCGGCCAAACCAATCACCACAAACATTGTCCGCCAGCCCCAGGCCAGCTGCATGATGACCAGGGCCGGCGGGGCAATGGCTTGCCCCAGCACCGTCGAGGAGTTAAATATCCCCACCGCCGTGCCGCGCTCTCTTTGCGCATACCAGTCGTTGATCGATTTCACCCCGGCGGGCATAAACGGCGCTTCACCGATCCCGAGGCCAATGCGCAGCAGAATAAAATGCGAGAATGAATTGACCATCCCGGTCAGGGCCTGCATCGCAGACCAGAATATCAGCCCGGCGCCCAGCACAACCCGCGGTCCGAGGCGATCCAGCAAAATGCCCGAGGGCAGTTGCGCGAAGCCATAGGAGAGCGAAAAAGCGGAGAGCAGCACCCCGAACTCGGTGGCGCTCAGACCCAGATCGGCGCGTATCGCCTCCCCGGCGACGCTCAGGGAAGAGCGGTCAAGAAAGTTAACGATCCCGGCGATAAACAGCAGCGTCAGGGTGATCTTCTGCACCCGACGGATGCGCAGCGGCGTCGCGCCCGCCTGTGGGGCAAATGTCTCAATAGCCATCGTGATTCCTTACAGAGTCATAACCCAATATGATGTCTGATAAGTAAGGCAACAGGTCGACTACCATACAAGAATTAGGGTTTAAAAAAGTGGCAGGGATCACACAAGACGGGCTTACGCTCGTCCCCAGCCGGCCACGATGATCAGCATGCCGCACAGGGCGATGGCCGCGCCCGCCCAGTCATAATGGGTTAATTTGACCCCATCAACGACCCGCAGCCAGAGCAATGCGGTACAAACGTAGACGCCACCGTAGGCGGCATATACCCGCCCGCTGGCGGTCGGATGGAGCGTCAGGAGCCAGACAAACAGCCCCAGCGCCAGGCCGGCGGGGATCAGCAGCAGCGGCGTGGCCCCGCGCTTTAACCATAGCCACGGCAGATAGCAGCCGACGATTTCACACAGGGCGGTGGCAAAGAACAGCAGCGTTGTTTTGAGCATTAAAAGATTCGTAAAAGAGACAAAGCGTTGAACTATTCTACGCGATAATAGCCCTTTCCCTACGCTGTTTCGTCGGCTATGCCCGGCAAAAGAGCTGTAGTAAACTGAACCTGAGGGTTAACCCATCACTTAAAGGAAATCGTGATGAACATGACACTGAACAAACGCTGGTGCCTGACCGCCATTCTGGCGTTAAGCGCCGTCGTCTATACCTCCAGCTCGTTCGCGGCCACCGACCGGCTGGTGATTGAGTCCGGCGACAGCGCGCAAAGCCGTCAGCAGGCGTCGATGGAAAAAGAGCAATGGAACGACACCCGCAGCCTGCGCCAGAAGGTGAACAAACGGGCGGAAAAAGAGTGGGACAAAACCGATGTCGCCTTTGACGCGCAGGATAACTGCCAGAAGAGCGCCAACGTCAATGCCTACTGGGAACCAAACACCCTGCGCTGCCTTGACCGCCGCACCGGCCGGGCGATCAATCCCTGAGCACGCTGGCGCCTGCGGGCGCCGCCTTTCAGTCCCCTCTTTTCCGCTTTGACCACAGGAATTCCTATGACCGACGCGCTGCACGTCAGACTCCGCCCCCTTGAGCGCGAAGATTTGCGCTTTGTTCACCAGCTCGACAACAACGCCAGCGTGATGCGCTACTGGTTTGAAGAGCCCTATGAAGCCTTCGTTGAGCTTTCCGATCTGTACGACAAGCATATTCACGATCAAAGCGAGCGTCGCTTTGTGATCGAATGCAATGGCGATAAAGCCGGACTGGTGGAGCTGGTGGAAATTAACCATGTGCACCGCCGGGCCGAATTTCAGATCATCATCTCACCCGACTTCCAGGGAAAAGGCCTCGCCACCCGCGCCGCACGGCTGGCGATGGACTATGGCTTTACCGTGCTCAATCTGTATAAGCTGTATCTGATTGTGGATAAAGAGAATGAAAAAGCGATCCATATTTACCGCAAGCTCGGCTTTATGGTCGAGGGTGAACTGATCCATGAGTTTTTCATTAACGGCGAGTACCGCAACACCATCCGCATGTGTCTGTTTCAGCATCAGTATCTGGCGGAACACAAAACGCCGGGCCCGTCTCTGCTGAAGCCGACGGCTCAGTAATAATCAATGCGGTTTTTAATCGTGTAGTGGCGGGTCAGCGGCGGCTGGACGCTTTCATCGATCACCTGCAGCTCACAGCTCAGCGGATTGTCATGGCGATCGTAGTCGCAGGTCTGGCGCACCGTACCCAGCGTGCGGTCGTTGAAGGTGCTGATGGCGGTATAGTCCATTTTCTTGCGCGGATCCTTCGACGGCGTGGAGGCGACGGTAAATCGCTCCTCTTTGGCGGTGGTGGTTTTCCCCAGCGGATAGCCATCGCTGTCGTAACGGTAGGTGGCGGTAGTCTCTTTGCCGCGGGCGCTGATAATAAAGCCGTTATCATCCGTTTCCCAGCTCACGCCGGTGGCGGGCATCTCCGCCAGCTGACATTTCCCCTGCAGACGCAGCCGCTTCTCATGGGTGCGGCCATCGACGTAATAGTTGGCGTCCAGCAGCAGCGTGGCGCCGGTGTTATTCTCCACATCCTCCAGCGTCAGCAGATCGAAACATCCCTCTTTTGACAGCTGCGCGCTCACCTTCTTGACCACCGCATCGTGTTCGTCCAGTAACGTCTGGCTAAAATCCTTCACCGGACCGCGCAGCGGATCGAACTCAAACTCATTGGAAAAACTCGCCATCTCCGGGGTGAAGGCTTCCGGGGCGCTTTCGCGGTCGCACGCCGTCAGCAACAGCGCGGTCGGGATTAGCCAATACAGTCTTTTCACAGATGATTCCTTTTGTGTACATCCAATCATATTAGCAAATACAATTGTTTACACCAGTTCTGCTATGCTTAAATCTGGATACCATCGATAAGGAGCGTAAGATGAAACTATCCCTCTGGACAGGCGCCGCGCTGCTGCTGTGCTCCACGACCGTGCTGGCGGCCCCCGATTCCTGTGAACGGGTCAAAAATGATATTCAACAGAAGATCATTAACAATGGCGTACCGGAAACGGCCTTCAGTCTGGCCATCGTGCCAAACGACCAGGCGGACCAGCCCGGCGCTCAGGTGGTGGGTCATTGCGCCAACGACACCTTCAAAATCACCTACACCCGTAACAGCGACAGTCCCGCCGAAAACGACGCTCAGTAAACCCGCCTCGCTTTCAAACGAAAGATCTTATCCCTGCATTGACCAGGGATAAGATCTGCCGGCTACCCATAACGTATTATCGCTCACCCCGGCGTCTGTTAATGACGCGGCGGCCCTTCTCCGCCCAGCATAACTATCATGGAGTGAGCAATGTCGAATCAGGAATCTTCCGGCGGCGTCACCCGACGCGCGCTACTTAAATCCACAGCCCTCGGTTCTCTGGCGCTGGCCGCCGGCGGGCTTCCCCTGCCCTTTACGCTGCGCAGCGCCGCGGCGGCGGTCCAGCAGGCTACCGGCGACAACACCCGGATTGTCTGGGGCGCCTGTTCGGTCAACTGCGGCAGCCGCTGCGCCCTGCGGCTGCACGTGCGTGATGATGAAGTGGTCTACGTGGAAACGGATAACACCGGCGACGACCGCTACGGCGATCATCAGGTCCGCGCCTGCCTGCGCGGGCGTTCGATTCGCCGGCGCATCAACCACCCGGATCGCCTTAACTATCCGATGAAGCGCGTCGGCAAACGCGGAGAAGGCAAATTTGAGCGTATCAGCTGGCAGGAAGCGCTGGATACCCTTGCTGACCGTCTGAAACGCGTCGTCGCGCAATATGGCAACGAAGCCGTGTACATTAACTACTCATCAGGAATCGTCGGCGGGAACATGACCCGCTCCTCGCCTTCCGCTTCGCCGGTGGCGCGGCTGATGAACTGCTACGGCGGCTCGCTTAACCAGTACGGTACCTACAGCACCGCGCAGATCGCCTGCGCCATGCCCTACACCTACGGCAGTAACGACGGCAACAGCACCTCGGATATTGAAAACAGTAAGCTGGTGGTGATGTTCGGCAACAACCCGGCGGAAACCCGCATGAGCGGCGGCGGCATTACCTGGTATCTGGAACAGGCCCGCGAGCGCTCCAACGCGCGGATGATCGTTATCGATCCGCGCTACACCGATACCGCCGCCGGTCGCGAAGATGAGTGGATCCCCATTCGCCCCGGCACAGACGCCGCGCTGGTCGCCGGTATCGCCTGGGTGTTGATTAACGAAAATCTGGTGGATCAGCCGTTCCTTGATAAATACTGCGTCGGCTACGATGAGAAGACGCTGCCGGCCGGGGCGCCTGAGAATGGCCACTATAAAGCCTATATCCTCGGCGAGGGCGACGACGGCGTCGCCAAAACGCCGCAGTGGTCTTCGCGTATCACCGGCATCCCCGCCGATCGCATCATTAAGCTGGCGCGCGACATCGGCATGAGCAAACCGGCCTACATCTGCCAGGGCTGGGGGCCGCAGCGCCAGGCCAACGGCGAACTCTCCGCCCGGGCGATCGCCATGCTGCCGATCTTAACCGGCAATGTCGGCATCAACGGCGGCAACAGCGGCGCCCGCGAATCGACCTACACCATCACCATCGAGCGTCTGCCGGTGCTGGAAAACCCGGTGAAAACCGCCATCTCCTGCTTCACCTGGACCGACGCCATCGCTCGAGGCCCGGAGATGACCGCCACCCGCGACGGCGTGCGCGGCAAAGAGAAGCTGGATGTGCCGATCAAGTTCCTGTGGAACTACGCGGGCAATACCCTCATCAACCAGCACTCCGACATCAATAAGACCCACGAGATCCTACAGGACGAAAGCAAGTGCGAAACCATCGTGGTCATCGACAACTTTATGACCTCGTCGGCGAAATACGCCGACCTGCTGCTGCCCGACCTGATGACCGTTGAGCAGGAAGATATTATTCCCAACGATTACGCCGGCAATATGGGCTATCTGATTTTCATCCAGCCCGCCACCTCGGCGAAGTTTGAACGCAAACCGATTTACTGGATCTTAAGCGAAGTGGCGAAACGGCTCGGCGACGATGTCTACCAGCGTTTTACCGAGGGACGTACTCAGGCGCAGTGGCTGCAGCATCTGTACGCCAAAATGGTGGCGAAAGATCCGGCGCTGCCGGCCTACGATGAGCTGAAGCGAATGGGCATCTACAAGCGCAAGGACCCGAACGGCCACTTCGTCGCCTATCGCGACTTCCGCCGCGATCCTGAAGCGCATCCGCTCAAAACCCCGTCCGGCAAAATTGAGATCTACTCCAGCCGGCTCGCCGAAATTGCCGCCCGCTGGCAGCTGGAGAAAGACGAAGTCATCAGCCCGCTGCCGGTCTATGCCTCCACATTTGAAGGCTGGGACGATCCGCTGCGCAGCCAGTATCCGCTGCAGCTGTTTGGATTTCACTATAAGGCGCGCACCCATTCCAGCTACGGCAACGTGGACGTGCTGCAGGCCGCCTGCCGTCAGGAAGTGTGGATCAACCCGCTGGACGCGGAAAAACGCGGGATTAAAAACGGCGATCTGGTGCGGGTGTTCAACCAGCGCGGCGAAGTCCGGCTGCCGGCGAAGGTGACGCCACGCATCATGCCGGGCGTGTCGGCGATGGGCCAGGGCGCGTGGCACGACGCCAATATGGCCGGGGACCGGGTTGACCATGGCGCCTGCATGAATACCCTGACCACCCATCGCCCCTCGCCGCTGGCGAAAGGGAATCCGCAGCATACCAACCTGGTCGACATCGAGAAGGTTTAAGGAGTAAACCATGAGCACGCAATATGGATTCTTTATCGACTCCGCTCGCTGTACCGGGTGCAAAACCTGCGAGCTGGCCTGTAAGGACTATAAGAACCTGACTCCGGAGGTCAGCTTCCGTCGCATCTATGAGTACGCCGGCGGCGACTGGCAGGAGGACAACGGCATCTGGCAGCAGAACGTGTTCGCCTATTACCTCTCCATCGCCTGTAACCACTGCGCCGATCCGGCCTGCACCAAGGTCTGCCCGAGCGGAGCGATGCACAAGCGCGAAGACGGTTTTGTGGTGGTGGATGAAGAGGTGTGCATCGGCTGCCGCTACTGTCATATGGCCTGCCCGTACGGCGCGCCGCAATACAACGCCGACAAAGGCCATATGACCAAGTGCGACGGCTGTTATCAGCGCGTCGCCGAAGGGAAAAAGCCGATCTGCGTCGAGTCCTGCCCGCTGCGGGCGCTCGAGATGCAAAGCGCCGGGCTCGGCGCCATTCACAGCGCCGTTCAGCAGGCGGCCACCCTGCTGCCGGATTATGGCAGACTGCAGGCCTTACGTCTGATCCTGCTGGCGCTGGGACTCGGCTGCTGGCTGTGTCCGCTGATCCGCCGTCAGCCGCCGCGCGCTGCGGGGCTGCTGGCCGGTCTGCTGCTGGTCCTGATCGCGGAATGTATTGGCCGCGGCCTGTTTTATGGGCTCCATATGACCGTCGGTATGGCGGTTGCCCGTTAATGTGACGGCGCGCCGGCGCGCGCCGCAGAAAGGAATAAGTGATGATGCCGTTCCCTCACCGCGACGCTGTCGCCTTAAGCGCCCGTACCCTGGGCGCGTTGTTCTCTTATGCGCCGAATAGCCCGCAAATCGCGCCGCTGGTGGCCGCCTTCCGGGACGGCAGCTGGCAGCAACAGTGGCCCTTCCCGGTTGCCGCCCCGCTGGCATCGGGGTTTGCCGCGTCGGTTGAAGAGTCGTTGCCGGAAGCCTGGCAGCGCCTGTTTATCGGACCGTGGGCCCTGCCGGCGCCGCCCTGGGGATCCGTCTGGCTGGATAAAGAGTCGGTGCTGTTCGGCGAATCCACACTGGCCCTGCGCGAATGGATGCGCGCGAACGGCATCGCACTGGACGCCGAACGCAACGAGCCGGAAGACCATTTCGGCACCCTGCTGCTGCTGGCGGCGTGGCTGTGCGAAACGGAACAGGAGGCGTTGTTTGCCCAGCTGCTGGCCTGGCATCTGCTGCCGTGGTCCGGGCGCTTCCTGAGCGTCTTTGTCGAACATGCCGCCCACCCCTTCTACCAGGCGCTGGGCCAGTTGGCGCAGGCGACCCTGGCGCAGTGGCAGGCAGGTCTGCCCCTCGCGGTGGCGGAAAAGCCGCTCTATCGCTAATCCCTTTGCCGCGCCGGGAGTCGGCGCGGTTTCCTTGCTGGCTCCCCTCTCCGTAACCCGCACTTATCGCTTTTGCATATAAGTTTATTCCCTATCACAATAAGGCCATGTTTTCCCAATCTCGCTGTGACCGATGCATCGTCTTCATCCCTATCCTGATGTGCAGGTGATGTTTCGTCGCCTGCTGATCGCCACGCTGATTGGCCTTCTCGCCGCCCTGGCGGTGGCCCTGTTTCGCCATGCCATGGTGGTGCTGGAAACGCTGTTTCTCGGTAACGACAGCGGGAGCCTGGTCAACGCCGCGCAGTCGCTGCCGGCGTGGCGACGGCTGATTACCCCGGCGCTGGGGGGACTGGCGGCAGGGGCACTTCTCTGGCTGTGGCAACGACGCCGCGTTGCCCGTCCGCACGCCGCCACCGATTATATGGAAGCCCTGGAGACCGGAGACGGTTGCTTCGATACGCCGGCAAGCCTGGTGAAGTCGCTGGCCTCGCTGCTGGTGGTGGTCACCGGCAGCGCGATTGGCCGGGAAGGCGCCATGATCCTGTTGGCCGCGCTGGCGGCCTCGCTGTTCGCCCGCCGCTTCACGCCGCAGGCCGAATGGAAACTGTGGGTCGCCTGCGGCGCCGCCGCCGGGATGGCCAGCGCCTATCATGCTCCACTGGCCGGCAGCCTGTTTATCGCTGAAATTCTGTTTGGCACGCTGATGCTGGCCTCGCTTGGGCCGGTAGTGATCTCGGCAGTGATCGCCCTGCTGCTGACCCAGTTTCTCAACGGCGGCGCCGCGCCGTTGTACCATGTCGTCCTGCAGCAGGATCTCAGCGCGCTGCACTATGGCCTGATGCTCGCCACCGGACTGCTGGCCGGACTGTGCGGGCCGCTGTTTATCTGGCTGATGGAATACAGCCACCGCGGGTTCGTCAGGCTGAAACTGGCGCCGCCGTGGCAGCTGGCGCTGGGCGGTCTGATCGTCGGCGGCTTATCGCTCATCACGCCGGCGGTGTGGGGCAACGGCTACAGCGTGGTGCAAAGCTATCTGCTGCTGCCGCCGCCCGGCGCGCTGCTGGTGGCGGTATTCCTGTGCAAACTGCTGGCAGTGCTTGCCAGCAGTGGCTCCGGCGCGCCGGGCGGGGTGTTTACCCCCACGCTGTTTGTCGGCCTGGCGATGGGCATGCTATTGGCCCGCTTCAGCGGGCTGTGGCTACCGGGGGGGCAGGAGATGGCTATGATGATGGGACTGACCGGCATGGCGGCGTTTCTTGCCGCCACTACCCATGCGCCAATCATGTCGACTCTGATGATTTGTGAGATGACCGGGCAGTATGTGCTGCTGCCCGGCCTGCTGATCACCTGCGTGGTGGCGTCGGTGCTGTCGCGGACGTTACGCCGGGATTCGATCTATCGCCATCACGTTGCCGAGCATGTCTAAGTCGACGTAGCGGCTTAGCTCACGTTGTTCGGCGCGCGGCAGATACGGTAGCTCGCCAATGAGCGGCGCCGGCAGCTTTTTGCTGAGCACATCGATGATTTCGGCGTAGTGCGCCAGACCGGGGTTGATGCGGTTGGCCACCCAGCCGATCAGCGGCAGCCCGTCATTGGCGATCGCCTGGGCCGTCAGCAGCGCATGGTTGATGCACCCTTCCTGGATCCCCACCACCATCAGCACCGGGAGCTGCTCCTGTACCACCCATTCGGAGAGCGGTCGCAGGTCGTTCATCAGGCTGCGCCAGCCGCCGGTGCCTTCAACCACCACGTGTTCAACTTGCCCGGCCAGCCGCTGCAAACCATCCGACAGCAAACCGTAGTTGATCGGGCAGCTGTGTGCCACGCTGCTTTCGTCTTCGCTTAAGGCGATGGGATTGACAGCCTCATAGGGTAACGCCAGCGTGGAGACGCTCTGCAGCACCAGCGCGTCTTTATTACGCAAACCGTCCGGCGTCTCTTTGCTGCCCTTCGCCACAGGCTTGTACCCGGCCACGCTTTTGCCTCTGGCAGCAAGTGCCTGCAACAGCGCACGGGAAACCACTGTCTTCCCGACAGAGGTGTCTGTACCTGTAATAAAGAAACGCTTAAACATCACTAACCCCACAGTTTTGTCGATGAAATATACGGGAGAGAAATAATCAACAGTGGGCAAAGTCTACGTGAAGCCGCTGGGGGTCAGCTTGAGATAGCGCAATTTTTGGTGTGACTATGAAAAAATGTTAACCCTGTAACAGTCGTATGAGTAAGGATCCGTTATAGAGCGCATCCTTGACCAGCGCCGCGCCAGCCATCGTTCCGCGGTTGGAGAACTGGGTGCTTTCAACTGCGATATGCTGGCTGTAGGCCGGGAGTGATTGTTGCCGAATGCAGCTGGAAATTGCCGGAAAAAGAATGTCTGCCGCCAGGTTAAACGGCGAGCCGATCAGGATTTTCTGCGGGTTAAACAGATTGACCATGATCGCCAGAATGCGACCGACGTGATGACCGACGCCGCTGATAATGTCCCGGGCCAGCAGGTCGCCCTGCAGCGCCGCCTGGCACAGCCACTCCACACTCAGCGGACGCTGATGCAGCAGCGAGCTCATCGACTGCGCCATCCGCATCTGCGCCAGCTCCAGCACGCTCTCCACGCTGGCGATCGTTTCCAGACAGCCATGGTTGCCGCAGTAGCAGCGTTTGCCGTAGGGGTCGACCTGGGTATGACCGATCTCCACGAGGCTGCTGCTGCCGGCGTGCAGCAGACGTCCGTCGGTGATAACCCCGGCGCCGACGTTATGATCGATCACCACCTGAATGACGTCCCGGGCGCCGCGCGAGGCGCCAAACAGCGATTCCGCCATGGTCCAGGCGCTAATGTCATGCTGAATATAGACCGGCACCCCGGTATGGTTGGCCAGCGTTTCGCCCAACGGGACGTCTTTGACCTCTTCATAAAACGGCATGCGATGAATAATGCCGTTTTCGGTATCAATGATACCCGGCATCGTTATGGCGATGGAGGTGAGACGTTCCAGCTTCTTCTGGTGGCGAATAAAGAAGCGATCGATATGGTCGATAATCCGCGTCAGAAACGGCGAGCTGTCGGTAAGGGCCAGCTCCAGCTGCTCCTCCACCACCAGCTGGCTGCTTAAATCGCGCAGCGAAAGGTGGATCTCGCCGCGGCTGATACGCACCGCCAGATAGTGCCAGGCCTCGGTTTCCACCATCAGACCCACCGCCGGGCGCCCGCGGCTGCCGGGCTCCTGAATCTCGGTCTCCTGCACCAGATGCGCTTCCAGCATCTCGCGGACAATTTTGGTGATGCTGGCGGGCGCCAGTTGCGCAAATCGGGAGAGGTCGATACGCGATACCGGGCCGAGCTGATCAATCAGGCGATAGACGGCGCCCGCATTGGTCTGCTTAATTTGATCGATATGGCCTGGTTGACTATCCGCTACCACCATTGACTCCCTTTATTTTCGCGCTTCGAAATAAACTTTCGGCTATGGTGAAGCACTTCGATGGTGAACGTCAAATTTTTGCTTAGCCTTGTGATTTACCGCACATTTCCAGCCCCTTTTTGCCTCAATTGCGCTCGTTTTTCCAGGCCAGCAGCGTGTCACGAAAGCGTTTTGCCAGCGCCCCCTGCTCATGGTGTTTCGACCACACCAGCCACATCTCCGACACCGCATCCTGTTCGTCAATCGGCAGCCAGCGCATTTCGCTGAGCTGCACGCGCTGAAAGGAGGCCGGCAGGATCGACACCCCCAGCCCGGCGGCCACCAGGCCAATAATGGTCATCGCCTCCCCCACCTCCTGGGCAATCACCGGCGTATGGCCGTAGCGGCGCAGCAGGCCAAGGATATCGTCATACAGGCCGGTACCGACGTGCGGGTCGAAAAAGACGAACGGCTCCCGCGCCAGCGCCGCCAGGCTGACCGAGGGCTGGCGGGCCAGCGGATGGTCCGCCGGGACCATCGCCAGCAGCGGCTCGCGCAGCACTCGCTGCCACGCCAGGGTGTCCGGCAGTTGGGTATTGCGCAACAGGCCGAGGTCGAGGGCTCCCTCGCTCAGCGGGACAATCTGTTCGCGGGTATTGGTCTCGCGGGTGAGAATATGCACATCCGGGTAGCGCTGACGAAACAGGGACAGCGTATCGGATACCGCCTTGATAAAAGGGGCCGAGGAGGTAAAGCCGATACGCAGTTCGCCCGTTTCCCCATGGTGCAGACGGGCGGCGCGGGCGGCCGCGTCCTCCACCTGGGCGAGAATTTGTCGGCTGTCGGCGAGAAACTGTTTTCCCGCCGCCGTCAGGCTGACGCTGCGGTTGGTGCGGGCGAACAGGCGGGCGCCGGTCTGCTGCTCGAGGATCTGAATTTGCTGGCTTAACGGCGGTTGAGAGATGTTCAGTCGCGCCGCGGCGCGGCCAAAATGCAGCTCCTCGGCGACGGCGACAAAGTAGCGCAAATGACGCAACTCGATATTCATATTTAAAACGTCTTATTTGAGATTATTAATATATTAGACAGAATATTTACATTTTCATACCCTAAAAATGTGAGCTGAATGGTCACAACACTATGTTGGTAAGCAGCAACTTCTACCCAAGGAATTCTCTGTGAGTCGTACAACAACCGTTGACACCGTGCCGGCGGGCGAGGTCAGCGTCGCTGGTGCATCCCGCCCGGATCCGTTTATTAAGCGCGGCACCCCGCAGTTTATGCGCGTCACGCTCGCGCTATTCTCCGCCGGTCTGGCCACCTTCGCCCTGCTCTACTGCGTGCAGCCGATCCTGCCGGTGCTGTCGAACGAGTTCGGCGTATCGCCGGCCAGCAGCAGTATTTCTCTCTCCATTTCCACGGCGATGCTGGCGGTGGGGCTGCTGTTTACCGGCCCGCTGTCGGACGCCATAGGCCGCAAGCCGGTGATGGTCACCGCGCTGCTGCTGGCCGCCTGCTGCTCGCTGTTGTCGACCATGATGACCAGCTGGCACGGCATCCTGATTATGCGCGCCCTGATTGGCCTGTCGCTGAGCGGCGTGGCGGCGGTCGGTATGACCTACCTGAGCGAGGAGATCCACCCCAGCTTTGTGGCCTTCTCTATGGGACTCTATATCAGCGGCAACTCCATCGGCGGCATGAGCGGCCGCTTGCTCACCGGGGTCTTTACCGATTTTTTCGGCTGGCGCGTGGCGCTGGCGGTGATCAGCGGCTTCGCCCTGGCCGCGGCGATTATGTTCTGGCGAATCCTGCCCGAGTCGCGCCATTTCCGCCCGACCTCGCTGCGGCCAAAAACGCTGCTGATTAATTTCCGCCTGCACTGGCGCGATCGCGGCCTGCCGCTGCTGTTCGTCGAGGGTTTCCTGCTGATGGGGGCCTTTGTCACCCTGTTTAACTACATTGGCTACCGTCTGATGATGTCGCCGTGGTCGTTAAGCCAGGCGGTGGTGGGTCTGCTGTCGGTGGCGTATCTCACCGGGACCTGGAGCTCGCCGAAAGCGGGCGCCATGACCGTACGCTATGGCCGCGGTCCGGTGATGCTCGGTTTTACCGGCGTGATGCTCTGCGGCCTGCTGATGACGCTCTTTTCTTCCCTGTGGCTTATTTTCCTCGGCATGCTGCTGTTCTCCGCCGGCTTCTTCGCCGCGCATTCCGTCGCCAGCAGCTGGATTGGCCCGCGCGCGCGCCGCGCCCGCGGTCAGGCGTCATCGCTGTATCTATTCAGCTATTATCTTGGCTCAAGCCTGGCGGGGACATTAGGCGGGGTGTTCTGGCATCGCTACGGCTGGAACGGCGTCGGCGGATTTATCGCGTTGCTGCTCCTTGCCGCGCTGTTGACCGGCACTTGCCTGTATCGGCGACTAAAATAATCGCGCGTGACGTGGCCTGCGGGCCACGTTTCACCACATGCCCATGATAGATGACAAGCCCATCAGCTCTCTGACGGCATCAACGGACAGTAAGGCAATAAACAGCCAGGTGAACGGATTCATAAACCACCCCCGAACCTCCAGACTTGCGTTATCGATCACAGTTTAGTCACGATGCGTTACCGATTTCTGCAATACTGCTCACAGAGCCACGCTTTTTTTCCTGCTATCACGCGGCTAATGCTTTACCCCGCCCTCTGCGCGCCACGCTCGACCCGCCAGGCGTATCAGGATAGTGTAGAGGCATACCGATAATCTGTTCATTCACCTGTCACGGACCGAACGCTACTATGACTGAAAATACGCCTTATCAGCAGCTTACCCGCACCTTTCAGCGCCTGTCGCGCTTTTCGCATCTCTCCGCCATCGCCGGCTGGGATATGTTCGCCATGATGCCTCCGGGCGGTAGCGCCGCCCGCGGCGAAGCGCTGGCTGAACTCGGCGTGCTACAGCATCAGATCCTGACCGATAAAAAAGTGGGCCAATGGCTGCAGGCGGCCCGCCAGCAGGATCTCAACGACCTCGAACAGGCCAACCTGCGGGAAATGCAGCGCCAGTACGATCAGGCGGCGCTGCTGCCGGAGAGCCTGGTGGAGGCCAAATCGCTGGCCGGTAGCCGTTGCGAACATGCCTGGCGCAGTCAGCGGCCGGCTAATGACTGGGCTGGCTTTGCCGATAATTTGCGCGAGGTGGTCAGGCTGAGCCGCGAGGAAGCGCAGATCCGCGCCGACGCCCGGGGCGGCTCACGCTATGACGCGCTGCTGGATATTTTCGAACCGGATATGACCAGCGCCCGGCTGGACAGCCTGTTTGCCGACCTCAAGTCCTGGCTGCCTTCCCTGCTGCGACAAGCGGTCGATAAGCAGGCGACGCGAACCTTGATCGCCCCGCAGGGGCCGTTCCCGATCCCTGAGCAGCGCGAACTGGGTCTGCAGGCGATGCGCATCCTCGGCTTTGACTTTGACGGCGGGCGTCTGGACATCAGCGCCCACCCGTTTTGCGGCGGCGTCCCTCAGGATGTGCGCATCACCACCCGCTACAACGAAAACGACCTGCTCAGCGCTCTGTTCGGCGTGATCCACGAGACCGGCCACGCCCGCTATGAGCAGAATCTGCCTCGCCCGTGGGTCGACCAGCCGGTAGGACTGGCCCGCTCTACTGCTATCCATGAGTCGCAGAGCCTGTTCTTCGAAATGCAGCTGGGACGCAGCGAGCGCTTCCTTAAACGCCTGTTGCCGGCGGTGCGCGAACGCTTTGGCGATCGGCCGGCCTTTAGCGAGGAGAATTTCATCGCCTGGAACCAGCGGGTGAAACCAGGCTTTATTCGCGTTGATGCCGATGAGGTCAGCTATCCGGCGCATGTGATCCTGCGCTATGAAATTGAACGCGCGCTGATCGACGGCGAGATAGAGGTGGAAGATATTCCGTCGCTGTGGGATGAGAAAATGCAGCACTGGCTGGGACTGTCGACCACCGGCAACTACCGGGACGGCTGTATGCAGGATATTCACTGGACCGACGGCGGCTTCGGCTACTTCCCTTCCTACACGCTGGGGGCGATGTATGCCGCGCAGCTGATGGCCGCCGCCCGTCGCGCGCTGCCGACGTTAGACCGCGATATCGCGGAAGGGGATTTCAGCGCCCTGTTTGACTGGCTGCGGCAGAATATCTGGCAGCATGGCAGCCGCTTCACCACCTCGCAGCTGATCCAGCAGGCCACCGGCGAGGATCTTAACAGCAGCTACTTCCGCGACCACCTTACCGCCCGCTATCTGTGATCGTCCGCGCCGGGCTGCCCGGCGCGTCCTTCCACTCCCCGCCTTGTACATTCGGTTACACGCCGATACCAAACACTCACGGAAAGCCCGAAAAGACAAGCATATAGTGATTTCACCGGCCCCGCAGTGGGGTTGAAATTAAGAAAACTTTTCGAGGATATCAGAATGAAAAAAGTATTAGCTCTGGTCGTTGCCGCTGCTATGGGTCTCTCTTCCGCCGCTTTCGCTGCTGACGCAGTAAGCACCACTCAGGCGCCAGCTGCTACCCACAGCACTGCTGCCAAGACCACCCATCACAAAAAACACCATAAAGCCGCGGCCAAACCAGCTGCAGAGCAGAAAGCTCAGGCTGCCAAAAAACACAAGAAAGCAGAAGCTAAACCAGCCGCTGCCCAGAAAGCCCAGGCCGCTAAAAAACACAAAAAAGCAGAAGCCAAACCCGCCGCTCCGCAGAAAGCCCAGGCCGCGAAAAAGCACCACAAAGCTGCCGCTAAACCGGTAGCCCAGAAAGCTCAGGCAGCGAAAAAACACCACAAAACCACCAAACACCAGGCCGCTAAACCTGCTGCACAGCCGGCAGCCTAATTCCTCCCGGTGAACCAACCTTCTTAAATAATCGGCGCTGCTTCAGCGCCGTTTTTTCTGGAGAGCACTATGCTGCGGCGTTATCGTTTTGAGCTCATCCTGATCCTGTTAATCATTTGCGCAGTGGTTGCGACCCGCTTTTTCCTCTATTAATCATTTCGCCTTTCTCTCCCGTTTTTCCGCCTGGCTCAGACTTCCCGCAAGGTGAATGTCGCGCAAATATTGTTGCCCACCCTTATCACTCTCTTTTACCCTGCCGCTGCCAGCGGCGCAAATCATGCCCGGCGCCCGAAGACGCCAGACACGTTAGCAATAAACCATCGCGCGCCTGGCCCCCACGCGGCGGCCAGACTCATCACAACGCACGTACCGCTTCCATCACCAGATAGCCGGTTGCGCCCCAGATGGCCACCGAGACCAGGGAAACATAGACCAGTGCGCGAATACCTTTTTTAGACATATACCCTCCGAACGCCGGGGAAATAGAATTCAGGCTATCATCGCCGGTATTACCTCTCTATTTACTCAACGGCCGGGTGACGGTAACAACGTTTTCGGTGAGAAAATGTTTCGCATTGAAAATAATTACGTGAGGCGTAAAGAAGTGCGAATTCTGGTGAAGATCTGGCGGGTAAAAGTATTATTTTTGCGCATTATACTGCCAAACCAGGAATAACCTCAAAGAGGTATTGCTGCATTATTCGCCAATTTCAGTACGTTCTGATACACGAATGTGCTTGCGCCAGACCGTGCTTTCTGCGGAAATAGCAGCAGAAGGTTAATGCTATTAACCGATTGAAATCAGAAGGTTTTACCCGCGCCAGAGTCCGTCGCGCGCAGATGAGACATGCCGTTTGGCCTGATTAGAATTATTGTTTACTTTCAAAAACTTAAATCTCCTGCTACTGTCAATAGACATCATAGCCTCCCCCAGAGAGTGATATGCGTAGAGACGTTCTGTTATTACTGTGTTCATTTTATCTGTTACCTCTGGGCGCGCATGCCGAAGATAGCGGACTGAGCGCCAAAGATATTAAGACGTTGTTTTTCGGCCACGATGACCGTAAAGCGGTGAGCCGCCCGGAGGAGAGTCCGTGGGACGCGATTGGCCAGCTGGAGACCGCCAGCGGCAATCTGTGCACGGCGACGCTCATCTCCCCCAACCTGGCGCTGACCGCGGGCCACTGCCTGTTAACGCCCCCGCGCGGCAAGCCGGACAAAGCGGTCGCTCTGCGCTTTATTTCCCGCAAGGGCAACTGGGTGTATGAGATCCACGGCATTGACGGACGCGTGGATCCCGGATTAGGCAAGCGTCTGAAAGCCGACGGTGACGGCTGGATCGTTCCCTCCGCCGCGGCGCCCTCGGATTTTGGCCTGATCGTGCTGCGCTATGCTCCCTCGGGCATCACGCCGATCCCGCTCTTCCCCGGCAGTAAGGCCGATTTAACCGCCGCGCTGAAGGCGGCGGACCGGAAAGTGACCCAGTCAGGTTATCCTGAAGATCATCTGGACAATCTTTACAGCCATCAGGATTGCATCGTCACCGGCTGGGCGCAAAACAGCGTCCTGTCGCACCAGTGTGATACCCTGCCCGGCGACAGCGGCTCGCCGCTGCTGCTGAAAACCGCGGACGGCTGGCAAGTGATCGCCGTGCAAAGTTCGGCTCCCGGCCCGCAGGATCGCTGGCGGGCGGACAACCGCGCCATCGCGGTGACCGGCTTTCGCGATAAGCTGGAGGCGCTGGCCGGAGAGTAATTACTCCTGCTGCTGACGCCGCTGCAGCAGGTCGGCGATCGGCATCGGTTTACTGAAGTAAAAGCCCTGTAGCCGGTCGCAGCCGGCCCGCCGCAGCAGCGCCAGCTGTTGCGGATCTTCAACCCCCTCCGCCACGACCGTCATCCCCAGCGCGCGGGCGATATGGCGGATCAGAGTGTCGCCCACATCGTGGCCATAGTTATCATTCACATCCTTAAAACCGTCCAGATCGATAAACACCACGCACTGCATATCGTGCTTACTCGTGTCGCACACCTGGCTGAGCCGCAGCAGCAGCGCACGCCGGTTGGGCAGGCGGCTGAGCCAGTCAATCAGGGCGATCTCCCGCGCCTGACGTTCGCCGCGGGCCAGCTTATACATGCCGAGGCTGCTGAACAGAATAAACAGCAGGATCAGGCTGGCGGCCACCCCGGCGATGAGCCGCATACTGCCTGACGAGGCCAGGGCCGCTTCGGCGCCGGGCAGACGCGGCTGCCACGCCAGATAGCCCAGAACCTCGCCTCCCTGCGTGCGCAGCGGGATCCGGTGTTCGCCTGGGCCGTCGCTGAGATGCAGATGGCTTATCTGGAAGGTGTCGCCTAAACGCTCCAGCAGCTTAGGGCTGATGTGCCGGGTAATGACCAGATAGCGTCGGGTCTCGTCAGCCACCTGCAGCCGGCCGCTCGTCGGCCGTATCAGGCCGATGCCGACGAAAGCGATCCCGGCCTCGGTACGTGTGATGCCGGCGAAGGCGTTTTTCCCCTCGCGCAGAGCCTGTGCATGATAGCGGATCAGGCTGGTCAGCCCGGCGCCGAGAAATGAGAGGTCTGCCCGGGGCATAACCTGACTCTGAAAGGCGCCCCACAGGATGTGATAATGTTCATCAAGGACAAAGGTGCCGTCATACAGGTTATTGATTTTGAAGCCGGATCCCCAGGAGTCGTACAGCCATTTTTGATCCAGGCTGGGAGCGTAAGTCTGGGTCACCGCATCGTCCCAGATGGCATTGTCCAGCACCAGCGACAGCACCCGGTTGACCGAGGTCTGCACCGCCCCTTCCACCGACAGGACCGAGCGCTGCTGATCAATTTCATTGGATTTGCTGGCAATGAGGTGTTGCGAGAGGTAAAGCAGGGAGATCACCGACGCGGTGAGGCCGAGCCCGGCGAGAAAAATCATTATTGACAACGTCCTGGCGGAAGGAATTTTCTGCCAGCCGAAAGCTGTGAGCATGCGCAGTCCTCATCGTCACCGGGCACAATACCTGCGGGGCCGGTCTTGAGTAAGCATACTACAGCGAACCCGTTTTGCCGCCTGGCTTTGCAGGCGGCGCGACATCAGGCGAGTTTAATTAACACCATGCCGGCAACCAGCAGGATGACTCCCGCCCAGCCTTTGTTATTCAGGCGCTGGCCAAACAGCACCCAGCCGGCGGCGATGGTCGCCGCGATACCGAAGCCGCCCCACAGCGCATAGGCGACCGACAGATCGATGCCTTTCACCGCCTGCGACAGGGCGCTGAACGCGCCCAGCACCGCCGCCAGCGACAGAATGCCATAGACCTTGCGGCGGAAACCGTCGGAAAACTTCAAAAAGACGTTGGCAATAATTTCCAGAACAATGGCGATAGCCAGCCAGATGGCGTGGATCCACTCAAACTGCTGCATGAGCCACCTCCGGCTTCGACGACGCTTTTTTCTGGGTGCCGGACTTAATTAAGACGATCCCCACTACCAGGGTAGTCAGACCGGCTATTTTCAGCAGCGACAGGCTTTCATCAAACAACAGTACGCTGAACAGGGTGATCAGCAAAATACCAATCCCTTCCCATAACGCGTAGGCCACGCCGAGGGCAATTTTTTTAACCGCAAAGGCGAGAAAAATATATGACAGGGCAATCATGGCCAGCATTAAAATAAAGCCGGTATGCCCACCGCTAATGCTTGCCCATTTCATCGACAAGGTGCCGGTAATTTCAGCAATAATCGCTAAAGCTAATAAAATCCAATAAAACATGATCCCTTCTCCTGCTTGAGAATATAATCCATTACCGTTTACGCGACGCGTAAACAGGAAAATTTCTGACGTAGATTTCGCTGTGCGCTTGGCGCCAGCTCAGGCAGAAAGAAGGTGACTATAGCGCCGAATGCCAGTGCTGTTCGCCGGCAAAACGGGAAAAAGTGAGGGATACTGCGGGGTGATTTAAAATATACATCCTGAACTGATTGTCCATAAAATTACAATTATCCGCGGTGTTGCTTCTCGTCCGGTGCGGATGAAAATTGTCCTCAGTAGTTAAACACAGGTAGATTTGTAGCATAGTGCTACATTTTATTCAAAGACTTTGCAATTCTTTACGACGCGGTTTTGCTGCAATGCGTTTTTTCTGAAAAAAAACGTCATTATGCTAATGTAACGCAACCTGTTAACAGGCAAGGAAGATTGAGGACGGGATCCTATGGCTAAACCTATTATTACACTTAACGGATTAAAGATGGTCATCATGCTGGGCATGCTGGTGATCATCCTGACCGGCATTCGCTTTGCGGCAGACATTATTGTCCCGTTTATACTCGCGCTTTTTCTGGCGGTGATTATTAATCCGCTGGTCCAGTTGCTGGTCCGCTGCCGGGTGCCACGCGTGCTGGCGATCTCATTGCTGATCGGCCTTATCGTCATGTTAGCCGTTGTGCTGCTGGCCTCGCTGGGGACTTCGCTTAACGAGCTGGCGCGCACCCTGCCGCAGTACCGCAACTATCTCTACGAACCGATGCAAACCATCGCTCCCTGGCTGCAGCGCCTGGGCTTTACCGTCTCGGTGGTGGAGCTTAACAAATACATCGACCCCAACGCCGTGATGACCCTGGTCACCGGTCTGCTCACTCAGCTGTCGAACGCCATGTCCTCGATTTTTCTGCTGCTGCTGACGGTGGTGTTTATGCTGCTGGAGGTTCCGCAACTGCCCGCCAAACTGCAGCAGCTGATGTCCCGCCCGGTAGAAGGCATGGGGGCCATTCAGCGCGCCATCGACAGCGTGTCGCATTATCTGGTGCTGAAGACCGCGATTAGCCTGGTCACCGGGCTGGTGGTCTGGGGCATGCTGGTTCTGCTGGACGTGCGTTTCGCCTTTATGTGGGGGCTGCTGGCCTTCGCGCTGAACTATATTCCCAATATTGGCTCCGTGCTGGCGGCCATCCCGCCGATCCTGCAGGTCCTGGTATTCGGCGGTCTGTACGAGGCGCTGGTGGTGCTGGCCGGCTATCTGATCGTTAACCTGGTGTTCGGCAATATTCTCGAACCGCGGATCATGGGGCGCGGCCTGGGACTCTCCACCCTGGTGGTATTCCTGTCGTTGATCTTCTGGGGCTGGCTGCTGGGTCCGGTCGGTATGCTCCTGTCGGTGCCGTTGACGATCATCGTCAAAATCGCCCTCGAGCAGACCAGCGGCGGCCAGAGCATCGCATTCTTATTAAGTGATGTGAGCAAAGAGTAACCCTTCCCCGGGCCGACGACTGGCCGGCCCCCTCTCCCTGACACCTGTGGTAGACCACTACGCCTTTCGTATTATTGATCCTCATCACAAAGGGCCAATCACAATTGTTACTCTCAGGCTAACGATTGGCCGCCGTGCTTAATTGATGCTCCGCGCCTCGCATCGCACACTACCCTCCACCAGGACAAACAAAACGATTTGTCGAATCAGGAGGTTAATAATGAATGCCGAACAAACGACGGGGCGGGTCTGGAACCGTCGCCGGACGGAAAAGCAGCGGCGGCTGGCCGAGGCCAACATCCCCGGCAAAGTCATCCCCACTGACCAGCTGGTCAGCGTACTGGAAAACCTGATCGCCCCTGGCGACCGGGTGGTGCTGGAAGGCAACAACCAGAAGCAGGCCGATTTCCTCTCCCGCATGCTGGCGGAAGTCAATCCGCAGAAAATCCACGATCTGCATATGATCATGCCGAGCGTCGGTCGCAGCGAGCATCTGGACCTGTTTGAAAAAGGTATCGCCCGCAAACTCGATTTCTCCTTCTCCGGTACCCAAAGCCTGCGCATTTCGCAGCTGCTGGAAGATGGCCTGCTGGAAATCGGCGCCATTCATACCTATATCGAACTCTACTCCCGCCTGTACGTCGATCTGTCGCCCAACGTCGCGCTGATCGCCGGCTACAAAGCCGACCGTAAAGGTAACCTGTATACCGGGCCGAGTACCGAAGATACCCCGGCGCTGGTGGAAGCCGCCGCCTTCCACGACGGCATTGTTATCGCCCAGGTCAACGAACTGGTGGACGACGAGTGCGATCTGCCCCGTGTCGATATTCCCGGCTCGTGGATTGATTACGTGGTGGTCGCCGACAAGCCGTTCTTTATTGAACCGCTGTTCACCCGCGACCCGCGCCTGATTAAGCAAGAACACATTCTGATGGCGATGATGGCGATCAAGGGCATCTACGCCGAGCATCAGGTGCAGTCCCTCAACCACGGGATCGGCTTCAACACCGCCGCCATCGAACTGCTGCTGCCGACTTACGGCGAACAGCTCGGTCTGAAAGGTAAAATCTGTAAACACTGGACCCTGAACCCGCATCCGACGCTGATCCCGGCGATCGAGAGCGGCTGGGTGGAGAGCGTGCACTGCTTCGGCGGCGAACTGGGGATGGAAGAGTACATCCGCGCCCGTCCGGATATCTTCTTTACCGGCCCGGACGGCTCCATGCGCTCCAACCGCGCCTTCTGCCAGCTGGCGGGGCAATACGCGGTGGATATGTTTATCGGTTCGACCCTGCAGGTTGATGGTCTGGCTAACTCCTCGACCGTCACCCGCGGCCGCCTTTCCGGCTTCGGCGGCGCGCCGAACATGGGCCACGATCCGCACGGCCGCCGCCACGCCACCCCTGCCTGGCTCAATATGATCACCGAGCCGGACCCCATGCAGCGCGGTAAAAAACTGGTAGTGCAGATGGTCGAAACCTTTCAGGCCGGGGTGAAGCCGACCTTCGTTGAGACTCTCGACGCGGTCGACGTCGCCAAAACCTCCGGCATGCCGCTGGCGCCGGTGATGATTTACGGCGATGACGTCACCCACGTGCTGACCGAAGAGGGTATCGCCTACCTGTATCGTGCGGAAAGCCTGGAAGAGCGCCGGGCGATGGTCGCCGCCGTGGCCGGGATCACCGACATCGGCCTCGGAGTGGACGCGAAACGCGTGGCTGCCCTGCGTCAGAGCGGCAAAGTGGTCTACCCGGAAGATCTCGGCATTCGCCGTAGCGAGGCCACCCGTTCGCTGCTGGCCGCCGGCAGCGTCGCCGACCTGGTGGAATGGTCCGACGGACTGTACAACCCACCGGCAAAATTCCGGAGCTGGTAATGAAAATTCTCTCCCCCCTGCACGCAGAAAGCCGCGTCAGCTGGCTGGCGGATACCGCCAGCGCCTGTCTGATTGACGAAGCCCGTCTGAGCCCGAAACCGGGTCTGGTTGACAGCCGCGGCAGCGGCGCGCATCAGGACCTCACGCTGGCGCTGATGGAACGCTCCGCCCGCAGCCTGCAGCCGACCTTCCACGCGCTGGCGCAGCAAAGCTGGCGCCGCCCGGCGGATATCGCGCTGCGCGAAACCGTCGGCCGCCTTGGCCGGGAAGGCGAAGCGCAGATGATGCAGGCCACCGGCGGGGTCAATACCCACCGCGGCGCCATCTGGGCGCTGGGGCTGCTGGTCAGCGCGGTAGCGATGTTGGGGGGAGCGGGTCATTCACAGGCGATCGCCGACACCGCCGCCGCCCTCGCCCGCCTGCCCGACGGCCTGGCGCCGAAAAGCTTCAGTAAAGGGCTACGCGCCAGCCGCCGCTGGCAGGTGCCGGGCGCGCGCGAAGAGGCGCAGCGCGGTTTCCCGCATATCACCGCCCTGGCGCTGCCGCAGTTACAGCAAAGCCGCGCCCGGGGCGCCAGCGAGCCGCAGGCGCAACTTGACGCGCTGATGGCCATCATGACCTCGCTGAGCGATACCTGCGTGCTGTCGCGCGCCGGCATGACCGGCCTGCAGACCATGCAGCAGGGCGCCCGCGCGGTGCTGGCGGCCGGCGGTTGCGCCAGCGTCGAAGGACGCGCCGCCCTGGCGCGGCTTGACGCGCAGATGCTGGCGCACAACGCCTCGCCGGGCGGCGCCGCCGATCTCCTTGCCGCCACCCTGTTTCTCGACCGGGTTGCCGGCTAACGCATTCAGAGGATGTTATGGAACAGATTACATTGTCATTTCCTGCCAGCCGCGCCCTCCGCGGCCGAGCGCTGGCAGGGGTTGTAGGTTCAGGCGATATGGAAGTGCTCTATACCGCCGCCGGAAGCGATACGCTCAGCGTGCAAATTACCACCTCGGTGGATAACAGCCAGGCGCGCTGGCAGGCGCTGTTCGACCGGCTGAGCCTGATCAACGGCCTGCCCGCCGGGCAGTTGGTTATTCACGATTTCGGCGCCACGCCGGGCGTCGCCCGTATTCGTATCGAACAAGTCTTTGAGGAGGCCGCTCATGCGTAACGATCGCAGCTTTATCGAACTGCGCGCTCGCGAACGCGCCCACGCACTGCTGGACGACGGCAGCTACCGCGAACTACTGGATCCGTTTGACGGCATTATGTCGCCGTGGCTCGGCGCGCAGGGCATTGTCCCACAGTCCGACGACGGTATGGTGGTCGCCAAAGGCGCTATCAACGGCCAGCCGGCGGTGGTGATTGCTATCGAAGGCACCTTCCAGGGCGGCAGTATGGGCGAAGTCTCCGGCGCCAAAATGGCCGCCGCGCTGGAGCTGGCGGCGGAGGATAACCGCAACGGTATTCCGACGCAGGCGGTCCTGTGCCTGGAAACCGGCGGCGTCCGGCTGCAGGAGGCCAACCTTGGCCTGGCCGCCATCGCCGATATTCACGCCGCGATTGTCGATCTGCGCCGCTACACCCCGGTAGTCGGCATCATCGCTGGCACCGTCGGCTGCTTCGGCGGCATGTCCATCGCCGCCGCGCTGTGCAGCTATCTCATCGTCACCCGAGAAGCCCGTCTCGGCCTCAACGGCCCGCAGGTTATCGAGCAGGAAGCCGGCATTGAAGAGTACGACTCGCGTAACCGGCCGTTTATCTGGAGCATGACCGGCGGCGAAATTCGCGCCGCCAGCGGCCTGGTCGACGCGCTGGTTAACGATGGCGTCAAGGCCGTCAAAACCGCGATGAACGAGGCGATCGCCAAAGGCGTACCGGCGCAACACCGCAGCGACAATTATGACGACTATCTGCGCCGTTTAAGCCAGTTCGACACCCGCCAGCAGGCGGATACCGCGCAGATTAAACAGCTTTTTGCCCGGGAGGAAAAATAATGAGTCAGTTCCCAAACCGCGCCGCGCTGTGGCTGAATAAACTGGCGCCCGACGCGCCGCTGATGAGTGGTCTGTGCCCTTCCGTGCAGGTGGCAGACGGCCAGATTGATGGCGAAAAGGTGCGTTTTATCGCCGTAGTGCCTGACGCCAATAACCACTACCCGCGCGCCGCCGGTGGCGAAGTCGGTCTGCTGGAAGGCTGGACGCTGGCGAAAGTGGTCAATGAAACCCTCGACGCCGATGCCGATAAAACGGTAAAGCGCCCGATTATCGCGGTTATCGATGTCCCCAGCCAGGCCTATGGCCGTCGCGAAGAAGCCTTTGGTATTCACCAGGCGCTGGCCGGAGCGGCAGGCGCCTACGCCAAAGCCCGTCTGGCCGGCCACCCGGTGATTGGCCTGATCGTCGGCAAAGCGATGTCCGGGGCGTTTCTGGCCCACGGCTACCAGGCCAACCGTCTGATCGCCTTTAACGACAGCGGCGTACTGGTCCACGCGATGGGTAAAGCGTCGGCCGCGCGCATTACCCTGCGCAGCGTGGAGGCGCTGGAGAAACTGGCGGCGACCATCCCGCCGATGGCCTATGACGTCAGCAACTACGCCACGCTCGGCCTGCTCTCCGCTCTGCTTGACATCAGCCATCCGGACGCCCCTGACGACCACGATCTGGCGCTGGTGAGCCACACCCTGCGCGACGCCATCGCTGACGCGCGCCAGGATCCCTCGCTGAAGTGCCGCCTGGGTGCGGAAAACCGCCGCAGCTCGCAGCGGGTCCGCGACCTGATGCGCGCCAGCTGGTAGCACGTTCGTACGTAAGTAGTAGAAGAAAACCTGCCGGAAGCCGTCCCCCGGAGCGCGTCATAACCGCGCCGGGTAGGGACGGCTTTTAGAAAAAATAACAATCGCGCCAGTACTCTATTTTATTTACAGGTGATTTATGACTTATGTGATTATTCATGCTCTTGCCCCGATTTTCGTCATTATGCTGCTGGGCTTCTGGGCCGGTAAGGCCGGGATGGTAGATAACAAAAATGTCTCCCTGCTCAATATCTTTGTAATGGACTTTGCCTTACCCGCTACGCTGTTCAGCGCCACGGTGCAAACGCCGTGGGCCGGTATCGTCGCCCAGTCGCCGCTGGTGCTGGTGCTCACCGGCGCGATGTGGTTCACCTACGCCGGGATTTACTTCCTCGCCACCAGCGTCTTCAAACGCACCCCGCAGGATGCCGCGGTGCTGACCCTCACCGTCGCGCTGCCGAACTACGCCGCGCTGGGCCTGCCGATCCTCGGCAGCGTGCTGGGTGAAGGCGCATCGACTTCGCTGTCGGTGGCGGTCTCTATCGCCTGCGGTTCGGTACTGATGACCCCCTTCTGCCTGCTGATTCTGGAACGTGAAAAAGCCCGCGCCGCGGGGGAAACCACCGGTTCTACGCTGGCGATGCTGCCGGTGCTGATGTGGCGTTCGGTGAAAAAGCCGATCGTCTGGGGCCCGCTGCTCGGGGTGGTGCTTTCCGCTATCGGCATTAAAATGCCGGACCTGCTGCTGGCCGCCATCAAACCGCTGGGCCTGGCCGCCACCGCCGCGGCGCTGTTCCTCACCGGGGTGATCCTCTCGGCGCGTAAACTGCAGCTCAATGCGCTGATCGCCACCTCCACCATCGTGAAACTGCTGGTGCAGCCGTTTATCGCCTGGGGACTGGTGATGCTGCTGGGTCTGCACGGCGCTATCGCCATTACCGCGATCCTGATGATTGCCCTGGCCGCCGGCTTCTTCGGCGTGGTCTTCGGCAACCGCTTCGGCGTGCAGTCCCCGGATGCTGAAGCCGTGCTGCTGTTGAGCTCGGTTCTGTGTATCCTGTCGCTACCGCTATTTATCTCTTTGACTTCAGGACTGTAAACCATGTCATCAACACCGCGTCCCCACGATTTAGTGTGGTTAAACCACGCCAGCGCCCTGGAAGATGTTGTCGAGCCGTGGGTGGCTCAGCAGTGGCGAGCCGCGCTGCCGGTGGTGGTGAGGCGCGATGTTGACGGTCAGGCCCGCATCCCGGTTGGGGTGCGGGGCATGAAACGCGAACAGCGCGCCGCCGGCTGGGTACAGGCGCACAATATCGTGCGCAGCGTCACCCCGGAGATGCTGGTGGAGCGCGAGCGCCTGCTGGGCTCCCCTTTTGTTTCGCAGCCGCCGGTCCAGGCGGCCATCGCCCTGACGCTGGGCGACTGGCCCTGGCGCTGGGGCGTCACCGGCAGCACCGGCTACGCGCTGGCGACCGAAATCCCGGTACTCCATGCGGCAAGCGATCTGGATCTCCTGATCCGCGCCCCGCAGCCGCTGGCCCGCGAGGCGCTGCTGGAATGGCAGTCCCGGGTGGCCCAGCTCCCGTGCCGCGCCGATACCCAGGTCGAAACGCCATACGGCGCCTTCGCCCTCAATGAGTGGCTCCGCGATGGGCGAGCGCTGCTGAAAACGTCCCGCGGCGCGCGCTTAACCGCTGCGCCGTGGCGCAGGGAGGAATGATGAAGATTTTGTTTACTTTTCCCGGACAGGGTGCCCAGCGTCCCGGCATGCTGGCGGCTATCCCCGACCGCGAAGCGATCCTCAGCCAGGCGCGCGCCGTGCTGGGGGATGAAGTCGAGGCCCTCGATAGCGCCGGATCGCTAAAACATACCCGTGCGGTCCAGCTCTGCCTGCTGATCGCCGGGGTAGCCTGGGCGCGCGAGCTACAGCGCCAGGGCGTCAATCCGCAGATGGTCAGCGGCCTGTCCATCGGCGCCTTTCCCGCAGCGGTGATTGCCGGCGCGCTCGATTTCGCCAGCGCGCTGCGCCTGGTGGCCCTGCGCGGCGATCTTATGGAGCAGGCCTATCCCGAAGGTTACGGGCTGACGGCGATCATGGGCCTGACCCGCCCGCGGGTTGAGGCGCTGATGGAGGGTCACGAGGTCTATCTTGCCAACCTGAACGCCGAAACGCAGATCGTGATCGCCGGACGCGATGAAGCCATGGCCGAGGTGGCGCAGCTGGCGCTGCAGGCGGGCGCCAGTAAGGCGCAGCAGCTGGCGGTCAGCGTTCCGTCGCACTGCGCGCTGCTGGATAAACCCGCCGCCGCGCTGGCAACAGCCTTTGCCGACGTGACCTTAACGCGCCCGCAGTGCGCCTATTTAAGCGGCTCGACGGCGCGCGTGCTGTGGGATCCGCAGCGGATCGCCGACGATCTGGCGATGAACATGGCGCGCACCGTCCACTGGCAGGAGGCGATGATCGCCGCCGATGAGCGCGACGCGCGCTTAGCCATTGAGATGCCCCCCGGCGGGGTATTGACCTGCCTGACCCGCCAGGCGGGCTGGCGCGGAGAGACCCTTTCGCTGGAACGCAGCGGCGTGGATGTCGCCCGCCATCTGGCGCAGCGGCTTAGCGATTAAGGCTCCGGGCGTACATTCTCCCTTCCGCCGCCAGCGCCAGCAGGTCGGCATCGCGTTCGCGATGGTGTGAATAGACAATCGAGATCAGCTGGCGCATCTGGTACGGTTCCGCCAGCTTTAACAGCTGTACATCTTTTTCATAGACTTTTTTCATCCGCCCCGGCAGCAGCGCAAACCCGACGCCCGCCTGCACCAGGCTAATCATCGAAAAGATGTCATTCACCCGGGTGACGATCGTCGGCTCGAAGCCAGCGATATGAAACGCTTCCCGGAACCCGGCATAGGTGGCGAACCCCTCCGCCAGCGAGACGAATTTCCGGTCGGCGTAATCGCGCAGGTCAGCAAGCTGTGTGCTATCCAGCTGCGCCGTCGCCGGGGCGGCGAGAAAGATATCGTCCTCAAACAGCGGCACCACGTCGAAAGCGGTATTGTTGAACTCCCCTTCATTGGTGGCGATCAGGATAGCGTCGAGGGCGTCGTCTTCCAGCATATCCAGCAGCATCTGGTTAGAGCCCATGGTCAAATCCAGCTCCAGCTCCGGGCGACGCAGCTTCATACCCATGATAATGCGCGGGACGGTTTCCAGGGTCAGGGAATAGAGGGTGCCGATGCGCAGCCGCCCCTGGCCGACGCCGGCGACTTTGCGCGTCGCCTCAAGGCCGCGGCTCATCAGACTCATCACATCCTGACAATATTCCAGCAGCGTCCACGCCGCCTGCAGCGGCAGCAGATTGCGCCCTTTATGGACAAACAGCGGGCAGCCCACCCCCTCTTCCAGGGTATGCAGCGCGCGGTGAACGCTGACGCTGCTAAGCTTCATCGCTTCGGCGGTTCTGGCGATATTGCCCTTCGCCATAAACATCATAAAGACCGACAGCTTGCGGAAGGTGATCTCCTGGTTGATATCGTCTTGCATAGCCCTTCCACACTCCTGATTTGCTTTTCTTTTTTCAATTCAAATCAGTATATCGTTTATGACGGCAAAGTTGCAGGCAGAGAGCGGCTTAGGCCGGCAAGGAACGCAAAAAAGGGAAGACCGTGGTCTTCCCTTTTGTTCTCTATCGAGTTTGCTTTTACAGCGCCATATCGTGCTGCGGCGAGGCGTCGCGCTGCGGCTCCGCCGGCTTCGCGGTCGCGGTGGGCGCAGCCGCTGGCATCTGGATCACCGGCGGTTTCGTCAGCTGCAGGGTCGCGGCGGTATCATCCCAAACCTGCTGGGTCAGCGCCACGTTACCGTTCAGCTTCTGACCGTAGCTCGGCACGATCTGGTGGATACGGGTCTGCCACTCCGGCGAGTTAAACTGCGTCGGGAACATCTGCTTGAGCACATTGAGGGTGATCGGCGCGGCGGTGGAAGCCCCCGGCGACGCGCCGAGCAGCGCGGAAATGGTTTTCTGCTGATCGACCACCACTTCGGTGCCCAGTTTCAGCACGCCGCCCTTCTCTGCGTCTTTCTTAATGATCTGCACGCGCTGGCCGGCCTGGATCAGCTTCCAGTCCTCTTTACGCGCGTCCGGGTAGTACTCTTTCAGCGCGGCGAAGCGGTCATCATCGCTGAGCATCACCTGGCTGACGAGATATTTCACCAGGTCGAAGTTATCGAGTCCGACGTGGGTCATCGGCAGCACGTTGTCAGTGGTGGTGGTGCTCAACAGGTCGAAGAAGGAACCGTTTTTCAGGAACTTGGTCGAGAAGGTGGCGAACGGCCCAAACAGCACCACGCGCTTGCCATCCAGGTAGCGGGCGTCAAGGTGCGGTACCGACATCGGCGGCGCGCCGACCGAAGCCTGGCCATACACTTTCTCGAGGTGCTGCGCGGTGACCGCCGGGTTCTCGGTCATCAGGAACGAACCGCCCACCGGGAAGCCAGCATAGTTGTCCGCTTCCGGAATAGCGGTTTTCTGCAGCAGCTTCAGCGCGCCGCCGCCGGCGCCGATAAAGACGTATTTCGCGTCAATAGTCTGCGCTTCCCCGCTCTGCACGTTCTTAATGGTCACGTGCCAGGAGTTATCGGCATTGCGTTTGAAATCGGTGACCTCAGAGGAGGTTTGCAGGGTGAAATGGCTGTTTTTCTTCAGGCTGCCGATCAGCTGCCGGGTGATTTCGCCATAGTTAACGTCGGTACCTACCGGCGTCCAGGTGGCAGCGACTTTCTGCTGCGGATCGCGGCCTTCCATCACCAGCGGCGCCCACTGTTTAATTTGCGCGTGGTCGGTGGAGAATTTCATCCCCTGGAATAAGGTGGTCTGCTGCAGCGCGGTATAACGTTTCTGTAGATAGTCGACATTATCGCCCCAGACGAAACTCATATGCGGCGTGGAATTAATAAAGGAGTGCGGATCGTGCAAAATACCGCGCTTCACCTGTGCCGACCAGAACTGACGGGAGATCATAAACTGTTCGTTAATATCCAGCGCTTTGCTGACGTCAATCGATCCGTCGGCCCGCTCCGGCGTATAGTTCAACTCCATATTCGCCGAGTGACCGGTACCGGCGTTATTCCAGCCGTTGGAAGATTCCAGGGCCACGCCGTCCAGTTTCTCCACCATCGTCAGGTCCCAGTCCGGCTGCAGCGCCTGCAGCCAGGTGCCAAGCGAGGCGCTCATGATCCCGCCGCCAATCAGCAGGAAGTCAGTTTTTTTAGAGGTATCCGCTTCAGCATGCGTCGCCGCGCTGACGAACATCGCTAATGCGGTAAAGGAAATAATCGTTTTTTTCATTGCAGGCATAATAGAATTATCACGTAGCACACGGTAATAAGAGGCAGCATATTAACGCACTTTTACTTTATTTTAAAATATCATTTACACTCTCGCATTTTTAATCAAATAATTATTTAACTTAAAAAATCAGAACGACGCAAAAAAATAAAAGTCGCCGTAAAATTATGGCTGAAAATTCAGCGCGATTGCCGGGGAAAATAGAAAAGAGGGATTTCTTTAGTTAATAAAGTCCAGACGCGCACACCGTTGGTGCGCGCCTGGCGACAGGCTTAATGGGCGGGAGTGACAGCGCTGCGCTGGGCTTCGCGCAGGGCAAGACGCAGATGATCGTGATGTTTGGTCAGCAGCTCCCGCGCGTGCCAGGCGTCCAGCCCGCTGAGCAGCATCAGGATCGCGGTGCGGCAATGGTGGTGGCAGTTGGTCAGCGCGGCTTTTGCTTCGCTGCGCGTGCAGTCGGTGGCCGCCATGACAATCGCCACCTGCCGCTCCGCCCAGTGCGGAGTGTCAGCCTGCAGATCCACCCGCAGGTTGCTGTACACCCGGCCGTCACGGATAGCGAGGCCCGTCGACACCATGTTAAGGATCTGCCGCTGGGCCAGCCGGGCCTTCGGATTGGTCAAACCCGCCACCGCTTCCGGCCCGGTCTGAGGAGCAATAACAATATCCGCCAGCTGCGCCGCCTCGCTGGCCGCCTGCTGGGTCACCACCGCGATCGGGGCCCCCAGCGACCAGGCGTGGCGCATCGCCCCCCAGACCCACGGGGTCTTGCCGCTAACGGTCAGCGCCAGCAGCATATCGTGGCTGGAAAAGTCCAGCGACTGCAGCTCGAAGGCGCCAAGATCGTAATTATTCGCCGCCGTCTCCCGCTCGGCCATCGCCGCCGTCTGGCCACCGGCAATTAGCCCCACCAGCGCATGTTTGCCTTCCGGAGAGTAGTCGCTGACCGCCTGGACTGCCGTGCGGCCTGATTCCCCGGCGCCGATAATGACCAGACGCCCTCCCCGGCTCATTGTCGCGGTGGCGATATCAATCAACCGGGCGATATCCGGCAGACAGGCGCCGACCGCCTCCGATATCTGCTTATCATCCTGATGCAGCATCGCCAGCATGTCGGCGGTGGCGAGGCGATCGATGTGGGTGGTATCCGGGTGACGACGTGCCTGCATTGACGCGGTTAGCGAACTGCTCATAACAACCTCCATTTACGACAGAAAAAGCGCATCTCGGCGAAATCAGCGGCCTGATGCATATCCTTATATTCATCAGGACTATTTAACCTCTGTCGCCACTATAAGGGGAATCTTCCGCGCTTTACCGCCGTCGGGGTCACAGTTTACCGTCCCGATCGCCCGTTCACGGGCAATTGCCGATTATCTGAGCAATCCTGTATCAGGTCTTATCTTCACCTTCCGCCTGCATGGCCAGCCAGAAGGATTGCTGACAGAGGTTATAAAATTGTTTGCGCATTGGCTTCACCTCCAGGCCGGCGCTATCGATAACCTGCCAGTCGATCCAGCACTCCGGGCAGGAGGCGGCATCCTGTTGCGGAAGCTCGAGCTCGTAGCGGTGCTGGATCACCACCCCGCTGCGATGCCGCCAGCGCGCGATCTCCCACTCTGCTTCCGCTTCACGGTCCTGTTCACGATGCTGCGTCAGTCGTTCAACGTGCTGTTGCCGGAGGATATCCCGGACCAGAGATGCCAGTTCCATCATGTCTGCCTTAAGCCTGTGGCGAAAAGCGACAGTTTATCGTGGACGGGCCGAGGCTACCGTAGCAAAAGCGGCCTTTTGCTTTGATTACACGGCTTTATGAATGCCGCGCTATCAGCGATAATAATCGTTCACTGAATCTATCCGGGATCGTCATGAAGGCATCAGAGCACCCGCCTCGCGTTCGTCAACGCGCCTTACCGCTAAAGCTGAGCACCGCCGTCTCCTTGATGATTGGCAGCGTGATCGGCGCCGTGCTGCTGCTGGTCTATGCCCTGTGGTATATGCAGATCAGCAATGCCACCCGCGACGGCCTGAAAGAGACCGCGCTGGCGGTGGCGCGTACCATGGCTGATATGCCGCAGGTGAAGCGCGGACTGGCGGCGCCGCCGCAGCAGCAGATTATTCAGCCGCTGGCGCAGGCCATCACCCGGCGCAACGACCTGCTGTACGCTATCGTCACCGATATGCACGGTATTCGCTATTCGCATCCGGACAGCTCAATTATTGGCAAACCCTTCATCGGCCACGATATCCAGCCGACGCTGCAGGGAAAAGAGAACGTGGCCATTAACCACGGGGTGCTGGCCCCGGCGCTGCGAGTGTTTACCCCGGTGTTCAACGACCAGCATCAGCAGATTGGCGTGGTGGTGGTCGGCATTTCGCTGAGTAAAGTGGACGAGCAGATCGCCAACAGCCGCTGGGACGTGCTGCTGACCATCCTGTTCAGCGCGCTGGTCTGCGCCATCGGCACCTGGAGCCTGGTGCGCGGCCTGAAGCGCGTCCTGCTGGGGCTGGAGCCGCACGAAATCTCCACTCAGTTTCAGCAGCGTCAGGCCATGCTTCACGCCCTCAAGGAGGGGGTGGTGGCGGTCGATGCCCATGGTGAGGTTAACCTGATCAACCCGGCGGCGCGCGAGATTCTCTTTTCCGGGCCGGACAAGACCCTCGCGCATACCCCGCTGCTCGCCGACCTGCAGACGGTTTTGCACAGCGGCGAGCCGATGTACGACCGCGAGCTGGGGTGCAATGGCCTGTTGCTCATCAGCAACACGGTGCCTATCCGCAGCCAGGAGGCGGTGGTCGGCGCCATCTGTACCTTCCGCGATAAGACCGAAGTCAGCCAGCTGCTGCAGCGGCTGGACGGCATGATGAGCTATGTGGATGCCCTGCGCACCACCTCACATGAGTTTATGAACAAACTGCACGTGATCCTCGGCCTGCTGAATATGAAAAGCTATGGCAAACTCGAGGAGTACGTGCTGCAGACCGCCCACCGCTACCAGGCGGACATCGGCGATATTCAGCACCGCATTAAATCCCCGGTGGTGGCCGGCTTTCTGATAAGTAAAATGCAGCGCGCCACCGAGTGCGGCTTTACCCTTAAGCTGGCGGAAGAGAGCCTGGTGCCGGATTGCCCGAATGAGAAGCAGGTCACCGTGCTGGTGACGGTGCTGGGCAACCTTATCGAGAACGCGCTGGACGCCATGAGCGGTCAGGCGGAGGGCGAAATCGGCCTGCTGCTGCACTATCAGGACGGCTGGCTAAGCGGTGAAGTGAGCGACGACGGGCCGGGGATCCCGGAAAACAACATCGACGCTATCTTTAACAAAGGCTTCTCCACCAAAGGCGAGAATCGCGGCGTCGGGCTGTTTCTCGCCAACCAGCAATTACGCGAGCTGGGCGGCACCCTCGCCGTCGAGTCGGAACCCGGCGTATTTACCCAATTTTTTGTTCATCTCCCCTGGGATAGTAAAAGGAAACGTGCGTGATAAATGTGTTGATTGTTGACGATGATGCCATGGTGGCCGAACTGAATCGCCTGTACGTGGCAAGGGTTCCCGGCTTTCGTTGCAGCGGGAGCGCCTCGACGCTCAGTCAAGCCCGGGAGATGATTAACGATCCGCAGCTGGAGATCGATCTGGTGCTGCTGGATGTCTATATGCAGCAGGACAGTGGGCTCGATCTGCTGCCGACTATCCGTAAATCGGGGCGCGCCATCGATGTCATCATGATCACCTCGGCGGCGGATGCCGCCACGGTGCAGACCGCCATGCATTACGGAGTGGTCGATTACCTGATTAAACCTTTCCAGTTTCCCCGTTTTGAAGAGGCGCTCACCACCTGGCGGGAGAAGCGCAAGCTGATAACCGGCCAACCCTATTACGAGCAGGCCGACGTTGACCGCCTGCTGCACGGCGGCGCGCCGGAGGCCAGCGACGCGCGCAAGCTGCCCAAGGGGCTCACCGCGCAAACCCTGCGCACCCTGTGCCAGTGGATTGACGCTCACCCGGACGTTGAATTCTCTACCGATGAGCTGGCGGCGGCGGTGAATATCTCCCGTGTTTCCTGCCGCAAGTATCTGATCTGGCTGGCGCAGATCAATATTCTCTATACCACTATCCACTACGGCGCCACCGGGCGGCCGGTCTATCGCTACCGCCTGGTGGCCGAACAGTACAGTTTGCTTAAGCAGTACAGTCAGTAACGCGGTAGCCGCTGTCCAGCGACGCAAAGCGCAAGCGCTGCGGCGATGACAGTATAATGTCGCGATTTTTGGTGACGAAAATCGCGTCGATATCCTGCCGCTGACGCAACGCTGCGCAGCCTTTCTCGACGCCGAGGCCGAACAGCAGCGTGGTCCAGATATCGCCGTCTAAAGAATCGCTGGAAATCACCGTGACGCTGTCGAGTTCGTTGTCCAGCGGGTAACCGCTGCGCGGGTCGAGAATATGGTGCCAGCGCTTGCCGTCCTGCTCGAAATAACGTTCGTAGGTGCCCGAGGTGACTACCGACTGTCCGTTGACCGTCAGGGAGCCGATCAGCGCCTGCGCATCGGCAAACGGTTTTTTCAGGCCAATAGCCCATTCGCCGAGGGTATGCACATTGCCGCCGAGGTTGATCAGCGCCCTTTCCACCTGCTGCTGACGCAGATAATCACGCACCCGGTCAGCGATATAGCCTTTGGCGATCGCCCCAAGATCCAGCTCCATCCCCGGCTGCTGAAGAAACACGCTGCAGGTTGCCTCATCAAGGATCACCTCCTGCGGGCGGGTCAGCGCCAGCCGGGCCCTGATTTCGCCGGCGTCAGGCACGCTGTGTCCCTGAAAGCCAATCCGCCACAGCTTCACCAGCGGCCCAATCGCGAGGTTAAAGGCGCTGTCGCGCACCATGCTGGCGGCTTTGGCGCACTGAATGAGCTGAAAGACCGGGCGGCTGACGGTCACCGGGTGACGTCCGGCGGCGTGGTTGATATCCATCACCTGGGACTCGGCGCGGTTAACGGTAAGCAGATCTTCGTAGCGCTTGATTAACTGAAATACGCGGGAGGCCAGCGCCTCATCATGGGAGCAGAGTTTGAGCAGGATGGGAGAACCCATCAGAACGGCGGAGTAGCTATAGACGCGGTTATCAGACATCGGGCTCTCCTTAGTAGGGGTAAGCCGGGCGGCGACAGCGCCGGCCCGGCATCAACAATGGCGTGTTATCCTCTGGCGCGTTTCGCCGCCTGGTGGCCCGCGAGGGTGCCGAAGATGATGATATCCGCCACCGCGTTACCCCCGATACGGTTGCCGCCGTGGATCCCGCCAACCACCTCACCGGCGGCGTAGGCGCCGCGGATCGGCTGCCGGGCAACGTTCAGCACTTCGCCATCGGTGTTAATGGTCACGCCGCCCATGGTGTGGTGCACCCCCGGGGCGATACGAATGGCGTGGAACGGACCTTCGTTAATCGGCGCGCGCAGCGCGGTGGTACGGCCAAACTGTTCATCATGCTGTTTTTCCACCGCCCCGTTGTAGCACTCGAGGGTGGCGAGGAAGGCATGGTAATCCATCCCCAGTTTCTCCGCCAGTTCACGCGGCGAGCTGGCGCTGGTGACGAAGCCTTTGGCGATGTACTCATCGGCGGCTTTGTTTTTCGCCCGCACATGTTCGTCAAAGACGATGTACGCATAGTGTTCCGGCAGGGCGATAATCGCCGCGGAGACTTTATCGCGGGTCTCCATTTCGTTGAAGAAGCGGTTACCCTGCTGGTTGACGAGGATCGCCCCACCGCCGCGAATCGACTCGGAAATCAGATAGGAGGTCTGCTGTTCAACGGTCGGGTGAATTTGAATTTCGCCCATATCCACCGTGTCGGCGCCGATACGTTCCAGCAGCGCGATACCGCTCCCGGTGGCCCCTTTGTGGTTGGTGGTGACGAACCCTTCGAGGTCAGGACGATACTTCACCACCATCGCGCTGTTGGCGCTGAAGCCGCCGGTGGCCACCACAATGCTTTTGGTCTGGACTTCAATGATCTCGTTTTCGTCGTTGATCAGACGCACGCCGCTGACTTCATCGCCGCTCATCAGGATCTCCTCCACCGAGGTATCCAGCAGGACGTCGATGCCGCGTTTGGTGATGTTGCGCACCAGGCCGCTAATCAGATAGCCGCCGACCGCTGACCCGTCGCGCGGACGGTGGGTGCGGTCAATGCTCATCCCGCCGGTGGTGGTGATATCGTTGAGCATAATGCCGCGGTCAGCCAGCCATTCAATGGCTTGCGGGGCATTCTCCACGAAGCGGCGCAGCAGCTGCGGGTTGTTTTTATTGTGCCCGCCTTTCAGGGTTTCCTGATAGAACAGCTCTTTGCTGTCCTGAATGCCTTTCACGCGCTGGAAGCGGGTCTCCGCCGCGTTCATCCCGGCGGAAGCCTTGATGGTGTTCCCGCCAATGGTCGGCATTTTCTCGACGATCAGCACGCTGGCGCCTTCGTCGTGAGCCTGAATGGCGGCCGCCAGACCGGCGCCGCCGCTGCCGACCACCACCACATCATAGCTTTTCGGCGCGGCGTCATTGCCGCCCTCTTCCGCCGCCAGCGCTTTGCTCGATTTCAGCATCGCTTTGGCGACCGCTTTTTTCACCGCCTCGCTCTGGCTGGTGGCCCCGGAAATAGCGTCCACGTGCGGGGTATTGGCGGTCAGAATACGTTCGCGGATCTCTTCGAAGCTGGTGGTGAACTCCACGGTCTGCACCGGGCTCGCCGCCAGTTCGATATCGGCGATATGGTCATTTTCGAGGCTGACGTTGATCACCAGCTCATTGGCGTCATCCTGAACGGTTTCAACAAACATCCCCGGCTTAAATTTGGCGTCGCCCATGCTCATGTCGCGGATCATCGCTTCCACCAGCGAGAAGCGCCACAGCGGTTCCGGAATGTGCAGCGCCTCGCGCTGGGTGCTGTCGATAAACAGCTCCAGCTCTTCACCCGCGGCGATACGAGCCGCCCAGTCCGGATAGGCGATGCAGGCGCGGCCCACGGCGATCAGGTCATAGCCGTGATCGAGGCCCAGCTCGGCATCGGCGACGTTAACCACCCCGCCGACGCCCATCACCGGCACCTGAGCCAGAGTGTCAGAGCGCATGGCGCAGTATTTCTCAATCAGCGGCGTTGGGTCGCAGGTATCAACGATAGAGGGACGCAGAGTCGCGCCCACCGAGAAGTGCAGATAATCGACGCCGCGAGCGGCCAGTTTTTCCAGCAGATACATGGTGTCGTCGAAGCGGATCCCCGGGACCTCCATCTCTTCCGGCGAGAAGCGGTAACCGATGATAAAGGCATCGTCAGCGTACTGGCGGGCCATTTTATGGGTGATGTCGAGCACCGCCAGCGGGAAACGAGCACGATTGTCGCGGCTACCGCCCCACTCATCGTCGCGCTGGTTGGAGTTCGGCGAATAGAACTGCTGAATGAGATAGGTGTTAGCCCCGTGAATTTCGACTCCGTCGAAACCGGCGAGGATAGCGCGACGGACCCCATCGCCAAACTTGGCGATCATGCCTTCCACTTCGTCTCCGCTCAGCGCCCGCGGCATCGCGGCGCCCTCACGCGGGGCGGCGATAGCGCTCGGCGCCACCGGCTGGCGACCGCCGATCAGCTGCGGGTCGACCATGCGGCCGCCGTGATAGATCTGCAGAATCGCTTTCGAACCTTTCCCTTTAATCGCTTCGGCGATTTTCGCCAGGCCGGCGATTTTTTCATCGTTATCGATACCGATAGCACCCGGGAAGGCCAGGCCGTAGTCATCAATAAAGCAGCACTCGACAATAATGGTGCCGATGCTGCCGGCGCGAGCGCGATAGTACTCCACCAGCTCGCTGGTGACAGTCCCATCGAAATAACCGGTGCAGGTGGTCATCGGCGCCATGAGCAAACGGTTTTTCAGCTCCGTACCATTTGGTAAAGTAAATGGCTGCAGAATTCGTTCGTTACTGGTCATAAGTTACGCTCCAGATTTTAAAATATTAAAAATTCAGAATGGGGTGACGGAATCATTAATGGTTGTGGTTTTTTAATTCCTGTTGTCATGCCAATAATATAACGGGTTTTTTAGTTACTAAATCAATTACGTTAGTTATAAAACTATTTAACCCCAGCAATAACATCGCTACCTCTATTGTATTATTAAAATAATAAATAGCATTTACATAATACAAATGAACGATAACATTTCAGATACTTACGTTAACATTCACAACGACCAAACTCGCGCACATTACAGCTATTATTCAGCAACTTACGAAACACATGGAAAAATTAGCATTAATTGCTTATTTTTATTTTAACATTTACCGATATTTTCGCCAAAATAACACCTCATCACATAGGGTTATACTGATAATAAAAAAATAGTGAAATCACCTGCTTTTCTTGATCTTGATCAATTGCAACGGCCATTGAAAGCGCAATATATAAATAACCAATAAATTTAATTTAACGCCCATCAAATCGCGTTAAATAATCGCCCCAACGATACTCAGAAACGCAAAATAAAAACTAAAGAAACTTTTGTAATTAAAGAAACCACTGAGCGCATCGCTGGCGTAAACGTTATTTTCAACAACTTGCAGATACTCATTATGAAAGAGAAAAAGACAACCATACCGCCTGCCGGTGCAGTCAATCCAACGACTGCGAATAAAAAACGTCTCCTGATGATGGCGCTGCCGATTATCGTTGCCGTGCTGTTACTCTTCGTCCCGGTCCCGGACGGCCTGCCGCCGTACGCCTGGCACTACTTCGCTATCTTCGTCGGGGTGATCGTCGGGTTGATTTTTGAACCACTGCCTGGCGCCGTTATCGGCATCACCGGCGTGGTGGTCATCGCCCTGTGCAGTCAGTGGCTGCTGTTCAGCCCGGAACAGATGGCCGCACCTGGCTTCAAAATGGCCGGCGCCTCCTTTAAGTGGGCGGTGAGCGGCTTCGGCAACTCCACCGTGTGGCTTATCTTCGGCGCCTTTATGTTCGCCGCCGGCTACGATAAAACCCAGTTCGGCCGCCGCCTGGCGCTGATTCTGGTGAAATATCTCGGCCGTCGCAGCCTGACGCTGGGCTACGCCATCACCTTCGCGGATCTGCTGCTGGCGCCGTTTACGCCGTCGAATACCGCGCGCAGCGGGGGCACCATCTACCCGATTATCGCCAACCTACCGCCGCTGTACGGTTCAAAACCGAACGATCCGAGCGCGCGTAAAATCGGTTCCTATCTGATGTGGGTAGCGATCACTGCCGCCTGTATCACCAGCTCGATGTTCCTGTCGGCACTGGCGCCGAACCTGCTGGCGCTGGCGCTGGTAAAAAGCATTGTCGGTATCAACATTTCCTGGGGCACCTGGTTCATCGCCTTCCTGCCGCTTGGCGTACTGCTGATCCTGACCATGCCGCTGCTGGCCTACTGGTTCTACCCGCCGGAAGTGAAAGTCAATAACGAAGTGCCGCTGTGGGCCGCTCGTGAACTGGAAAAACTGGGCAAACTGTCGCGCAATGAGATCCTGCTGCTGGTGTTCGTCTGCTTCGCGCTGATGATGTGGATCTTCGCCGCCGACTGGATTGAACCGGCTCTGGCCGCCCTGCTGGTTATCGTGCTGATGCTGTGGACCGGCGTGCTCTCCTGGAGCGATATCACCAACAACAAAGCGGCGTGGAACACCTTTGTCTGGTTCGCCACCCTGGTGGCGCTGGCCGACGGCCTCTCCTCTACCGGCTTTATCGCCTGGCTGGGTAAAGAGGGCGGCGCGCTGATGAGCGGTATCTCCCCGGGGATGGCGACCATCGTCCTGCTGCTGGCGTTCTACCTGCTGCACTATCTGTTTGCCAGCACCACCGCGCACACTACCGCGCTGCTGCCGGCCATGCTGACCATCGCCGCCACCATCCCGGGGATGAATATGGAAGTGTTCGTTCTGCTGATGGTGACCTCGCTGGGCGTGATGGGGATCATCACCCCGTACGGTACCGGCCCAAGCCCGATCTACTACGGCAGCGGCTATCTGCCGACCAAAGATTACTGGCGCCTCGGCACCATCTTTGGCGCCATCTTCCTGGCCGCCCTGCTGCTGATTGGCTATCCGTGGATGTCCATGATGTTCTGATTCATAACCGCCGGGACCACCCCGGCGGTTTTATCTTTATGGAGTAAGTGATTATGTCGACTAAACCGTTTGTTTATCAGGATCCGTTCCCGCTGGCGCACGACGATACCGAATACTATCTGCTCAGCAAAGCGCACGTCTCCGTCGCCGAATTTGACGGCCAGGAAGTGCTGAAAGTGGAACCGCAGGCGCTGACCCTGCTGGCGCAGCAGGCCTTCCACGACGCCGCCTTTATGCTGCGCGTCTCCCATCAGCAGCAGGTCGCTTCGATTCTGCTCGACCCGGAGGCCAGCGATAACGATAAATATGTCGCCCTGCAGTTCCTGCGCAACTCGGAAATCGCCGCCAAAGGCGTCCTGCCCACCTGTCAGGACACCGGCACCGCCATCATCATGGGTAAAAAAGGCCAGCGCGTCTGGACCGGCGGCGGCGACGAAGCCGCCCTGGCGCAGGGCGTGTACAACACCTATACCGAAGATAACCTGCGTTACTCGCAGAACGCCCCGCTGGATATGTATAAAGAGGTCAACACCGGCACCAACCTGCCGGCGCAGATCGATCTCTACAGCGTCGACGGCGACGAATATAAATTCCTGTGCATGGCGAAAGGCGGCGGTTCCGCCAATAAAACCTATCTCTATCAGGAAACCAAAGCGCTGATCACCCCGGCGAAGCTGAAAAACTATCTGGTGGAGAAGATGCGTACCCTCGGCACGGCGGCCTGCCCGCCGTACCATATCGCCTTTGTCATCGGCGGCACCTCGGCGGAAGCGACGCTGAAAACCGTCAAGCTGGCCTCCACCCGCTACTACGACGGTCTGCCAACTGAAGGCAACGAGCACGGTCAGGCGTTCCGCGATGTGCAGCTTGAGCAGGAACTGCTGCAGGAAGCGCAAAACCTCGGCCTCGGCGCGCAGTTCGGCGGCAAATATTTCGCCCACGATATCCGGGTGATCCGCCTGCCGCGCCACGGCGCCTCCTGTCCGATCGGCATGGGCGTCTCCTGCTCCGCCGACCGCAACATCAAAGCCAAAATCAACCGCGACGGTATCTGGATTGAGAAACTGGAGAGCAATCCAGGAAAATATATCCCTGAACATCTGCGTCAGCAGGGCGAAGGCAAGGTGGTCAGCATCAACCTGAATCAGCCGATGAGCGAGATCCTGGCACAACTGTCCGCCCATCCGGTTTCCACCCGCCTGAGTCTCAACGGCACTATTATCGTCGCTCGCGATATCGCCCACGCCAAGCTGAAAGAGCTTATCGATAATGGCGAGGAACTGCCGCAGTACGTGAAAGATCACCCGATCTACTACGCCGGCCCGGCCAAAACGCCTGCCGGTTACGCCTCCGGCTCCCTCGGCCCGACCACCGCAGGCCGCATGGACTCTTACGTCGATCTGCTGCAGTCCCATGGCGCGAGCATGGTGATGCTGGCGAAAGGCAACCGCAGCCAGCAGGTCACCGACGCCTGCCACAAACACGGCGGCTTCTACCTCGGCAGCATCGGCGGCCCGGCGGCGGTGCTGGCGCAACAGAGCATCAAGAGCCTTGAGTGCGTGGCGTATCCGGAACTGGGGATGGAGGCGATCTGGAAAATCGAAGTGGAAGATTTCCCGGCGTTTATTCTCGTCGATGATAAAGGCAACGATTTCTTCCAGCAGATCCAGAACAAGCAGTGCGCCGGCTGTAAACAGCACGGCTAACGCCCCCCTCTGGCGCTAACAGCAGGCCGTCGCCGTTCAGGTGACGGCTTTTTTTATGCCCGCGCCGCGCCAGCTTGAATTCACTTCCTGCCCGGCTATGCTCAACGACAAGTCGTCCCTTGAATGCTGAAAAATAACAATAATTCCCTTTCCCGGGTTGATGCTGACCCTCGGGTCGACCGGGACGATGCCCCAGCCGTCGCGCCGCAGGAGGGTGAGAAATAAGGGATAACGTAGCGGCATTTCCGCCGGGTGGCGGCGTACGCCTTACCCGGCCTACAGGGGCCGTGCAGCCAGCAGTTAATTAACCCACTTGCGCGACTGAAACTGCCGGTGCTGGCGACCTCAACATCGCTGAGACGTTCCCGGAAGACGGGGGCACAGGTGGCGTCTGTTCCTTACCCGGCCGACAACGACTGCCGGGCAATCCGACCTGGACGACGACTCAACCCTGCGCGGCGTCAATGTCGTCAAACACCTGCTGCGCCAGATGCATCGTGGCATTGGCCGCCGGCAGTCCGCAGTACAGCGCAGAGTGCATGATCAACTCTTTCAGCTCATCGCGGGTCACCCCGTTGTTAAACGACGCGCGCAGATGCATCTTCAGCTCCGCCTCGCGATTGAGAGCAATCAGCATGGCAATGGTGATCATACTGCGGGTGTGGTGGTCGAGCCCCGGACGGGTCCAGGTCTCACCCCAGGCGTAGCGGGTGATAAAGTCCTGAAACTCTTCGTTCAACGGCGTCAGATGCTGCAGCGTACGGTCGACGTGGGCGTCGCCCAGTACTTTGCGCCGCACCGCCAACCCGTCCTGATAGCGCTGTTTATCCTCCATGGCGTTCTCCCTGGAAAAAGCTCAGCAGCGCTGAAGTAAAGCTTTTCGCCGCCTCAATGTTTGACAGATGCGATGCCGGCAGAACTACCACCTGGGAGGCGGGGATCTGCTGCTGCAGGAAATTAGCGTCACCGACCGTGGTGACAGGGTCACTTTCCCCGGCGATGATTAACGTCGGCAGCGGGATCTGCCCTACTTCGCCCCGCAGGTCGGCGGCGGCCAGCGCCTCACAGCAGGCGGCATAGCCTTCGGCGTCGGTATGGGTCAGCTGGTGACACAGGGCCTCCACCACCTCCGGCGCCTGCTGGCGAAACGCGTGGGTGAACCAGCGATCCGCCGCCCCGGCGGCCACCACCGCCATTCCCTCCTGGCGTACCGCCCGCGCCCGCGACAGCCAGCTGGTCTGATCGCCGATGCGCGCCGCGGTGTTCGCGACGGCCAGACCATAAAAACGCTCTGGCGCAAAGCGGCCCAGCCACAGACCGGTCAGACCGCCCATCGAGATCCCGCAGAACCAGGCGCGGTCGATATTCAGATGATCGAGCAGCGCAATCACATCTTCTCCCAGCTGGGCGAGGGTCACTTTGCCATTTTTCGTCGTTTTACCGTGGCCGTGGGTGTCGTAGCGCAGCACCCGGAAATGGGCGGTTAACGCCTCTGTCTGCGGCTGCCACATCGCCCGGGTGGTACCCAGCGAGTTGGAGAGAACGATAACCGGCGCACCTTCCGGTCCGTCGAGTTGATAATCAAGATTCATCATGTTGCTCCTGATAACGCGCCAGCACCTGGCGCACAAAGCGTTCGGCGCTGCCGGTCGCCGTTGCCGGGTCCAGCAGCGTGGTTAAGCGTTCGCGGGAGAGATACTGACTAACCTGCGGGTCTGCCGCGAGCAGATCGACCAGCGGGCAGTGGCGGTCCAGCGCCTGACGGCACAGCGCCTCAATATGATGGTGCGCCTCAGCTTTGCCGATGCATTCCGCCAGCGCCAGGGTCACCGCCTCAGCCATGATCAGCCCGTGGGTGATATCGAGGTCGGCGCGCATCTTTTGCGGGAAGACCTGCATGTCGCGCACCAGCGCCTCGCTTTGCGCCAGCGCCCCGCCCACCAGGGTAATCAGCTCCGGCAGGGTCTCCCACTCCGCCTGCCAGCCGCCCAGCGCCCGCTCGTGCTGCTGAATCTGGCAGGCGTAGAGGGTGGCCATCAGACCCGGGGTGCGCTGGGCGGCGGTCAGGATCGCCGCGCAGGCCACCGGATTGCGCTTATGCGGCATCGTCGACGAGCCGCCGCGCCCTTCCGCTACCGGCTCGCCCACCTCCGCCACTTCGGTCTGCATCAGCAGGGAGAAGTCGTTAGCGAATTTCCCCAGGGTGCCGCAGACGCCAGCGAACCAGGCGCCTGCCTCCAGCAGCCGATCGCGCTGGCTGTGCCACGGGGTATCCGGTAGCGACAGACCGAGGTTCTGCGCCAGCGCCTGGCCAACCGCCGGTCCTTGCGCTTTCAGCGCGTCCAGGGTCCCCGCGGCGCCGCCGAACTGCAGCACCAGCAGACGCGGACGCATCTCCCGCAGCCGCTGCTGCCAGCGCAGCAGCGCGTCGAGAGTGCCCGCCAGCTTCAGACCAAAGGTCACCGGCAGCGCATGCTGCATCCAGGTCCGGCCCGGCATCACGCTGTGGCAATGACGGTCGGCCTGCCCGGCGAGGGCCGCCAACAGTCGCTCAAGCAGTTGCTCGGCGGCATCCAGCGCCCCGCGCAGCTGGAGCACCAGCCCGGTGTCGATAGCATCCTGACTGGTGGCGCCCCAGTGAACGTAGCGCGCGGCGTTTGGATCCCGCGCTTTTACCTGGGCCGTCAGCTGTTTCACCAGCGGGATCGCCAGATTACCCGCCCCCACAGCCGCCTCGCCCAGGGCGGTAAAATCGATCGCCTCGTGGCGGCAGGCCGCGACAATCGGCCCGACCACCGCTGTCGGCACCATCCCGCAGGCGGCCTGCGCCTGGGCCAGCGCCGCTTCAAAATCCAGCATGCCCTGCACCCGCTGCGCGTCGCTGAACCAGTCGGTGAGCGGACTGCTGCGCAGCATCGGGGTCAACAAACTCATTCTGGCTCCTTAAACACGTTCAATAATCAGGGCGATCCCCTGCCCGACGCCGATGCACATGGTGCACAGCGCGTAGCGGCCGCCGGTCCGTTTCAGCTGGTAAGCCGCGGTCATCGCCAGGCGGCCGCCGGAGGCGCCGAGCGGATGCCCCAGGGCGATCGCCCCGCCGTTGGGGTTCACATGGGCGGCATCGTCCGGTAAGCCCAAATCGCGGGTCACCGCCAGCGCCTGGGCGGCGAAGGCTTCATTCAGCTCGATCACATCCATCTGGGCTAACGTCAGACCGGTCTGCGCCAGCACCTTCCGCACCGCCGGCGCCGGGCCAAAGCCCATAATGCGCGGCGCCACCCCGGCCGTCGCCACGCCGACCACCCGGGCCAGCGGCTGAAGATCGTTGGCCGCCAGCGCGGTTTCGCTGGCCAGCAGCAGCGCGCAGGCGCCATCGTTAACGCCTGAGGCGTTGCCGGCGGTGACACTGCCGTCGGCGCGCACCACGCCGCGCAGTTTCGCCAGCGCCTCCAGCGAGGTGCTGCGCGGGTGTTCATCGCGACTAAACCGCAGCGGCTCTCCTTTACGCTGCGGCACCTGGACGGCGATCAGCTCATCGGCAAAATGCCCAGCCTCCTGGGCCGCGGCGGTGCGCAGTTGACTGCGTAAGGCGAACGCATCCTGATCGGCGCGGGAAATGGCAAACTCATCGGCGACATTTTCCGCCGTCTCCGGCATGGAATGCACGCCGTACAGGGCTTTCATCTGCGGGTTAATAAAGCGCCAGCCGATGGTGGTATCCTCCATCTGCATGCTGCGGCTAAAGGCGCTCTCCGCTTTACCCATCACAAACGGCGCCCGGGACATACTCTCCACGCCGCCGGCGATCATCAGCTGCGTCTCCCCGCTTTTAATCGCCCGCGCCGCGACGCCGATCGCATCGAGGCTGGAGCCGCACAGGCGGTTGATGGTGCTGCCGGGCACGCTCTCCGGCAGCCCGGCCAGCAGCAGCGCCATCCGCGCCACGTTGCGGTTGTCTTCCCCGGCCTGGTTGGCGCAGCCAAAGATCACATCGTCAATGCGCGAAGGATCCAGTCCCGGGTTACGCTCCAGCAGCGCTTTCAGCGGCAGCGCCGCCAGATCGTCAGCGCGCATCGTCGCCAGGGTACCACCAAAACGGCCAAAGGGTGTACGCACCGCATCACAGATAAATGCCTGATTCATCATAGGTTCCTTACGCGCTTTCCGCCAGTTGTTCAAAGGTCAGCGTCACCGGAGTGATGCGCTGCAGCTCTTCAAAAGAGAGACCGTTAAAGATTTCCCGCACCACCGGGCCGCGGTCGGTAATGTCGATCACCGCCAGGTCGGTATAGATCCGGCTCACGCAGCCGACGCCGGTCAGCGGGTAGCTGCACTGTTCCACCAGCTTGCACTCGCCGTCGCGGGTCAGATGGTCCATCATCACAAACACCTGGCGAGCGCCGATGGCCAGATCCATCGCCCCGCCGACCGCCGGGATGGCGTCCGGCGCGCCGGTGCTCCAGTTGGCGAGATCGCCGCTGGCGGAGACCTGATAGGCCCCCAGCACGCAGATATCGAGATGGCCGCCGCGCATCATGGCGAAGGAGTCGCCATGGTGGAAATAGCAGCCGCCCTGCAGGAGGGTGACGTACTCTTTACCGGCATTGATCAGCTCGGGATCTTCTTCTCCGGGCTGCGGCTTCGGCCCCATGCCCAGCAGGCCGTTCTCGCTGTGCAGGAACACCTCTTTGTCGGCAGGCAGGTAGTTGGCAATCCGGGTCGGCAGGCCAATGCCGAGGTTAACGTAAGCGCCTTCGGGGATATCGCGGGCCACGCGCTGGGCCATTTCGTCACGGGTCAGTTTTTGCATCTCGGGTTCCTCAGGCGCGCTGTGCGGCAGTCAGGTTTTCCAGCGAGAACACGCGCTGGACGAAAATGCCGGGGGTGATGATGTGTTCCGGGTCGAGGTCGCCCAGCGACACCAGCTGCGAGACTTCAACGATGGTGGTTTTCGCCGCCGTCGCCATAATCGGGCCAAAGTTGCGCGCTGCCTTGCGATACACCAGGTTGCCCCAGCGGTCGCCCTGGTGGGCTTTAATCAGCGCGAAATCGGCTTTGATCGGATACTCCAGCACATAGTGGCGGCCGTCGATTTCCCGTGTCTCCTTGCCTTCCGCCAGCGGCGTGCCGTAGCCGGTGGGGGTAAACACCGCCCCCAGCCCGGCGCCGGCGGCCTGGATCCGCGCCGCGAGGTTGCCCTGCGGCACCAGCTCCAGCTCCACTTTGCCGCGGCGATAGAGGTCATCGAAAATCTGGGAATCGACCTGGCGCGGGAAGGAGCAGATCATTTTGCGCACCCGGCCAGCCTTAAGCAGCGCCGCGAGCCCCACTTCGCCGTTGCCGGCGTTGTTGTTAATGATGGTCAGGTCGCGGGCGCCCTGGTCAATCAGGGCGTCAATCAGAAAGGTCGGCTGGCCGGCGGGACCAAAGCCGCCGATCATAATAGTCGCCCCGTCGTGGATCCCGGCGATGGCCTCGCTCAGCGTCGATACGCTTTTATCAATCATCAGGTCGCTCCATTGATGTGCGGTAATCGCACTTTTAATCGTTGTTCGCACAAAATGTGACCCGCTTAACGATGTCGGTCAAGGGCGATAATCGAAATATGGTGCGATAATCGAACATCGGTTATCTTTAGCGAAAGAATGTGATCGATGGCAAATATGGGGAACAGAAATGGACAAGCATCCAGACGATTTACTGACCGGCGACGGCGATCCGTTTAAGGGCGATCCTAACTTCATGGCCTCGCTGGCGCGCGGCCTGGAGGTGATTCAGGCATTCACGCCGCAGCGGCCCCTGCTGTCTATCTCACAGATCAGTCAGAAGACCGGCATTCCGCGCGCAGCGGTGCGCCGCTGCCTGTATACCCTGAGCAAGCTGGGGTTCGTTTATGCCGAAGACGGTAAGCATTTTCAGCTGCGGCCGCGGATCCTGGCCCTGGGGCACGCCTGGCTGGCCTCGACGCCGCTGGCGCGTTCGGCGCAGCCGGTGCTGCGGCATCTGAGCGAAATGCTCAATGAATCCTGCTCCATCGCCACCCTCGACGGGGACGATATCCTGTATATCGCCCGCGCTTCCAGCTCGCGGATCATGACCATCGACCTCGATATCGGCAGCCGCCTTCCGGCGTGGGCGACCTCGATGGGTCGGGTGCTGCTCAGCCATCAGCCGGAGGAGAAGCTCAACGACATGCTGGCCCGGGTAACCATGATCCGCTATACCCCGCAGACGGTGGATTCGGTGGCGAAGCTGCGCGCCGAGCTGAAACGGGTGCATCAGCAGGGGTATGCCCTCAACGATCAGGAGCTGGAGATGGGCCTGCGCTCCCTCGCGGTACCGCTGTTTAACGCCCAGGGGCAGGCGCAGGCGGCGCTGAACGTCGGGGTGCATGCGGGCCAGATGTCGGCCCGCGAGATGATCGACCGCGTGCTGCCGGAGCTGCAAAAAGCCGCTCGCGAGCTGACGCTGCTGCTGCGCTAACGGCTGCGCTTGGCGTGCCGCTCCCAGGTCTCCTGCTTCGCTTCGGCCGATTTACGCAGCGCGACATAGCAGGCGCCGCTACCGCCATGATGTGGTAGCGCGGCGCAGAAGGCCTGCACCTCCGGCAGCTCTTCCAGCCAGCGCGCCAGATAGCTGCGGATGATATTGGCATGGGACTGGTCGTCGCGGCCTTTGCCGTGAACGATCAGCACATTGCGTAACCCCTCTTTCTGCGCCTGCACCATAAAGGCGAAGAGCATCTGCCGGCACTGTTCCACCGGCTGGCGCAGCAGGGAGAGGCTCGCCTGCTGGCTGTATTTCCCCCGCCGTAGCTTATCCAGCACACCGCTCTGCAGCCCTTCGCGCTTAAACGCCAGCGGCGTGGCGAGCGGTACGATATCGAGATAGCCGGTAGTGAGAAAATTATCCAGTTGCAGGGTGTCGACGCGCTGCGGGGCGCGACTGTTGCGCCCGGGATGCCAGTGCACGTCATTGTTACGTTTCAGAGGCTGGACATCTTCCATGGCGTCAAGAAACAGGGATTTGTCATCAAGGTTCATGGGCTCTCCTCCAGCGGCTGTCGCCAGCTACTATAGCCGCCTCGCGCTCCCCCCTCAACGCGTTTAGCCCCGTCTGCTGGCAAAGTGAGCGCGACGGGCGGTTAAGGAAACAATTGTCGACTCTGGCGGCGAAACAGGGTGATTAATGACGCCGTTAGCGGCGTCTGCCGGGTGTCGCGCCGCTGGATCAGAAAATAGGCCGCCGTCGGCAACGCTTCGCGGACGGGGATCATCATCAGCTTGTCCGCCATCATCGGATCGTTGCCGAGCTCCACCGGCAGGATACTGAGAAAATCGCTTTTCACCACCAGGCTGATGCACGACGAAAAGGTCTCGCACACAATATCCACCTTTGGCGCCAGCCCGGCCTGATTAAACCGGTCCTGCAGCTGTTTAAAGTAGCTGCCACGCGGCGTCGGCATGGTCCAGTGGTGATCCATCAGCTCCACCAGCGAGGTGGCCTGCGCCGCCGGATGCCCCGCGCGGGCGAAGACCGCGAACGGTTTCTCAAACAGTTTTTCAAAGCTGAACTCATGGTCGTACGGCCCGGGATAGTAGGTGTTGATGGTGAAATCCAGCTCCCCCTGGCGCAGCTCATTGATCATCGCCAGCAGCTGGCCCTCCATGATCCGCACCTTCACCTGCGGATGCTGCTGATGAAAGCGGCAGATCACCGACGGCATCAGTGACCGGGCGACGCTGGCGCCAAGGCCAATATTGATCTGCCCGGCCTGCTCTCCCTGGCGCTGCAGCAGTTCATCCTGCGCCGCCCGCAGCTCCTCGAGGATCAGGCTCGCATGTTGATAAAAACTTTCGCCATCGTCAGTCAGCGCCACCCCCTGGCGGCGGCGGACGAACAGCTGAGCGGAAAGCCCCTCCTCCAGCTCTTTAATCGCTTTGGTCAGGGCCGGCTGCGAGACCGCCAGCGAGCGGCTGGCGCCGCGAATACTCCCTTCCCGGGCCACCTCGACGAAGGCGCGAATTTGATGAAATTTAATCTGAAATGCCATGCTTTTGGTGATAACCGTTGTTTATCAGACGGAAGAAAATGACATCTACTGTAATCCATCAGGCTGTGGCAGGTTAAGAGCGTTAAGGCCTGTAGCGCGTCAGTGATAAACAAAAGCTATCACATCGTGAACGCCGTCACATTTTTTACTTATGACAGGATAAGCTATGCCGCAACTTGATGAATACCTGCGCCAGCTGGCGCCAGCCATGACCCAATGGCGCCGCGATTTTCACCTGCACGCTGAATCCGGCTGGCTGGAGTTTCGCACCGCCAGCAAGGTGGCGGAGATCCTCGACGGACTCGGCTACCAGCTGGCGCTGGGGCGTGACGTCATCGATGCCGACAGCCGGATGGGGCTGCCGGATGAGGAGACCCTGACCCAGGCTTTCGAGCGCGCCCGCGAGCAAGGGGCGCCGGAACGCTGGTTGCCGGCGTTTGAAGGCGGGTTCGCCGGCGTGGTGGCGACGCTCGACACCGGACGTCCCGGCCCAACCCTGGCCTTTCGCGTCGACATGGACGCCCTCGACCTCAATGAGCAGCACGATGACAGCCACCGCCCCCATCGCGACCATTTCGCCTCCTGCAACGCCGGCATGATGCACGCCTGCGGCCACGATGGACATACCGCCATCGGGCTGGGTCTGGCGCATGTGCTGAAGCAGTATGCCGCCCAGCTTAACGGGGTCATTAAACTGATTTTCCAGCCTGCTGAAGAGGGTACCCGCGGCGCCCGCGCGATGGTGGCCGCCGGCGTGGTGGACGAGGTGGACTATTTCACCGCCATCCATATCGGCACCGGCGTTCCGGTCGGCACCGTGGTGTGCGGGGGGGACAACTTTATGGCCACCACCAAATTCGATGTGCAGTTTAGCGGCGTGGCCGCCCATGCCGGCGGTAAGCCTGAAGATGGGCGCAACGCGCTGCTCGCCGCCGCCCAGGCCGCCCTTGCTCTGCACGCCATCCCACCGCACAGCGCCGGCGCGTCGCGGGTCAACGTTGGGGTGATGCAGGCTGGCACCGGACGCAACGTGGTGCCCTCTTCGGCCCTGTTAAAAGTGGAAACCCGCGGCGAAAGCGAAGCCATCAATCAGTATGTTTTTTACCGGGCGCAGCACGTCATCGCCGGGGCCGCGGCGATGCATCAAGCCGGGTACGAGTTACGCATGATGGGCGCGGCCACCGCCAGCGCCCCGTCGCCGGCGTGGGTGGCGTACCTGCGCGAACAGGCCGCCCTTGTGCCCGGCGTGCAGCAGGCGGTGGATCGCATCGCCGCCCCGGCGGGATCGGAAGACGCCACCCTGATGATGGCCCGGGTCCAGGCGCGCGGCGGCCTCGCCTCGTACATGATATTCGGCACCGAACTGAGCGCCGGTCACCACAACGAGAAGTTTGACTTCGACGAGAGCGTAATGACGGTCGCGGTCGACACCCTGGCGCGCGTCGCGCTTAACTTTCCCTGGCAGCGGGGGGTGTGATGGAACCCATCTTTCAGTTTGTGGACGAGGTGATTGAGGCAAGCCGCGAGACGTATTGCGCTATCGCCGATGATATCTGGGATCACCCGGAGACGCGCTTTGAGGAGTTCTGGTCCGCCCGCCGGCTGGCGGACGCCCTGGAAGCGGAAGGTTTTCAGCTTACCCGGGATGCCGGCGGGATCCCCAATGCTTTTATCGCCAGCGTCGGCGAGGGCCAACCGGTTATTGCCCTGCTGGGCGAGTTTGACGCCCTGGCGGGTCTTAGCCAGCAGGCCCACTGCGCGGAGCCGACATCGTCGACGCCGGGGGGCAACGGTCACGGCTGCGGGCACAATCTGCTCGGGACGGCGGCTTTCGCCGCGGCGGTGGCCGCTAAAAAATGGCTGCAGCAGCACGGCGGCGCAGGCACCCTGCGCTTCTACGGTTGCCCGGGAGAAGAAGGCGGCTCGGGCAAAACCTTTATGGTGCGCGAAGGGCTGTTTGATGACGTCGATGCGGCCCTCACCTGGCATCCGGAGGCCTGGGCCGGGATGTTCAGCAACCGCACCCTCGCCAACATTCAGGCGGCGTGGCGCTTTACCGGCACCGCCGCCCACGCCGCCAATTCGCCGCACCTGGGGCGAAGCGCCCTGGACGCGGTCACCCTGATGACCACCGGCAGCAACTTCCTGAATGAACATATTATCGAGAAGGCGCGGGTTCATTACGCCATTACCGATACCGGCGGCGTCTCGCCCAACGTCGTCCAGGCCCAGGCGGAAGTGCTGTATCTGATCCGCGCGCCGGAGATGGCCGACGTGGAACAGATTTTTGCCCGCATTGAGAAGATTGCCCAGGGGGCCGCGCTGATGACCGAGACCCACGTCAGCTGCCGCTTTGAAAAAGCCTGCTCGGGCTATCTGCCCAACCGCACGCTCGAAGCGGCGATGTACCAGGCGGTATGCCATTACGGCACGCCGGCATGGAGCGACGACGAGCGCGCCTTTGCCGCGGCGATCCGCGCCACGCTCAGCGACAACGATATCAACAACAGCCTGAACAATATCGTCGGCACCGGCGGCGAGGCGGGGAAAACCTTCGCTCGTCGCCACCGCGACACGCTGTTGATTGATGAGGTGGCGCCGTGGGCGGCCACGGATACGCTCCTCGCCGGCTCCACCGACGTCGGCGATGTCAGCTGGAAAGCGCCGGTGGCCCAGTGCTTCAGCCCCTGCTTCACGGTGGGTACCCCGCTGCACAGCTGGCAGCTGGTGAGCCAGGGACGCACCGCCATCGCCCATAAAGGGATGCTGCTGGCGGGGAAAGTCCTCGCGGCGACGGCGATCCGCTTATTCAGCGACCGCGCGCTGCTGGAGGCCAGCCAGCGAGAGCTCAGGCAAGCGCTGGCCGAACATCCCTACCGCTGCCCGATCCCGGCGGAGGTGAGACCGTCGGTTTTACGCTAACCATACAGACCAGACCGCTCCTGACAGACGCTGACCGGCATCGCGGCACGCACCGACCATAATAACCGCCGGCAGTACGGGAGCAGGCCTGCCTAACACAACAACGACAACAGAGGAACGCCCATGAGTATGTCATCCATACCGTCGCCTTCCCCCGCCGGAAAGCGCTATGGCTGGGTAGAGAAGATCGGTAATAAGGTCCCGCACCCGTTTTTGCTGTTTATCTATCTTATCGTGGCGCTGATCGCCGCCACGGCGATACTCTCCGCCTTCAACGTCGGGGTCCAAAACCCTGCGGACGGGTCGCGGGTGGTGGTCAAAAACCTGCTCAGCGTGGAAGGGTTGCACTGGTTTCTACCGAACGTGATTAAAAACTTCAGCGGATTCGCGCCGCTGGGGGCGATCCTCGCCCTGGTGCTGGGCGCCGGCTTTGCCGAGCGGGTAGGCCTGTTGCCCGCGCTGATGGTGAAGATGGCCTCCCACGTTAGCGCCCGTTATGCCAGCTATATGGTGCTGTTTATCGCCTTTTTCAGCCATATCTCTTCCGACGCCGCGCTGGTGATCATGCCGCCGCTGGGGGCGCTGATGTTTCTCGCCGTCGGTCGGCATCCGGTCGCCGGCCTGCTGGCGGCCATTGCCGGCGTGGGCTGCGGCTTTACCGCCAATTTACTGATCGTCACCACCGACGTGCTGCTCTCCGGGATCAGCACCGAGGCGGCCAAATCCATCGATGCCTCTCTGCACGTCAGCGTGATCGACAACTGGTACTTTATGGCGACCTCAGTGATCCTCCTGACCCTCGTCGGCGGTTTGATCACTGACAAGCTGGTGGAGCCGCGGCTGGGCCAATGGCAAGGCAGTCGTGATGACAAGCTGCAGACCCTGACCGCCGAGGAGCGTTTCGGCCTGCGCATCGCCGGCGTGGCGACGCTGGCGTTCGTGGCGGTCATCGCCCTGATGGTGGTTCCCGAAAACGGCATTCTTCGCGATCCGGTTCAGCACACGGTCATGCCCTCGCCGTTTATCAAAGGCATCGTGCCGCTGATCATCTTTTTCTTCTTTGTCGTGTCGCTGGCTTACGGCATCGCCACCGGCAAAATTCGCCGCCAGGCCGATCTGCCGCAGCTGATGATTGAGCCGATGAAAGAGATGGCCGGTTTTATCGTGATGGTCTTCCCGCTGGCGCAGTTCGTGGCGATGTTCAACTGGAGCAATATGGGTAGGTTTATGGCCGTTGGCCTGACGGACCTGCTGGAGAGCGCCGGCATGAACGGTGTCCCGGCGTTTGTCGGTCTGGCGCTGCTGTCGGCTTTTCTGTGTATGTTTATCGCCAGCGGCTCGGCCATCTGGTCGATTCTGGCGCCGATCTTCGTGCCGATGTTTATGCTGCTGGGCTTCCACCCGGCGTTTGCGCAGATCCTGTTTCGCATCGCCGATTCATCGGTGCTGCCGCTGGCGCCGGTTTCACCGTTTGTGCCGCTGTTTCTCGGTTTTTTACAGCGCTACCGACCGGACGCCCGCCTCGGGACATACTATTCGCTGGTGCTCCCTTACCCGCTGATTTTCCTCGCCGTCTGGCTGCTGTTGCTGGTGGGATGGTATCTGGCAGGACTGCCCATCGGCCCTGGCATCTATCCGCGGCTTCCTTAAGCCGTTGAAGCGCCAGGGACGGCGGCTTACGCTTAACGCGGCACCTTCACTTTGACCTTGCGGGGGAGATCCGCGGTTCCGGCGAAGATGCCGAAAAGCGCGCGATACCCGCGTTCGAGCAACAGCGTGAGGCCATGGATAACCAGGCCGCTGAAGATCAATACGATTACGCCAGTCAGTATATATTGCATAGCCCCACCTCTGAGTTATTAACCGCGCCGCGCCGACGCGGCGGCACCTTCCCGGGCGCGCAAAGCTGCGCGGAGGACCGGCGTCGTCAGCTTAAAAGTAGCAAAAACCATGCCCGATAACCCGCCAGGATCGATCCAAAAATAAATCAACGTAACGGCCGCTGGATGCCGGTCGTCGGGTTTATCTTTTGGGAGTATAGTTGACCGCCGCCGGCGCGTGGTATCGTGTGGCCCTCGTGTACGATGGTGGATGACCGAAACGATGTTGACCTTGCTGCAGGATAAAATGGATACCCCGCTGGGGGCGCTGTGGGTGCTCTGCGACGAACAGTTTAATTTGCGCGCCGTCGAGTGGGACGAGCACCGCGATCGGATGGAGACCCTGCTCGATGTACACTATCGCCGGGAAGGCTATCAGCGCGTCGACTGCCGCAATCCAGGCGGTCTCAGCAGTAAGCTGAACGACTATTTTGCCGGCGACCTGGCCGTTATCGAGACCCTGCCTACCGCCACCGCCGGCACCCCTTTCCAGCGCCAGGTCTGGCGGGCGTTACGCGAGATCCCCTGCGGCCAGGTGATGCACTACGGTCAGCTGGCCGAGGCGCTCGGTCGTCCCGGCGCGGCGCGCGCCGTGGGGGCCGCCAATGGCGCCAACCCGGTGAGTATTGTGGTGCCCTGCCATCGGGTCATCGGGCGTAACGGCACGATGACCGGCTATGCCGGCGGCGTGCAGCGTAAAGAGTGGCTTCTGCGCCACGAGGGCTATCTGTTGCTTTGACTGAAAATGCGTTTTCGGAATTTTCAGGTAATTTTACAATCCAATGTGGCTGAATAATCTATTTTTAATCAAGCAGATATCAGCCTGTGTTGATTTACCCTGCTGATATTACGTGTTTCAGAGCCTGAAGACTTACCTGCTCATCAAAAAGATGTTAAAATTGACCAATATCAATTAAGGCCTGAGCAGACATATGATCCCTGAGAAGCGAATTATTCGACGCATTCAGTCTGGCGGTTGTGCTATCCATTGTCAGGATTGCAGTATCAGCCAGCTCTGCATCCCCTTTACTCTGAACGAGCATGAGCTTGATCAGCTGGATAATATTATCGAGCGGAAAAAGCCCATCCAGAAAGGTCAAACCTTGTTCAAAGCCGGTGATGAGCTGAAATCGTTGTACGCCATTCGCTCCGGGACCATCAAAAGCTACACCATCACCGAGCAAGGCGATGAGCAGATTACCGGCTTCCATCTGGCGGGCGATCTGGTGGGCTTCGACGCCATCGGCACCGGCCTGCACCCGAGCTTCGCCCAGGCGCTGGAAACCTCGATGGTGTGCGAGATCCCCTTTGAAACCCTCGACGATCTTTCCGGAAAAATGCCGAATCTGCGTCAGCAGATGATGCGCCTGATGAGTGGTGAGATCAAAGGCGACCAGGATATGATCCTGCTGCTTTCAAAAAAGAACGCCGAAGAGCGCCTGGCCGCGTTTATCTATAACCTGTCCCGCCGTTTCGCGCAGCGCGGTTTCTCTCCCCGCGAGTTCCGACTGACCATGACCCGCGGCGACATTGGCAACTATCTCGGCCTCACCGTCGAAACCATCAGCCGTCTGCTGGGGCGTTTCCAGAAGAGCGGCATGCTGGCGGTGAAAGGCAAATACATCACCATTGAAAACGGCGACCTGCTGGCCCAGCTGGCCGGTCAGGCGCGCAACGTCGCTTAATCTCCGCGCAACACCTGGTCAGGATCGGCATTTTTTTCAGATTTGTTGATCTGACCAGGCTCCTCCCCTGTTTCAATTCATCCATATAGGTTATCTTTTTAATAACTGACGGTAGCTGCAGTTGTAAGGAGACCCTGTATGGCGAAGTATCAGAGCATGCTGGTAGTAATCGATCCTAACCAGGACGACCAGCCGGCGCTAAGGCGAGCGGTGTACCTGCACCAACGGATTGGTGGACGCATCAAAGCCTTTTTGCCGATCTATGATTTTTCTTATGAAATGACCACCCTGCTGTCGCCGGACGAACGGACGGCGATGCGTCAGGGCGTCATTGCCCAACGAACGGCCTGGATCCGCGAGCAGGCGAAATTCTATCTTGAATCCGGTGTGCCGATTGACGTGAAAGTGGTGTGGCACAACCGCCCCTTCGAAGCCATTATTCAGGAAGTGATCAGTGAGAAACACGACCTGCTGCTGAAGATGGCCCACCAGCACGACAAGCTGGAAGCGGTGATCTTCACCCCGACCGACTGGCATCTGCTGCGTAAGTGCCCCTGCCCGGTCTGGATGGTGAAAGATCAGCCGTGGCCGGAAGGCGGTAAAGCGCTGGTCGCCGTCAATCTGGCCAGTGAAGAGAATTATCACAACACCCTCAACGAGAAGCTGGTTCGCGAGACGCTGTCGCTGGCGGAAGAAGTCAACCACACAGAAGTACACCTTATCGGCGCCTATCCGGTCACCCCGATCAATATCGCGATTGAGCTGCCGGATTTCGATCCCAGCGTCTACAACGACGCCATTCGCGGTCAGCATCTGCTGGCGATGAAAGCGCTGCGGCAGAAGTTTGGCATTGACGAGAAATTCACCCACGTGGAAAAAGGGTTGCCTGAGGAGGTGATCCCGGATCTCGCCGAGCATCTGCAGGCGGGGATCGTGGTGCTGGGTACGGTCGGACGCACCGGCCTTTCTGCGGCGTTCCTTGGTAATACCGCGGAGCAGGTCGTCGACCACCTGCGCTGCGATCTGCTGGTGCTTAAACCTGAGGCCTATCAGACGCCGGTGGAACTGGACGACGACGACGACGATTAACCTTCCCTCCCGGAACGTTCACCTTCCCCCGCCTCGCGGGGGATTTTTTTGCCCGCTTTCCCTCAGGCACAAAAAAGGGCCGCTTGCGGCCCCGTCATTGCATGGCGATCATGAACGACTCAGTGGATACCCAGACGCCAGGCCAGATCGATCTCCTCTTTCAGCTCCAGCGAGGAGAGCGCCATCAGGTCAGCAAACTCCAGCTCCAGCAGTTTAAGTTTTTTCAGATACTGCGCTGGGGTCATGACGGTAGTGTCGCGGCGTAAGAATTCGATGGCCATCTGCGTTGGGGTTAACTCGGTATCCATAATATCCTCTGTCTGATGTAAGAACCGGAACATTATATCACCTTTCGCCGCTTATTTTATGAACAATTCCTGGCATCCTTCTGCATATAAAAAAGCCGTCTCACAGGAGACGGCTTATAAACAAACGTTGTAAAACAATAATGTTACATTACAGCGCTTTCAGGATCGCATCGACGCTGGCTTTGGCATCGCCAAACAGCATATGGGTGTTCTCTTTAAAGAACAGCGGGTTCTGTACGCCGGCGTAACCGGTGTTCATCGAACGCTTAAAGACCACCACGTTCTGCGCTTTCCACACCTCAAGCACCGGCATACCAGCAATCGGGCTCTTCGGATCGTCCTGCGCCGCCGGGTTGACGGTATCGTTAGCGCCAATGACCAGCACGGTGTCGGTGTCGCTGAAATCATCGTTGATCTCATCCATCTCCAGCACGATGTCGTAAGGCACCTTGGCCTCCGCCAGCAGGACGTTCATATGCCCCGGCAGACGGCCGGCGACCGGGTGAATGCCAAAGCGCACCTTAATGCCGCGCGCCCGCAGCTTCTCGGTGATCTCGGCCACCGGATACTGCGCCTGGGCCACCGCCATACCATAGCCCGGGGTGATGATGACCGAGTGCGAATTTTTCAGCATCTCCGCCGTCTCTTCGGCGCTAATTTCGCGGTGCTCGCCCACTTCTTCATCGCCGCCGCTGGAGGAACCATCGGTGCCGAAGCCGCCGGCGATCACGCTGATAAAGGAGCGATTCATCGCCTTACACATAATGTAAGAGAGGATGGCGCCGGAAGAGCCCACCAGCGCGCCGGTGACGATCAGCAGGTCATTGCTCAGCATAAAGCCCGCCGCCGCCGCCGCCCAGCCCGAGTAGGAGTTGAGCATAGAGACCACCACCGGCATGTCCGCGCCGCCGATAGAGGCCACCAGGTGCCAGCCGAAGGCCAGCGCGATCGCGGTCATCACCAGCAGGCACAGGACCTGGGTGCCGGTGCTGTCGGAGCGCACGAAAATCACCATCAGTACGAAGGAGACCACCAGCGCCGCCAGGTTCAGCTTATGGCGATTAGGCAGCATCAGCGGTTTGGAGGAGATCTTGCCGCGCAGTTTACCAAACGCCACCACCGAACCGGTGAAGGTCACCGCGCCGATGAAGATGCCGAGGAACACTTCGGTCAAATGGATATTGACCAGAATCTGCTCCATACCGGTTTCATGCTGCAGGTAGCTGTTAAACCCTACCAGCACCGCCGCCAGGCCCACGAAGCTGTGCAGGATGGCCACCAGCTCCGGCATCTCGGTCATTTCGACCTTCTTCGCCAAACGAATACCGATGGCCCCGCCGATCACCATCGCGAGGATAATCCAGCCGACGTTGCCGGCGTCCGGCCCCAGAATGGTGGCGATCAGAGCGATGGCCATCCCGGCGATGCCGAAATAGTTGCCCTGCTGCGAGGTTTCGTGTTTCGACAGACCCGCCAGGCTGAAAATAAACAGGATTGCAGCAACAATGTATGCAGCTGTAACTAATCCACCAGACATGTGCTACCCCTTATCCTTTGCGAAACATTTTCAGCATGCGCTGAGTCACGGTAAAACCACCGAAAATATTAATGCTGGCGATCAGTACCGCGATAAAGCTCAGGAAGCTGACCCAGCCGCCGTGGCCTATCTGCAACAATGCGCCAACCACGATAATGCCCGAAATGGCGTTCGTCACCGACATCAGCGGCGTATGCAGGGCATGGGAGACATTCCATACCACGTAGTAACCCACCACGCAGGCCAGCGCGAAGACGGTGAAATGGCCGAGGAACTCTTTAGGCGCCACGTTGGCCAGCCAGCCGAAGAGGATAATCGCCAGCGCGATCAGCGCATATTTGCGCCACGGCGACGCCGGTTTGACCTCTTCTTTCGGCGCTTCCACTTTTTTCGCCGCGGCCTGCGGCTGAGCGGAGACCTGAATCGGCGGCGCCGGCCAGGTGATTTCGCCTTCGCGCACCACGGTCACGCCGCGCACCACCACGTCATCGAAATCGATAACGATATTGCCGTCTTTCTCTTTGCACAGCAGCTTCAGCAGGTTCACCAGGTTAGTGCCGTAGAGCTGGGAGGACTGGGTCGGCAGACGGCCTGGGAGGTCGGTATAACCGATAATTTTCACGCCGTTGGCGGTGGTCACCACTTCGCCCGGCACGGTGTACTCGCAGTTGCCGCCGTTTTGCGAGGCGAGATCGACCACCACGCTGCCCGACTTCATTGAGTCAACCATTTCCCGGGTGATCAGCTTCGGCGCCGGTTTGCCCGGTATTAACGCCGTGGTGACGATAATATCGACCTCTTTCGCCTGGGCGGCGAACAGCGCCATTTCGGCTTTGATAAAGGCTTCGGACATCACCTTGGCATAGCCGTCGCCGCTGCCCGCTTCCTCTTTAAAATCCAGCTCGAGGAACTCGGCGCCCATACTCTGCACCTGCTCCTTCACTTCCGGGCGGGTATCGAAGGCGCGGACAATCGCGCCCAGGCTGTTGGCGGCGCCAATCGCCGCCAGTCCAGCTACCCCGGCGCCGATAACCATCACCTTGGCGGGCGGAACTTTGCCTGCCGCCGTGATCTGCCCGGTAAAGAAACGACCGAATTCATGGGCCGCTTCAACGATAGCGCGGTACCCGGCGATATTGGCCATTGAGCTGAGCGCATCCAGCGACTGGGCGCGTGAGATACGCGGCACCGAATCCATCGCCATCACGTTGATATTACGGGCCGCCAGTTTTTCCATCAGCTGCGGGTTTTGCGCCGGCCAGATAAAGCTAATCAGCGTGGTTCCTGGGTTTAACAGGGCAATTTCATCGTCATTCGGGGCATTGACCTTGAGGATGACATCAGACTGCCACACCTCGTCGCCGGTCACGATTTCAGCCCCTGCCTGGGCAAAGGCCTCATCGTCAAAGCTGGCCAGCTTCCCGGCGCCGCTTTCTACCGCGACGCTAAAGCCGAGTTTGAGCAACTGCTCAACGGTCTTCGGCGTGGCGGCGGCCCGGGTCTCCTGGGCTAGCCTTTCTTGTGGTACACCAATACGCATAGTTTTCCCTTCCATCGGTTTTTGATGATGGTTTACTTTTCTGACCAACAGCGACAGGACGGCAAAATCATCCTCGCCATCTTTCGCTGTCTGCAAAATGAAACAGTAACAAACTTTTTATAACCTACTGAAAATAGCGATTGTGATCTACAGCGATAAAACAGAAATTTTGATTTTATTGCTTATTGTCAGCACAGATGGTTCCGGGCAGCAATATTTACCTGAATTTGCCTCTCAGGCCTGATAATCCGCTTATCCAGTGGTATAAAACGCCATTTATCGCCATTGAGATCATTGTATTAACATTACATTAACTAATAAAAGTGGTATCGATTATCGTTTTTGCTGGTCAAGCGGCTGTTTTTTCAACATATCGAAAAATGTTATCTTTCCGTAGTATACGATTCGGGCGGCACGCAAAAAATGACGCAGACAGTCACGGCGATTAAATGCAATAATCAAACGTTTTCAGTCAACAACAACACCAGTATATGGTTTGCGCAAGGCAAAGGATTATTTTTATGAAGCTTAAAAACACCCTCCTGGCGTCTGCTCTCCTGACAACCGCCACGTTGTCTGCCCACGCAGCGACCGAGTTGACCCCGGAGCAGGCGGCTGCGCTGAAGCCCTACGATCGCGTTGTCGTCACCGGCCGCTTTAATGCCATTGGCGACGCAGTGCAAGCGGTATCGCGCAAAGCTGACAAAGACGGCGCGGCCTCATTCTATGTTGTCGACACGTCGGATTACGGCAATGGCGGCAACTGGCGCGTCACGGCTGACCTCTATAAAGACGACGCGCCGAAAGCGGATGCGCCGAAAAATCGCATCATCAATGGCGTGATGGAGCTGCCGAAAGATCAGGCCGTTGAGCTGATGCCTTACGACACCGTCACCGTCCAGGGCTTCTATCGCAGCCAGCCGGAAGTGAACGACGCCATCACCAAAGCGGCGAAAGCGAAAGGCGCCTATGCGTTCTTCATCGTCCGCCAGGTCGACGCCAACCAGGGCGGCAACCAGCGCATTACCGCCTATATCTACAAAAAAGATGCGGAGAAACGCGTTCTGCAGAGCCCGGACGCTATCCCGGCTGATTCTGAAGCCGGCCGCGCGGCGCTGGCCAAAGGCGGCGAAGCGGCGAAAAACGTCGAAATCCCGGGCGTCGCCACCACCGCGGCGGTTGGCTCCGGCACCGGCGTAGGTCGTTTCTTCGAGACCCAGTCGTCAAAAGGCGGACGTTACACTGTCACGCTGCCGGACGGCACCAAAGTTGAAGAAGTGAACAAAGTGACTGCGGCGCAAATGGTGCCGTTCGATAACATCAAGTTCACCGGCAACTACGGCAACATGACCGAGATCTCCTATCAGACGGCAAAACGCGCGGCGAAGAAAGGGGCGAAGTACTATCACATTACCCGCCAGTGGCAGGAACGCGGCGGCAACATCACCATCAGCGCCGATTTGTACAAATAATCGCTGCTGACTGGCTAAAAAGGCGGCGCATTGCCGCCTTTTCATTTTTTTTCATCCCCCGCCATTGCATGGCCCCCGGACACTCCGTAAAATCCCGCGCCTTAGCGCAATCCTCCATTTTTATGCGATTTCGCAAAATAAATATTCTGGAACAGCCATTTTCACCTCGGGAATGCAATGGAAAAGAAACTGGGCCTGAGCGCCCTGACCGCCCTGGTCCTCAGCTCAATGCTCGGCGCTGGCGTATTCAGTTTGCCGCAAAATATGGCGGCCGTGGCCAGCCCTTCCGCTCTGCTCATCGGCTGGGCGATTACCGGCGTCGGGATCCTGTTCCTCGCCTTCGCGATGCTGCTGTTGACCCGTATTCGTCCCGACCTCGACGGCGGGATCTTCACCTACGCCCGCGAAGGGTTCGGCGAGCTGATCGGCTTCTGTTCCGCCTGGGGCTACTGGCTGTGCGCGGTGATCGCCAATGTCTCCTATCTGGTGATCGTCTTTTCGGCGCTCAGTTTCTTCACCGATACCCCTGAGCTGCGCCTGTTTGGCGATGGCAACACCTGGCAGTCTATCGTTGGCGCTTCAGTTCTGCTGTGGGTGGTCCACTTCCTGGTCCTGCGTGGCGTGCAGACGGCGGCGGGGATTAACCTGGTCGCCACCCTCGCCAAGCTGTTGCCGCTGGGGGCGTTTGTCGCCCTCGCCGCCCTGGCCTTTCAGCTGGATACGTTCCGCCTCGATTTCAGCGGCCTGGCGCTGGGCGTACCGGTGTGGGAGCAGGTTAAAAACACGATGCTGATCACTCTGTGGGTGTTTATCGGCGTCGAGGGCGCGGTGGTGGTCTCCGCCCGCGCGCGACACAAGCGGGACGTTGGCCGCGCGACGCTGCTGGCGGTGCTTTCGGCCCTCGCGGTGTATCTGCTGGTCACCCTGCTGTCGCTGGGCGTGGTGCCGCGTAGCGAACTGGCCGAAATGCGCAACCCGTCGATGGCGGGACTGATGGTCAGACTGATGGGCTCGTGGGGTGAAATTGTGATTGCCGCCGGGCTTATCGTGTCGGTGTGTGGCGCCTATCTCAGCTGGACGATCATGGCTGCCGAAGTGCCTTACCTCGCCGCCACTCACAAAGCCTTCCCGCGCCTGTTCGCCCGCCAGAACCGCAACAACGCCCCCTCCGCTTCGCTGTGGCTGACCAATATCAGCGTTCAGGCGTCGCTGGTCCTCATCTGGCTGACCGGTTCGGACTACGGCACCCTGCTGACCATCGCCTCAGAGATGATCCTCGTGCCCTATCTGCTGGTCGGCGCCTTTTTGCTCAAAATCGCCACCCGTCCGCTGCATAAAGCGGTGGGTATCGGCGCCTGCATTTATGGCTTATGGTTATTATACGCGTCGGGACCTGTGCATTTGCTGTTGTCGGTGGTACTTTACGCTCCGGGTCTTCTGGTCTTTTTGTACGCCCGACGTACGCACCAGCACGATCGTTCGCTCAAACGCCGCGAATTGGCGCTAATTGGTTTATTGCTGGTTGCCGCTGTGCCGGCAACGTGGATGCTGGTGGGGTAAGCGGTCGCCCTGCCGCAGAAATCAAAGGAGATACCCATGGCTGAACAACAGCCCCGCCCGGTTCTGATCACAGGAGGAGGCCGCCGCATCGGCCTCGCGCTGGCGCACCATTTTCTGCAGCAACACCAGCCGGTGATCGTCAGCTATCGCACGCCCTATCCGGCGATCGAAGACCTGCGCGAAGCGGGCGCCCTCTGTCTGCAGGCCGACTTCAGCAGCGATGACGGCATTCTGACCTTTGCCGAAGCGGTTAAATCGCATACCAGCGGCCTGCGGGCCATCATCCACAACGCCAGCGACTGGATGGCGGAGAAGCCGGGCGTACCGCTCAGCACGGTGATCAACCGCATGATGCAGATCCACGTCCATGCCCCCTATCTGCTCAACCACGCGCTGGAGGAGCTCCTGCGCGGCCACGGCCATGCCGCCAGCGACATTATCCATATCACCGATTACGTGGTGGAGCGCGGGAGCGATAAACATATCGCCTACGCCGCCAGCAAGGCCGCGCTGGACAACATGACCCGCTCCTTTGCCCGCAAGCTGGCCCCGGAGATCAAAGTCAACGCCATTGCGCCGTCGCTGATCATGTTCAATGAAGGTGACGACGAGGCTTATCGTCAGCAGGCGCTGGATAAGTCGCTGATGAAAATCGCCCCGGGCGAGAAAGAGATCAGCGACCTTATCGACTATCTGTTTACCAGCCGCTACGTGACCGGCCGGTCATTCGCCGTCGACGGCGGTCGCCCTCTGCGTTAGTGGAAGCGGCTCCAGCCAACAATCAACAACCACGCGCACAGCCCCCAGCACCCCACTGCGCCTGCCAGCGCCAACGGCAGGCGCATGATCCCGGTGAAGTACCACAGCGACAGCAGATAGATAAAACAGGGAACGATCGACCACATGCCGAACACGATAGTGGTGCGCAGAGCTTCAATACCGCGCTCGCTGGCGACGATATAGTGGGCAATGAGCGCAAAGGTGGGAAACAGCGGAACAAGTCCGGCGATGGCGTAGTTTTTGGTTTTCGCCAGCACGCCAATCAGCACCACCACCAGCGCGCCCAGCAGCCCTTTGATTAACAGCCCCATGTCCTTATGCCTTAACAATGAATCAACAAGTTAGCGCAGCATAGCGGAATTAGCGCTGTTTATAAAAGAGGAATGGCGGGTAAAATAGGCGCGGTGTATGTTACTTCTTTTACTGATGTGCAATAGACATGAATAAAATCGTTTTTGTTGAGGATGACCCGGAGGTAGGGGCGCTGATCGCCGCCTATCTCGGCAAGCATGATATGGATGTGGTGGTCGAGCCTCGCGGCGACCGCGCAGAGGACGTGATCGCGCGGGAGAAACCGGACCTCGTGCTCCTGGACATTATGCTGCCCGGCAAGGACGGAATGACGCTCTGTCGCGATCTGCGTGGGCAATGGCAAGGGCCGATTGTCCTGCTGACCTCGCTCGACAGCGATATGAACCATATCCTCTCCCTGGAGATGGGCGCCAGCGATTATATCCTGAAAACCACCCCGCCGGCGGTGCTGCTGGCGCGACTGCGTCTGCATTTGCGCCAGCATATCGCCCCGGCGGGAGCTGGCGCGCCTGCGACGCTCACCCCGCACAAGACCATCTCCTTTGGCTCACTGACCATTGACCCGGTCAACCGCCAAGTGCTGCTCGGCGGAGAAAGCGTCGCCCTGTCTACCGCCGATTTCGACCTGCTGTGGGAGCTGGCTACCCACGCCGGGCAGATTATGGACCGCGACGCCCTGCTGAAAAATTTACGCGGCGTCACCTACGACGGGATGGATCGCAGCGTCGACGTCGCCATCTCGCGCCTGCGCAAAAAACTGCTCGATAACGCCACAGAACCCTACCGGATTAAGACGGTACGCAATAAAGGCTACCTCTTCGCCCCCCACGCCTGGGACAACTGAGCGGTCCTTCTGCGGCCCTGAAAGGGGCCCGTTTCACCGCCTGACCCCGGCGGCATGCGCATCGCGTTTTTCGCCGCCTTCGCGCTGGCGGGCCGCCGCCAGTTTGTCATATTGAGTAAATCAATATGTTTCGCCGTACAGAAGCCCATCACATAACCCCTCAATATGATTGTGCTCAAGGACTTACCGTTATCAGAATGGCATAAAGCCTGAAAACACAGGACTTTTGCATGATGAAATACGTTGTACTTTTGGCACTGACCCTCTTCACGTCACTCTCTGGCTGGGCTTTTTCCCTCGACAACGCCGATATCCGGCTCCTCTGTCCACAGCGCGGGCAAATTAAGGTGCTCCTCCACCGCTATCAACATACCCAGCAATCATGGGGAGATCACCATTTCGAAACCGGCGGCGGATACGTGCGCCAGGGGCCGCTGCTGGTGATCCCGTTTGCTAACCTTGATCAGATGATTTACCACCAGACCACCGGCGAATTTGCTTACTGGTATGCCGAAGCAAAACAGCTGGTGCGCTGTCGACTGCTGAGCCTGGCCACCCTCTATCCGGTGGATATCCCCTACTATCGCGAGTAGCGCCCAGCGGCGCGCAGATGACACTGGACACAATCCTTGCCTAATGCAGAGGTAAGCTCGCAACAAGTGACACTGTCACATTTTTAACAGCGCAGCTCCCCCCCGGCTGGCTATTGTCAGGGGGCATAAACCCTGCTTTGATAGCGTATCGGTTACTCCCGCGCGGGCCTCGGCTTGCCCCGGTAAACCCGAGACGTTTCCGCCTCGCCGGGCAGATGGTCCCGAGGCGCCGGCAGGTTTCTCTTTTTGACTATGCGGTAATGTAATGAAAAAGCTGTTCGTGCAGTTCTACCTTCTGCTCTTCGTCTGCTTTCTGGTGATGACCATGCTGGTGGGCCTGGTCTATAAATTTACCGCTGAACGCGCCGGCCGGCAGTCGCTTGACGATCTGATGAAAAGCTCACTGTATCTGATGCGCAGCGAGCTGCGGGAAATTCCGCCTCGCGACTGGAGCAAGACGCTGAAAGAACTGGATCTTAATCTGTCGTTCGACCTGCACATCGAGCCGATGAGCAAATTCAAATTGTCGGAAAGCTCGATGCAGCACCTGCGCGCCGGGGATATCGTCGCGCTCGACGACCAGTACACCTTTATCCAGCGCATCCCCCGCAGCCACTATGTGTTATCCGTGGGCCCGGTGCCCTATCTCTATTTTCTGCATGAAATGCGTCTCCTGGACGTGGCGCTGATGGCGTTTATCGCTATCTCGCTGGCCTTCCCGGTGTTTATCTGGATGCGTCCGCACTGGCAGGACATGCTGCGCATTGAGACCGCCGCCCAGCGCTTTGGCGAAGGCCACCTCAGCGAGCGTATTCATTTTGACAGCATGTCCAGCTTTGAGCGGCTCGGGGTGGCCTTCAACCAGATGGCCGACAACATTAACGCCCTCATTGCCAGTAAAAAGCAGCTGATTGACGGCATCGCCCATGAGCTCAGGACGCCGCTGGTGCGCCTGCGCTACCGTCTGGAGATGAGCGAAAACCTCACCGAGGCGGAATCGCAGGCGCTGAACCGCGATATCGGCCAGCTGGAGGCGCTCATAGAAGAGCTCCTGACCTACGCCCGTCTCGACCGCCCGCAGACGGAGCTCAGCCTGACCACCCCCGATTTCCCCGCCTGGATCAGCGACCACGTCGAGGATATCCAGATGGTCAACCCGCAGCGCGAAGTCGGCCTGGCGACGCTGACCCGCGGCAACTATGGCGCGCTGGATATGCGGTTGATGGAGCGGGTGCTGGATAATCTGGTGAACAACGCCCTGCGCTACAGCGGTCAGCAGGTAGCGGTCAGCCTGACCCTGCAGGGTTCCCGCGCGTCGTTGCAGGTCGACGATGACGGCCCGGGCATTGCCCTCGAGGAGCGCGAGCGGGTGTTCGAACCTTTTGTTCGTCTTGACCCCAGCCGCGATCGGGCGACCGGAGGGTGCGGCCTCGGACTGGCCATTGTCCACAGTATCGCCCAGGCGATGGGGGGCGACGTTCGCTGCGAGGCCAGTCCACTCGGCGGCGCCCGCTTCTGCTTTAGCTGGCCGGTCTATCATCTGTTGCCCGATTTTACCTCTGCCTGAATAAAACTTGCGCAGAGGCCGCGGGCTGGGTATGCTGGAAAAATCGAATAGTATGTTGTAACTAAGGTGAAGGCGATGGCCAGCTACGACCTCGTTGAACGTCTGAATGATACCTTTCGCCAGATCGAGCTGGAGCTGCAGGCGCTGCGCCAGGCGTTAGCGACCTGCCGGCTGCTGGCGGGCCGGGTGTTTGAGCTGCCGGCGATCAGTAAAGATGCCGAGCATGACCCGCTGGCGAACATTACGGTCGTCCAGCACACCGGCGAGGCGGCGCTGGATCTCGCCCTGCGCCACTACGGCCATCTGTTTATCCAGCAGCAGTCGGAAACCCGCAGCAGCAAAGCCGCCGTCCGCCTGCCGGGCGCTATCTGTCTACAGGTCACCGCCGCGGAACAGCAGGTGCTGCTGGCGCGCATTCAGCAGATTAACGCCCTGAAGGCCACCTTCGAGAAAATCGTCACTGTCGACGCTGGCCTGCCCCCCACCGCCCGCTTTGAGTGGGTGCATCGCCATCTGCCTGGATTAATCACCCTCAGCGCCTATCGCACGCTAACGCCCCTCCTCGACCCGAGCACTATCCGCTTCGGCTGGGCCAATAAGCACGTGATCAAAAATCTGACCCGCGACCAGGTGTTGATGATGCTGGAAAAAAGCCTGCAATCGCCGCGGGCGGTGCCGCCCTGGACCCGCGAGCAGTGGCAGAGCAAACTGGAAAGGGAGTATCAGGATATCGCCGCCCTGCCGCAGCGGGCGCGGCTAAAAATCAAACGGCCGGTGAAAGTGCAGCCGATTGCCCGCGTCTGGTATGCCAGCGAGCAGAAACAGGTGCAGTACGCCTGCCCCAGCCCGCTGATCGCCCTGATGTCCGGTAGCCAGGGGGTCAGCGTGCCGGATATTGGCGAATTGCTCAACTACGATGCCGACAATGTGCAATACCGCTACAAACCGGAGGCGCAGGCGCTGAGATTACTGATCCCTCGTCTGCACCTCTGGCTGGCTAGCGAGTAGCCAGGCTGCCGACCATCTGTTCCGGGCGCACCCAGCTATCGAATTCGGCTTCCGTCAGGTAGCCCAGCGCCAGCGCCGAAGCCTTCAGGGTCAGCCCCTCATGGTGCGCTTTTTTGGCGATCTCCGCCGCTTTATCATAGCCGATATGGGTATTCAGCGCGGTCACCAGCATCAGCGACTCGTTGAGCAGCTGGGTGATCCGCTCACGATTCGGCTCAATCCCCACCGCACAGTGCTCGTTAAAGCTCGCCATGCCGTCCGCCAGCAGACGCACCGACTGCAGGAAGTTGTGAATGACCATCGGCCGATAGACGTTGAGCTCAAAGTTACCCGAGGCGCCGCCGATATTCACCGCCACGTCGTTACCCATCACCTGGCAGCAGACCATGGTCAGGGCCTCGCACTGCGTCGGGTTGACCTTACCGGGCATAATCGATGACCCAGGCTCGTTTTCCGGGATGGCGATTTCGCCAATCCCGCAGCGCGGCCCGGAGGCCAGCCAGCGGACATCGTTAGCGATTTTCATCAGCGAAGCCGCCAGACCTTTCAGCGCGCCGTGGGCATGGACCAGGGCATCGACGGTGGCCAGCGCTTCGAATTTATTCGGCGCGGTGACAAACGGCTGTCCGCTGAGCGAGGCCAGCTCGGCCGCCACCCGCACGGCATATTCCGGATGCGTATTGAGCCCGGTCCCCACCGCCGTCCCGCCCAGCGCCAGCTCGGCAAGGTGCGGCTGGCTGGCTTCAAGATGCTTCAGGCTATGGTCCAGCATCGCCACCCAGCCAGAGATTTCCTGGCCTAAGGTGAGCGGCGTGGCGTCCTGCAGATGGGTGCGACCGATCTTCACGATATCCCTGAAGGCCACCGCTTTATCGTTGAGCGTGGCCCGCAGCGCCTGCAGCGACGGGAGCAACTTTTCCCGCAGGGCGACCAGCGCCGCGACGTGCATGGTGGTGGGGAACACATCGTTCGAGCTCTGGCTTTTATTGACATCGTCATTGGGGTGGATTTTTCGCGCCATCCCCCGCTCCCCGCCGAGCAGTTCACTGGCGCGGTTAGCCAGCACCTCGTTCATATTCATATTGCTCTGGGTGCCGGAACCGGTCTGCCAGATAGCCAGCGGGAACTCCTGGGGATGTTTTCCGGCCAGCACTTCGTCAGCGGCGGCGACGATCGCCCCGGCTTTCTCCGCCGTCAGCAGGCCAAGATCCTGATTGACCTTCGCCGCCGCCCGCTTGGTCAGCGCGAGGGCATATATCAGTTCCCCGGGCATTTTTTCGGTCGAGATGCGGAAATGCTCCAGCGAACGCTGGGTCTGGGCGCCCCAGAGTTTATCGGCCGGGACGTCGATGGCGCCCATCGAGTCTTTTTCACTGCGATGCGTTGTCATTACTTTCTCCTTGGATGAAAAGTGCGTCATAGCGACAAAGCTCACCTGCTTAAAAAAGTAAGTATTGGCCAGATTGATAAGTTGTTTTGGTGGTTCGTGCCGCAAAGCGGCATAAAAAAGCCGCCCCGAAGGACGGCCCGGACGGCTGACAACGTGCCATCTTCAGGAATTGCCCGGCGGCGCTGCGGTTGCGCGGGCCGACAGGGAATGGCATAACCGGTTGATATTGCTGTTTTCGTAGGCCGGGTAAGGCGAAAGCCGCCACCCGGCAGAAGGCGCGCACGATAACGAAAACAGGTTTGTCATCGGCCAGAGCCGCCCCGAACGGCGGCCAGGTTTATTTCACGCAGCGGGCGCACTGCGACGTCTGGATCTGCTGGAAGAAGTCGTTGCCTTTATCATCGACGAGGATAAACGCCGGGAAGTCTTCCACTTCGATTTTCCAGATCGCCTCCATCCCCAGCTCCGGATACGCCACGCACTCCAGGCTGCGGATGCTCTGCTGAGCCAGTACCGCCGCCGGGCCGCCGATGCTGCCGAGGTAGAAACCGCCGTGCTTGTGGCAGGCGTCGGTGACCTGCTGGCTGCGGTTGCCTTTCGCCAGCATGATCTTACTCGCGCCGTGAGACTGCAGCAGATCGACGTAAGAGTCCATGCGGCCTGCGGTAGTCGGGCCGAGGGAGCCGGAGGCGTAACCGTCCGGCGTCTTGGCCGGGCCAGCGTAGTAGATCGGGTGATCTTTCACGTACTGCGGCAGTTCCTCGCCGTTATCGATAAGCTCTTTCAGCTTGGCGTGGGCGATGTCGCGGGCGACGATAATGGTGCCGCTCAGCGACAGACGGGTGGAGACCGGGTACTGCGACAGCAGCGCCAGGATCTCGCTCATCGGCTGGTTAAGGTTCACCTTCACCGCTTCGCCTTCGCCGGCCTGGCGCAGATGCTCAGGGATATATTTCCCCGGATTGCTCTCCAGCTTCTCGATCCAGATGCCGTCGCGGTTGATTTTGGCTTTGATGTTGCGGTCGGCGGAACAGGAGACGCCCATCCCTACCGGACAGGAGGCGCCGTGGCGCGGCAGGCGGATCACCCGGATATCGTGGGCGAAGTATTTGCCGCCGAACTGCGCGCCGAGGCCGAGATTTTGCGCCTCCACCAGCAGCTCCTGCTCCAGCTGAATGTCGCGGAACGCCTGGCCGTGCTCATTACCTTCGGTCGGCAGACCGTCGTAGTATTTGGTGGACGCCAGCTTGACGGTCTTCAGCGTCGCTTCCGCCGAGGTACCGCCGATGACAAAGGCGATGTGGTACGGCGGGCAGGCAGCGGTACCGAGGGTACGCATCTTCTCCACCAGATAGTTTTTCAGCTTCGCCGGGGTGATCAGCGCTTTGGTTTCCTGGTAGAGATAGGTTTTGTTCGCCGAGCCGCCGCCTTTGGCGATACAGAGGAATTTGTACTCATCGCCATCGGTAGCATAGAGGTCGATCTGCGCCGGCAGGTTGGTGCCGGTGTTGACCTCTTTATACATATCCAGCGGGGCGTTCTGCGAATAGCGCAGGTTGTCCTGGATGTAGGTGTTGTATACCCCCTGCGCCAGCGCGGCTTCGTCGCCGCCGCCGGTCCAGACGCGCTGGCCTTTTTTACCCATGATGATGGCGGTGCCGGTGTCCTGGCAGGTGGGCAGAATGCCTTTGGCGGCGATATCGGAGTTGCGCAGGAACTGCAGGGCGACGTATTTGTCGTTTTCGCTGGCTTCCGGGTCGTTAAGGATATCCGCTACCTGCTGCTGATGGGCCGGGCGAAGCATAAAGGAGGCGTCGTGGAAGGCATGTTGCGCCAGAAGGGTCAGCGCCTGAGGGTCAACTTTTAGCACTTCCTGGCCGGCAAATTCGGCGACGGAGACGTAATCACTGCTGAGGAGATAATACTCGGTGTCATCCTTTTTGAGGGGAAAAGGATCCTGGTAAACAAACGGTTTATTCGACATTGTACTCTCACTTACTGCTTTGGCTGATTATGTTTCAGGCAGGGACTCCATGTGCCTGTAGAAAAGCGAGTCGATCAATTTTACACAAATTTTTAACAAAAACTGAGACAGGGACGACTTTTTCTTTCAGCAGTTGCTTCTCCAGCGTTTGCTGGTTTAATAGGGCGATAAATTTTACTTTGATTGAAACAGGGATTGAGAATGCAAAAGCTGATTAACGCCGTGCAGAACTATGCATGGGGAAGCCACACCGCCTTAACTGAACTGTATGGCATCGCCAACCCGGACAACCTGCCGATGGCAGAGCTGTGGATGGGGGCGCATCCGAAGAGCAGCTCGCAGATCCTGGCGGCAGACGGCCAGCCGCGTTCGCTGCGCGAAGTGATTGATGCGGACAAAGCCGCCCTGCTCGGCGACAAAGTGGCGCAGCGCTTCGGTGAACTGCCGTTCCTGTTTAAAGTGCTGTGCGCCGCGCAGCCCCTCTCCATTCAGGTCCATCCTAACAAACAGGCCTCCGAAGAGGGTTTCGCCCGCGAGAACGCCGCCGGCATCCCCCTCTCCGCCGCCGAACGTAACTACAAAGATCCGAACCACAAGCCGGAGCTGGTCTTCGCCCTGACCCCGTTCCTGGCGATGAACGCGTTTCGCGAGTTCAGCGAGATTGTCAGCCTGCTGCAGCCGGTGGCTAACGCGCACCCGGCGATCGGCGCCTTCCTGCAGCAGCCGGACGCGGCTCGCCTGAGCCAGCTGTTTGCCAGCCTGCTGAATATGCAGGGCGAGGAAAAAGCGCAGGCGCTGCAGGCGCTGCGCGAGGTGCTGGACCGCGAACAGGGCGAACCGTGGCAGACCATCCGCCTGATCGCCGAATTTTATCCCGACGACAGCGGCCTTTTCTCCCCGCTGCTGCTGAACGTGGTGAAGCTGAATCCGGGCGAAGCGATGTTCCTGTTTGCCGAAACGCCGCACGCGTATCTGCAGGGGGTGGCGCTGGAGGTGATGGCCAACTCGGATAACGTACTGCGCGCCGGCCTGACGCCGAAGTACATTGATATCCCTGAGCTGGTGGCCAACGTAAAGTTCGAGGCCAAACCGGCGGGTGAGCTGCTGACCCAGCCGCAGCGGCACGGCGCGGAGCTGGACTTCCCGATCCCGGTGGAAGATTTTGCCTTCTCGCTGCACGATCTCTCCGCCGAGGCCAGCGATCTGGCCCAGGCGAGCGCGGCGATCGTTTTCTGCGTCGACGGCGAAGCCCTGCTGCGCAAAGGCGATCAGAGCCTGACCCTCAAGCCGGGCGAATCGGCCTTTGTGGCCGCCAATGAGTCGCCGGTGCAGGTCAGCGGCCATGGCCGCGTGGCGCGCGTGTTCAATAAGCTCCAGTAAACGACAGACCTTTCAGGTCGCGCTTACTGATTATGACAACTCAGCCAGGCGGTCTCTCCGCCTGGCTTCATTTATGGACAAATGCTATGAAAAAATCGCTGGTCGCAGCAGGAATCATCGTGGCGCTGGGCGTGGTATGGACAGGCGGCGCCTGGTACACCGGCAAACAGCTGGAAGGCCGGATTGCCGATATGGTGCAGCAGGCTAACGCGCAGTTACGCAGCAGCGCGCCGGAGTCAGGTCTGGAGCTGAGCTATCAGGACTACCAGCGCGGGCTGTTCAGCAGCCATCTGCAGCTGGTGGTGAAGCCGATCGCCGGTCAGGCTAACGGCTGGCTGGCCGCCGGGCAGAGCGTGGTGCTTGACGAGGTGGTCGATCACGGCCCCTTCCCGCTGGCCTCGTTAAAAACCTTTAATCTGGCCCCGGCGATGGCCTCGGTCCACACCACGCTGGTGAAAAACGACGCCAGCCAGGCGCTGTTCGAAATAGCCAAAGGCAATACCCCCTTTACCGTCGATACGCGCATCGCCTACAGCGGCGACAGCCAGTCGGCGATCGTGCTCAATGCCCTCGACTACGCCAAAGGGGATGAGAAAGTCACCTTCAGCGGCGGCGAGTTCCAGCTCGACGCCGACCGCGACGGCAAAAACATCAGTCTGAAGGGCCAGGCCGGCAGCGGCCAGATCGATGCTCTCAACGAATATAACCAGAAGGTGCAGCTGCGCTTCGTCAACCTGACCACCGACGGCGCCACCGAGCTGGCCAGCTTCAACGAGCGTATCGGCCAGCAAAAAATGACCCTCGATAAACTGGCCATCAGCGTCGAAGGCAAAGAGCTGGCGCTGGTTGACGGCATGGCGCTGGACGGCGGCTCCACGCTGACCAAGGACGGCAAAGGCGTGAACAGCCAGGTGAACTACACCGTCAACAGCCTGAAGCTGCAGGGTCAGGATATGGGTAGCGGCAAACTGACGCTGAAAGTGGATAACGTCGACGGTCAGGCGTGGCACCAGTTCAGCCAGCAGTACAGCGCGCAGTCTCAGGCGCTGCTGGCGAAACCAGAGCTGGCGCAGAACCCGGAGCTGTACCAGCAGGCGCTTACCGAAACCCTGTTCAATGCGCTGCCGATCCTGCTTAAGGGCAATCCGTCGGTGACTATCTCACCGCTGAGCTGGCGCAATGCCAAAGGCGAAAGCAGCCTCAACCTATCGGTGCTGCTGAAAGATCCGGCCCTGGTGACCGCCCCGCCGCAGACCCTGGCGGACAGCCTGGATCGCGTGGTGCAGTCCCTTGACGGCAAAGTGGTGATCCCGGTGGATATGGCGACGGAGTTTATGACTAAGATCGCCGGTCTGGAAGGCTACCAGCCAGCCGACGCCGCCAAACTCGCCGATCAGCAGGTCAAAGGCCTGGCGGCGATGGGCCAGATGTTCCGCATCACCACCATGGAAGATAACGCCATCAGCAGCAGCCTGCAGTACGCGAACGGCCAGGTGACGCTGAACGGCCAGAAAATGCCGCTGGAGGATTTTGCCGCGATGTTTGGTCTCGAAGCGCCTTCGTTACCGGACAGCGCGCCGCAGGAGGGCCAGCCGCAGCAGGATGACGCCGCGCCTCAGCAGGACGACGCCGCCCCGCAGCCGTAATTTATCGGCTCAGGAGACGGCCAGCGCGCGCCGTCTCCGTCATTTTCTCGTCACCAGCCGCGGGGGCATGATCTGATTTCGCGTCTCGCCCGCGCCCTCCTCCAGCCGCCGCAGCATCGACTCCGCCAGCGTTTTTCCCATCTCGCGCGCCGGGGTGGTGACCCAGGTGAGCGGCAGGTCGTCAAGCGCGGCCTCAGGCACATCGGCGAACGCCGCCAGCGCCACCCGCTGCTCGAAGTAGCTGTCGACGCCATCCTCCCCGCTCTGCCTTCCGGCGCGCAGCAGACCGAACCACGCGCCGGTCGCCACCACGTTGTTGTAGCACAGCACTGCGGTGATGGTCGGGTTTTGCCCCAGCAGCGCGGTCATCGCCTCCGCCGCCTGCTTCTGGCTCGATTCGCACTCCAGTACCCATTCGCTATGAAACGGCAGACCGTATTTCAGCAAGGTGGCGCAATAGCCGCCGACTCGCTCGGCGCGGGTCAGCGACGAGCTCTGGCCGCCAAGCCAGGCGATCCGCTGATGGCCGCGGCGGATCAGATGCTCGGTCACCAGCTGCGCCGCCTGCATGTTGTCCGGACGGATCAGGTCGACATCGTCGAGATAGCTGGCGCGGGAAGCGAACACCAGCGGCACACCCGCCTCCGCCGCCCGCTCGCGCAGCTCGCTCCCGCGGTCGATGGCCCCGGCGATGATCACCCCATCCACCCCCTGCGCCGCCAGCGTGTCAAACCGCTGCGCCATCTTCTCGCCGCTGCGCCCTCCCTGGGTGAGAAACACCATTTTCCCCTGCCTCTCCAGGGCATCGGTGAGGCCGGCGGTTAACTCGGCATAGAACGGTTTAGAGAGATCGCTGACGATAAGGCCAATCACCCCGCTCTGTCCGCCGCGCAGCGAGGCGGCCTGACGGTTGCGCACAAATCCCAGCTGCTCGATGGCCTGATTAACCCGCTCGCCGGTGGCGCTGGAGATACGCCCTTTCCCGCTCAGCACCAGCGAAACGGTGCTCACGGAGACGCCGGCGGCCAGCGCCACATCATTGATGGTGATCTTTTTTGCGATAGCCATAGCGTGCCGGCTGACTCCCTTGCCTGTCGATAAAACGTTTTATCATTGTGCGATCTTTATAAACCTTATTATCGCTTGAATATGTGATTTTTATCGCACTAAAAAGTGGTAAAACGTTTTATCTTGCCGTGGCGTTAGTTCTTCCCGACCACTTGAGAATCAGGAACCGTGTTATGACGGCGAAAACCGCACCAAAAATCACCTTGTGGGAATTTTTCCAGCAGCTGGGAAAAACCTTTATGCTGCCCGTGGCGTTGCTCTCGTTTTGCGGGATCATGCTGGGGATCGGCAGCTCGTTAAGCAGTCACGATGTTTTGACCCTGCTGCCGTGGCTGGATATACCGCTGCTGCAGGCCATCTTTATCTGGATGAGCAAAGTCGGCTCCTTTGCCTTCAGCTTCCTGCCGGTGATGTTCTGTATCGCCATCCCGTTGGGGCTGGCGCGGGAGAACAAAGGCGTCGCCGCCTTCGCCGGTTTTGTCGGCTACGCGGTCATGAACCTGGCGGTCAACTTCTGGCTGACGGCGAAAGGCATTCTGCCCACCACCGACGCCGCTATTCTCAAGGCCAACAATATCCAGAACATCATCGGTATTCCGTCGATCGATACCGGGATCCTCGGGGCGGTTATCGCCGGGACTATCGTCTGGCTGCTGCATGAGCGCTTCCACAACATTCGCCTGCCGGACGCCCTGGCCTTCTTCGGCGGCACCCGCTTTGTGCCGATCGTCACCACCGTGGTGCTGGGTCTGGTCGGGCTGGCGATCCCGCTGGTGTGGCCGGTCTTCGCTATGGGGATCAATGCACTCGGAAAGATGATCAACAGCGCCGGCGATTTTGGGCCGATGATCTTCGGCACCGGCGAGCGACTGCTGCTGCCGTTTGGCCTGCACCACATCCTGGTGGCGCTGATCCGCTTCACGGAAGCCGGCGGTACCCTTGACGTCTGCGGCCACAGCGTCAGCGGCGCACTGACCATCTTCCAGGCGCAGCTAAGCTGCCCGACCACCCACGGCTTCGCCCAAAGCGCCACCCGCTTCCTGTCGCAGGGTAAGATGCCGGCCTTCCTCGGCGGCCTGCCGGGCGCCGCGCTGGCGATGTACCACTGCGCCCGCCCGGAAAACCGGCATAAAATTAAAGGTCTGCTGATCTCCGGAGTGATCGCCTGCGTGGTGGGCGGCACCACCGAGCCGCTGGAGTTCCTGTTCCTGTTCGTGGCGCCGGTGCTGTATGTCATCCACGCCCTGCTGACCGGTCTCGGCTTTACCCTCATGGCGGTGCTCGGCGTCACCATCGGCAACACCGACGGCAATATCATCGACTTCGTGGTGTTTGGCATCCTGCATGGTCTGGCGACCAAGTGGTACCTGGTGCCGGTGGTGGCGGCAATCTGGTTTGCGGCCTACTATGCCATCTTCCGCTTCGCCATCACCCGCTTCAATCTGAAAACGCCGGGCCGCGATATCGACACCGCCGCCAGCGTGGAGAAAGCGGTCGCTGGCACCATTGGTAAATCCGGGTATAACGTGCCGGCGATTCTGGCGGCCCTCGGCGGCGCCGACAACATTGTCTCGCTGGATAACTGCATTACCCGTCTGCGACTGTCGGTACACGATATGAGCAAAGTGGACGCCGCCGCGCTGAAAGCCCATCGCGCCATTGGGGTGGTTCAGCTCAACCAGCATAATCTGCAGGTGGTTATTGGCCCGCAGGTGCAGTCGGTAAAAGATGAGATGGCCATGCTGATGAATACCGTTCAGGCCTGATCCCACTGGTCCCCTTCCGGCACGGAGGGGGACCCTCGCTAAGGAAGTTCCGATGTTTGATTTTTCCACCCCCATCGACCGCCACGGCACCTGGTGCACGCAGTGGGACTATGTCGCTGACCGGTTTGGCGTCCCCGACCTGTTGCCGTTCACCATCTCCGATATGGATTTCGCCACCGCGCCCTGCATTCTCGACGCCGTCAGCCGGCGGCTGGCCCACGGTGTGTTCGGCTACAGCCGCTGGCAGAACGAGGCGTTTCTCGGGGCGATTGCCCACTGGTACGCCAGCCGCTTTCACAGCGTCATCGATCCGCAAACGGTGGTCTACGGACCGTCGGTTATCTATATGGTGGCGGAAACCATCCGTCAGTGGTCGCAAGAAGGCGACGGCGTCGTCGTCCATACTCCCGCCTACGATGCGTTCTATAACACCATCACCGCTAACCGCCGACAGATTGCCCCGGTGCCATTGACCCTGACGAACAATCAGTGGCACTGCGATATGGCGCGCCTGGAAGCGGCGCTGGCGGAGCCGAAGAATACCCTGCTGCTGCTGTGCAGCCCGCACAATCCAACGGGGAAAGTGTGGCGCCGCGAGGAGCTTGAGACCATGGCGGCCCTGTGCCAAAAGCATGGCGTGAGGGTAATTAGCGATGAAATTCATATGGACATGACCTGGGGCGACCACCGTCATATCCCGTGGAGCGAGGTGGCTCAGGGGCCGTGGGCGCTGTTCACCTCCGGGTCGAAGAGCTTCAATATCCCGGCCTTTACCGGAGCCTATGGCTTTATCCCGGAGGCAAACTGCCGCGACAGCTATCTGCAGGCGCTGAAAGCGCGCGACGGGCTCTCGTCGCCCTCGGTCCCGGCGCTGGTGGCTCATGTCGCCGCCTACCGCGACGGGGCGCCCTGGCTCGACGCTCTGCGCGACTACCTGCAGGAGAACCTGCGCTATGTGACTGATACGCTCAATCGCGCCTTTCCCGCGCTGCGCTGGCAGCCGCCGGAGGCCACCTACCTGGCGTGGATCGACCTCCGCCCCCTCAACATTGACGACCGCGCGCTGCAGCAGGCGCTGATCGCCGGGCAGAAGGTGGCGATTATGCCGGGATATACCTATGGTCCCGAAGGCAACGGCTTTCTGCGCCTCAATGTCGGCTGTCCACGCGAGAAGCTGGAGCGCGGTGTCGCAGGGCTGATAGCCGCCCTGCGCAGCCTTATCTGATGCGCCGGCAAAGTGAATTATCTGGTTGTCAAACCCTATCCTGCCTGCCAGATGGCTGGCAGGATGATCGAGGCTTTCCCCCTGGCGCAGGCAAACCCTGTAGCGGCCATGAATGACTCTCGCGCCCGGCTGATGTCGGCATTATTAAAATAATTTTGATATTCCTCAAAACTTTTTTAGGCGGGAAGCGGTATTAATTTGGCCGCTTAATCATTGCTTACACTGGTTTATTGAGGAGGAGAGCATGAAAACCTATGACCGTAATCGTAACGCTATTGCCACCGGCAGTATGGTCATGATCGCCGGTAACGGTACGACGGGCGTGATTAAAGCGATCCATGGCGAGGGGAAAACCGCCGAGCAGCTGCGTCGGGCGGACTGCGTGGAAATCGACGGCTGCGAGGGCCGCTTCTGTCCGTTAGATCTGATCCGTCTCGGTTTCCATTAATCCCTGCCGCCAGGGCAACATGAGCAGGCCACCCAGGGTGGCCTCTCCTTTACCGGCCTGATACAGGCGCTTAGCGAAAGCTCCACTGAATACTCATCACAAAGATCGCCGGGAGAATAATCCCGCCCTCGACGCCGAAATAATCGGTAAAGTTATACTGCAGACCATGATAGATATAGGGCGAAAAACCGACGCCGGTGATTTTTTTGGCGGTGCGGTAGGTGCCTGAGTCGCCGCAGTGGCTGAAAGCGTCAAAGAAAAATTCCCCGGTATAGGCATACACCCCTTTCAGCAGCCAGCCGGTGTCGTTTTTCAGCCAGTCGCGGCGCACGCCGAGGGTCAGACAGCGATCGTCGAAGCTGTTTTTCATGGTGCCGATCAGCGCGCTGTATTTTGAATCCGCTGAAAACTTGCGCTCCACCGAGAAAAAGTTGTTGTTGAAATGCTCGTTATATTGTCCGTGGTTGCCGGTCATGTGATAAACATAGGAGCCGGTATTCATCGAATAGAGATTTAATTCCCCGGCCTGCGCCGACGGCATGGCAACCAACAGCAGCCCGGATAACACAACCCATAATTTATTCAACATTCAGTAACCTACGCCACACCCGTAAAAAAAGAACCCGGCATACTATCACCGCTAAGCTAAACCAAAGGGCAATCAGATAAACCGGCGCTCGTCGCGGCAGGCAAAAATGACGCTATATGCACTATAGCAGTCGCCCTCTCGCCTGGTGAGCGCCAGCGGCTATACTGCAGACACATTCATCTCATCGATTAAGGACTGCTGTGTTAGCCACTCTCCTCGTTGCGCTGGTCGCTATTATTCATCTCGCCATCCTGGTGCTGGAGATGTTTTTCTGGGAAGCGCCCGCCGGGCGCCGGGCCTTTAACCTCAGCGCCGATTTCGCCCGGGAAACCCGGGTGCTGGCGGCCAACCAGGGGTTGTATAACGGTTTCCTGGCCGCCGGCCTGGCGTGGGGGCTGTGGCTGGGGGAGTCCGGCGAGCCGGTGGTGATCTTTTTCCTCGCCTGCGTGCTGGCCGCCGGGATATTCGGCGCGCTGACCGCCAGCCGCAAAATTCTCTATATTCAGGCGCTGCCCGCGCTGCTGGCGCTGCTGGCGGTGCTGACGCAGGGGTAGGGCCTTGATCTAAAACAGAGAAAGCTGGCGGTAAGGCGGATACTATGTGCCCCCTTCGGTCGGTCATCGACCTTTAATACCTTCTGAGTTCAGAGGCATTTTTATGACATGGCAATCCTTCAAACAGGCCTGGCTTATCCGGTTCTGGTCCCCCGTCCCGGCGGTCATCGCCGCGGGCATTCTCTCAACCTACTATTTTGGCATCACCGGCACCTTCTGGGCGGTGACCGGCGAATTTACCCGCTGGGGTGGCCAGCTGCTGCAGCTGCTGGGGGTCCACAGCGAACAGTGGGGCTATTATCAGCTGATCCATCTCGACGGGACGCCGCTGACCCGCATCGACGGCAGGATGATCATCGGCATGTTCGGCGGCTGCCTGGCGGCGGCGCTGTGGGCCAATAACGTCAAATTGCGCTTGCCACGCAGCCGGATCCGCATTGTGCAGGCCGTAGCCGGGGGTATCATCGCCGGGTTCGGCGCGCGGCTGGCGATGGGCTGCAACCTGGCGGCCTTTTTCACCGGCATTCCGCAGTTCTCCCTGCACGCCTGGCTGTTTGCCATCGCCACCGCCATCGGCTCCTGGTTTGGCGCTCGCTTCACCCTGCTGCCTCTTTTTCGCATACCGGTAAAAATGCAAAAGGTATCCGCTGCTTCGCCGTTAACCCAAAAACCGCAGCAGGCGCGCCGCCGTTTCCGCCTGGGCATGGTGATCTTTTTCGCCATGATCGGCTGGGGCCTGCTCACCGCCGCAGACCACCCTGCGCTCGGCCTGGCGATGCTGTTCGGCATCGGCTTCGGTCTGCTTATCGAGCGCGCGCAGATCTGCTTCACCTCCGCCTTTCGCGATATGTGGATCACCGGCCGGACGGTGATGGCGAAGGCGATAATCTTCGGCATGGCGGCGAGCGCCATCGGCATCTTCAGCTATGTGCAACTGGGGATGGCGCCGAAAATCATGTGGGCCGGTCCCAACGCGGCGATTGGCGGGCTGCTGTTTGGCTTTGGCATCGTGCTGGCCGGCGGCTGTGAAACCGGCTGGATGTACCGGGCGGTGGAAGGCCAGGTTCACTACTGGTGGGTGGGGCTGGGCAACGTTATCGGCTCCACGCTGCTCGCCTGGTGCTGGGACGATATCGCCGCCCCGCTCGCCACCCACTGGCAAAAGGTCAACCTGCTGAACGCTTTTGGTCCCTTCGGCGGACTGCTGGCGACCTATCTGCTGCTGCTGATCGCCCTGCTGCTGGTGATCGCCTGGGAGAGACATTTTTTCCGCCGCCAGTCGGCAGCGGTCCGGACCGCGAAGGAGAGCGCATGAAAAACATCATCCCTGATTATCGCCTGGACATGGTCGGTGAGCCCTGCCCCTATCCGGCGGTCGCCACCCTGGAGGCGATGCCCTCCCTGCAAAAAGGCGAGATCCTCGAAGTGATTAGCGACTGTCCGCAGTCGATCAATAACATTCCGCTTGATGCCCGGAACCATGGCTATACGGTGCTGGATATTCAGCAGGATGGCCCGACCATTCGCTATCTGATCCAGAAGTAACCCCGTTTCCCCGCCGGCGACCTTCATCGCCGGCATGGGTTTCCCCGTCTCCCGTCACGCCATTTCCTCATCACCAGAGAGGCCGCGCAGGCAAACGATTGCAATACATTGTAACACTTGAAACGATGTTCCAGTTATCCAATAACCATTAATATAACGCGCCTATATTATTAAAATACGAATAAGTAACTTCATGAATGGTTTCTGCCGCTACCGGCCAAAGCCGCACACCGCAACACAATAAGGATAGAAATGGAACTGCTGGCCAGGCTGAGTCATTTTTTTGAGCAAGTGCGTTCAGATGCCGATTTTGCCACCTTCGCCAGTGAACTGCGTCGGCATCAGGTCTCGTGTTATATCTACTTTGTCTCTACCGGCAATATGAATTTTGTGATGGCCAACGACGAGGTGATCACGATAAAAAGCGCCCGCGGCCTGCTGCGCGTGCGCAGCGCCCCCAGCCATCGGCTGACCTCGGCCGCTGTCATCCGCCATTTTGCCGGCGCCATCAACTTTGAACAGTACTGCAGGGATCTCGCCAGCGCCGGGGTGTTTAAGTGGAGCGTCGACCTGGACGAGGAGACTCGCCACTACTGGTCGAAGGAAAACAGGCTGCTGTACAAAGAGAGCCTGATTCCCCCCTGAGCGGGTCCCAGGGGGAAGCCTGGCCTGAGGGGCCAGCCCTTAATCGCGGGTCTGCACCCAGAAGGCGTGGATCAGGCCTGGAATATAGCCCAGCAGGGTCAGAATAATGTTGAGAATAAACGCCCAGCCGAAACCTTTCCCCAGCAGTACTCCCAGCGGCGGCAGAATGATAGTAAAAACGATTCTCCAGAATCCCATAAGCTCTCCCTTCATCTAACGGCAATATTTTACTAAGTTATTCAATAGTTAAGCATAGACGCTTTTCACCGCTTCGCCAGCAGGCGGCCCCCTCATCTCCGGTAACAAAAATTATTCCCTGCCGTCACGGATAAAAAAGCCCGCCAAAACATCCACTTTTCTGGCTCATGCTGCGGGCCCGGCAGCGAACCGCACAGATTGTCAGTTGACCTGGCTGCGAGTCAGGACTAAGCCTGGAGGAGTTTTATCACATCGAGTCGTTTTACCAACCGGAGAATATCCATGAGTAAACTTGGGATTAATGGTTTTGGTCGTATCGGACGTCTGGTGTTACGCCGTTTATTAGAAGTCGACAGCAGCCTCGAGGTGGTGGCTATCAACGACCTCACCTCGCCAAAAGTACTGGCCTACCTGCTAAAGCATGATTCAAACTACGGCCCCTTCCCGTGGAGCGTCGACTTCACGGAAGATGCGCTGATCGTCAACGGTAAGACCATCACCGTGTATGCCGAAAAAGAGGCGCAGCATATTCCGTGGCAGGCGGCGGGCGCGGAAGTGATTGTGGAGTGTACCGGGTTCTACACCTCGGCAGAGAAATCGCAGGCCCATCTCCAGGCCGGCGCGCGCAAGGTGCTGATTTCCGCCCCCGCCGGCGAGATGAAAACTATCGTCTATAACGTCAACGATGACACCCTGACGCCGGATGACACCATCATCTCCGTCGCCTCCTGCACCACCAACTGCCTGGCGCCGATGGCCAAAGTCCTGCAGGATGCCTTCGGCATCACCGTAGGCACCATGACCACTATCCACGCCTATACCGGCACCCAGTCGCTGGTGGACGGGCCGCGCGGTAAAGATCTGCGCGCCTCCAGGGCGGCGGCGGAAAACGTCATCCCGCACACTACCGGCGCGGCCAAGGCTATCGGCCTGGTGATCCCCGCCCTGAGCGGGAAGCTGAAAGGCCATGCCCAGCGCGTACCGACCAAAACCGGCTCAGTGACGGAGCTGGTATCGGTGCTGGAGAAAAAAGTGACTGCGGATGAGGTCAATCAGGCGATGAAGCAGGCGGCAGAGGGCAATGAATCCTTTGGCTACACCGAAGAAGAGATTGTCTCTTCCGATATCATCGGCAGCCATTTCGGTTCAATCTACGATGCCACTCAGCTGGAGATTGTGGAGGCCGGCGGCGTACAGTTGGTGAAAACCGTCGCCTGGTACGATAACGAATACGGCTTTGTCACCCAGCTGATCCGCGTGCTGGAGAAATTTGCCCGCTAAGTGAACGGCGGACAGCCTGCGCTGCCCGCCGATTCTGCATTGAGCGCCTCAGGCCTGCAGATAGACCACCTGAGTCTGCAGGTACTCATTCAGGCCATGGCGGCCATCTGCGCCGCCGATCCCCGATTTACGCCAGCCGGCGTGGAATCCCTGCATCGCCTCAAAGTTCTCGCGGTTGATATAGGTTTCGCCGAATTTCAGCCCCTTAATCGCCTTCATCGCCACATTAAGATCGCGGGTATAGATCGAGGAAGTCAGGCCATAATCGCTGTCATTGGCCATCGCCAGCGCTTCATCGAGCGTCGAAAACGCCACCACCGGCAGCACCGGCCCGAAGGTTTCCTCATGGATAATATCCATCTCCTGACGCACATCCAGCAGCAGGGTCGGCGGATAAAAATAGCCTTTCCCCTCCTGCGGCTGACCGCCCAGCGCGACACGTGCCCCCTGCGCCACCGCCTTTGCCACTTTGCGCGCCACCAGATCCCGCGCGGCGGCGTTAATCAGCGGCCCCATGGCGATGTCATCGCGCGCCGCCGGGTCGCCAAACTGCACAGCCTTCATCGCCTCGCCGAGGCGGTTGACGAAGCGATCGTAAATCCCCTGCTGAACATAGACCCGCTCGACGCAGTTGCACACCTGCCCGGTATTGATCACCCGCGAGTCCACCACCGCCTTCACCGCCAGCTCCAGATCCGCATCGTCCATGACGATGGCCGGCGCTTTGCCGCCGAGCTCGAGGCACACTTTGGTGATATTTTTCGCCGCGGCGGCCATGATTTTCTCCCCCGCCGCTACGCTGCCGGTCATGCTGACCATCGCCACCTTCGGATTGCCGGCCAGCTCCTGGCCGACGGTTTCCCCACGGCCGAGCACCAGGTTAAAGACCCCTTTCGGCAGCCCAACCTGGTGGACGATCTCGGCGAAAGCGATGGCGTTGTTGGGCGTGAATTCGCTGGGCTTAATGACGATAGTGTTGCCGGTGATCAGCGCCGGCGCCAGCTTGCGGGCGATAAGAAAGAACGGGAAGTTCCACGGCAGGATCCCGGTGGTCACCCCCAGCGCGCGTTTGAAGACGAGGATATTCTCCCCGGGACGGTCGCTCTGCACGATCTCCCCTTCATAACGCCGTGCCCATTCGGCCATGTAGTCGAGATAGTCGGCGGTAAACGCAACCTCCACCGCCGCCAGCTGCTGGATCTTGCCCCCTTCAGCGACGATCAGCCCGGCGATGTCGTCGGCACGCTGACGAATGCCGGCGGCAATTTTGCGCAGCCAACCCGCGCGCTCAATGGCCGGCAGCGCCTCCCAGGCCGGCTGGGCGCGCTCTGCGGCGTCAATCGCCAGCCGCGCCTCTTCCGCGGTCCCGTCCGGGATCCGCGACAGCAGCGCTTCAGTCGCCGGGTTAAGCACGTCGATCCAGCCGTCGCCGCGACCGGTAACGAACTGGCCATCAATATACATTGGGTGTTGAACGGGTGCTGTCATGGCTGCTCCTGTGGTGCATTTGTATTTAACAAGTGATTTTTTTGTTAAATATCGGGCGGATAAGCCGTGGCTTCGCAGCACGTTGGCGCATTTCTGTGAGCTGATTCATAAAACCGGGCCAAAAATGCCCGGTTGAGGTTACATTTCAATAACACAGATTGCCCGTTTGCGATAAATCTGCCGCAAACGGGCATTTTTCAGCCGAGGAGGCGGGCCTGCAGCGCCCCGGCAAGCCGGTCATCCTCCCGCAGCTGTCGCCAGGCGTCGAGGATCGCCGGCGGGAAGGTCACGTGGCTGATAAAGTCTTTCCCCCGCGGACCGTACCCTTCAGGGGAATCCTGCAGGCGCGGCAGCTCGCCCAGCAGCAGCGCGAGGTAGCGGGTCACCGGCCACAGCCCCGCCCCGCCGCCCGCGAACCCCAGCTGGCCGTCGGTCTGCTCCAGCACCGGCGAGCAGCCGGGAAAGCTCAGCCACTGCGGCGGCGTCGTCGCCCCCTGCCAGACGCGGGCGAAGGTGGCCATCGTCCGCCGCTGCATGGTGGGGTCCTGAATGACGATCCCGCGACGATGGGGGATCCCCCGGCTCTCCAGCAATGTGCGGGTAAAGCGCGCGTTTTCCCCGCAGTTGGTCGACCGATCCTCCACCACCAGCCGCGGGCGAGGAATGCGCCAGAAGTCATGCGCAATATCCGCCAGAATATGCGCTTCCGGGCGGCCCTCCACCGCGAGCGAACGGTAGCGGGGATCCTCGCGCACCGCCTCATACAGAAAACCGGTGGAGTGTCCTATGCCGCCGCTGATCAGCAGCGGAACCTCCTGCTCCTTCGCCAGCCGGCAGGCGGCGTCGATGGTGGGGATCACGGCATTGCCAGCCAGCACCACCACATCCACTGCCGGCGGCGCGGTCAGCGTCGCCAGATCGTTCTGCGCCAGCCAGCCGCCAGTCAGGTTAGCCGCCGCCAGCGTCGTCGCCGACAGCGGGGGAAATTGTTCTGCCATTCTGATCTCCTTAATCACCTCTCAGCCGCGCAGAGAGGATAGTCCGGCCATCATAAACGCCGTCTGCCGGGGCGCAAAGCGACGTCGATTTGTAACCATTTTGAAATAACAAGAAACATCTAAAAACACGCGGGTTGCACCTGAATAACTGACCATGAAAATAACAAAAAACAGCAAAAACAGGTGGAAAATAAAAATTTACCTCGCAGTTACACCAGACAAAAGCGCGTTTTCTCGCCCGCGTCGCCAAGGAATAACTTGCCAATTGTAACCATCAACTCTAAGTTGCTTAACAATTACACAACCTTTTTCACATCAGGTTGCACCCTGCACGCACAGAGTGACACCTGACCTTTTACCGTGGCGGGAGAACGTTTCGTAATGAGCAATCCAGAAAGCAACACTGCATCCATTCTGCAGAAAAACAAGAAGGTCCTGATCGCGAGCCTGACCGGCAGCGCCATCGAATGGTTTGATTATTTTCTCTATGGCACCGCCGCCGCGCTGGTGTTTAACAAAATCTTCTTTCCGATGGTCGACCCGGTCATCGGCCTGATCCTCTCCTGGCTCTCCTTTTCGCTCACCTTTTTTATCCGCCCCATCGGCGGGGTCATTTTCGCCCACATCGGCGATCGCATCGGTCGCAAGAAGACGCTGGTGCTGACCCTGTCGCTGATGGGCAGCGCCACGGTGGCCATTGGCCTGCTGCCCACCTACGAAATGGTGGGCCTGTGGGCGCCCGCCCTGCTGATTACCCTGCGCATTATTCAGGGTATGGGTATCGGCGGCGAATGGGGCGGCGCGCTGCTGCTGGCCTACGAATACGCCCCGGAAAAGCGGAAAGGCTTTTTCGGCAGTATTCCTCAGGCCGGCGTGACCATCGGCATGCTGATGGCGACCTTTATCGTCTCGCTGATGACCCTGTTCGATGAGGCGCAGTTTCTTGCCTGGGGCTGGCGCATTCCGTTCCTGCTCAGCTCCGTCCTCGTTTTCCTCGGCCTGTGGATCCGCAAAGATATCGACGAAACGCCCGCCTTTAAGCAGGTGAAACAGTCTGGCCAGGTGGCGAAGGCTCCGCTGCGCGTGACGCTCAAACACCACTGGCGGGAGGTGCTGATCGCCGCGGGTCTGAAAGTGGTGGAGACCGCCCCCTTCTATATCTTCTCTACCTTTGTGGTCAGCTACGCCACTACCACCCTGAGCTATCAGAAGTCGCAGGCGCTGGAATCCGTCACCCTGGGCGCGCTGGTGGCCACCGTGATGATCCCGCTGATGGGGCTGCTGTCCGACAAGGTGGGCCGGCAAAAGATGTACACCCTGAGCGTGGTGCTGCTGGGGCTGTTTATCGTTCCGTGGTTCCTGCTGCTCGACACCGGCACCAGCTGGGGCATTATGCTGGCGACGATCGTTGCCTTCGGCATCCTGTGGGCGCCGGTGACCGCGGTGCTGGGTACCCTGTGCTCAGAGATTTTCAGCGCCAATGTGCGCTACACCGGGATCACCCTGGGTTACCAGCTGGGCGCCGCGCTGGCCGGGGGCACCGCACCGCTTATCGCCACCGGTCTGCTGGCGAAATACGATGGTGACTGGCGACCGGTGGCCATCTACCTGGGCGTTACGGTGGCGATTTCGCTGCTGGCGATATTCTGCGCCAGCCGGATGAAATCCGTCCCTGGCGCGGCGCGCACTCGGGCGGAAAGCGCCTAACCGCAGCCGATCCGGGCTACCTCGGCGCCGACCATCCTGCCCGGCGGCGCTGCGCTTGCGCGGGCCTACGGGGAGATCGCGCCACGTGGGAAACCGCTCATCCCAGGTCCGGTAAGGCGCCAACCGCCACCGGGCAG
>NZ_JBMEZZ010000008.1:0-208107 GCF_048822415.1 Klebsiella sp. C360
GGTCAGGACTTTATTATTCAGAGTGTTGAATTCCGCCATGATAAAATTAGCGCATCTTTTCAAAACCTATTCAGGCAGCGCCCAGCCGGCCATTCTCGACCTCAGTCTGGATATTGATCATGGCGAATTCTGCACTTTCGTCGGCCCGAGCGGCTGCGGAAAAACCACCATCCTGCGGATGATCAACCAGCTGGATATTCCCGACAGCGGCGACGTCTATATTCAGGGCGTCCGCCTCGCTGACGCTGATATTATCCAGGTCCGCCGCCAGATCGGCTTCGTGATGCAAAGCGCCGCGCTCTTTCCCCATCGTACCGTGGCGCAAAATATCGCCACCGTGCCGCGGCTGGCGGGATGGAGCAAAGCGCGCATCAGCGCGCGCATTGACGAACTGGTAGCGCTGATGTCGCTCGACAGCCATCTGCTGCACCGCTATCCGCATCAGCTCTCCGGCGGCCAGCAGGGACGCGTGGCCATCGCCCGCGCCATCGCCGCCGATCCGCCGATTTTACTGATGGATGAGCCCTTCGCCGCCATCGACCCGGTGGTCCGTGAACGCCTCCAGGACGAGCTGTTGCTGTTGCAGCAGCGGCTGCAGAAAACCATTGTATTAGTGACCCACGACATCAATGAAGCGATCCGCCTCGGCGATAAAATCGCCATTTTCCAGGAAGGCGGCGTGCTGGCGCAGTTTGATACCCCCGACCGTATTCTGGCCCACCCGGCGAGCGAGTTCGTGCGCCGCTTTATCGGCCCGGAGCCCAATCTGAAACGGCTGGGTATGATTCAGGTCGGCCAGCTGCCGCGTCACGATGTCCCCCTGCTCGACGAAGCGCTGACGCCGATCGCCAGCGCCCATCCACCGCTAGCCAGCCCGCTGCGCCTGGTGCTTGACCACCAGCGACGTCCGCTGCACTGGTTCGATCCGCAACACGGTCTCACCCTGCCGGTGGAGCGCCCGCTCGCCAGCAGCCACAGCCTGCGTTTCGCCTACAGCGCGCTGCTCGACGTGGCGACCGGCGTGCTGGTGCATGTGGATAGCGAAGGACAATACCAGGGGGCGGTGTCCCACGCCCTGCTGCAGCAGGTGCTCGAGGGCGCGGTGGGGGTGAGACCTCATGATTGACTGGGGCTGGGTTATCGATAACCGCGCGATGATCGGCGATCTTCTCTGGCAGCATGCGCGGATGGTCCTGCTGGCGCTGTTTTTCGGCTCCCTGCTCACCGGCGGCCTGTTAGCCATTACCCTGCGCTGGCCCGCGACGGCGCAGCCGCTCATCACCCTCTGCGGCGTGCTGTTTACCATTCCCTCACTGGCGCTGTTTATTTTATTGCTGCCGTTTACCGGGCTGTCGCTGACCACCTCGCTGATTGGCCTGACGCTGTACTCGCTGTTGATCCTGCTGCGCAACGTGCTGGCCGGCATGGAGAAGCTGCCGCAGGCGGCGCTGGAGTCGGCGCGGGCGCTCGGCTACACCCGCGGTTTCCGCTTCTTCGATATCGAGCTGTGGCTGCTGCTGCCCTCTCTGTTTGCCGGGCTGCGCATTGCCTCGGTGACGCTGGTCGGCCTGGTCACTGTCACCGCGCTGATCGGTCAGGGCGGGCTCGGGCAGTTGCTGATGGCGGGCTTTAATCAGGACTTTCTGACACCGATTGTCGTCAGCCTGGTCCTCAGTCTTGTACTTTCGCTGGTCTTTGACGGGCTGATTGCCCGTCTCGGCGACTGGCTAACGCCGTGGACGAAATGATGACGCTGCTTCTCGCCACCTTTCACTGGTTAACCCAGCCGGAGCACTGGCTGGGCGACGATGGCATCCTGCTGCGCCTGGGCCAACACCTTTATTACGTGCTGGTCAGCATGGCCGTTGCCTGCGCCATTGCCCTGCCGCTCGGCATCGCCCTGGGTTACTGGCGCAAAGGCGCCTTCGTGGTGATCAACCTGTTTAATCTTGGCCGCGCCATCCCTTCGTTAGGGCTGATCTTGTTATGCATCATCGTTTTTGGCTTTAACGATATCCCGGTGCTGGCGGCGCTTATCGCGCTTTCTATTCCGCCCATTCTCACTAACACCTGGGTGGGGATTTATCACGCCGACCGCCCGCTGTGCGATGCGGCCATCGCGCTGGGTATGACCCCCTGGCAAAGCCTGTGGCAGCTGCGGATCCCGCTGGCGGCGCCGCTGATCCTCGCCGGGATGCGCACCGCGCTGGTTCAGCTTATCGCCACGGCGGTAGTCGCAGCCTATGCCGGCCTGGGCGGGCTGGGACGTTTTCTGATCGATGGCCTCGGGCAGCGGGATATCCCGCAGGTGATCGGCGGCTCGCTGGTGGTTTCCCTGCTGGCGATAGGCGGCGAACTGCTTTTCGCCGGCTGCGCCGGACGCCTGACCCACCGCCGAATTGCCGCGCCTTATTAGCGTGTACCTGACATTACCCTCAGCGCCTGGCGCTGATTAACCTGAAAATACAAGAGGTATTATGAAGCAATTATTTGGCAAGGCCGTCACCGCCCGTCGATTTCGTCTCTCGCTGCTGGCCGCCGGGCTCTTCAGTCTGAGCGTTAACACCTTTGCCGCCGGCGTCACCGTGGGCGGGGCCAACTTTACCGAAAGCTCTATTCTCGCCAACATCTACGCCAGCGCGCTAAAGAAAAATCATATTGAGGCCAACACCCGTCTCAACCTCGGCAACCGGGAAATTATTATTCCGGCGCTGCAGAGCGGTGAGATCGATATCGTTCCGGAATATCTTGGCGCCCTGCTCAATTTCTATAACGGCAAAACCGAGGCCACCAGCCAGCAGGACGTCAGCGCAGAGCTGGCCCAGGCCCTGCCCGCCGATTTCACCCTGCTGAACCCGGCCCCGGCCACCTCGATCACCGCCTGGGCGGTACGTGCCGAGACCGCGGAGAAATACCATCTGCGCACCCTCTCCGACCTGAAGCCCGTCGCCCCGCAGCTGGTGATCGGCGGACCGCCAGAGCTGGCGGTACGTGCCCTCGGCCTGCCGGGGCTGAAGCGCGTCTATGGTCTTGAGTTCAAAGCGGTGAAATCGCTGGACATGGGTGGGCCGCTCACCCGGCTGGCGCTCAATTCGGGCAAAATCGACGTCGCGACGGTCGTCTCCACCCAGGGCAATCTGGCGAAGGAGAAATGGGTGGTCCTCGAGGATGATAAACATGAACAACCGAGTCAGAACGTCGTGCCGCTGGTGCGCAAAGCCAGTCTGACGCCGGAGATAGGCGCCGTGCTCAATGAGGTCTCCGGCAAACTGGACAATGCCACGCTGATTGCCCTCAACCAGCAGGTGGATCTCCAGCATAAAGATCCGGCGGCCGTCGCCGAACAGTGGGTTAATGCCAACCTATCCCAACACTGACCGTCACCCCGCCACGGATGGCGTTCAGCCGCGAGTCTACGCTATGTCTAACCGACACATGATCCTGAACCTCTTCTTTTATAACCCACAGGGGGATTACCGTTTCTCCTGGCGCCACCCTGACGCGCCTGAAGCGGACATATTTACCCTCGACTATTACGCCAGCCTGGCGCGTAAGGCCGAAGCGGCGACCCTGGACGCTATCTTTGTCGCCGACCATATCGCGGTGTGGGATACGGTGCCCAGCGGCCTGAGCCACTATGCCAACGCCCGGCTTGAACCACTGACGCTGCTCTCCGCCCTCGCCGCGGTAACGGAGCATATCGGCCTGATGGCCACCGCGTCGACCTCCTATAACGAACCCTATAATCTCGCCCGGTACTTTGCCTCGCTGGATTTCCTCAGCAATGGCCGGGCAAGCTGGAATGTGGTGACGTCATGGCTGGAAGAAGAAGCGGCAAACTTCGGTCTGGAGCAGCTTCCCCGCCACGGCACCCGCTACCAGCGGGCCAATGAATTCATCGACGTGGTCACTCGCCTGTGGGATTCCTGGGAAGATGGCGCGGCAATCTTTGATAAAGCGCGCGGAGTCTTCGCCGATGCCGACAAGGTGCATCACCTCGACTATCAGGGCGAGTACTTCCGCGTCCGCGGCCCGCTCAACGTACCTCGCCCGCCGCAGGGCCATCCGCTGCTGGTGCAGGCCGGCTCTTCGGAGGCGGGAAAAGCGCTGGCCGCCGCCTGGTCTGATATGCACTTCGTGTTTATTCATTCGGTCGCCGAGGGGCTGGCCTATCGCGAAGAGATGAACCAGCGGCTGCGCCAGCACGGGCGCGATCCGGCCCATTTCAAAATCATCGCCGGGGTCCTGCCGGTGGTGGTGAACTCCGGCGAGGAGAAGGCGGCCCGCCAGCAGCTTAACGAGCAGCTCATGAGCGACCAGATGGCTATCGATCTGCTCTCCTCTTATCTTCGAATGGATCTCAGCGCCCTGCCGCGGGACCAACCTCTGCCGCAGCTCCCCGATGAGGAGAGTTTTGACGGCATCCGTACCGCGCTGAAGCTTATCCGCCAGTACGATCCGCAGCTCACCCTGCTGGAGTTGGGGAAGTTGTTATTACAGAGTTCTGATAGCTGGCTGCTGCTGGGCAGCGCCGAGGAGATTGCCGCCACCTTAACGGAGACCTGGCAGGCGGGCGCCGCCGATGGGTTCAACCTGATGTTCCCGCTGCTGCCGGGAGACTTTGACCGCTTTATTGACCAGGTGGTGCCGCTTCTGCAGCGTAACGGCGTCATGCGCGACCGCTATCCGCCCGGCACCCTGCGTGAAAAGCTCGGTCTGCCGGCGGTGGAAAACCGCTTCACCGCCCCGTCCCGCCCCGCGTTACCGCCGACGCCGTAGCTTGCCATGGCCCGCCCCGGCGCAGATCGCTGGCCGGGGCATTTTACCTACAGCTGACTGACCCCCAGCGCCGCGGCCTCATCCCGCCACGCCAGCAGCGGAGCATAGGCCTCCCGCGACATATCGCTATAGCCGCAGATCAGCAAGGCGTCGCACAGGCGACGATAGCGCGCATCGCTCACCAGCTGCTGGAGCGCCTCGCGCAGGCTGTTCAGCGTCGCCGCCGGGGTGGCGCCGGCGGTGATCAGCGGCAGGCCTGGCGCGGCCGGGCTCCAGCCGATCGCCGCCAGGCCTGCCAGGGCCTGCGGCTGATGGCGCTGCAGCAGAGCGTAGGTCACGCAGTCGATGGCGGCGATATCGGCGTTTTCCTGCTGCAGCTCGCGCAGCGACTGCCGATGGCTGCCGCTGAACACCACCGCCGAAAAAAATCGCCCCTGCCGGGAGAGCGGCGCGACCATTTTGCGCAGCACGTTGTAGCCAGACTGCGAGTGCTCGGCATTGCACACCGCGCGGCGGCCAAAAAAGTCCGCCAGCATCCGGTGACTATCCGCTTCGCGAACCACCAGCAGGCTGCGGTAGCGGCGCCCCTCGCAACCGGGCGCGGCGTAGTGGAAGCAGCCCACCGTCTGCACCTCCGGCAGCTGGGTCACCAGCGGATAGCCACAGGTCTGGCTCAGCAACAGCCCCGGCTGGCGCCAGTGGGCCAGCAGATCCTCGGGATCGGCCGCCGGAGGGTCCTCCGCCACCCTCACGCCGCGTGCAGCAAGCAGCGACTGCACCGCCAGCCACAGGGCCTGGGTCTGTTGTCGGTGGATGGCATACATAGGAAAGGTCATACGTTCAGCCATGTTCTCCTCCCGCCTGCGCCTGTTCGCCAAAGCCTGGATGGGCGTTCACCGCCACCGCCCGGCGGCTAAAATGGCGTCGCCACTCACCGTACCCGCGCACCAGGAACCCCTGATTACGCTGCAGATAAGCCGCCTGGCGATGCAGATACAGCCGACGTAAAGCGTACCAGGGGACCCCTGGCAGGTCATGGTGTACCGCATGGTAGTTGAGATTGAGGAACAGCACCCGCCAGGGGAGCCCGGCCTCGTTGATCACCGAGCGGGCCAGCGGGTCATCCGCGGCCCGGTGTTCGAGAAAAGAGCGCACTTTGGTCAGGGCCAGCGCCGGGTAGCTCACCGCCAGCACAAACCACAGCGGGGAAAAACCCTGCGCCGCCATCCAGGCCAGCAGACCCGTCAACAGAAACAGATGCAGGCTCCACATGGCGATGGCGCGGCGGTCGCCCGCGCGGAAAGCCCGCAGCGCGCTACGCAGGGTGTGAACGATATCCATCAGCGGCGCCAGCAGCAGACGCCCCCAGAAGGTATTGCGCAGGTGGATAAGACGGCGCTGCCAGGCAGAGAAGCGCTGCCAGCTTTCCGCCGTCACATAGTACGATTCGGGGTCGTCCTCGGGGTGCGTCAGCAGATGGTTGCGATGGTGCGCCAGATGGCTGTCGCGGTAGACGCCGTAGGGATACCAGACCGCCAGCGGCAGCGTCCCCAGCAGCTGGTTGAACCATACCAGCCGGGTGGGATGCCCATGGATCAGCTCATGCTGTAAGGACATATACCAGGCGGTAAACCAGATTAGCAGCAGCGTGGCCGGAAACAGTCCCAGCGTCCGCCAGCTCGTCACGCAGGCAAACCAGCCGCCGTAAACCGTCACAATCAGCAGCCAGGTCGGCAGCTCGCTGCGCCACAGCCAGCTGCGCGCCAGCTGGCGGATCAGGATGCGCTGTTGGTCATCCACATAGACAGCCGTCTTCTTTTCCGTCACTTCCCATACCTTGCCGTGTTGCCTCATTCCCTCCGAAGATGTGAGATAACACGTTAAATAACAAAGTATTTAATTTACTTAGCTTTGCCAAAAAGCGCGTTTGTATTCACCGCTTTCATCAACACCTGAAACTGCGGATTAAATTCATCAAAGATTGGCAGCGCAGCGGCGCCCAGCGCGGCGGTATCGGTGCCGGTCATCCCCATTTTGACACGCTGCGCCGGCAGGTAACGCCCGCGCACAGACTGATATAGCGGCGGCAGCCGCGCCAGCACTTTCTCCAGCAAGGGGGCGGGCATCATACCGCCCACCACCACCGTCTCGGCATCGAAGACGCACTCCAGCAAATTGATCGCCTGACGCAACGGCGCCAGGATGCTGGTGATCCACTGGTCGAAAAGCGCAGCGTCCACCGACAGCAGATCTTCCGGCAGCGCGCGATAAGGGTCGAGGCCGCAAAACTCATAGGCCGCCTGCAGCGAAACATAGCGCTCAAGGCATCCCTCATTCCCGCAATAGCAAGGGCGACCGTTCGGCGCGACCACGATATGCCCGACCTCACCGGCGTTATGGGCATGGCCGGTATACACATGACCATCGGTAAAAATACCGGCGCCCAGACCGGTGCCAATATAGAGATAGACAAAAGAGTTGAGCTGCCGCGCCACGCCGTGAAAGCGTTCGCCAATGGCGGCCACCGTGGCGTCGTTTTCGAGAGTCACCGGCAGGCCGCTGAGTCGCCCGAGCTCCGCCGCTACGTCGATTCCTTCCCAGCCGTTGAGCGTCGTGGGCCCCGTCGACGAGATCCCTTCCACGCCAAAGGGCCCCGGCATCACGACCCCCATCCCCAGCACCCGCGACCAGTCCAGCGTCGGCAGCGCACGGATCTCATCCAGCACCTCAGCGAGGCGGGCAAAGGTCGCACCAGGCTGGGGCTTTTGCACCAGAATGAGTCGGCGAAAATGGACCTCGCCGGCCAGATCCACCAGCACCACAATCAACGTCTGATGATCGAGATGGATGCCAATTGACCAGGCGCTGGCGGGATTGAGGCTCACCGGCACCGCTGGCTGTCCACGGCCGCTGGCGCGCCGCGGTTGGTGGCTGGTCAGGAGATCCATCTGCTCCAGCTCCGCCACAATATTCGACACGGTCTGCGGGGTCAGCGCGGTCAGCCGCGCCAGCTCGGCGCGGGTCAGCTCGCCATGTAAACGCACCGCCTCAATGATCACCCGGCGGTTATGCACCCGGGCATGTTCAAGGTTTGTACCTGATGTTTTCATCGTTTCCCTTCCAGGCTGGACTGGTGAAATTTTAGCCGGCATCACAGATCTGACAACGACCCGCGCAGGCGGGTCTTCGCGATGGCATACCCTTTGCTACGCTTAGTGCTGGGACCACTCGGGAGATGTTGCCGATATTGTCGCCCTGATTAAATCAATCAAATTGATTTAATAAATCATAACCCCTTTCAGTACAGCACAGCGGAGAGCAAAGATGAAATACCACAGCGCACTACGGGTCAACGCCTGTCTGCTGGCGATGCTCGTTATCAGCGGAAGCGTCAGCGCAGCGACCCAGATTAATGCCCTGTTCATGACCCAGGCGGCCTATAGCGAAAACGACATTCGCGCGATGACCAGTGACTTCGAAAAGCAACACCCTGACGTGAAGGTCAATCTCGAATTCGTCCCCTATGAAGCGCTGCACGACAAGATCGTCGCCGCCCGCGGCGCAGGGGGTAACGGCTACGACGTGGTGCTGTTCGACGCGATCTGGCCGGCGGAGTTTAGCCGCTTCGATCTGCTGCAGGATGTCTCCTCACGGATTGCCGCCGACGAGCGCGAGAAGATTTTCCCCGGGGCGATGAATACCGTGGTGTATCAAGGCAAAACCCTCGGCATGCCGTGGATCCTCGACACCAAATATCTGTACTACAACAAAGCCATGCTGGACAAAGCGGGAATCAAAACGCCGCCTGCCAGCTGGCAGCAGGTGATGGACGACGCCAAAGTGCTTAAGGACAAAGGGATCGTCAAATATCCTCTGGTCTGGAGCTGGTCGCAAGCGGAAGCGCTGGTCTGCGATTACACCACCCTCGTCTCCGGCTTCGGCGGGAGCTTTTACCAGAACGGCAAGCTCGATTTTTCGACGCCCGCCTCGCTGAAAGCGGTCACGCTGATGAAAACCTCGCTCGATCAGGGGCTGAGCAACCCGGCATCACGTGAATACCTTGAGGAGGATGTGCGTAAGGCTTTCTCCAATGGCGACGCCGCCTTTGCGCTCAACTGGACCTATATGTACAACATGGCCAACGATCCGAAACAGAGTAAAGTCGCAGGTGATGTTGGCATTGTCCCCGCCCCAGGCGATACCCCGGATAAACCCGGCGCCGTCAACGGTTCAATGGGCCTGGGCATCGCCAAAGCCAGTCAGCATCCGGAAGAGGCCTGGCAGTATATTCACTATCTGACCTCCCAGCCGGTACAGGACAAGTATGCCAAACTGAGCTTGCCGGTGTGGAAAGCCTCGTACCAGGATCCTGCCGTTGCCAAAGGCCAGGAGAGCCTGATCGCCGCCGCCGACAAGTCGTTGAATGTGATGCTCTCTCGTCCCGAAACGGCAGATTACTCGCGCCTGTCAAACACCCTGCAACAGCAGCTTCAGTCGGTACTGCAGGGTAAAGCCACGCCCGACGTCGCCCTCAAGGTGGTCGACACCAGCGCGGCCCGTCTGCGTTAAGGAGGCATGATGCTGAGTCTGCAACGACGCGAGCATCGTCAGGCATGGGTGCTGTTAGCGCCCATGCTTATCGCGATGTTTATCCTCACCGCATGGCCGCTGGCGCGCACGCTGTGGCTGAGTTTTACCGATACCGCGCTGGCCGGAAGCGGCGAGGCGACCCACTACGTCTGGCTGGATAATTATCTTTATGCCCTGACCGACCCGGACTTTCGCGCGGCCTTCGCGCGAACGCTCTATTTCACCGTGGTCTCGGTGGCGATTGAGGGTGCGATCGGCGTACTGGTGGCGCTGTTGTTGAATCAGCGTTTTGTCGGGCGAAATATCCTGCGGGTGCTGGTGATCCTGCCGTGGGCGTTGCCGACTATCGTCAACGCCATGATGTGGCGGCTTAACTTTAATCCCGACTACGGCAGCGTTAATGCTCTGCTCAGCCAGCTGGGGCTGATTGACAGCTATCGCAGCTGGCTGGGCTCGCCGGATTCTGCGCTGCACGCGGTGATGCTGGCGGATATCTGGAAAAACTACCCGCTGGTCACCCTGCTGGTGCTGGCCGCCCTGCAGTCTGTTCCCGACGATCTGTACGAGGCGGCGCGGCTCGACGGCGCCTCGGCCTGGCGGCGTTTTCGCGCCATTACCTTTCCGGCCATTGTGGGTCCCCTTGGCGTCGCGCTGGTGCTACGCACCATCGATGCCTTCAAAGTGTTCGACATTATCTATGTTATGACCCGCGGCGGCCCACTCGACAGCACCAAAACGCTGAGCTTTTTTGTCTATCAGGAGTCCTTCAGCTACCTGCGCGCCGGCAGCGGCGCGGCCTACGCCATGCTGATGAGCCTGATGTGCGCCGTGCTGATAGCCCTGTATCTGTTTTTGCTGCTGCGTCAGCGGCGCCGGAGTATTGATGATGAAGCGTAAAGGGTACATCGTACTGCGTTACCTGGCGGCGCTGGCGGTGGCGATCTCGATCCTCGCCCCGATGCTGTGGCTGTTTTTGATGAGCGTCAGCACCACCGCGGACCTCACCCGCGTCCCGCTGGAGTGGCTCCCGCGGCAGTGGGACTTCAGCCGCTATGGCCATCTGCTGTCGCTGGCCCCTGGCGAACCCGGGGCGCTGTTTCTTCCCGCGCTGGGCAACAGCCTGCTGGTGGCCGCCGGGGCGACGCTGGTGTCGTTGTTGCTGGCGATCCCTGCCGCCTTCAGCTTTTCGCGTTATCCCGGCCGCGACGGCTGGCTGTACGCCGGCCTCGGCATCTATATGGTGCCGCCCGTGGCCTTTGTGCTGCCGCTCTATTTTATTCTTGAACACTTTGGCCTGCTCAACACCCGCAGCGGGCTGGTGCTGGTCTACTGCTCGCTGATCGTGCCGTTTCTGACGTGGATGGTCAAAAACCAGTTCGATACCCTGCCGCAGGATATCGAACAGGCGGCCCGGCTTGACGGTCTGCGCATCTGGCAGGTCCTGCTGCGCATTACTCTACCGCTGGCGAAACCGATGCTTGGCGCCGCCGCGCTGTTCGGCTGGCTGCTGGCGTGGGACGAGTTTTTCTATGCGCTACTGTTCACCAGCAACCTCGCCGCCCAAACGCTGCCGGTGACCATCGCCGGCTTCACCGCTGGCCGCGCCACCGATGACGGGCTGGTGGCGGCGGTCGGCATACTGGCCTCAGTCCCTCCGCTGTTGATTGCTATCTGGTTGCAAAAATCGCTGGTCAGCGGCCTCACCAACGGGGGAAGTAAAGGATAACTATGGATAACACCAGGACACCTGTGCTCTATATCGTGGGCAATTACAATATTGATTTAGTGATGGGAACCCTGATCCACTGGCCTGCCCAGGGGACTGAGATGATGCTCGAGCACAGCGCGCTGCGGCCCGGCGGCTCTGCCGGCAACTGCGCGCTGGCCGCCGCCGCCATGCAGCTTCCGCACTGCGCGGTCGGCTGCCAGGGCGACGACGCGTTTACTCCGTGGCTGGCGGCACAGTTTCCCGGCGGCAGCGATCGCTGGCCGCAGTATCCCTGTGAAACCTCACTGACGGTGGCGATCACCCATCCCAACAAAGAGCGCTCCTTCCTCAGCAACCATGGACATATTACCCGCCTGACCGCCGGGGATGTGCTGAGCCAGCTGCCGGCCGCCGCTGGCGAGGGCGATATCGTGTTGCTCTGCGGTACCTTTCTCTGTACCGGGCTGCTGTCCGACTATCCGCAGCTGCTCGCCTCGCTCCGCCAGCGCGGGTTTACCCTTGCCGTCGATACCGGCTGGCCGCCTCAGGGCTGGAGCGACCCGCTGCGTCATGAGGTCGACCGCTGGCTGGGCGACTGCGACTGGCTGTTGCTCAACGACGTTGAAACCCTGCAGCTGGCTGGCCACCCGACCCTCGCCGCAGCCGCCGCAGTCCTGGCGGCACGGCTCAGCGGCCGCGGCGGGTGCGTGGTAAAGCGCGGCGCCGACGGCGCGGACTGCTGGACGACCGACGGCCATCACCATGCGCCGACCCGGCCAGTCACCGTGATCGATACCATCGGCGCTGGTGACAGCTTTAACGCAGGATTTCTTGCCGCACTGCTGAGCGGCAAACCTGCGGCGGCCGCGCTGCGCTGGGGAAATACCGTCGCCGCGCAGGCGATCGGCACCTCCCCGCGCCGCTATCCCGACTGGCATACCCTGCAACATCACCTTGAGGAGGCCACCGATGGCCAGTGTTGAACTGATCGATGTCGCCAAGCGCTACGGCAAACAGACGGTGCTCCAGCCTCTGGACCTCACCATCCCCGACGGCAGCTTTACCGTACTGGTGGGCCCTTCCGGCTGCGGCAAGTCGACCCTGCTGCGCCTGCTGGCCGGTCTCGAAACGCTTTCCGGCGGCACCATTCTGATGAACAAGCGGTCGGTCAACGATCTGGATCCGGCCGACCGCGATGTGGCGATGGTCTTTCAGAGCTACGCGCTCTACCCCCACCTGACGGTGGCGGAAAATCTCGCCTTTCATATGCAGGTCAAAAAGGTGGATAAGCAGTTACAGAAAAGCAAAGTGCAGCAGGTCGCCAGCCTGCTGGGGATTGATAAACTGCTGGCTCGCTATCCGCGTGCGCTCTCCGGCGGCCAGCGCCAGCGGGTGGCGATGGGCCGGGCCATGGTCAGAAACCCCCAGGTTTTCCTGTTCGATGAGCCGCTGTCGAACCTTGACGCCCAGCTGCGGATGGAGCTGCGCGCGGAGATCAAATCCCTTCACCAGCGTATCAATACCACCATGATCTATGTCACCCATGACCAGGTGGAGGCGATGACCCTTGCCGATCAGATTGTGGTGATGCGCGACGGGCAGATCGTCCAGCAGGGGGCGCCGCTGGCCATTTACGACCAGCCCTGCAATACCTTCGTCGCCCGCTTTATCGGCTCCCCGCCGATGAATCTCCTACCCGGTCAGCGCGCCGTGCGCGACGGCCAGCCCGGCGTCGCCTGCGGCGCGCTGTGGTTTCCGCTGGCCGAACGCTGGCATCAGGCCGTGGCGCAGCAGGGCGATGCCCCGCTGATTGTCGGTCTGCGCCCGCAGGATATTCTGCCGGATGCGCATGGCGCGCCGGCAACGGTAAACATCATGGAGGTGACGGGGGAATCCACCCTGCTGCATCTCGACTGGCAGGGTTTTCCGGTGCATGTGCAGGTTGCCGGCAGGGTGGCGGTCGCGGCGCAGCAGACGTTGGGGCTGACTCTCCGCCGCGAAAACCTGCATCTGTTTGATGCCGCCAGCGGCGAGCGGCTGGCGGAGACGCGCTAAGGGCGAAGGGAGCCGGTCATCATCCGTGTGGCCGGGCTCCGGGCGAGGTCGTGTTCCAGGGCTACTCCTCTTCCCACTCCGCTGGGGTCCAGGTCGGCAGGGTCCGGAAGGTGTGCAACAGCCCTTCCGACCACGCCTTGCGGATGCGGTTGAAGTAGGGATCGCTGTCGGTGATGCGATGCTGCCCGGCGCTGCTCAGGCTGCCGCTGCGGTAGAGCAGCGTATCCAGCGGCAGACCGACGGACAGATTACTGCGCAGCGTCGAGTCAATGGAGATCAATGCGCAGCACATCGCCTGCTCCAGCGGCGTATCGATGGTCAGCACCCGATCGATGATCGGCTTGCCGTACTTGCTTTCGCCAATCTGGAAATAAGGCGTGTCGCGGGTGGCTTCAATAAAGTTACCCTCCGGATAAATATGGAACAGACGATGGGTTTCACCGGCGATCTGGCCGCCAAGCAGCAGGTTGCAGTTGAAGTTGGTGTTACTGCAGTTTTGCTGGTTGCTGCTGTCGCGCTGGATCACCTCCAGCAGCGTTTTCCCGATCAGCATGGCGGCGTCGTAGAGGGAAGTTACCTGCATCAGGTTCGGCTCCTGCTGGGTACGGATCCGCGCGCTGAGCAGGCTTATCACGCTCTGGGTGGTGGCCAGGTTGCCGGCGGATTGCAGCACCAGCACCCGTTCCCCTTCCTGATGGAAAACGTGCAGCTTTTTAAAAGTGGCAATATGGTCGACGCCCGCGTTGGTGCGGGAGTCGGAAGCAAACACCAGTCCATCCGCCAGGCACATGGCCACACAGTAGGTCATTGCGGTTATTCCCGTATTATTGCTGCTGCGCCTGCTGGCTGTGTTCGCGCACTTCAGCGTTGGTTAACATAATCTCCCCGCCGCCGCCCAACCGGGTGCCCCGTACCGGGCAGGCGTCGAGATAATCCAGCCCGGTCGCCAGCCGCAGATGCTGATTCAGACGACGGGTATTATTGGTGATATCAAACGACAGCCAGCGGCCGTCGAGCCACACTTCCGCCCAGGCATGCATCGCCACATGCTGGGCGTTATCGCTGTAGACATAGCCGCTGACGTAGCGCGCCGGGATATCCAGCGCCCGGCAGCAGGCGAGAAAAACATGGGTATGATCCTGGCACACTCCCTTCGCCCGGGCGAAGGCGTCGGCAGCGGAGTCCTGCACCTGGGTCGCGCCGGGGGAGTATGGCATTCTTAACAGCAGATCCGCCATCAGTTGATTCAAACTCTCTTCCGCCGCATCGGGACGATAGAGGCGCTGGGCAAACTCGCGGATCGCCGTATCGGCGCGGGTCAGCGGCGTAGAGCGCAGAAAAACCAGCGGCGACAGCAGCTCGGCCTCTTCATCACGCGTCTCTTCCCCCTCGTCGGCGATATCGACAATCCCGCTGGCGCGGATGGTGATCTCTTTGTGCGGGTTATCCAGCGTCAGCACATGCAGCACATTGCCCCAACCGTCGGTGGTGGTCACCGCCGCGCCGTCCGGCAGGGTCAGCGTCCAGGCGGTGATGGTCTGCCGTCCGGTGCTGCGCGGCGTCAGGCGCAGATACTGGGTGGAAAACTTCACTTCTTCATCGTAGCCGTAGCGGGTGAGATGATCGATGACCAGTTTCATAAGGCCTCCAGATAGGTTTGTCTGATGCTGTCGGACAGGGCGTTAATTCTCGCCAGCAGTCCGTTAAGCGTGGTCTGCAGGTCCGCCTGCGCCAGGTCGTCACGGGTGCTGAAGCGCAGGTCAACGTTGAGCTGATGGGCGAGGCGCAGCGGCTGATAGGAGCGATCGTTGGCGATCTTCTCCAGTTCGCCCACCAGGTCGGCAATGCTGGCGCGCAGCGAACGTGGAATATCGTTACGCAGGATCAGCAGCTCCATCACCGTTTCGCGACTGACCGGCTGGCGGTAGAGGCTGTTGTATGCTTCGCGGGCGCTGACCGCATTGAGCAGGGTATCCAGCCGGTAGTATTCGCGCACCGGGTCCGGATCGTTGGTCAGCTGTTGATCCTTAATCAGCAGCAGCTGGGTGGTGGCGAACGCACGCTCGATCAGCGTGCCGATACCGATAAAGCTCAGGGCGTCGTTGCGCAGCAGCGTGCCAATCACCGCCCCGCGAAACAGATGCACCCGCTCTTTCACCCACTCGAAAAAGCCGTCGCTCCCCAGCTCGCCCAGCCCCTGCTGGCGGAGGGTTCGCAGCTCGATGCGGGTGGCATTGATGCTCTCCCACACTTCGGCCGACAGACTGCCGCGCACCGCGTGCGCGTTGTTCCACGCCATCTCCACGCAGCTGTAAATACTGCAGGGGTTGTTGCCATCGAGGGCAAAAAAGTTGAGCAGATTGCTCATGGTAAAGCGGGCGTGGCGCGCCTGAAACAGCTCGTGGGTCATCGACAAATTCAGTGGCAGCGCCAGATCCCGCGACTGCTGACTGTGGCGGGGGATCATTGATAATTTCCAGGTCACGTCCAGCACCCGGGCGTAGCTCTCCGCCCGCTCAAGATAGCGGGCCATCCAGAACAGTTCACTCGCCGTACGACTTAGCATGATGCGTCATCCTCCATCACCCAGGTATCCTTGGTTCCGCCGCCCTGCGACGAGTTGACCACCAGCGACCCTTCGGTCAGCGCCACGCGGGTCAGGCCGCCAGGCACCAGCCGCATCTCCTGCCCGGACAGTACGTAGGGGCGTAAATCGATATGCCGCGGCGACAGCCCTTCATCAACGAAGGTCGGGCAGGTCGACAGCGCGAGGGTGTCCTGGGCGATATAGTTGGCCGGATTGGCCAGCAGGCGCTGGCGGAAGGCCTCCCGCTCCTCTTTGGTGGAACGCGGGCCGACCAGCATGCCGTAGCCCCCGGCGCCATGGACCTCCTTGACCACCATCAGCTCCAGATTGCTCAGCACGTAGCGCAGGTCCTCCGCTTTCCGGCACTGCCAGGTGGGGATATTGCTGAGGATCGGCTGTTCGCCGAGGTAAAAGCGGATCATCTCCGGGACGTACGGGTAGATCGATTTGTCGTCGGCCACCCCGGTGCCGATGGCGTTGGCCAGCACCACGCCGCCGGCGCGATAAACGGACAGCAGCCCCGGTACGCCGAGCATCGAATCGGCGCGGAAGGCCAGCGGGTCGAGCCAGGCGTCATCGATGCGGCGATAAATCACATCCACCCGCCGCGGCCCCTCGGTGGTGCGCATATACACCGCGCCGTTTTTAATAAACAGGTCGGCGCTTTCCACCAGCTCAACCCCCATCTGCTGCGCCAGGAAGCTGTGCTCGAAGTAGGCGCTGTTGAAGCGACCCGGCGTCATCACCACGACGCAGGGATCATCCACCAGCGAACTTTCTCGCAGGGTCTGCAGGAGGTAGCTCGGGTAGCGCTCCACCGGCGCAATGTGATGCTGCTCGAACATCTCCGGATAGAGGCGCATCATCATCTTACGGTTTTCGAGCATGTAGGAGACGCCGGACGGCGTGCGCAGATTATCCTCCAGCACGTAGTACTGTCCGTCGTTATTGCGCACCATATCGACGCCGGTGATATGGGCATAGGTGTTGTTTGGCAGGTTGATGCCCTGCATGCACGGCTGGTACTGCTCGTTGGCCAGCACCTGTTCGGCCGGGATCAGCCCCGCACGCAGGATATTCTGCTCATGATAGATGTCATAGAGAAAAGCGTTTAGCGCTTTCACCCGCTGGCGTATACCGCGGTCAATGCGCTGCCACTCCCCGGCGGGGATGATCCGCGGCACGCTGTCAAACGGGATCAGCCGCTCGGTCCCTTCATCCTCGCCGTAAACGTTAAAAGTGATGCCGATACGGTGAAAGAGCAGTTCCGCTTGCGCTTTTTTCTGCCGGATAGAGAATTGATCGGTGTTGCGAAACCATTGCCACCAGGCATTATAGTGCGGCCGCTGTTCACCCTGGGCGGTCAGCATCTCGTCATAATAATGCCCGTCAGGAAGCGTTATTTTTATCATGGCCGTCTCCTCCGGTTGTACTCACTTTGTGGTAATCCCGGTAAGAGATAAGCATTAATTATGCCAGGTCATCCGCCGCCGCGGCGTTGTGCAAATCGGTTCTGACCCGCCGTCTGATTGTGCAAAAAATCGCCACAATGGCCGCCTGCGCCCGGCTGCGGTTGCACCGTCATGAGGCAGGGCGACGATTTTTGCGCCATGGTGGACGCCTGCGCCGTCAGCCAGTGTGCCGCAGGCCGGGCCTCACTGCCCATCTCGATCCGCTGGTAACCGCCGCCGGCGCGCCGTGGCCAGTGGCCCGGCGCGTTGGCTTGCCGGTAAGCCTAATCGCGTTGCCGGCGGTTGTAGCAGAAAACCAGGCAGGTAAATCCTCTGTTTTCGCGCAAAATGTTACCCCTGACACGCGCAGCGGCAGATATTCGTCTAAGGTTTTTGGATGGCCAAACGTCGTGGCCCGCAGTCGATAATGATAAGGAGAACTCCCCATGACGAGTACTGATGCACATCGTCCCGCTGCTTTGCCCTGTTCCCTGCGCCTGGCGATCGGCGGCGCCCTGCTCGCCCTGATGAGCCTGAATGTCCAGGCGGAAGACGGCAAAACCGCGCCGCCACCCTCGCCGGATATTCTGCTGGGCCCGTTGTTCAATGATGTCCAGAGCGCGAAGCTCTTTGCCGATCAAAAAACCTTCGCCGACGCGATCCCTAACAGCGATCCGCTGATGATCCTTGCCGATTACCGGATGCAAAAAAACCAGGCCAGCTTCGACCTGCGCCACTTCGTCGAGCTGAACTTCACGCTGCCGAAAGAGAACGACACCTATGTGCCGCCCAAAGGGCAAACCCTGCGTCAGCATATCGACGGCCTGTGGCCGGTCCTGACCCGCAGCACCGTCGAGGTGGAAAAGTGGGACTCGCTGCTGCCGCTGCCTAAGCCCTACGTGGTCCCCGGAGGACGCTTTCGCGAAGTCTATTACTGGGACAGCTATTTCACCATGCTGGGTCTTGCCGAAAGCGGTCACTGGGATAAAGTCGAAGATATGGTCGCCAACTTCGCCGCGGAAATTGACACCTGGGGCCATATCCCCAACGGTAACCGCACCTATTACCTCAGCCGTTCGCAGCCCCCCTTCTTCTCCTTTATGGTAAGCCTGCTGGCGACGCACGATGGCGACCAGGTGCTGAAAACCTACCAGCCGCAGCTGGAGAAAGAGTATCGCTACTGGATGGCCGGGGCGGACGCGCTGGCTCCCGGCAGCGCCGACAAACGGGCGGTGCGGATGGCCGATGGCGCGCTGCTCAACCGCTACTGGGACGATAACGACACCCCACGCCCCGAGTCCTGGCTTGACGACGTCAAAACCGCCAAAAGCAACCCGAATCGTCCGGCCACCGAGATCTATCGCGACCTGCGCTCCGCCGCCGCTTCCGGCTGGGATTTCAGCTCCCGCTGGATGGACAATCCGCAGCAGCTCGCCACCATTCGCACCACCTCAATTGTCCCGGTCGATCTCAATGCCCTGATGTTCCATCTGGAGAAAACCCTCGCCCGCGCCAGTAAAGCTGCGGGGGACAGCGCTGGCGCTACGCGGTACGATGCGCTGGCCAACACCCGCCAGCAGGCTATCGAGAAATACCTGTGGAATGAAAAAGAGGGCTGGTACGCCGATTACGATCTGAAAAGCCACAAGGTGCGCAATCAGCTGACCGCCGCGGCGCTGTTCCCGCTGTACGTCAATGCCGCGTCACGCGAGCGGGCGACGAAAGTGGCGGCGGCCGCCGAGTCGCGGCTGCTCAAACCCGGCGGGCTGACCACCACCACCGTCAACAGCGGCCAGCAGTGGGACGCCCCCAACGGCTGGGCGCCGCTGCAGTGGGTGGCCGTCGAGGGGCTGCAAAACTATGGCCAGCAGAAGATCGCCATGGAGGTCAGCTGGCGTTTCCTGACCAACGTGCAGCATACCTATGACAGCAAACAAAAGCTGGTGGAGAAGTATGATGTGAGTTCGACCGGCACCGGCGGCGGCGGTGGGGAATATCCACTGCAGGACGGTTTTGGCTGGACCAACGGCGTCACCCTTAAGATGCTGGACCTGATCTGCCCGCAGGAGAAACCCTGCGATGCGCTGCCCGCCACCCGTCCGGCGACAACGCCTTCACTACAGGACAAACCCGCCGCTAACGACCCCGCCCCTGCGGCACCGCAAAAGACCGGCTCCTGACGCTGTTCCGCTTCCCCCTACCAAAATCGGTAGGGGTGAAGCGGTCTCCCTGGTCACGACCCTCCCGCGCAGGGCCATTCTGCGGCTCGCGGGAAACACCTCTCCACCCCCTCGCGCTGAACAGGTCACCTTTTCGCTTGATTGCACAAATACAAACAATAATAATTCGCATTACTTTTTAACGAATAATGACAGATTCGTTTTTCCCGCGGCGGCGTACAGGAGTACCAGACCGCGCTGGTTCAGGATGATCTTATGAACGTGGCTATTTCTCGAAAACGCCCGGGGCTACTGTACGCCCTCGCGGTCGCACTTCCCTTCACCGCGCAGGCCGAAGAGACGGTGGTGGTGACGGCCAGCCCGCCGGCGTCTGCCAGCGCGCCGACTGAAGGCTATAGCGCCAGCACCTCGCTCGGGGCGACGAAAACCGACCAGCCGTTAATCACCACCGCCCAGTCGGTGTCGGTTGTCACCCGCCAGCAGATGGCGGATCAGGGGGCGAATACCATCAGCCAGGCGCTGGAATATACCCCAGGGGTCTACTCCAGCTTCGGCGGCGGCGCCACCCGGTTTGACGCTATCTCCCTGCGCGGCTACCACGGCGGCGACGTCGATAACCTGTTCCTCGACGGCATGCGCCTGATGAGCGACGGCGGCAGCCATAACGTTGTGCAGATCGACCCATGGTTTATCGAACGCGTCGATGTGATCCGCGGCCCCTCCTCCGCGCTCTACGGGCAAAGCGTGCCGGGCGGCGTGGTCAACCTGACCTCCAAGCGCCCGCAGTTCAGTCAGCAGGGCCACGTCCGCCTGACTGGCGGAACGCAAAATACCAAAGGCGCGGCCTTCGATTACACCGACGCCATCAATGAGCAGTGGGCATGGCGGCTGATCGGTATGACCCGCAGCAGCGACACGCAGTATGACCATACCCGCGAAGAGCGCTACGCCATTTCGCCTTCCCTGCTGTGGCAGCCGAACAGCGACACCTCGCTGCTGCTGCGCGCCTATCTGCAAAAAGATCCTTCCGGCGGCTATCATGGCTCTTTGCCGCTGGACGGCACCCGCTACGCGCACAATGGCCGTAAGCTCTCCACCAGCACCAACGAGGGCGATCCGGGAGATGGCTATCAGCGCCGCCAGCAGATCTACAGCTATGAGTTTGACCACCAGTTCACCGACGTCTGGTCGGTCTATTCCGCCGGGAGCTACACCCACACCAACGTCTCCCTCGATCAGGTCTACCAGGTCGGCTGGATAGATGACAGCGATAGGCTGGCCCGCGGCTACAGCGGCTCGCGCGGTTCGCTGGACGGCTGGTCAACCGATAACCGCCTGCGCGCCGATTTCAATACTGGCGATCTGGCGCATACCCTGATCCTCGGCGCCGAATATCATCGCTTCCGCAACGATCTGTGGACCGGCGCCGGCGGCGCGGCGCCGCTTAACCCGTTTACCGGCTATACCGCCCAGACCGGGCATACTGTGACCTACAGCGATGACAATAATCGCCGCTATTACCAGACCGGGCTGTATCTGCAGGATGAGATGGTCTGGGACCGCTGGCATATGGATGTTTCCGCCCGCTATGACCGCATCGTTTCCCAGCAGGTCAGCGACACCCAGGGCACCTCGAACCGCCGTTCAGACGATCATATCAGCGGCCGCGCCTCGCTGTTGTACGCTCTGGACAACGGGCTTTCACCCTATCTGAGCTACAGTCAGGCGATTACCCCGGCGATGCTGCCCGGCGCGGATGGCAAACCATTGAAACCGACCACCGCCGAACAGTTTGAAGCCGGCCTGAAGTTCCAGCCGCCGGGCAGCAGCGACCTCTACAGCATCGCGATTTACGACCTGACGCAAAAGGATGTCGCCACCCGCGACCCGAACATCGCCACCGCCACCTATATTCCTGCGGGGAAAGTGCATTCCCAGGGCGTCGAACTGGAAGCGCACCATCAGATCACGCCGCAGCTGAGCACTATCGCCTCGTATACCTGGAATCGTCTGCGCTTCCAGGACACTAAGGACGGTACCGACAACAACACGCCGCAGCTGACCCCGGATCAGATGGCCTCCTTCTGGGCGCGCTATCAGTTCCCGGCGGGGATCTCGGTGGGCGCCGGCGTCCGCTACATCGGCAAACAGTGGGCGGATGATGCCAACACCGCGCGGCTGCCGTCGGTGACGTTGATGGACGCCATGATGCGGGCCGACCTCGGCGTCTGGTCGCCGGGGCTGAAAGGCGCTTATGTGCAGGTTAACGCCAACAATATCGGCAATCGTGAATACGTTTCCGGCTGCTACGGCACCGGCAACTGCTACTGGGGAGCAGAGCGCAGCGTGATGGCTACCGTCGGCTACGATTTCTGAGGACGTGGCCTCCGGGAGACTCCCGGAGGCCAAACGAGGGATTACATGGCATCCAGCGCTTTCTGCAGCTTCCAGATATAGCGCGGCGCCTGCGGAGCCGGGTGTTTTTTCACCACATGCTCGAAGAACTCATCGGCGTCGAGATCGTTAATCTCCTCGATGGCGTCCTGCCGGTTTGACGAGAAGGTGCGCAGCAGCGCGCCCGCGCCGTTGGCGTAGGAGACCACCACCGCATAGCGCATCACCTGCGGGTCTTTGATCCCCGCCAGCGGGCCGTTTTCCAGAATGCTCAGATAGGCGGCCCCCATCGAGATATTCCGTTCCGGGTTTTTCAGCTCACTGACCGACGGCTCGCCGCGCCAGCCCATCCGCCGATAGACATCGCGTCCGGAGGTCGACGGCTTAAGCTGCATCAGCCCGACGGCGCCGGATTTACTCACTACCGCAGGGTTACCGCCCGACTCGATGGCGATGATCGCCGTGATCAGCTGCGGATCCACGCCCCAGGCGGCGCCGGCTTTTTCACTGATCGGCATCCACTGCATCGCCCGCTTCACCGGGACCTCGGGGTTCCACGGCGGATTGGTGTAATCATGTTTCGAACTACAACCGGCCAGAAAAACGACTAAAATAAGCAACCATCTCAATTTCACACATCTATCCTTATCTACCCAAACGCCATCATGCTGCAGAACGACGGCAGCGGTACGACCCCCACCCGCCGACAGCCAGAAGGATGACGGGTGCGGACTGAAGTTAGCCACCTGGAGATGACAATCTCCATTCCAGGCGGCATCATAACCCTTTCATTCATAGCAAGGAATTATCATGTCTCAGTTTTATCTGGTCGCGCCATCCGGTTATTGCATCAACCAGCAGGCGGCGGCCCGCGGCGTCGAGCGTCTGCAGCAGGCCGGACACGAGGTGGCCCACCAGCAGGTCATTCCCCGCCGGCTGCAGCGTTTCGCCGGGACTGAACATGAACGGCTGGCCGATATTAACCAGCTTGCCCAGCTGCCCGGGCGCAACCGGATCGTCCTCGCGGTGCGCGGCGGCTACGGCGCCAGTCGTCTGCTGCCGCATATCGACTGGCAGGGGCTGATTGCCCGCCAGCAGCGCGACCCGCTGCTGATTTGCGGCCACAGCGATTTCACCGCCATCCAGTCGGGCCTGCTGGCCCTGGGCAATGTCGTCACCTTCAGCGGGCCGATGCTCGCGGGCAACTTCGGCGCGGAGACCCTCGATCCGTTTACCGAACACCATTTCTGGCAGGCGCTGCGCCAGCCGGAATTCACCCTCGAATGGCCGGGCGAAGGGCCGAACTGCCGGGTGGAAGGCACCCTGTGGGGCGGGAATCTGGCGATGCTGACCTCGCTTATCGGCACCCCGTGGCTGCCGGCGATCCGCGACGGCATCCTGGTGGTGGAGGATATCAATGAGCACCCGTTCCGCGTCGAACGCATGCTGCTTCAGCTGTTGCACAGCGGCGTACTGGCGGCGCAGAGGGCGGTGATCTTCGGCAGCTTCACCGGCGGCACGCCGAACGACTATGACGCGGGTTACGACCTGCCGCAGGTCTTTGATTACCTGCGCCAGCAGCTCTCTGTTCCGATGATTAGCGGACTGGAGTTTGGTCACGAGCAGCGCACGGTGACCCTGCCGCTGGGGGCGCGCGCGCGGCTGGTGAATCAGGCGGCGGCCACCACCCTGACAATCAGCGGCCACCCGGTGCTGGCAGAATAAATTTGTCAGACGCATAGGCGGATCCCCTGCGAATTGTTAAAATAGTGTCACTTTTAGCCATTTTTTCACGCCAGTCAGGGAGTACGTGAACATTGGACGCCGCTGCGGTCATTAGTCTGTTTATTCTGGGTTCTGTTTTAGTAACCTGCAGTATCTTATTGAGCTCCTTTTCTTCTCGCCTTGGCATCCCGATTCTGGTCATCTTTCTGGCTATCGGGATGCTGGCAGGCATTGACGGCATCGGCGGCATCCCCTTCGACAACTACCCCTTCGCCTACATGGTGAGTAACCTGGCGCTGGCGGTGATCCTGCTGGACGGCGGGATGCGCACCCAGGCCAGCTCCTTTCGCGTCGCGCTGTGGCCGGCGCTGTCGCTGGCGACGGTCGGGGTGCTGATCACTTCGGCGCTCACCGGGATGATGGCGGCCTGGCTGTTCAAACTGGATATGATCGAAGGCCTGCTGATCGGCGCCATTGTCGGCTCCACCGACGCCGCAGCGGTCTTCTCGCTGCTCGGCGGCAAGGGGCTCAACGAGCGCGTCGGCTCGACGCTGGAAATTGAGTCAGGCAGTAACGACCCGATGGCGGTTTTCCTGACCATCACCCTGATCGAAATGATCCAGCAGCACCAGACCGGCCTCAGCTGGATGTTCGCCGTGCATATCATTCAACAGTTTGGCCTCGGGATCGTCATCGGCCTCGGCGGCGGCTACCTGCTGCTGCAGATGATCAACCGCATCGTGCTGCCCGCCGGGCTCTATCCGCTGCTGGCGCTGAGCGGCGGGATCATGATTTTCGCCGTCACCACCACCCTCGACGGCAGCGGTATCCTCGCCGTCTATCTCTGCGGCTTTTTGCTGGGCAACCGGCCGATCCGCAACCGGCACGGTATCCTGCAGAACTTCGACGGTCTGGCGTGGCTGGCGCAAATCGCCATGTTCCTGGTGCTGGGCCTGCTGGTGACGCCCTCCGACCTGCTGCCGATCGCTATCCCGGCGCTGCTGCTGTCGATGTGGATGATTTTCATTGCCCGTCCGCTGTCGGTGTTTGCCGGTCTGCTGCCGTTCCGCGGGTTTAACCTCCGTGAACGGGTGTTTATCAGCTGGGTTGGCCTGCGCGGCGCGGTGCCGATTATTCTCGCGGTGTTCCCGATGATGGCCGGCCTGGACAACGCCCGCCTGTTCTTCAATGTCGCCTTCTTCGTGGTGCTGGTGTCGCTGCTGCTGCAGGGCACCTCGCTATCGTGGGCGGCGAAAAAAGCCAAAGTGGTGGTGCCGCCCATCAGCTGGCCCATCTCCCGCGTCGGGCTGGATATTCACCCGGAAAACCCGTGGGAGCAGTTCGTCTACCAGCTGGGGGCCGATAAATGGTGCATCGGCGCGGCGCTGCGCGACCTGCATATGCCGCCGGAGACGCGGATTGCCGCGCTGTTTCGCAACAATGCCCTGCTGCACCCCACCGGCAGCACCCGCCTGCGGGAAGGCGATATCCTGTGCGTCATTGGCCGGGAACACGACCTGCCTGCGCTGGGCAAAATGTTCAGCCAGTCGCCGCCGGTGGCGCTCGATCAGCGCTTTTTCGGCGACTTTATCCTTGATGCCGAGGCCCGCTTCGCCGATGTGGCGCAAATCTACGGCATCGACGGCGGAGAGGAGTTCCGCGAACATCAGCAGTCGCTGGGGGAAGTGGTTCAGCAGCTGCTGGGCGCCGCGCCGGTGGTGGGCGACCAGGTGGAGTTCGCCGGGATGGTGTGGACAGTAGCGGAAAAAGAGAACGATCACGTGCTGAAGGTAGGGGTCCGGGTCGCGGAAGACGAGGCGGAGTGATCCGCCCCGGAATACGTTACAGGGTCACAACCGGCACCCGCGGCGCCAGGGCGCACATCAGCTCATAGCCGACGGTGCCGCAGCTGGCCGCCACGTCGTCGATTTTAATCTCTTTGCCCCACAGTTCGACCGGCGCGCCAATCCCGGCCTGCGGACAGGGGGTTAAATCGACCGCCAGCATATCCATCGACACGCGCCCGACGGTGGTGGTCCGCACGCCGTCCACCAGCACCGGCGTGCCGCTCGGCGCCACCCGCGGATAGCCGTCGGCATAGCCGCAGGCGACGATGCCGATCCGCTGCTCCTGGGTGGTGCGATACAGGCCGCCATAGCCGATCGCCTCGCCGGGGCGCAGGTTCTGCACGGCGATGATTTCGCTGCGCAGGGCCATCACCGGCTTCAGGCCGGTGTTCGCGATATCCTGCCACTGCCCGGAGGGCGACGCGCCATACAGCACGATGCCCGGTCGAACCCAGTCAAAATGCGCTTCCGGATGCCAGAGGGTCGCCGCCGAGTTAGCCAGCGAGCGCGGGCAATCCAGTCCCTCCGCCGCTTGTTCAATACGGCGCATCGGCTCGACAATCCCCTGCGGGTTCTCCGCCTCCGCGAAGTGCGACATCAGCGTCATCTCGCCGACATTGCTTATCGCCCGCAGCTGCTGCCAGACGGTATGCACCCGCTCCGGCATAAAGCCCAGCCGGTTCATGCCGCTGTTCACCTTGAGATAGATATCCAGCGGCGCGCGCAGCTTCGCCTGCTGCAGCGCCTTAATCTGCCAGTTGCTGTGAACGCTGGTGGTTAAGCGATATTGATCCAGCACCGCCAGCTCATCGGCATGGAAGAAGCCCTCCAGCAGCAGGATCGGACCTTTCCAGCCCTGCTCGCGCAGCAGGATCGCCTCTTCCAGGTTGAGCAAGGCGAAACCATCCGCCGCGCTCAACGCACTCCATACCCGCGCCACGCCATGGCCATAAGCATTAGCTTTGACCACCGCCCACAGGCGCGACCCGGGGGCCGCGCGACGCACTATCTGTAAATTCTGCCGCAAGGCCAGCAGGTCGATGCTGGCCACTACCGGACGGGTCATGCAAGCTCCTTAGTTGTGTGCGCCATGCAGATGCTGCGGACGCGCCGGGGTGAACCCGGGGCTGTAGCGGGCGACCGCCAGATCGTCGTAAGGGATCGCCGGCGTGCGGCCGGAGATCAAATCGCTGATAAGCTGCCCTGAGCCGCAGGCCATGGTCCAGCCGAGGGTACCGTGACCGGTGTTGAGCCACAGGTTTTTAAACGCCGTGCGCCCGACCACCGGCGTGCCGTCCGGCGTCATCGGCCGCAGGCCGGTCCAGAAGGTGGCCTGCTCAACGTGGCCGCCGCGCGGGAACAGGTCGCGCACCACCATTTCCAGAGTTTCCCGACGCGGCTGCAGCAGCGCTTTGTTAAAACCGACGATCTCGGCCATACCGCCGACGCGAATGCGCTGATCGAAACGGGTGATGGCGATTTTATACGTCTCATCAAGGATAGTGGAAACCGGCGCGCCGTCTTCCTGGGCAATCGGGATGGTTAACGAATAGCCTTTCAGCGGGTAGACCGGAATATCCACCAGTCCCTTGAGCATCGCCGTCGAGTAGGAGCCGAAGGCCATCACATAGGCGTCGCCTTTGATAATCTCATCACCGCATTTCACCCCGGCAATGCGATCGCCCTCCTGCAGCAGGGCGTCCACCGGGGTGTGGAAGCGGAAGGTGACCCCGGCCTGTTCCGCCATCGCCGCCAGACGGGTGGTAAACAGCTGGCAGTCGCCGGTTTCATCGTTTGGCAGACGCAGGCCGCCGGTCAGTTTGTGGCTGACCTCCGCCAGCGCGGGCTCCACTTCCGCCAGCCGCTTCGCCTCCAGCAGCTGATACGGCACGCCGGCGTCCTCCAGCACCGCGATGTCGCGGGTGGCGTTTTCATACTGTTTGGCGGTACGGAACAGCTGCAGCGTCCCGCCCTGACGCCCTTCATACTGAATGCCGGTGGTGTCGCGCAGCGCCTTCAGGCAGTCGCGGCTGTACTCCGCCAGGCGCACCATCCGGCCTTTGTTCTCCATATAGTGGCGGGTGTCGCAGTTGCGCAGCATCTGCCACATCCACTTCAGCTGGAACGACGTGCCGTCAAGGCCGATCGCCAGCGGCGCATGGCGCTGGAACATCCATTTTATCGCCTTCAGCGGCACCCCCGGCGCCGCCCAGGGCGCCGCATAGCCGGGAGAAATCTGCCCGGCGTTGGCCGCGCTGGTCTCCTCTGCCGGACCGGGCTGACGGTCGATAACCGTCACCTCATGACCCGCCTGACTCAAATACCACGCGCTGGCTACCCCAACCACCCCACTTCCCAGTATGACGACACGCATAGCGACTCCGTAACAGTTAAAGAACAATCATCTAATTACAAATTGATAACTCAGATGAAAATATTATTCAACATACGCTTTATTTATGGTGACTTAACTCACAGCAAACCGCACCAGTCCTGCGCTGCGAGATTTACGATCTCATGCTGCGCTTTATTTTTACCCAGCATTATATTCTGTAAATAAGCGCAAAAAACGGCTTTGAGATGGGGAAATCGCGAAGAAAAGCGATTGGCTGACAACACAGTTTGCTGTGCGGTGTTCTATGCTTGTTTAGAGGTTTTCCGTTCAGAGAAAACCAACAACAACGAGGGCGCGCTAATGGCTACGATTGACTCCATGAACAGGGACACCACCCGTTTAAGCGATGGACCCGACTGGACGTTTGAGTTACTGGAGACCTACCTGGCCGAAGTGGACCGGGTCGCTAAGCTCTATCGTCTTGACACCTACCCGCACCAGATCGAAGTCATTACTTCCGAGCAGATGATGGACGCCTACTCCAGCGTCGGCATGCCCATCAACTATCCGCACTGGTCGTTCGGCAAAAAATTCATTGAGACCGAGCAGGCCTATAAGCACGGCCAGCAGGGCCTGGCGTATGAGATTGTCATCAACTCCAACCCCTGTATCGCCTACCTGATGGAAGAAAACACCATCACCATGCAGGCGCTGGTGATGGCGCACGCCTGCTACGGGCATAACTCGTTCTTTAAAAACAATTACCTGTTTCGCAGCTGGACCGACGCCAGCTCAATCATCGACTACCTAATCTTCGCCCGCAAATACATTACCGAGTGCGAAGAACGCTATGGCGTCGACGAAGTGGAGAAACTGCTCGACTCCTGCCATGCGCTGATGAACTACGGCGTCGACCGCTATAAACGTCCGCAAAAAATCTCTCTGCAGGAGGAGAAGGCGCGGCAGAAAAGCCGGGAAGAGTATCTGCAGAGCCAGGTGAATATGCTGTGGCGCACCCTGCCGAAGCGCGAAGAGGAGAAGGCGATTGAGTCCGCCCGCCGCTACCCTTCCGAACCGCAGGAGAACCTGCTGTACTTTATGGAGAAGAACGCCCCGCTGCTGGAATCGTGGCAGCGCGAGATCCTGCGCATCGTGCGCAAAGTCAGCCAGTATTTCTACCCGCAGAAACAGACCCAGGTGATGAACGAGGGGTGGGCCACCTTCTGGCACTACACCATCCTCAATCATCTCTATGACGAAGGGAAAGTGACCGAGCGCTTTATGCTGGAGTTTCTCCACAGCCACACGAACGTGGTGTTCCAGCCGCCATACAACAGTCCGTGGTACAGTGGGATTAACCCCTACGCGCTGGGCTTCGCCATGTTCCAGGACATCAAGCGCATCTGCCAGTCGCCCACCGAAGAGGACAAGTATTGGTTCCCGGATATCGCCGGTTCCGACTGGCTGGAAACGCTGCATTTCGCCATGCGCGACTTCAAGGATGAGAGCTTTATCAGTCAGTTCCTGTCGCCGAAGATCATGCGCGATTTCCGCTTCTTCACCGTGCTCGACGACGACCACAACAATTATCTCGAGATCTCGGCGATCCACAACGAAGAGGGCTATCGCGAGATCCGCAACAAGCTCTCAGCGCAATATAACCTCAGCAATCTTGAGCCGAATATCCAGGTGTGGAACGTTGACCTGCGCGGCGACCGCTCGCTGACGTTGCGCTATGTGCCGCACAACCGCGTCCCGCTGGACAAAGGGCGGCGCGAAGTGCTGAAACATGTGCATCGTCTGTGGGGGTTCGATGTGCTGCTGGAGCAGCAGAACGCCGACGGCAGCATTGAACTACTGGACCGCTGCCCGGCGCGGCCGAACGCGCTATAGCTTTGCGGGACATATAAAACGACGAAGGGGGCCATCGGCCCCCTTATTGTGTTTATCGATGGCGAATAGCCAGCTTAACGCACATTCATGGCTAAATCGCCGGGCAGCGATTTCTGCATCCGGTGCCAGATCTCGCCGCTGTCATGGCCGTAGCGACGCACCAGCTCATACACCTGATCGTGCAGGCCCCCTTCGCACACCTTCGCCAGCTGATGATAAAAGCCCAGCGCCAGGCTGCGCGCTTCCGGGCTGGAGAAATAGTGGCGGCCAATGCGGGTATACAGCCCCTTCATGCCGTTGAGGATCAGACCATAGATCGGATTGCCGGAGGCGAACGCCAGACCGCGGAAAATGTTGTAATCGAGGTCGGCGAAGGCATCGGCGTGATCTTCCACTTCCCGGGCGCTGTCCAGCACCGCCAGCGCTTTATCCGGATGCTGACGGAACGCGGTGCGAATAAAAATCGTGGAAATATTGGTGCGCACGGAGAGCAGGTTATCAATCAGCTGCGGTACGCTGTCGTGATCGAGACGCGCCAGCGTTTCAAGGATATTCAGCCCGGAGGTCTCCCAGAAGTTGTTCACTTTGGTGGGTTTGCCGTGCTGAATGGTCAACCAGCCGTCACGCGCCAGACGCTGCAACACTTCGCGCAGAGTGGTGCGGGTGACACCGATCAGCTCAGAAAGCTCGCGTTCAGCGGGGAGAATCGATCCAGGTGGGAAGCGGTTATTCCAGATGCTCTCAATGATATACTCTTCCGCGAAACCCGCAGGGCTCTGCGCCTTAATGACCATAATAATATTTCCATTACACATTGTTGCAATTGCACTCATCATACCAGAGCCGCTATAGCGCAGATAGCATCGCAAGTGAATTAAAAAGGGATCGCCGTTTCATTTTCCGTTTTTACTTTACGCTTTTCCTTCTCGCCCGTAACCGCCGCCGCGCTGCGAAGAAAGTTGCTTCTCATTTTGCTCAGCTGATACTCTTGCCAATCGTTACGCACAAAATCATGTACTAATTGACGGGGAAGGATTCTGTCGTGGAAATTTCTTATGGCCGCGCGCTGTGGCGCAATTTTCTTGGCCAGTCGCCTGACTGGTACAAGCTGGCATTAATTATTTTCTTAATCATCAATCCGCTGGTGTTCGCCTTAGCGCCGTTTGTCGCCGGCTGGCTGCTGGTGGTTGAGTTTATCTTTACCCTCGCCATGGCGCTGAAGTGCTATCCACTGCTGCCGGGGGGGCTGCTGGCATTTGAAGCGGTGCTGATCGGCATGACCAGCCCGGGTCATGTGCGGGAAGAGATCGCCAGCAACCTGGAAGTGCTGCTCCTGCTGATGTTCATGGTGGCGGGCATCTACTTTATGAAGCAGCTGCTGCTCTTCGTCTTTACGCGCCTGCTGCTCGGCATCCGCAGCAAAATGCTGCTGTCGCTGGCCTTCTGCCTGGCCGCCGCCTTCCTCTCCGCCTTTCTCGATGCGCTCACCGTGGTGGCGGTGGTGATTAGCGTCGCCGTCGGGTTTTACGGCATCTATCACCGCGTCGCCTCGGCGCGCCCCGACGATAGCGATGTGCAGGACGACAGCCATATCGATCAGCACTACCGCGAGGTGCTGGAGCAGTTCCGCGGTTTTCTGCGCAGCCTGATGATGCACGCCGGCGTCGGTACCGCGCTCGGCGGCGTCATGACCATGGTCGGCGAGCCGCAAAACTTGATTATCGCCAAAGCGGCGGGCTGGCATTTTGGCGAATTCTTCATTCGCATGTCGCCCATCACACTGCCGGTGCTGGTCTGCGGGCTGCTGACCTGTCTGCTGGTGGAAAAGTATCGCCTGTTTGGCTACGGCGAACCGCTGCCGCCGACGGTCCGAAAGGTGCTGCAGGACTTTGACGATCGCAGCCGCGCGCAGCGCAGTCGTCAGGAACGGCTGCGGCTGATTGCCCAGGCGCTGATTGGCGTCTGGCTGATCGCAGCCCTCGCATTGCACCTTGCCGAAGTCGGCCTCATTGGCCTGTCGGTGATCATTCTCGCTACCACCTTTACCGGCGTGACCGATGAACATGCGATTGGCAAGGCGTTCACCGAGGCGTTGCCCTTCACCGCGCTGCTGACGGTATTCTTTGCCGTCGTGGCGGTGATCATCGACCAGCAGCTGTTCACGCCGGTCATCGAGTTTGTTCTGCAGGCCTCGCCGCACGCGCAGCTGTCGCTGTTTTATCTGTTTAACGGCCTGCTGTCGTCCATCTCGGATAACGTTTTTGTCGGTACGGTCTACATCAACGAAGCGAAAACCGCCCTCGAGCATGGCGCCATCAGCCTGAAGCAGTTTGAGATGCTGGCGGTGGCGATCAATACCGGCACCAACCTGCCGTCAGTGGCCACCCCGAACGGCCAGGCGGCATTCCTCTTCCTGCTGACTTCCGCGCTGGCGCCGCTTATCCGGCTCTCCTATGGCCGCATGGTGTGGATGGCTCTGCCCTACACCCTCGTGCTGACGCTGGTCGGCCTGCTGTGCGTCGAGTTCACCCTGATGCCGGTCACCGAATGGTTGCTGGCTCACGGCTGGCTGGTTACCCCCACCCTGCCCTGATCCACCCATCGCCCGGGTTCGCCCGGGCGATTCAATAACCAGTTACGTAATATTTTCCGCCGGGCCGCTGGCGTCGGTTCGGTTTTCGTTTACACTGCCATGATTTAGCATCTTCCAGGGAAATGATTATGTTGCAATATTTAAACCAGTGCTCGCGGGGACGCGGCGCCTGGCTCCTGATGGCATTGACCGCGTTCATTCTCGAACTCGTCGCGCTGTGGTTCCAGCACGTGATGCTGCTGCAGCCGTGTGTGATGTGCATTTATGAACGCTGCGCCCTGTTTGGCATCATGGGCGCGGGGCTGGTGGGCGCCATCGCCCCCAAAACGCCGCTGCGCTATGTCGCCATGCTGATTTGGCTGTACAGTGCGGTACGTGGGCTGCAGCTGGCGTGGGAACATACGATGATCCAGTTGCACCCATCGCCGTTCCAGACCTGTGATTTCGCCGCCCGCTTCCCGAGCTGGCTGCCGCTGGATAAATGGTTGCCGCAGGTGTTTGTCGCGTCCGGCGACTGTTCGGTACGCCAGTGGCAGTTCCTGTCGCTGGAGATGCCGCAATGGCTGGTGGGCATTTTCGCGGCCTATCTGGTGGTGGCTATCCTGGTGATCGTTGCTCAGCCTTTTAAAGCGAAAAAGCGCGATCTGTTTGGCCGCTAAGCCGCTGTGAGTCCCGCGCATCATGAAACGCCCTCCGGGGCGTTTTTTTGTGCCTGCTGTTCATCGCTGAATCGTTTCCTGTCTGTGGTTGACCACGGCCATCAAAAGATGCATATTAAATACATCTTATATAGCCCCACAGGAGCTCACATGTCATCTTTACTGATCCCCGCAGACTGGAAAGTTAAACGCTCCACCCCGTTCTTTACCAAAGAGAACGTCCCCGCCGCCCTGCTGAGCCACCACAACACCGCAGCCGGCGTCTTCGGTCAGCTGTGCGTCATGGAAGGTACGGTGACCTATTACGGTTTTGCCAATGAACAGGCGACGGAGCCGGAGAAAAAAGTCGTCATTCATGCCGGGCAGTTTGCCACCAGTCCGCCGCAGTACTGGCACCGCGTCGAACTCAGCGACGATGCCCGCTTCAATATTCACTTCTGGGTGGCGGATGAAACCGACGGTGAAAACGGGCTGTTCCACGCGAAAAAAGCGTGACGGCGCTTACCGCGCCCTGTCAGGCAGATTGAGGATGTGGTCCTGCCAGTCGACAACGGTGGACTCGGGCACCGCAATATGACGGACGGAGATGCGTTCGCCGTGCATCGCCGCTTTTGAGCCGGTCAGCAGCGGGTGCCAGGCCGGCAGAGGCTTGCCTTCCGCCAGCAGGCGATAGGCGCAGGTCGGCGGCAGCCATTCGAAAGTCGGCAGATTTTCGCGCGTGAGCTTGATGCAGTCCGGCTCATATTCGAAGCGACGCTCGTAGTTACGGCACTGGCAGGTTTTGATATTGAGCTGACGGCAGGCGACGTTGGTGAAGTAGATCTCATCGGTATCTTCATCCATCAGCTTATGCAGGCAGCACTGGCCGCAACCGTCACACAGCGATTCCCACTCCGCGTCGGTCATGTCATCCAGGGTTTTTTGTTGCCAGAAAGGTTGTTCGCTCATCGAAGTGTCCGTCGTTGCCAGTTAAGGGTGCACCTTATAACCAGTCTGGCACGACGATGCAAGTTTTGCCGCCCCAAAAGGCGGCAAACCACGCTTACAGTACCCGGGTGGTGAGCGACAGGCCGTTGAAGCCGACCACCAGCTCGTCGCCGCTGTGCAGCGGCCCTACCCCTTCCGGGGTGCCGGTGAGGATCACGTCCCCGGCTTTGAGAGTAAAGAAGCGCGACATATAGGCGATCAGCGGCACGATCTTATGGATCATGTCGGCGGTGGTGCCCTGCTGGCGCACCTCGCCGTTAATCTTCAGGCTTAACGGCGTATTCTGCGGGTCGCCGTGGAACTCGGCGGCCGGAATAAAGCCGGAGATCGGACAGGCGTTATCGAAGCCTTTGGCCTTTTCCCACGGCTGTCCGGCCTTTTTCATCTTCGCCTGCAGGTCGCGCAGGGTGAGATCCAATGCGACGCCATAGCCGGCAATCCCTTTCTGCACATGCTCTTCCGTCGCCTGACGCAGCGTACCGCCGATCAGCACCGCCAGCTCGACTTCGTGATGCACCGAGCCCAGCCCCTCAGGAAGCACCAACGGCTGACGGAGATCGCACAGCGCGCTCTCAGGTTTAATAAACAGCACCGGCTCTTCCGGCGTCGCACTGCCCATTTCCTTGATGTGCTTTGCATAATTACTGCCGACGCAAACCACTTTGCTCACCGGATAATCCAGGAGCGCTCCCTGCCAGTTATGATGTTGGTACATTATTTTCCCTCGTGGGTTAATCGGATTGTTTCCCCTGTTCCGCCAGGTGTTTCTTTAGTAGATTTTCAGACGGCGGAGGAAGTTGCAGGTAATAGCCCTGTTCGCTTAACGCCTGTTTCACTTTTTCGAGGTCGGCGTTAACCAGTTTTTTGCGCCCATCCAGCGGCAGCAGCATCGCCATTTGCGGCGTGCCGAAGCCGCGCATCAGCTCGTCAGGAACGCGTGAGAAATCGTCCTTTTTTTCGACGTATAAATAGGTTTGTTCACGTTTAGTACTTCGATAGATCACACAAAACATAGTTTTACTCGGAATTAGACCCGTGGTCACTTGCCTCAATATATGAGTGACTATAACATGCCTTTTAGTCTTCGGAATATCACCGCACTTCGGCGGTCGATAAACAGCAAATTGAGTAAGGCCAGGATGTCAAATACGCCAATCGAACTTAAAGGCAGTAGCTTCACGTTATCTGTCGTTCATTTGCACGATGCAAATCCCGAGGTTATTCGTCAGGCGTTAGAAGACAAAATCGCCCAGGCTCCCGCCTTTTTACGCCATGCTCCGGTGGTGGTGAATATCGCCAGCGTCGAGGAGAGCGTCGAATGGCGCGCCGTCAACGAGGCTATCGCCGCGACCGGTTTACGTATTATGGGCGTCAGCGGATGCAAAATCCCGCGCCTGAAAACCGAAATCGACCGCGCCGGTATCCCGTTATTAACCGAAGGGAAAGAAAAAGCCCCTCGTCCGGCACCGTCCGAACCTGCCCCGCCGCCGCCAGTTGCTAACCAGATCACAAAAACGCGTTTGATTGACCAGCCGGTACGTTCCGGTCAGCGCATTTATGCGCCACACTGTGATCTTATTGTTACAAATCATGTGAGTGCCGGCGCGGAACTTATCGCTGACGGCAATATCCATGTATATGGCATGATGCGAGGACGCGCATTGGCAGGCGCCGGTGGCGACAGAGACGCCCAGATATTTTGTACCCACCTTGCGGCGGAGCTGGTCTCCATCGCCGGGGAATATTGGCTGAGCGATAACATCCCGGCCGAATTTTATGGCAAAGCGGCACGCCTGCGTTTAGGCGAAAGCGCTTTGACAATTCAACCGTTAAATTAATCCCTTTTTAACAAGGAATTTCTATGGCACGCATTATTGTTGTGACTTCGGGTAAAGGGGGCGTTGGCAAGACCACCTCCAGCGCGGCCATCGCTACAGGTTTGGCCCAGAAGGGAAAGAAAACCGTCGTTATCGACTTCGACATCGGCCTGCGTAACCTCGACCTGATTATGGGCTGCGAACGTCGCGTCGTTTATGATTTCGTCAACGTCATCCAGGGCGATGCCACATTGAACCAGGCGCTGATCAAAGATAAGCGCACGGAAAACCTCTACATTCTCCCGGCTTCCCAGACCCGGGATAAAGACGCCCTGACCCGCGAAGGCGTCGACAAAGTTCTCGAAGAACTGAAGAAGATGGAGTTCGATTTCATCGTCTGTGATTCCCCGGCAGGCATTGAAACCGGTGCGCTGATGGCGCTCTATTTTGCTGATGAAGCCATTATCACCACCAATCCGGAAGTCTCCTCCGTTCGCGACTCCGACCGTATCCTCGGCATTCTCGCTTCCAAATCCCGCCGCGCGGAAAATGGCGAAGAGCCGATCAAAGAGCACCTGCTGCTGACCCGCTACAATCCAGGCCGCGTCAATAAAGGCGATATGCTGAGCATGGAAGACGTACTGGAGATTCTGCGCATCAACCTGGTGGGCGTGATCCCGGAAGACCAGTCAGTCCTGCGCGCATCCAACCAGGGTGAGCCCGTGATCCTCGATGTCGCGTCGGACGCAGGCAAAGCCTATGCCGATACCGTTGAACGTCTGCTCGGAGAAGAACGCCCTTTCCGCTTCATTGAAGAAGAGAAGAAAGGATTCCTCAAACGCCTGTTCGGAGGATAAATTATGGCTTTACTCGACTTTTTTCTCTCGCGAAAAAAGAACACGGCTAATATTGCGAAAGAACGCCTGCAAATCATCGTCGCCGAGCGCCGCCGCGGGGACGCGGAGCCGCATTACCTGCCGCAGTTGCGCAAAGATATCCTGGAAGTGATCTGTAAATACGTGCAGATCGACCCGGAGATGGTCAGCGTGCAGCTGGAGCAACGGGACGGTGATATTTCCATTCTTGAGCTGAACGTGACCCTACCCGAAACGGAAGAGTCGAAACCCTGACCTGCTGTTCCATCCCGAAAAAAACCGGCTACGCCACGCGCCGCCGGTTTTTTTATAGCCTGAACCAGACCGCCCGCTAGCGCGGATAGTCGTTTAACAGCCTCTTCAGCCGTTCGCCCATCAGCTCACCACGCCAACCGGAAATCAGCTCAGGCTCAGCGGCCTGCGTTTTCAGCTGCCAGTGCCAGTTCAGCAGCTGGTTGATCTGTCGACGCGACGCCAGCAGCTCCGCGCTTACGCCCTTCTCCGCGCTCACTTCCTGCACCAGCGCTTTAATCTCTTTAAAGGCTTTGCGGTAGCCCGGCATGTCGATCAGATTCTGCAGCGGCGCCGGCAGCGACGACTCCGGCAGCGCCTGGGCTTTCTCGACCAGGCCGATCAGCGTTTTGCCATGGAAGCGAATTTCGCTACCGGACAACCCGAGGCTGTCGAGCTCGCCGAGGCTGGTGGGCATATAGCGCGCCACGCTCCACAGATGCTCTTCCCGCACCACAAAGTTCACCGCCAGGTCGCGCTCACGCGCTTTGCGCAGACGCCACTCCGCCAGCAGCTGCAGGCAGCCCAGCTGGCGGGTACGCAGCTGCCAGGCGTTGCCGATATCGCGCCAGGCCTCGGCCGGGTCGACCACCTCCTGACGGCGCTGCTGCATCAGGCGGCATTCGTCCAGTGCCGCCGATAGCCAGCCCGCGCGATCGGTCTCCGCCATTAATTGGCTGGCGATCGGCAGCAGGTACCAGACGTCGGCCGCAGCGTATTCACACTGACGCTCGGTCAGCGGCCGCGCCAGCCAGTCGGTACGGGATTCGCTTTTGTCCAGCGCGACCCCGGAATACTCTTCCACCATCGAGGCAAAGCCCCAGGACATCGGCCGACCGCAGAAAGCCGCCAGGATCTGGGTGTCGATCAGCGGCTGCGGCATCAGGTTGAACGCATTGAGGAAGACTTCTAAATCTTCGCTGCCGGCATGCAGATATTTGGTTACATCCGGATTGAGCAGCAGGTCGCGCATCGGCGCCCAGTCGTTAATCGTCAAGGGATCGATCAGAGAGACCTGGTGGCCGTCGAACAGCTGCAGCAGGCCCAGCTGCGGGTAATAGGTGCGGGTACGGACAAATTCCGTATCCAGAGCGACGGCGGAGGCCGCGCTTGCCGCTTCGCAGACAGCGCGCAGGCCATCGTCGGTGGTGATCATCTGATAGTTCAAAGCATACTCTCTTAACTTGCGCCCATAAAAAACGCCGGCGTAGCCGGCGTCTGGCGACTCATTCGCTACTCAGCCTTTATTGTCCACTTTAGCGCGCGCTTCGTCACGCAGTTCTCGCCGCAAAATTTTCCCGACGTTGGATTTCGGCAGTTCGTCACGGAATTCCACCAGTTTCGGCACCTTATAGCCGGTCAAATGGCGTCGGCAGAAGGTAATCAGCGCTTCTTCGGTTAATGCGGCATCTTTCTTCACCACGAAGATCTTCACCGCTTCGCCGCTGCTGCCGGACGGCACGCCGATGGCCGCCACCTCCAGCACGCCGCTGTGCTGCATGACCACATCTTCGATTTCATTCGGATAGACGTTAAAACCCGACACCAGGATCATATCTTTTTTCCGATCGACGATGCGCAGGAACCCCTCTTCATCCATCACCGCGATATCCCCGGTGTGCAACCAGCCGTTCTTGATGATCTCATCCGTCGCGTCAGGTCGCTGCCAGTAGCCCAGCATCACCTGCGGCCCCTTGATACAGAGTTCGCCAGGCTGGCCCGGCGCCACTTCGTTATCGTCATCATCCACCAGTTTGGCTTCGGTGGAAGGCACCGGCAGACCAATGCTGCCGCTGTGGTAGTCGATATCGTGGGGGTTGACGCTGACCAGAGGCGAACACTCGGTCAGTCCGTAGCCCTCAAGCAGATATTGCCCGGTCAGTTTCACCCAGCGCTCAGCCACCGCCTGCTGCACCGGCATGCCGCCGCCGGCGGAGAGGTGCAGCGAGGAGAAATCAAGCTGCTGGAACTCTTTGTTGTTCAGCAAGGCGTTGAACAGGGTATTGACCCCGGTCATGGCGGTAAAGGGATATTTCGCCAGCTCCTTCACCAGTCCGGGTATGTCGCGCGGGTTGGTGATCAGCAGATTCTGCCCGCCCAGCTCGATAAACAGAAGGCAGTTCATGGTGAGGGCGAAAATGTGATACAGCGGCAGCGCGGTCACCACGAACTCTTTGCCGCGATGCAGCAGCGGGCCGTAGGTGGCATTGACCTGCTCGAGGTTGGCCAGCATGTTGCGATGGGTCAGCATCGCCCCTTTAGCCACCCCGGTAGTGCCCCCGGTGTACTGCAGAAACGCCAGATCTTCCGCTACGATCTCCGGCTTCACGTACTGCATGCGATAGCCGTGCTGCAGCGCGCTGCGAAACGAGATGGCATCCGGCAGATGGTACTTCGGCACCAGGCGCTTGATGTACTTGACCACAAAGTTCACCAGCGTGCCTTTGGCAGTGGAGAGCTGATCGCCCATGCGCGTCAGGATCACGTGTTTCACCTGGGTCTTCGCCACCACTTTTTCCAGGGTATGGGCAAAGTTGGAGACGATGACGATCGCCGCCGCGCCGCTGTCGTTGAGCTGATGCTCCAGTTCACGCGGGGTATATAAGGGGTTGACGTTGACCACGATCATCCCGGCGCGCAGGATGCCAAACAGGGCCACCGGATACTGCAGCAGGTTAGGCATCATCAGGGCCACCCGATCGCCCTTCTGTAACCCTAAGCCCTCCTGAAGGTAAGCGGCGAAGGCGCGACTGCGCTCTTCCAGCTTACGGTAGGTCATCACTTCACCCATATTGATAAACGCCGGTTGGTCGGCGTAGCGGGTGGTGGCATGTTCAAACAGTTCAACCAGGGATTGATAGCGGTCAGGATTTATCTCCGCCGGAACATCTGCGGGATAACGGTTTAGCCAAACCTTTTTCACTGCATCACCTCTGAAATAGTTATTCGTCGTCATCACAGCCCCTGGGAAATACATTTTGTTAACATTATATTAACTCAGCGTACCAGTTTATTAATTAGGCAATGAGCAGGTTGCGAAGCGCGTCACTATTTTTTTTCTTATTCGACTGAAAACAAAGAAACAGCGGACTGGCCGCTGTTTCTTTGAACTAACAAAAACAACAAAATCATTCAGTTACAACGTTTCTTACCTCAGCAGGGCCGGGGTTGTACCATCCCCATCCGCCATAGCCGTACCCCCAGGGGCGGGGACCCAGCATCCACGGGTCGATGGGCTGCGGGGGCATCACCACCTGCTGCACCACGTTCCAGCGTTTGTAGCCGGTGGCGTTCATCAGCATAAATTTGTAGGGCGTGCTACCCACTTTGCCATCGACCACCCCGGCAATCGGCCCGACCACGGTCACCAGCTGGCCCCGGAAGTCCACCGGATCGAGGAAGCCGTTAACATCGGCAAAGATTCGCCCGCGCGAGGGTTCGCCCAGTTCCGGCCGCGCACCGCTGTCCAGCGGCACGGTAGCGATTTCTAAGCGGGTTTTACCCTGCTGGTTCTGCACGTTGACCACCTTGCCGCCAAAGCGCGCTTCCTGACCAACGTACAGCTGCGGGGCGTTCATCACCCGCACCAAATCCTGCTGCGGCGTGGGGCTGGTGCCTTTGATGGCATCCGGCACCGATACGCAGCCGCTCAGCGCAACGGCAACCGCCGCGGCCAGCAGCCAGCGAACGCCCTGTTTTTGACCCGCCATGATGCGACTCCTTTTCTCAGTCTTCTTGTTACTGAGATTCACTCGCGGCCCGGAAGTTTCTTCCACGCCACCTCGTTACGCAAATAAACCGGCTCCGCTTTCTCCACGGCCACGGTTTTCCCTGCCGCCAGCAGATAACAGGCTAACGGCAGCATATCCTCTGCCGCCGGCAGTTCGATTTCGCCGCTGCTTATGGTCAGTCCGCTCTCTTTCGCCAGATCCGGCCACGCCTGCCAGCCGGTGCCGACGGTGGCCCATTCGCCGGAAAGCTGCGCCAGCCGTTCGGCCACCGCGTCCGGTTTGAGCACCGCTTCCGTCTCTTCGCCGTGCCAGACGCCCTGCTCGTCGCGCTGGTACTCAGCCCAGTAGACTTCACCCATCCTGGCGTCAATCGCCGCCAGCACGCGGGTGGCGCCGGTTTTGCGCCAGGCGCCCTGCGCCATGGTGGCCAGCGTGGAAACGCCGATCATCGGCAGCTCCGCGCCGAGCGCCAGCCCCTGGGCGATACCGATGCCAATACGCACGCCGGTAAAGCTGCCCGGGCCGCGGCCAAAGGCCAGCGCGTCCAGCTCGGTCAGGGTGGTGCCGCTCTCGGTGAGAACCTCCTGCACCAGCGGCAGGATACGTTGGGTGTGTTCGCGGGGACAAATTTCGAAATGAGCACTAAGGGTGCCATCATTCCACAGCGCCGCGGAGCAGGCCTCTGTGGCGGTATCGATAGCCAAAATTCGCATGGGTGGTCACGCTCTCGTTACATAGTTCAGGCCTTCAGGCAGCCTGTTTACCGGCAGACGGTCAATCCGTCGCCACACCGCCCGAAGTCTAGTGGAAACCGCTAATTAACAAAATGGCGCGCAGCTTAACACATTTTAGGGCGGATTACCTTGCCGGCGGCACGGCGAGGAAGCGCACCGCCCGGCGGATATCGCGGGTCCGCGGCGCGGGCGGCAGGCTGGCCAGGAACACCGCGCCGTAAGGGCGCATCACCAGCCGGTTGTCACAGATAACCAGCACCCCACGGTCGTCGATATCGCGGATCAGCCGGCCCACCCCCTGCTTGAGGGTGATCACCGCGTCCGGGAGCTGCACTTCATCGAACGGATCGCCGCCGCGTAGCCGGCAATCTTCCATCCGCGCTTTCAGCAGCGGGTCGTCCGGCGAGGTAAACGGCAGCTTATCGATGATCACCAGCGACAGCGCGTCTCCGCGCACATCGACCCCTTCCCAGAAGCTGCTGGTGGCCACCAGCAGGGCGTTGCCGGCGCTGACGAACTGCTGCAGCAGCTGGCCTTTACTGGTCTCCCCCTGCAGCAGCACCGGCAGGGTCATGGTGGCGCGGAACTGCTCCGCCAGATCGCGCATCATGGCGTGCGAAGTACACAGCATAAAGCAGCGACCGTCGTTAGCCTCGATCAGCGGTTTAAGCATGGCCGCCAGATGGCGCGCCGCGCCGGGCTGGTTCGGCAGCGGTAGATTACGCGGTACGCAGAGCAGCGCCTGATGCTGATAGTCAAAGGGGCTAGGCAGCAGCAGAGTCTGCGCCTCGTCGATCCCCAGCCGGGCGGTGAAGTGGTGGAGATCGTCATTTACCGACAGTGTCGCCGAGGTAAAGATCCAGCTTCCCGACTTCTGCGCCATCACCTCTTTAAACTTCTCGGCCACGGTCAACGGCGTCAGCGCAAGGGTAAAGTGGCGCGAGGTGCACTCATACCAGTAGCTGTAGCCCGGCTGATTGATCTCTTTCAGCCGCTTCAGACGCCCGCGATAAAGCGTGGCGCGCTCAAAGGCGGCGTCGAGCAGCGCCGAGCGCCCCAGCGAAAGTTTGGCGACGTCGTAACACAGTTCAAGAGCATCATCGAGCAGCAGCAGCGCCCGCTGAATGTGGCTGTCCGCCAGCAGCTCGCGCAGGTTGCCGCGGTAGCCCGGGTCCCCCAGCTGCAGGCGAAAATCCTGGGCGCTTTGCGCGAGGCGGTCGGCGCATTTTTGCAGCTGCTGGGTGTCTTTCAGTTCGGTGCGGTAAGCAATGGTGATGTCTTTCGCCAGATCCAGCAGCTGGCGGCTGGAGAGCGACTGGCCAAAGTACTGGCTGGCGATATCCGGCAGCTGATGGGCTTCGTCGAAGATCATCACCTCCGCCTCGGGGATCAGTTCGGCGAAGCCGCTCTCTTTGACCACCATATCGGCAAGAAACAGATGATGGTTGACCACCACCACGTCGGCATCCATCGCTTTTTTACGCGCCTTCACCACGAAGCAATCTTTATACAGCGGGCAGTCGCTGCCGAGGCAGTTATCGTTGGTGCTGGTGACCAGCGGCCAGGCCTGGGAATCTTCCGCCACGCTGGCGCAGGTGCTGATATCGCCATCCTGGGTTTGGTTCGACCAGGAGCGCAGGAGGATCACGTCGCTGAGGGTTTGCACCGGCAGATCGCCGCCAGCCAGCGCCTGCTGTTCCAGGCGTTCGAGGCACAGGTAGTTGGAGCGCCCTTTTAGCAGCGCCAGTTTGCCGGTGAATTTGAGCGCTTTGGCGACGGTGGGCAGATCGCGGCTGTAGAGCTGATCCTGCAGCGCTTTCGACCCGGTGGAGATAATCACCTTTTTTTTCGCCCGCAGCGCCGGCGCCAGGTAAGCGTAGGTTTTACCGGTTCCGGTCCCCGCTTCCACCACCAGCGGCCGGGAGGCCTCAATCGCTTCGCTGACCGCCACCGCCATCTGGCGCTGCGGCTCGCGCGGTTTAAATCCCGGTATGGCTTTGGCTAGCTGGCCGTCTGCTGCAAAATCGTCGATCACATTGCCCCCTGGTTATTTGGACAGTGATTATGTCAGGGAGGACGGCGTTTCGCCAGTCCGGGTAGTGACGCGAGCGGAACATTATGGCAGTCTTGCCGCTGCCGAATGGAATGCTCAAAGAGGAATGAGAAATGACAATTACGCGTATTGATGCCGAAGCCCGCTGGTCAGATGTAGTGATCCACAATCAGACCCTTTACTACACCGGCGTACCGGCGAATCTTGATGCCGATGCCTTCGAGCAGACCGCCAACACCCTGGCGCAGATTGACGCGGTGCTGGAAAAACAGGGCAGCGACAAGTCGCGTATTCTTGACGCCACTATTTTCCTTGCCGACAAAAGCGACTTTGCGGCGATGAATAAAGCCTGGGACGCCTGGGTGGTAGCCGGTCACGCCCCGGTGCGCTGCACGGTGGAAGCGACGCTGATGAACCCGCAATATAAAGTTGAAATCAAAATCATCGCCGCGGTGTAATTACTCGTCTTCGTCTTCATCTTCAAAGCGCGCGACGATCCGTTCGCCGGTATGCGTCGCGCGTAGCTCTTCCGCCACCAGGGCAATCGCCTGGCCGCTGCTCATCCCCTGGGCCATCAGTTCCTGGATACGTTCGACCGCTTTTTGCTGTTGCTCGTGGCTCAGCGAAGGTAAACCTGCAAACATCTTGTACTCCTGCTACATTGTGGGGCGTAATTATTTCACGCCGTCCCCGCCTACGCCAGAGGGACGGTAACGTTCAGGATCGAGAAAGATGTTGTCCCCCGCGATTATTACCCTGCCCTGGCGCCCGGATGCCGCCGAATACTATTTTACGCCGTTAAGCGCCACGCCCTGGGCGATGCTGCTGCATTCCGGCTTTGCCGACCATCCGCATAACCGTTTTGATATCCTGGTGGCGGCCCCGCGCGCCACGTTGCTGACGCGCGGTGAACAGACCTGGATCGATGACGGCGAGACCGTTTGTGTCTCGGCTGACGATCCGCTGCAACTGCTTCAGCAGCAGCTGGATCGTCAGCCGTTCACGCCGCAGCCCCATGAGGATCTGCCGTTTCTTGGCGGCGCGCTGGGGCTTTTCGGTTACGATCTGGGCCGCCGTTTTGAGCGACTTCCCGCTGCCGCGCAGGCCGATATCGCGCTGCCGGATATGGCGGTGGGGATTTATGACTGGGCGCTGATCGTCGACCATCAGCGCCAGCAGGTTTCGCTGCTCAGCTATGACGACCCGCAGCAGCGTCTGCAGTGGCTGGAGGCGCAAACGCCGGCGCCGGGTGAAACCTTCGCCCTGACCTCGGCCTGGCAGTCAAATATGAGCCGCCAGCAGTACGGCGAGAAATTTCGTCAGGTGCAGGCCTATCTGCGCAGCGGTGACTGCTATCAGGTCAACCTCGCCCAGCGTTTTCAGGCCCGCTACGTCGGGGATGAATGGCAGGCCTTCCGCCAGCTGAACGCCGCCAACCGCGCCCCCTTTAGCGCCTTCATCCGCCTTGCGGAAGGGGCGATTTTAAGCCTGTCGCCGGAGCGATTTATTCAGCTCCGCCAGGGTGAGATCCAGACGCGCCCGATTAAGGGCACCCTGCCGCGGCTCGATTCGCCGCTGGCGGATGCGCAGCAGGCGGAGAAGCTGGCGAACTCGCCGAAAGACCGCGCTGAGAATTTAATGATTGTCGACCTGATGCGCAACGACATCGGCCGCGTCGCCGTCCCGGGCAGCGTGCGGGTCCCCGAGCTGTTCGTCGTGGAGCCGTTCCCGGCGGTCCATCATCTGGTCAGCACCATCACCGCCCGCCTGCCGGCGACGCTTCATGCCAGCGATCTGCTGCGCGCCGCCTTCCCCGGAGGGTCGATCACCGGCGCGCCGAAGGTACGGGCGATGGAGATTATTGATGAACTGGAACCCCAGCGACGCAACGCCTGGTGCGGGAGCGTCGGCTATCTGAGCTATTGCGGCAATATGGATACCAGCATCACCATTCGCACCCTGACGGCCTGGCAGGGGCAACTGTATTGCTCCGCCGGAGGCGGTATCGTCGCGGACAGCGAGGAAGATGCGGAATATCAGGAAACTTTTGATAAAGTTAATCGTATCCTGCACCAACTGGAGAACTAGACCATGGCGGACCACGCCCTCAATCTGGATGATTTTCTGTCCCGCTTCCAGCTGCTGCGCCCTCAGCCTTCGCGCCATGCGCTCAATCAGCGGCAGGCGGCGGTACTGGTGCCGATCGTGCGCCGGCCGCAGCCTGGCCTGCTGCTGACCCAGCGCTCGCCGCTGCTGCGCAAGCACGCCGGCCAGGTCGCCTTTCCCGGCGGGGCGGTCGATAATACCGATGCGACCCTTATCGCCGCCGCTCTGCGCGAAGCCCAGGAAGAGGTGGCGATCCCGCCGGAGACGGTTGAGGTGATTGGCGTTCTGCCGCCGGTGGACAGCGTCACCGGCTTCCAGGTGACGCCGGTGGTGGGTATTATTCCGCCGGATCTGCACTATCACGCCAGCCAGGACGAAGTCTCCGCGGTATTTGAAATGCCGCTCGCCGAGGCCCTGCGCCTCGGGCGCTATCATCCGCTCGATATCCACCGCCGGGGCAACGACCACCGCGTCTGGCTCTCCTGGTACCAGCATTATTTTGTCTGGGGGATGACCGCCGGGATCATTCGCGAGCTGGCGCTGCAGATAGGCGCGCGCCCTTAGCTATACTGATTATGAGAGGGCGCTCTCACTATTAGTAAAATCGCGGTTATCCATTAGTTTAATTCATGTGAATAGTTGAACTGACAGGGCGCTTCCCTCTTACACTATGCGCAGTTATTACATCGTTACCGCACCCGCGGTAACCCTGTCAGGAGTATTATCGTGATTAGTCTATTCGACATGTTCAAGGTGGGGATTGGTCCCTCATCTTCCCACACTGTTGGCCCGATGAAGGCCGGTAAACAGTTCGTCGATGACCTGGTCGAAAAAGGATTGCTTAATGCAGTGACCCGCGTGGCGGTTGACGTCTACGGTTCGCTGTCATTAACCGGCAAAGGCCACCATACGGACATCGCCATTATCATGGGACTGGCGGGCAATCAGCCCGATACGGTCGATATAGACGCGATACCGGCATTTATCCGTGACGTCGAGACACGCGGCCGTCTGCTGCTGGCCAACGGTCAGCACGAAGTCGACTTCCCGGCGGATGACGGCATGCGTTTTCGCAGCGACAATCTGCCGCTGCACGAAAACGGCATGACCATTCATGCCTGGGCCGGCGAGAAAGAGATCTACTGCAAGACCTATTACTCGATTGGCGGCGGCTTTATCGTCGATGAAGAGCACTTCGGCAAAGAGAACGCCAACGAACTGCAGGTGCCCTACCCGTTTAAATCGGCGCAGGAAATGCTGGCCTACTGCAAAGAGACCGGCCTGTCGCTCTCCGGGATGGTGATGCAGAACGAGCTGGCGCTGCACAGCAAAAAAGAGATCGAGGACTATTTCGCTAATGTCTGGCAGACCATGCGCGCCTGTATCGACCGCGGCATGAACACCGAAGGCGTGCTGCCTGGCCCGCTGCGCGTGCCGCGTCGCGCCTCGGCGCTGCGTCGTCTGCTGGTGGCCAGCGATAAGCTCTCCAGCGATCCGATGAACGTCGTTGACTGGGTCAACATGTTCGCGCTGGCGGTCAATGAAGAGAACGCCGCCGGCGGTCGCGTGGTGACCGCGCCGACCAACGGCGCCTGCGGCATCGTTCCGGCGGTACTCGCCTATTACGATCACTTTATCGAATCCGTCAGCCCGGAGATCTATATCCGCTACTTTATGGCCTGCGGTGCGATCGGCGCGCTGTACAAGATGAATGCCTCCATTTCCGGCGCCGAAGTCGGCTGTCAGGGCGAAGTGGGCGTCGCCTGCTCGATGGCGGCGGCGGGTCTGGCTGAACTGCTCGGCGCCAGCCCGGAGCAGGTCTGCGTGGCGGCGGAGATCGGTATGGAACACAACCTCGGCCTGACCTGCGACCCGGTCGCCGGCCAGGTACAGGTGCCGTGCATAGAACGTAACGCCATCGCCTCCGTGAAAGCGATCAACGCCGCGCGGATGGCGATGCGCCGCACCAGCGAACCGCGCGTCTCGCTCGATAAAGTGATCGAGACCATGTACGAAACCGGCAAAGACATGAACGCCAAGTACCGCGAAACCTCGCGAGGCGGCCTGGCGATTAAAGTTCAGTGTGACTAACATGTTGGCTTTCGCCTGCCGCCTCCCGGGGCGCAGGCGCGGAGCGAGGGTAACTAAAAGCCCCTGCCTTCCTGATGCGCCCTCCGTGGCGCATTTTCTTTTTTCTATACCTGGCGATATTCTGCCACTACAATTGCTCTATTAAATAAGCCACGCTTAACCTCTCGTCCTGTCGACAGGGTGTCGCACATGCAGACTGCACAAAAAGTCATTACGGCCTATCGCCGCAAACGCATTATAGTCTGCCTGCTGGTCGCCCTGGTGACCCTGGGCGCCACCTTAGCCATTCGATTTATTTCGCAGCGTAGCGAAAATGAAGACTATATCCGCACGGCCGCCAGCCAGCGGGTGGCGGCGCTGAATAACATCCTGCGCCCGCTGAGCGCGGAGCGCACCACCCTGCTTCCTCTGGTGGGCAAACGCTGCCCGGATATCCATCTGACCCTGCGCAAAATGGCAGCCTCGTTGCAGACCGTTCGTTCCGTCGTCCTCGTGAAGGACGGTATCGTTTACTGTTCGAGTATTTTCGGGCAACGGCAGGCGGATTTACACCAGCTGCAGCCCTCGCTGCCAGCCCCCCATCCCTTATTGCTCTTTTCAACCGAAAAATCGCTGCTTAAAGGGACGCCGGTATTGATCCAGTGGTACCCCACCCCGGAAAGCGGCCAGGACGGCGTGATGTTGATTGTCAATATCGAGCTGCTGGGGACCTTAATTCTCAACGAAAAATCATCCCTGATAAGCGACGTCAGCCTGCAGGTTGGCGATCGTTATTTTAGCAGCCGCGATGGGCTTCTCGATAAAACGCATACTCCGCAGGGAACGGTGATTTATCGCCAACGCTCTAGCGAGTTTCCGTTTACCATCAACATCAGCGGCCCTGGCGCCTCGACAATCGCCCTCGAAGAACTGCCCGGCGAGCTGCCGCTGGCGCTGATCTTCAGCCTGCTAATGACCGGCATCGCCTGGCTGGCCACCGCCGGAAGAATGAGCTTCTCGCGGGAGATAAGCCTCGGTATTTCCGCCCGGGAGTTTGCCCTCTGGTGCCAGCCGCTGCAGGATGCGCGCAGCGGCCGCTGCTGCGGGGTGGAGATCCTGCTGCGCTGGAACAACCCTCGCCGCGGAGCGATTTCGCCGGAGGTGTTTATTCCCATCGCCGAAGGGGACAATCTGATCATCCCCCTCACCCGCTACGTCATTGCCGAAACCGCCCGCCGTCTGGATGTTTTTCCCAGCGACCGCCAATTTCATATCGCCATTAACGTCGCTGCCCGCCACTTCACCAACGGCTTACTGCTGCATGACCTGCATAATTACTGGTTCAGCATGAACCCGGTACAACAGCTGGTGGTCGAGCTGACCGAACGCGATGTCCTGCAGGATGGCGACCAGCATATGGCCGAAGATCTGCACCTGAAAGGCGTACAGCTGGCGATCGATGACTTTGGCACCGGCAACAGTTCGCTCTCATGGCTGGAAAAACTGCGCCCGGACGTGCTGAAGATTGACCGCTCGTTTACCAGCTCGGTGGGGATAGACAGCGTCAATGCCACGGTGACCGATATCATTATCTCCCTCGCCAACCGGCTGAATATTATTACCGTTGCCGAAGGGGTGGAGACGCTGGAGCAGGAAAGCTACCTCAGAAACCACGGCGTCGATGTGCTGCAGGGGTTTTATTATGCGCGGCCGATGCCGGTGGAGGCGTTCCCGGCGTGGCTGGCCAGTCAAGAGGCAACAGAATAACTCGCCGGCCCCCACGGGGACCGGCGCGCAGGACGATTACTCTTCTTCGTCGCTCGGCGGACGGGTGACCACCGCGCGAACCAGATCGACCCGGTAGTCATTCGCTTCCACCACGGTGAAATGCAGCGGCGGCAGCGACACCACGTCGCCAATGCGCGGGATATGGCCATTGGCGGAGATCACCAGACCGGCAACGGTGGCAATATCCTCATCGTCATTGATCAGCGGATCCAGCCCCAGCGCCTGCTGCAGCGCATGCAGGTCGGTCGACCCCTTAATAAGCCAGCCGTCGCCATCGATAACGATCTCCGGCGTCTCATCGGCGTCCGGGAATTCACCGGCGATCGCTTCCAGGACGTCCAGCGGCGTCACCAGCCCCTGCACCACGCCAAATTCATTGGTCACGATGACGAAACTGCCGCGCGCGCGACGCAGGACGCCGAGCAGATTGATCGGGTCCAGCGTTTCAGGCACCACAATCGCCGGAGAGGCGGAGGCCAGCGCCGCGACGTTTTCGCCCGACTCCAGGGCCACCAGCATCTCTTTCGCCCGCACGATGCCAATGATTTCGTCCAGTTCTCCGCGGCAGACCGGGAACAGGCTGTGCGGCGACGAAAGCAGCTGACGGCGAATTTCATCTTCACTCTGCTCAGCGTCCACCCAGCTGATTTCCCCGCGCGGGGTCATGATGCTGCGCAGAGAGCGCTGAGCCAGCGTCAGCACGCCGTTAATCATGTAGCGCTCTTCTTCCGCAAAGGCGCCCTCCGGTACCGGCACCGACGCCGGGCTGTCGGCGTCATGGTTGACGGAGGCCTGTTTACGGCCGCCCATCAGGCGCAGGATCGCATCCGCGGTACGGGCGCGCAGCGGCAGCGTCGACTGGTGACGAACAAAGTTGCGGCGCGCCACCTGGTTAAAGAACTCAATGATGATCGAGAAACCGATCGCCGCGTACAGGTACCCTTTCGGAATATGGAAGCCAAACCCTTCCGCCACCAGGCTCAGGCCGATCATCAACAGGAAGCTCAGACAGAGCACCACCACCGTCGGGTGCTGGTTGACAAAGCGCGTCAACGGCTTCGACGCCAGCAGCATCATAATCATCGCGATCACGACCGCCGCCATCATCACCGGCAGATGGTTCACCATCCCGACCGCAGTGATCACCGCATCCAGAGAGAAGACAGCATCCAGCACCACGATCTGCAGTACCACCACCCAGAAACTGGCATAGCCTTTCCCGTGCCCGGCGTCATGCTGGCGGTTTTCCAGCCGTTCATGCAGCTCGGTTGTCGCCTTGAACAGCAAGAAGATCCCGCCGAGCAGCATGATGAGGTCACGCCCGGAAAAGGAGAAATCGGCGATAGTAATCAGCGGTTTAGTCAGCGTCACCATCCAGGAGATCACCGACAGCAGCCCCAGGCGCATCACCAGCGCCAGCGACAGGCCGATCAGTCGCGCTTTATCACGCTGCTTCGGCGGCAGCTTGTCCGCCAGGATGGCAATAAACACCAGGTTATCGATACCGAGCACAATTTCCAGAACGATAAGCGTCAACAGGCCGGCCCAGATTGAGGGATCCATTAACAATTCCATGTGCGACTCCGGTTAGCGGCAACGTCAGTCATCGCCATGTCATGCGCGGACGCGACAATAGATGCTGAGAGATAAGCGTGATGCGTGGAGGTGGCAACCAGGTGCCAGAAAGTGAAAAGACGTCGATGACGGTCCATACTGCGGGCTATGCCCTATACTCCTGAGTAATTAAACGGAAGTTAAACATAGCAAAATATAGATCGAAATTGGAAAAGATTTACCTGAATTTGCAATAACTAAGGCTATTTTTTGCGCTGCAAAATTATTACCAGGCGATGCCTGATTAACGGATCTTCATCACATTAATTATTTTTTCACTGTCTAAAATAATTCGCGGTAGTAACTATTTTCTATCTTACACCCTAACTGAATCGATTTTGTCCTCAAGAGTGATTCAGGATGTATCAAAGCAGATGATGCATTCACGATAATAAAGGAGGTAGCAAGTGACGATTGCTATTGTAATAGGCACACATGGTTGGGCTGCAGAACAGCTGCTGAAAACAGCAGAGATGCTGTTGGGCGAGCAGGAAAACGTTGGCTGGATCGATTTCGTTCCGGGTGAAAACGCCGAAACGCTGATCGAGAAATACAATGCCCAGTTGGCAAAACTGGATACCAGTAAAGGCGTGCTGTTTCTCGTCGATACATGGGGAGGCAGCCCGTTCAACGCTGCGAGCCGCATTGTCGTCGATAAAGAGCATTACGAAGTCATCGCCGGCGTCAACATCCCGATGCTGGTGGAAACCTTCATGGCCCGCGATGACGATCCTTCCTTTGATGAGCTGGTCGCCTTAGCGGTAGAGACCGGCAGCGAAGGCGTGAAAGCGCTGAAGGCCAAACCGGTGGAAAAAGCGGCCCCTGCGCCCGCTCCTGCCGCGGCGCCAAAAGCCGCCGCCCCGGCCAAACCGATGGGCCCGAATGACTACATGGTCATTGGCCTTGCGCGTATCGACGACCGCCTGATCCATGGTCAGGTCGCCACCCGCTGGACCAAAGAGACCAACGTCACCCGCATCATCGTCGTCAGCGACGAAGTCGCCGCGGATACCGTGCGCAAAACCCTGTTGACCCAGGTTGCGCCGCCGGGCGTCACCGCCCACGTGGTGGACGTCGCCAAAATGATCCGCGTCTACAACAACCCGATGTACGCCGGACAGCGCGTGATGCTGCTGTTTACTAACCCGACCGACGTTGAGCGCGTCGTCGAGGGCGGCGTGAAAATCACCAGCGTCAACATCGGCGGTATGGCGTTCCGCCAGGGCAAAACCCAGGTTAACAACGCGATTTCGGTCGATGCCAAAGATATTGAGGCGTTTAACAAGCTGAACGCACGCGGTATCGAGCTGGAGGCACGTAAAGTGTCCACCGACCCGAAACTGAAAATGATGGATCTGATCGCCAAGGTTGATAAATAACCCGGACGATCGCGCCCCAGTTTTCACTTTAAGACTTAATCAACAGGAGAAGTACAATGGAGATTACCCTTCTTCAGATTGTGCTGGTGTTCATCGTCGCGTGTATTGCGGGTATGGAGTCGGTGCTTGATGAATTTCAGTTCCACCGTCCACTGGTCGCCTGTACGCTGATCGGCGCCGTTCTCGGCGATATGAAAACCGGTATTATCATCGGCGGTACGCTGGAAATGATCGCCCTGGGCTGGATGAACATCGGTGCGGCGGTTGCCCCTGATGCCGCGCTGGCGTCCATTATTTCCACCGTTCTGGTTATTGCCGGCCATCAGAGCATCGGCGCCGGCATCGCGCTGGCTATCCCGCTGGCGGCTGCAGGCCAGGTGCTGACCATCATCGTGCGTACCATCACCGTAGCCTTCCAGCACGCAGCGGATAAAGCGGCGGAGAATGGCAACCTGACCGCCCTGTCGTGGCTGCACGTCTCATCCCTGTTCCTGCAGGCGATGCGTATCGCTATCCCGGCCGTCATCGTGGCCATTTCCGTCGGTACCAGCGAAGTCCAGGGCCTGCTGAATGCGATCCCTGAAGTGGTTACCAGCGGCCTGAACATCGCCGGCGGCATGATCGTGGTTGTAGGTTACGCGATGGTCATCAATATGATGCGCGCGGGCTACCTGATGCCGTTCTTCTACCTCGGCTTCGTCACCGCCGCCTTCACCAACTTCAACCTGGTGGCCCTGGGCGTGATTGGCGCGGTCATGGCAATCCTCTACATCCAGCTGAGCCCGAAATATAACCGCGTCGCCGGTGCCCCGGCTCAGGCGGCTGGTAACAACGATCTCGATAACGAACTGGACTAACAGGTGAGCGAAATGGTTGATATGACTAAAAATACCACCGAGAAAAAACTCACTCAGAGTGATATTCGTGGCGTGTTCATTCGTTCTAACCTGTTCCAGGGTTCATGGAACTTCGAACGTATGCAGGCGCTGGGCTTCTGCTTCTCTATGGTTCCGGCGATTCGTCGTCTCTACCCGGAGAACAACGATGCGCGTAAGCAGGCGATTAAGCGTCACCTTGAGTTCTTCAATACCCATCCTTACGTTGCCGCGCCGGTACTGGGCGTAACGCTGGCGATGGAAGAACAGCGCGCCAATGGCGCAGAGATTGACGATGGCGCCATCAACGGCATCAAAGTCGGTCTGATGGGGCCGCTGGCCGGCGTCGGCGACCCGATCTTCTGGGGTACGGTGCGTCCGGTGTTCGCGGCCTTAGGCGCCGGGATCGCGATGAGCGGAAGCCTGCTCGGACCACTGCTGTTCTTTATCCTGTTCAACGCGGTGCGACTACTGACCCGCTACTATGGCGTCGCCTACGGTTACCGCAAAGGCGTGGACATCGTGAAAGATATGGGCGGCGGCTTCCTGCAGAAACTGACTGAGGGGGCGTCAATCCTCGGCCTGTTTGTCATGGGGGCGCTGGTTAACAAGTGGACGCACGTGAACATTCCGATGGTGGTGTCAAAAATCACCGGCTCTGACGGACAGGTTCACGTCACCACGGTGCAGACGATCCTCGACCAGCTGATGCCGGGCCTGGTACCGCTGCTGTTGACCTTCGCCTGTATGTGGCTGCTGCGTAAGAAAGTTAACCCGCTGTGGATCATCGTTGGCTTCTTTGTCATCGGTATCGCGGGCTACGCTGTCGGTCTGCTGGGTCTGTAATTTCCAGGTTGTACGCCGGGGGCTTGCCCCCGGCTTTTTTTTATCAGGAGGAACGCAAAGCAATGACATTCACGGACCTGGTGATCATCCTGTTTATCCTTGCGCTACTGGCCTACGCGGTGTATGACCAGTTTATTATGCCGAGGCGCAACGGCCCGGTGCTGCTGGCCATCCCCCTGCTTCGCCGCAGCCGCGTTGACGGCATGATCTTTGTCGGCCTCATCGCCATTCTGATCTATAACAACATCACCCAGCACGGCACCGCGATCACCACCTGGCTATTATCTGCGCTGGCGCTGATGGGACTCTATTTATTCTGGATCCGTACGCCGAAAATCATTTTTAAACCGCGCGGCTTTTTCTTCGCCAACGTGTGGATAGAATATCAGCGAATTAAAGAGATGAATTTATCCGAAGACGGCGTACTGGTGATGCAATTAGAGCAACGGCGGCTGCTGATTCGCGTACGAAATATCGACGATCTGGAGAAAATATACAAACTTCTCGTTTCAACTCAATGAGTTAAAAATATAGCCAACGCTATGTTTTTTCAGATTTCGTCTGGGGAATTATATAGCCATGGCTATATTTCCCCCTCTGCCCTTCTGTTTTTCATTAACTATTTATTTACTTATAAATTCAAATGAAAATCGTTATCATTTGGTTATTAAAATAGCGCTCTTCTGTTATTGTTTTATATTCTAAAAATATGTTAAGGTTGCGCCCGTCGTTGGGGAGTAGCCGATTTCCTGCCCGTCAGGAAATGTACGTGTCAACATACTCGTTGCAAAACGTGGCACGTACGGGTTGAAGTGATTCAATCAGGCGAGACCATAGATACATCACTGCTGTACGTATTGCTCAGCCATTGAGCGGCTCCGCGTATATTTACTGGGGGCAGCGATGTGTCATATGGATTATCCCCGGTCAGGACAGGCACATGAATTTATCCGCAACCCTTCTTCTCGCTTTCGGCATGTCTATGGACGCCTTCGCGGCCTCTATCGGCAAAGGCGCCACCCTGCATAAACCCAAATTCTCAGAAGCTGTACGCACCGGGCTGATTTTTGGCGCCATTGAAACCCTGACGCCGCTGGTCGGCTGGGGACTGGGCATGCTGGCCAGCCAGTTTGTGCTCGAGTGGAATCACTGGATTGCTTTTATTCTGCTGGTGTTTCTCGGCGGGCGGATGATTGTCGAAGGGCTTCGCGGCGATAGCGACGAGGCGTGCGAGGCGCCTCGCCGGCATGGCTTCTGGCTGCTGGTCACCACCGCCTTCGCCACCAGCCTTGACGCGATGGCCGTCGGCGTCGGTCTGGCCTTCCTGCAGGTCAGCATTGTGACCACCGCGCTGGCGATCGGCTGCGCCACCTTTATCATGTCGACGCTGGGGATTATGGTGGGTCGCTTTATCGGCCCGCTGCTGGGCAAACGGGCCGAAATTCTCGGCGGTATCGTACTGATTGGCATCGGCAGCGAAATTCTCTGGAGCCATTTCGCCGGTTAAGCTTTACTCCTCACGCTGCCAGCAATGGATCATAAAATCGGTCTGGCAGCCAAAGGTCGCCTGTTGACGCAGCGCGTCATGCACTTCGGCTTTGGCCCGCCACGCGAACGGCGTCATCTGCAGCAGGGCCTGCGCTTCACTTCCCGTCAGGGTCATCGGATAAGCCAGCTGCTGCTGAGCATCCAGGCGGAACCCCGGCATCGCTTCCGTCTTCAGCTCATGCAGGCGGATCTCATCGTAAATCAGCCCTTTCAGCTCCAGCAGATGGCGGGGTCCCGGCGTGGCAGTGATCACCCATCCGCCAGGCCGCACCACCCGCGCCAGCTCACCGGCGTTGCAGGGGGCGTAAATGCGCACCACCGCATCGAAGCTGTTATCGGAGAATGGCAGCCGCTGGCTGGAGGCGACGCAAAAATTCACCTGCGGGTAGCGTTTCGCCGCCGCGCGGATTGCCGGCTTCGACACGTCCAGCCCCCAGCTGCGGCTGGCGATGGCGGCAAATGCGTGGGTGTAATAGCCTTCGCCGCAGCCGATATCCAGTAATGCCTGAGGGGCAGCGTGCCGCAGTCGCTCAGCGATAGCGTCTCGCAGCGGCTGATAATGCCCGGCGTCGAGGAACGCCCGACGGGCCTGCATCATCTCAGCGCTGTCGCCGGGATCGCGCGACCGTTTGAACTGCACCGGTAGCAGATTGACGTACCCCTCTTTCGCCAGATCGAACTGGTGCCGCTGCGGGCAGGAATAGTGATTGTCGCTACGGCTGAGCGGCGCGTGGCAAAGGGGGCAACTGTATGACATGACGGCTCCGGTGTCGCTGAAAGGGCGAAAGTGTAGCGCTATTCGCCCCTGCAGACCACTGTTACAGCGCCGGCGCCAGCGGGTGGCTGTCGTGCATAACGATCAGATTCTCCGCCCCTTGTGGCATGCCGTCCGGCATGACGTTCTCCAGCCGCAGGACATCGCCCATAATCTGGCTGAATACCGGGGCGGAAACGGCCCCGCCGTAATAGGAGCCATTGCTCGGGTCGTTCATCACTACAACCAGCGCGAACTGCGGACGGCTGGCGGGCGCCACGCCGGCGGTATAGGCGACATATTTGTCGATATATTTGCCGTCCGGACCGATTTTCTTCGCCGTCCCCGTTTTTACCGCCACCCGGTAGTCGCGCACCGCCGCTTTGGTACCGCCCCCGCCCGGGAGCGCCACGCTCTCCATCATATGCTCCACGCTGTGAACAATATTCTCCGGCATTACGCGCGTGCCAATCACCGGCGGGTCGATGCGGGTGATCGACAACGGTCGTTGTATGCCGAAGCCGCCGATGGTGGCGTAAACGTGCGCCAGCTGGAGCGGGGTAACCATCAAACCATAGCCGAAAGCGAAGGTGGCGCGATCCAGTTGCCCCCAGTAACGACGATGCGGCATCAGCCCGGCGCTTTCGCCGGTCAACCCCAACCCCGTCGGCTCGCCGAAGCCGAAAGCCGTATAGGTGTCAATCAGATGCTGCACCGGCATGGCAAGCGAGAGATGCGATACGCCGGTATCGCTGGATTTCTGCAGGATGCCGGTCAGGCTCAGCTCCGGATAATAGCCGACATCGCGGATACGGTGGCCGTCGAGGACAAACGGATGAGTGTCCACGACGCTGTCCGGCTGGACAATCCCCTGCTGCAGCGCGGTCATGATCACCAGCGGTTTGACGGTCGACCCCGGCTCGAAGGTATCGCTGATGGCCCGGTTGCGAAAATCATCCAGCGTTGCGGCATCGCGATTGTTGGGATTGAAGTCCGGATAGCTGGCCATCGCCAGGATCTCGCCGGTATCGATTTTAATCAGCACCGCCGCCCCGGACTCGGCTTTATTCCAGCGAACAGCGTTGTCGAGGGCATCTTCCGTCACCGTCTGCAGGCGCTCATCGATACTCAGCTGCAGATTATGCGCCGGCACCGGCGGTACTTCGGTAATGTTCTCAATCACATTGCCATGTTTATCTTTCCGCACCAGACGTCGCCCGGGTTTACCGGTCAGCTGGGCGTTGAAGCTTTTCTCCACCCCTTCGATGCCCTGATTATCGACATTGGTAAAGCCCAGCAGATTGGCAGCCACATGGCCTGCCGGATAGAAACGCCGCGATTCATCGCGCAGGTAGACGCCTGGCAGATGCAGTTTATCAATCCACGCCGCCTGCTCGGGATTGATCTGCCGCGCCAGATAGAGAAAGAGGGCGTGAGGATGGCTCTGTACCCGCTGGGCCAGTTCCCCGAGGTTGAGATGCAGCGCTTCGGCCATCGCCTGCCAGCGGGGTCCGTAGCCGACGCCGCCCTTCTCCATGGTGGTCTGCGGGTCGATCCAGATTGCGCTGACCGGAACGCTCACCGCCAGCGGTCGTCCTTCCCGGTCGGTGATCATCCCCCGCTCAACCGCAACGGGCTCTTCGCGCAGAGAACGCATATCCTCTTGTTTTACCAGATTATCGGGGGAAATAATCTGCAGCCAGCCCACGCGGGCCAATAGCAGTCCCAGACAACCGAGTATGGCCACGCAGAGTAACCCGAAGCGAATCGGGGTAAAGCTGGCGGCGGACTTCATTTTTTTATTTAGCACCATAGCTCCGGCATTGTTTTGCAACCAACTGATTTAACAGAAAATTAGCAAAACAGACTGCTACACAATGCTAATAAAGTTGAGTATTTGCAACAAGACGCGACGAGAGGGGGAAAAATGACATGCTTTGCAATAAAAACGCAAAAGCCCCGCGCAGGCGAGGCTTTTATACAAGAAGAGTGGTCTTGTATCAGATAGCAGTTACGTTAACTGCAGCCGGACCTTTCTGGCCGTCCTGAATTTCGAACTCAACGTTCTGGCCTTCAGCCAGAGTTTTGAAGCCGTTACCCTGGATAGCGGAGAAGTGTACGAACACGTCTTTGCTGCCATCAGCCGGAGTAATGAAACCAAAACCTTTAGACTCGTTGAACCACTTAACTTGACCTTTAATCTTTGCCATTTGCAAAATTCCTTAGACTGTTTTCTTCGCCTGCTGGCGTTTACATAGATAAAACTGACACATAACTGCATGAGGCACTAATTTAAGGTTCGGCAGAGAAGCGGTATTCAACGACAACGTGTTTACTCAGGACTTCTTTACTGAAAATGCCACACATAAACAGAACTGTACCTCGTTTAACCCGAAAGGTGTTATCACACACTACGTAAATAATGGCAAGCCATTTTTAAACGTGTCTCGATCGTTCGCACAAATTATAAGGTAATCCTTTGATCGCCTGCACATTTATGCGTGTTTGTCGCCCCTGGCAAGGCGCTATGGCGTTTATCAATAACGCAATAGCGCAGCCCGGTAACGGCAACTTTTTTACCATAGCTCAACAACTTCGCTTCGTCCAGGTATGTCCGTATACGAACTGCCAGTATACGGGCGACTGGCGGGCCATGATGAATATTGATGCGCAAAATTCGTTATAACCCCAGACGAAAAATCGCTAAAGCCACGCCAGTGTAGTGATAATAAAACCTGTTAGTCGTCACGCTAAAAATAGTGCTAATTCTGCACCTTAATAATGAAAAAAAGATGACAGCGTCACATTATCCAACAATAAACGCGGCGGGGATCACTTTATTTACAGCGTGTAAAAAAGAGGATAGTACATTGAGAAAGGAATAATGGAATAATGGAATAATGGAATAATGGAATAATGGAATAAGAATAAGATATTACCGACCGCTATCATGCAGGTGCGCATCTTATGATGCACACCTGTCGAGGTACTTAGCGCTCTGCCACCAGGCGGATAAACTCGTCCTCCCCTTTCGCCTTACCGGCGACGGTCGGCTCAGCCACGTCCTCTTTTTCCGGCGCACTGGCTTCGCACAGGCGACGTAGCAGCGCATTCTGCCGCTTTTGCTGATCCAACAGCGCCTGCAGCAGTTCTATCTGCTCATTCGCCCGCGAGCTGGCGCGGTTGACGAAGAACCATAACAACAGACCGACAAGCAGCAACGCCACAGACACGGCCAGCGATGCCAGATTTAAGATCCCAGGATTTAGTAACTCACTCATTTCACCACCTCAAAGAGAAGGCGTTCATTCTACCACCCGCGGCGCAGAAGGAAATCAGTCGTCAGAAAAATGTCTTACCACGGGATAAATTTATTGATAGTGCAAATGCCGCTGAAAAACTGAACATCCTGGTCGCACATTACGTTAAGCATCTGAGTCCACAGCAACAGGCAGCCTGCTATGATGACTATCAGTAAAACCCACCGTAATTTTTTCACTCCACTCTCCGCATCAGTACTTTATGTCGCCAGGATAACACGGCCTTCTTAAACCGCGGCTAACTGTAATACGAAAGGCAAGTTTAGGAATCATCGACTTGTTTCAAAACGTGTTCGTGTCAAAATCACGGCAAGGATCTTACAAATAATGAGGCATCAATGCGATTAATCATTCGTACTATTGTCGTAGTGGCTATCTTATGGATTGGCGTATTATTAAGCGGCTACGGGGTATTATTCCACAGTGAAGAAAACGTCGGCGGTCTGGGCCTGAAGTGTCAATATCTCACCGCCCGTGGGGTCAGTACCGCACTTTATGTGCATTCCAATAGCGGCGTGATCGGCGTCAGCAGCTGCCCGCTGCTGCGTAAAAGCGCAACCGTCGTCGATAACGGCTAAGATCGAACCGGCGACCGCGACGATAGCGCCGCGGTCGCCGAATGCTTCAGCGCCGTATCAGAAGGGGTAGTCGTTATATCCCATCTGCTCAGAAATCTTGCGCGCCGCCTGGTGCAGCATCGCCACATATTCATGCAAACGTTCTTCAGAGAAACGTAAGGTCGGGAAAGAGATACTCAGCCCGGCAATGACCACGCCGAAACGGTCGAATACCGGCACCCCGATGCAGCGTAGCCCCTCTTCCTGCTCTTCGTTATCTTCGCCATACCCCTGCTCGCGAACGCCATCCAGCACCTTCAGCAACTCAGCGGTACTGGTGATGGTCCGCTCGGTGCTGCGTTTATACTCCACGCCGTCAAGGATCTGCTCCACTTCGCTGCGATCGCGCCACGCCAGCAGAACCTTGCCAATCGCGGTGCTGTACAGCGGGTTGCGACGGCCGATACGCGAGTACATCCGCAGGTTATACATTGAATCAATCTTGTGAATGTAAACAATACTGTCTTCATCCAGCGCGCCGAGATGAATCGTCTCTTTCGTCAGGCGGGAGAGTTCCCGCATCTGAATATCGGCGCTGCGCACCAGATCGACGTTCTGCAGCGCGCGCGCGCCCAGCTCGAACAGTTTGAGCGTGAGGGAGTATTTCTCAGACTCTCCCTCCTGCGCCACATAGCCCAGTGATTTCATGGTCTGTAAAAAGCGATAAACGGTGCTTTTCGACATCATGACGCGCTGGGACAGTTCGGTAATGCCAATTTCACGCTCTTCACCCAGCGCCTGCAGGATGCCGAAAACCTTCAATACCGAAGAGACAGAATCTGGCTGTTTATCCAAATCTGCACCTGCCATTTATCACCTCGTCGTAACTGTTTTATAAAATTTAGAACCGGTTTTTATTATAAATTCGCCGCCTCTGCGCCGCAATCATTCTTCTGCCACTTCGTTACAAATCTGCGACATACTGCGGAATAATCAATGCTAAACTCATCATTCAAAAAACCGTTTCATTTAAGACTTATATTCACCATGGATAAAAATTCATCCGATGGCGTGCCGCTGCCGCAACGCTATGGCGCCATTCTGACCATTGTGCTTGGGCTGACCATGGCCGTGCTCGACGGGGCTATCGCCAACGTCGCGCTGCCAACCATCGCCAGCGATCTTAACGCCTCGCCGGCGGCTTCAATCTGGATCGTTAACGCCTACCAAATCGCCATTGTTATCGCCCTGCTGCCGCTCTCTTTCCTCGGCGACATGGTCGGCTATCGCCGTATCTATAAGATAGGCCTGGTGGTGTTTATCTTTACCTCGCTGGCCTGCGCCCTGTCGCGCAGCCTCGAAATGCTGACCTTCGCCCGCGTCGCCCAGGGACTGGGCGGCGCTGCGCTGATGAGCGTAAACACGGCGTTGATCCGCCTGATTTATCCTCAGCGCTTTCTCGGTCGCGGCATGGGTATCAACTCCTTTGTCGTCGCCGTCTCTTCGGCGGCAGGCCCGACGATCGCCGCCGCCATCCTCTCCCTCGCCTCATGGCAATGGCTGTTTTTAATTAACGTGCCTCTCGGCATCGTCGCCTTTGTCCTGGCCATGCGCTTTCTGCCGCCCAACAGCGCGCGCAGCAAAATCGTCCGCTTCGATTTGCCGAGCGCCATCATGAACGCGCTGACCTTCGGGCTGTTGATCACCGCCCTGAGCGGTTTCGCCCAGGGCCAGTCCACGCAGCTGGTGCTGGCGGAGGTCGCCGCTATGCTGGTGGTAGGCTTTTTCTTCGTTCGCCGTCAGCTCACGATGCCCGTCCCGCTGCTGCCGGTCGATCTGCTGCGCATCCCGCTCTTCTCCCTCTCAATCTGCACCTCCATCTGCTCCTTCTGCGCACAGATGCTGGCGATGGTCTCTCTGCCTTTCTTCCTGCAGACGATGATGGGGCGCAGCGAAGTGGAAACCGGCCTGCTGCTGACGCCGTGGCCGCTGGCGACGATGGTGATGGCGCCGCTGGCCGGCTATTTAATCGAGAAATGCCATGCGGGGCTGCTGGGGGCCATTGGGCTGCTGGTTATGGCCTGCGGCCTGTTCGGTCTGGCGCTGCTTCCGGCGTCGCCCACCGATCTGGATATTATCTGGCGTATGGCGCTGTGCGGCGCCGGCTTCGGGCTGTTCCAGTCGCCCAACAACCACACCATTGTCGCCTCGGCCCCGAGCCATCGCAGCGGCGGCGCCAGCGGCATGTTGGGCACCGCTCGCCTGCTCGGCCAGAGCACCGGCGCCGCGCTGGTGGCCCTGCTGTTCAACCTGCTCGGCAACAGCGGCACCCACACCGCCCTGCTGCTGGCCGGCATCCTGGCGACCGTCGCTGCGCTGATTAGCGGTCTGCGCGTCACCCAGCCGCGCGCAGCCTGACGATGAAGGACAAAAAAAATCCGCAGCCTTCGGGCTGCGGATTTTTATTTTCAGCGTCAGATGACGGACTATTTCAGATATTCACCGCTACGCAGGGCTTCAATACGCTTGTCCAGCGGCGGGTGGGTCATAAACAGCTCGCTCATGGATTTCGCTTTACCATTAATGCAGAACGCCATCATGCTGCTGGCTTCCTGCGGCTCATAGCTGGTTTTCAGACGCTGCAGGGCGGCAATCATCTTCTCGCGGCCCACCAGGCGCGCCGAGCCGGCATCAGCATGGAACTCGCGATGACGAGAGAACCACATGGTGATAATGCTGGCCAGAATACCGAACACCAGCTCCAGCACCGTGGCGACAGCGAAGTAGATCAGCGGGTTGCCATTGCTGCTCTCGCCTTCATCTTCCCGGTTGCCGCCGAGGAAGCCGGCCGCAATCTGCGCGATAACGCGGGAGATAAAGATAACGAAGGTGTTTACCACCCCCTGGATCAGGGTCATGGTGACCATATCGCCATTGGCGATGTGGCTGATTTCATGGGCGATGACCGCTTCCGCTTCATCACGGCTCATGTTTTGCAACAGCCCGGTACTGACGGCGACCAGCGAGGCGTCGCGACGCGCGCCGGTAGCGAAGGCGTTAATGTCAGGGGCGTGATAGATAGCCACCTGCGGCATGGCAATGCCCGCCTGCTGCGCCTGCTGTGCAACGGTGTTCATCAGCCAGCGTTCCGTTTCGTTGCGCGGCTGCTCGATCACTTCCCCACCCACAGACTTCAGCGCCATCCATTTCGACATCATCAGCGAAACGATAGAACCACCGAAGCCGAACAGCAGGGCCATAATCAACAGACCGGTCATGCTGCTGGATTGGATCCCCGTGAGGCTTAACACCAGCCCGAACACGACCATCACTGCCAGGTTCGTCAGCAGGAAAAGCGCGATTCGCATCATAATTTTCTTTTTACCTCAATTTAACAAAACGCACTATGCGATTACCCACATCGTATGGGTCAGGCTGCAATTTTCAACCATCAGCCCCCGCTAAGTCACGATAAAAACACAACTTTACATTTTGTAGCATCTTGCTGACAGCGGCAGAGCAGGTTGACATTTTGTTAGATGAGCTGAATGGCGATGACCAGGCGCAAAAAAAAACGGGCACCTCTCAGGGTGCCCGTTGCGACTTATTGGCTGGCCGGCGGTTCCACCGCCGGGCGCGCTTTTTCGAGATGCGCCAGGTCTACCGCGATATGGACCGTTTCATCAAGATACGGATCCGGCTCCTGGTAATCCTTCGGCAGATCGTCCAGTTTTTTCAGCGGCGGTTTGCCTTCGCGTTTCAGGCGATCGTTAATCCGCGCCAGACGAATCGCATCATCCTCTTCGTTCTCTTTTTCACGCTGCGCGTAGTTCAGAGAGACGATGTTACGTTTGTCCTTCATCGCGTTATAACGGGCAATATCCTTCATGATGTACTGGAACTCAGGATCCTGGGCAATACGCTCGTCGTGGCGCTTGAGCAGTTCCGGTCCAAACGGGGCGAGGTCCCCGGACTTCACGTAGGTGGCCGCGTTGATGCTATCCCACGGCAGCGCGTTGTCTTCATACTGCTCGCCGGTTTCGCGATCTTCATTTCCGGTTGGCATCATGATATCCGGCGTTACGCCTTTGCGCTGAGTACTGCCGCCGTTAATGCGGTAGAACTTCTGGATGGTGTACTGAACGGAACCTAACGCCGGCCAGTCCGGACGCAGCATCTGATCGTAGATACGATTCAACGAGCGATACTGCTGTACGGTACCTTTACCGAAGGTCGGCTCGCCAACGATCAGCGCGCGGCCATAATCCTGCATTGCGGCGGCAAAGATCTCAGACGCTGAGGCGCTAAAGCGGTCAACCAGCACCACCAGCGGCCCTTTGTAATAGACTACGCCATCGTTATCGCTGTCTTCGCGCACCTTGCCATTGTTATCCCGCACCTGCACCACCGGGCCGGACGGAATAAACAGCCCCGAGAGCGATACCGCTTCGGTCAGCGCCCCGCCGCCGTTGCTGCGCAGATCGATAACCACGCTGCTGACGTTCTGTTTTTCCAGCTTCTGCAGCTGCACTTTCACGTCATCGGTCAGGCCGACGTAAAAGCCCGGGATATCCAGCACGCCGACTTTTTCTTTACCGACGGTTTTCACCGACATCTTCACCGCGCGGTCTTCCAGACGGATGCGTTCGCGGGTCAGGGTGACGATACGCGTCTTGGCCCCTTTGCCGGCCGGCAGGATCTCAAGGCGAACCTTGCTGCCCTTCGGCCCTTTAATCAGCGCCACGACGTCATCCAGACGCCAGCCAATCACATCGACCATCGACTTCCCGGTCTGGCCGACGCCGACAATGCGGTCGCCGACGCTGATCGCTTTGCTCTTCGCAGCCGGACCCCCCGCCACCAGCGAATTAATGACCGTGTAGTCATCATCCATCTGCAGCACAGCGCCGATCCCTTCGAGTGAGAGACTCATCTCGGTGTTGAACTGCTCGGTATTGCGCGGCGACAGATAGTTGGTGTGCGGGTCGATTTCGCGGGCGAAGGCGGTCATCGCCAGCGAGAAGACATCTTCGCTGTTGGTTTGCGCCAGACGACGGATAGCGAACTTATAGCGACGGGTTAAGGTGTCGCGGATCTCTTTATCGTCTTTCCCCGCCAGCTTCAGGCTTAACTGGTCAAATTTCACCTTGGCGTCCCACAGCTTGTTCAGCTCGGCCTCGTCTTTCGGCCACGGCGCTTTGGAGCGGTCAAGGTTGAAATTATCGTTGCCGGTAAAGTCCATCGGACGTTCCAGCACCTTCAGCGCATACTGATAGCGCTCGAAGCGGCGCTGCTGCGCCAGGTTGTAGAGGTCATAGAAGACGTCCAGTTTCCCGGTGCGCAGTTCGTCGCCGATTTGGTCTTTTTTCGCCGCGAACTTCGTCACATCGCTGGCCAGCAGCACATTATGGCTGTAATCCAGCAGGTTCAGATAACGGTCAAAAATCTTTGCCGAGAAGGCGTTGTCGAGATCGAACTGACGGTAGTGAGAGCGGGTAAAGCGCGATGTCACGCGCTCGCTCACCGTCGCGTGCTGCGGCTCTTCTTTCAGCACGGGGATTTGATCTGCACGGGTTATTTCATCAACAGCGAACGCATGGCCTGCTATTGCCAGCAGGCCCGCAAGCGCGGTGATTTTAAAAAATGTGTTCATGCCTGGCCCGGCCTCCGTTTCAGAACACCAGGTGTTCTGCGCGTACAATCATTGACATACCAGAAGTCAGCTGTACACGAACGCCATCTTTGGTGATTTCCACAACGGTGGCGTCCATTGCGTTATTGCCTGCTTTTACCTTCAGCGCCTGGCCGACGGTCAGAACGGAAACATCCGATACCGGAGTAAGACGCTCTTCACGCGGAGCTTTGGCTGCAACAGGACGCGGTTTACGCTGTTCAGCACCCTCTTTACGACGCGGTTGCTGAGGACGCGGTTTACGCTCGCGGCGAACGCCTTCATCCGGCTGGCCTGCAGCGGCAGCGGCTTCGCGTTTTTTCGCCTGCTGGGCAGCGCGCTGCGCCTGAACGCGAGCTTTCGCTTCTTCCAGCTGCTGACGCGCATGGGCAATGTGCTGCTCTTCCAGTTCGCCGCACGGGTTGCCGTCCAGGTCAACGCGGATAGCGCCGGCTTTTACGCCGTAGAGATAGCGCCAGCTCGAGGTATAGAGACGTAATGCAGCGCGAAGCTGGGTTTTGCTGAGATTCATCTCACCACCCACTCGCTCAACGAGATCCTGAAAAATTCCGATTTTCAGGGGGCGCGCTTCGCCTTCAGCGCTGAAGCACTGAGGGAAACGTTCGGCCAGAAAGGCGATAACTTCTTTACTGCTATTCAACTTAGGTTGATTTTCCATGAAATTTCCTGATTACAACGGACGTAGCCAACAAGCCGCAGGCATGAACAGGCGACATTATAATGACGTCCTCGCTAAATGCTACGTTATCCGTTGATTATCCCACGACACGGGTAAAGATTTTTTGATAATCAGTGGCCGCGATGAGTTTTTCCAGATGCTCGACCAGCGTGCGCAACCCCTGCTCATCTTCAGCAGTGAAGCGGCCGTAAGCCGGACTGTCGATATCCAGCACGCCGATAATCTGGTCGTTCACGCGCAGGGGGAAGACAATTTCCGAATTACTGGCGGCATCGCAGGCGATGTGGCCGTCAAACGCGTGGACGTCCTCGACGCGCTGCACCTGGGCTTGCGCCACCGCCGCGCCGCATACGCCGCGCCCGACCGGGATCCGCACGCAGGCCAGTTTGCCCTGGAACGGCCCCAGCACCAGGGTATCGCCTTCCAGAAGATAGAAACCGGCCCAGTTGACCTCGCCCAGTCGTTCAAACAGCAGCGCGCTGGTATTGGCGATCATCGCCAGGAAACTGGTTTCACCTGCCATTAATGCCTGGAAATCGCGGTTCAAATCCGCGTAAAATTCTGTTTTGCTCATTATATCTTCACTTGGTTGTCTTACTGCCTGATACGTACAGCCTACTAAAATAAGCATTAAATGCGCTTGGGCTCAAGATGAATTCATTCATAGGTTAAGATAGTGGGATACATTCATTCCTGTACGTATTAAATGCCGATAAAAACATCCACCCTTAAGCCTGCGAATAAGATGGTCGTGCATGCCGTGAGCACACCGCTTCCCTATGCGCATTATCAGCGCTGTACGCAGTGTGACATGCTCTTTCGCTTACCAGTGCTTAAACGCAACCAAAGCGCCTGGTGTCCGCGCTGTAACGCGAAGGTGCGCGATGGCCGCGACTGGTCGTTGACCCGTCTGGGCAGCATGGCCCTGGCGATGCTGCTGTTAATGCCCTTTGCCTGGTCCGAACCCCTGCTGCGCCTTCACCTGCTGGGGGTTCGCATTGACGCCAACGTCCTGCATGGCATTTGGCAGATGACCGCGCAGGGCGACCCGCTTACCGCCGCGATGGTGCTGTTTTGCGCGGTGGTCGCCCCGGTGCTGCTGGTGGTTTCGATTAGCTATCTGTGGCTGGGCAACGTGCTGGGGATGAACCTGCGTCCGGTGTTGCTAATGCTCGGTAAGCTCAAGGAGTGGGTCATGCTGGATATCTATCTGGTGGGCATCGGCGTCGCCTCCATCAAGGTGCAGGATTACGCCTTTCTGCAGCCCGGCATCGGCCTCGTGGCATTTATCTCCCTGACGCTGCTGAGCATCCTGACGCTTATCCATATGAACGTCGAAGAGCTGTGGGAGCGATTCTATCCCGAACGGCCGGCGACCCGCGCCGATAACAATCTGCAGGTGTGCACCGGCTGCCACTACACCGGCTACCGCGACGCCCGCGGCCGCTGCCGGCGCTGCCACACGCCGCTGCACCATCGCCGGCCGCAGAGCCTGCAGCGCAGCTGGGCGGCGCTGATTGCCTCGCTGATTTTGCTCTTACCGGCCAACCTGCTGCCGATCTCCATCATTTACGTTAACGGCGCGCGCCAGGAAGACACCATCCTCTCCGGGATCATCTCCCTCGCCAGCAGTAATATCGCCATCGCCGGCGTGGTGTTTATCGCCAGTATTTTGGTGCCATTCACCAAAGTTATAGTGTTATTTACCCTGCTGCTCAGCATACAATTCAAATGCGAGCAGGGGCTGCGCACCCGCATCCTGCTGCTGCGGCTGATAACCTGGATTGGCCGCTGGTCGATGCTGGATCTGTTTGTTATCTCACTCACCATGTCGCTAATCAATCGCGATCAGCTCCTCGCCTTTACGATGGGGCCGGCCGCGGTTTACTTCGGCGGCGCGGTAATTTTAACTATTCTTGCAGTTGAATGGCTGGACAGCCGCTTACTTTGGGACGCACATGAGTCAGGAAACGCCCGCTTCGCAGACTGAAGCCAGAATAAAAACCAAACGTCGTATCTCGCCATTCTGGCTGCTGCCGGTCATCGCGCTGCTGATTGCCGCCTGGCTCATCTGGACCAGCTTTGACGACCGTGGATCGACGATCACTATCGATTTCCAGTCTGCTAACGGCATCGTGCCGGGGCGGACGCCTATCCGCTATCAGGGGGTGGAAGTCGGTACCGTCCAGGACATTAGTCTCAGTAAAGACCTGAGTAAAATTGAAGTTTCCGCCAGCATCAAACGCGATATGAAAGAGGCGCTGCGCAAAGATACGCAGTTCTGGCTGGTGACGCCGAAAGCCTCTCTGGCCGGCGTGTCAGGACTGGATGCCCTGGTAGGCGGGAACTATATCGGCATGATGCCGGGCAAGGGCGAACCCGAAGATCACTTCGTCGCCCTCGACACCCAGCCCAAATACCGCATCAACAACGGCGAGCTGATGATCCACCTGCAGGCGCCCGACCTTGGCTCTCTGAGCAGCGGCTCGCTGGTCTACTTCCGTAAGATCCCGGTCGGGCGGGTGTATGACTTCACGCTGAATGACAATAACCAGGGGGTCACCATTGATGTGCTGATCGAGCGCCGGTTTACCAACCTGGTGAAAAAAGGCAGCCGTTTCTGGAACGTCTCCGGGATCAAAGCCGACGTCGGCCTGAGCGGGGCCAAAGTGCAGCTGGAGAACCTTTCCGCGCTGGTGAACGGCGCCATCGCCTTTGACTCCCCTGCCGATTCGCAGGTCGCGTCGCAAAACGATGACTATCATCTGTACGAAGACCTGGCGCACAGTCAGCGCGGGGTGGTGGTGACCCTCGACCTGCCGGACGGCGACGGCCTGAAAGCGGGCTCGACGCCGCTGATGTATCAGGGGCTGGAAGTGGGCCAGTTAAGCAAACTGAATCTTAACCCTGGCGGCAAAGTCACGGGCGAGATGACCGTCGACCCGAGCGTGGTGACCCTGCTGCGGGAGAAAACGCTGATTCAGATGAAGAAGCCGAAGATCTCCCTTGATAACCCCAGCGTCAGCGCCCTGCTCACCGGCAATACCTTTGAGCTGGTTCCCGGCGAAGGCGAACCGCGTAATCACTTCTCCGTCATGCCAGCGGATAAAGCGCTGCTGGAGGAGCCCAATGTCGCCACCGTCACCCTTTCGGCGCCGGAGAGCTACGGGATCGACGGCGGCCAGCCGCTGGTGCTGCACGGGGTGAAAGTCGGCCAGGTGCTGGAGCGCAAGCTGACGGCCAAAGGGGTGACCTTCCAGGTGGCGATTGCCCCGGAATACCGCGATCTGATTCGCGGCGACAGCAAGTTTGTGGTGAACAGTCGTCTGGATGTCAAAGTGGGGCTCGATGGCGTGCAGGTGCTGGGCGCCAGCGCCAGCGAATGGGTGAACGGCGGGATCCGGGTGATCCCGGGTGAAAAAGGCGAAATGCAGAGCAGCTATCCGCTGTATGCCAACCTCGAAAAGGCGCAGGAAAACAGCCTGAGCGAAGTGCCGACCACCACCCTGAGCCTCTCCGCTGAGACGCTGCCTGACGTTCAGGCTGGCTCGGTGGTGCTGTATCGTAAATTCGCCGTCGGCGAGATCATCGCCGTCAAACCGCGCAAAGACGCTTTCGATATCGATCTGCATATCAAGCCGGAGTACCGCTACCTGCTGACCAACAACAGCGTCTTCTGGGCGGAAGGGGGTGCGAAGGTCAAACTTGACGGCAACGGGCTCACCGTTCAGGCCTCGCCGCTGGCCCGCGCCATTAAAGGAGCGATCAGTTTCGATAACCTCAACGGCAGCAGCGCCAACGCGCGGCTGAATAATAAACGCATCCTTTACGCTTCTGAAACGGCGGCGCGCGCCGTGGGCGGCCAGATCACCCTGCATGCGTTTGACGCCGGGAAGATGGCGGCCGGGATGCCGATTCGCTATCTCGGCATTGATATCGGTCAGATCCAGTCCCTGGAGCTGATCACCGCCAAAAACGAGGTGCAGGCGAAAGCCGTGCTTTACCCGGAATACGTCGGCACGTTTGCCCGCGCCGGGACTCGCTTCTCGGTGATCACCCCGCAGATCTCCGCGGCAGGCGTGGAGCATCTCGACACCCTGTTCCAGTCCTATATTAACGTTGAGCCCGGACGCGGCCCGGCGCGTCGCGACTTTGAGATCCAGGATACGACGATCAGCGACTCGCGCTATATCGACGGTCTGAATATCGTGGTGGAAGCGCCGGAGGCCGGATCGCTTGGCATCGGTACGCCGGTGCTGTTCCGCGGCCTGGAAGTCGGGACGGTGACCGGTCTGTCGCTGGGATCAATGTCTGACCGGGTCATGGTTAAGATGCGCATCAGCAAGCGCTACCAGTACCTGGTGCGCAATAACTCGGTGTTCTGGCTGGCCTCAGGTTACAGCCTCGACTTCGGCCTGGTTGGCGGCGTGGTGAAAACCGGGACCTTCAATCAGTTTATCCGCGGCGGGATCGCCTTTGCCACGCCGCCGGGTACGCCGCTGGCGCCGAAGGCCCAGGACGGCAAGCACTTCCTGCTGCTGGAGAGCGAGCCGAAAGAGTGGCGGGAGTGGGGCACCGCCCTGCCGCAGTAATCCTCGCCTCCCCTTCTCCCGCCCCGGCAAACGCCGGCGGCGGGCAGACGACAAACCGCACGCCCCGGTGTCCTGCACCGGGGCGTTTGTGCTAAACTGCGCACCCTTTTTTTCTGTGGTGCGCTGCCCGTGGCCGAAAATACTGTCTATTTCCCTGAAGCGTTTCTCGCTCAAATGCGCGCGGCGATGCCGGCGCACCTCTCTTTCGACGACTTTATCGCCGCCTGTCAGCGCCCGCTACGCCGTAGTATTCGCGTCAATACGCTGAAAATTAGCGTCGATGATTTCCTCTCTCTGGTCGCTCCCTATGGCTGGCAGCTGACGCCGGTCCCCTGGTGTGAGGAGGGATTCTGGATCGAGCGGGACGACGATGCGCTGCCGCTGGGCAGCACCGCCGAACACCTCAGCGGGCTGTTCTATATTCAGGAAGCAAGCTCAATGCTGCCGGTCGCCGCCCTGTTCGCCGACAACCCGCAGCCTGAACGGGTTATGGACGTTGCCGCCGCCCCGGGGTCGAAAACCACCCAGATCGCCGCCCGGATGGGCAATGCGGGCGGCATCCTGGCGAATGAGTTCTCCGCCAGCCGGGTGAAAGTGCTGCATGCCAACATCAGCCGCTGCGGCATCAGCAACGTCGGCCTGACCCATTTCGACGGGCGGGTGTTCGGCGCGGCATTGCCCGAAGCCTTCGATGCCATTCTGCTTGATGCCCCCTGCTCCGGCGAAGGGGTGGTACGCAAAGATGCCGACGCGCTGAAAAACTGGTCGCCGGAGAGCAACCTCGACATCGCCGCCACCCAGCGCGAGCTTATCGACAGCGCTTTCCATGCCCTGCGCCCTGGCGGGACGCTGGTCTATTCGACCTGCACCTTGAACCGCGAAGAAAATCAGTCAGTCATTCACTGGCTGCTGTCCCGTTACCCGCAGGCGGTAGAGATCCAGCCGCTGGAAGCGCTGTTTCCCGGCGCGGCCGATGCCCTAACCGCGGAGGGATTTCTGCATGTCTTCCCGCAGATCTACGATTGTGAAGGCTTCTTTGTCGCTCGCCTGCGCAAGACTGCGGCGATCGATCCGCTCCCGGCGCCGGGCTATAAGGTCGGCAAGTTCCCGTTTGTGCCGCTGAAGGGCCGGGAAGCCGCCGCGGCGACCGCCGCCGCCCGCGCTGTCGGCCTGGAATGGGACGCGAGCCACACGCTGTGGCAACGAGATAAAGAGCTGTGGCTGTTTCCGCAGTCTATGGAGCCTCTGTTTGGTCGGGTGCGGTTTTCGCGCATTGGCGTGCGCCTGGCGGAGCTGCACAATAAGGGTTATCGCTGGCAGCATGAGGCGGTTATTGCCTTTGCCGCGCCACAGCGCGCCTTCGAGCTGACGCTGGAGGAGGCGGAAGCGTGGTATCGCGGACGCGATGTCTATCCGCAAACCCCGCCAGCGCAGGACGAAGCCATTGTCACCTTCCAGGGCGTGCCGCTGGGCCTGGCCAAGCGCGTCGGCTCCCGTCTGAAGAACAGTTATCCGCGCGAGCTGGTACGCGATGGGAAACTTTTTGCCGGCAAGGTGTGACGCCGCGCAAAAAATACGCACTTTTTGACTGGCGGTTTTCCCCCCATTGACTACGCTGAAAAATGACGGCCGCAACTGGTCGTACCACAACTCAGCTGAAAAATGGGGTGAAGCGATGAGTAAAACCAATGTCCGCATCGGCGCGTTTGAGATAGACGATGCCGAACTGCATGGTGAACATCAGGGTGAGCGAACGTTAAGCATTCCCTGCAAATCCGATCCAGATTTATGTATGCAGCTTGACGCCTGGGATGCCGATACCAGCGTTCCCGCGATTCTCAATGGTGAACATTCCGTCCTCTACCGTAAACATTACGACCGCCAGTCCGATGCCTGGGTCATGCGCCTTGCCTGACACCAATGAACCCGTCGCCTGAGACGGGTTATTTATTTCCCCGTCCCGCCGTCATCCCCTACACTAAAGAGTATGTGCCCCCGGACATGAGGCCAGGATGTTTGCCTTAGTGTTGTTTATTTGCTATCTGGATGGCGGCTGCGAGGACATTGTGGTTGACGTCTACCGCGAGGAAACGCAGTGCCTGGTGGCGATGGAAGATCAGCGGATCCGCCACGGCGGCTGCTACCCGATAGAAGATTTTATTGACGGCTTCTGGCAACCCGCCAGCGAATACAGTGACTTTTAGCCTGCCGACTGCAGCGCCACCAGGGTCAGCGTGCCGCCGAACACGGCGCCGGTGTCAATATAGTGTTGATTGTCGTAGTCACAACGCGCGCGAAGCGGGGTATGGCCAAACCAGAAATGGTCAGCCCCGGCGATAGCGCCATGACGCCCCGCCAGATGTTCACTCAGACGATGGCGGCTCCACAGGACCCGCTGGGGATCCACCGGCTGCTGCCAGCGATAGACCGGCGCCGGGTAATCGGCATGGGCGATCACATGCCGCGACTTTGCGCACTCCACTTCAATAATCAACGGCAGCCGCTGACATCGCGCCAGCAGCCGATCGACGTCAGCTCGCTGCCGCACGTTGCTCCGGGCGTACCAGTCGCCGCCGTTCATCTGCCAGAGCGTCATATCTCCGCTCTCCAGCGCCTCCAGCGCCATCTGCTCATGATTCCCGCGCACGGCCCTGAACCAGCGGCTGCGCAACAGGCCGAGACAGTCAGCGCTTTGCGGCCCGCGATCGATCAGATCGCCAACCGAGATCAGCAGATCGGCCCAGGGATCAAAGCGCAGCCGGCGCAGGCGCTCCATCAGCAGCGCAAAGCAGCCATGCAGATCGCCCATCAGCCAGATATTACGCCAGTCGCTGCCATTAATACGCTGATACATATAATTACCTCTCTGCCGTAATTATAGGTAATTCCAGCTTACAGCCGCTGTTTTTTATTTACACCTCAATCGATTTTAAACAAACGGCAAATATAGTCGGCCAGAGCATTAAGCTTATCAGTGCCTCGCTTTAAAATAGCAGGAAATAACAACGAGGTGTTTATCGTGACAGACAATAGCCTGCATTCATCCAGCGTGCTTACGCCGCGCTCGCATCTCATTGCCGATCTGGTGATGGGCAGATTAACACCCGCACCTATCTGGCGGCAGAAAAATTACCGCTTTAAGTTTCTGCTGCGCACGGCGTTATTTTATAGCCCTACCAAAGCGATGCTGGAGGCGCTGAGCGCTCGTGACGATTTTAACCAGCTGCTGACGGCGCAGGCGACGCTGCCGGGGAAAGTGCACCGTCAATATCTGACGCGCGATCTCAACGCCTGGCAGCGGGCGATGGCGGTCATAAGCCATTATCGCTATGTCGATACCCTGCGCGGGTCGCGGCTGGCGCATGCCATGACCGCGGTGTGCGAGGTCCCGTTGCTGACGCTCAATGGAAAGGATGAACGCCAGTTTACCCTCTCGGCCTCTTCGGCCGGGAAGGCCGAGCGTGAGGGTGAAACCACCCTATGGCTGCGCGACAGCGACCATACCCTGCTGGCCAGCGCGACCTTCAGCGTGACCCGGGAGGGCGACGCCTGGCAGCTGGTCATCGGCGGTTTACAGGGACCGCGACGCCACGTTTCTCATGAGGTGATCAAGCAGGCGACCCGCGCCTGCTACGGTCTGTTCCCGAAGCGCCTGCTGCTGGAGTTTATCTGGCTGCTGGCCGCTCGCAGCCATATCGCGGCGATTTACGGCGTCAGCGATAACGGCCATGTGTTCCGCGCCCTGCGCTATCGCCTGAGCAAGGGGCGCCATTTCCACGCCAGCTATGATGAGTTCTGGCAATCCATCGACGGCAAGCCGGAAAGCCTCTGGCGCTGGCAGCTACCGCTGCGTCTGGAAAGAAAACCGCTGGAGAGCATCGCCAGTAAAAAACGGGCCGAATACCGGCGTCGATTCCAGCTGCTGGATCAGCTGGCGGAGCAGGTGGCAATATTGACGCAGCCGCTGCCTGGCATGTAAATTTCGCGACCAGCGAACCCGCCCCGTTACGCAGCGTTTGCTTATTATGTTCTTATTTCGCTACTATCATGGTCCCGCAGGCCATTGGATAGTCGTTAGCATGATGAGTAAAACCGAAATTTTTCTGCTGATTATTCTGGCGGTCGTGCTGCTGGGCAGCATATGGTTTATTTTCAGCGATGAAATTTGGCTTTTACTCTGCTATCTGGAGAGTCAGATATTTCCCACCTTCAGCGTTCCGGAATAATACTGTTTGCCCGAAACTACACCTCTGAATATTATTTCCCGCCACGTCGTGGGGCGCGGACGACTAATCGCATGAATTGCCAAATCAATAAGGTTTTGTTTATTCTATTTATCATACAAATGGGTATACTAGCAGACTTCCGATGTTGGCCCGCCAGTTAACCTGCACGCCGGGCCTGTTTAGGTGCAGGTTTTTTCTTTTCCTCTCCCCTCGCTTACGGTTCCGCCTTCCCCATATCGTTCTTCCGCAGGATGCAATTTGTGTGTAAATGAATTGTGTATGCTAAAAACGGTGTGCTATAACGGGACATCCAGAGGCCAGCCTGGTGATTGACTGACAGGATGTCGCTGGTCATCGCGAAAGCAGACAGATTAAGATAAAAAGAGACCGAATACGATTCCTGTATTCGGTCCAGGGAAATGGCTCTTGGGAGAGAGCCGTGCGCTAAAAGTTGGCATTAATGCAGGCTAAGTCGCCTTGCACTATAAGAATAGTTTAACGCGTCAGCTTTTCCAGTCTGCGACCAATGTGGCCGAATAATTCCTGGAAAAGAGGGCGCTGTTAGCGAAAAAACCGCCACTGCCGTTGTCCGGCAAGGGCGGTTTTTTTTATGTCATTACAGCGAGATAGCGCGAAAATCTAGCAGAGCTTCTGCGCGCGCTCGATAAACGGCGCGAGGCTCATTTTTTGCCCCGGGTGCTGCGGATCGTCGATCTGGATAACCGAGATCGGCTGGGCGGTGGTTTTGCCGGCTTTGACCTGCTGCTCAGCCACCTCATTGAGCGGATACTGGACCAGGGTGCTCGGGTTGATAGCGTAGAGGGCATTGCCCGGACGACAGGTCAACATCACCTCTTCACGGTTGAACGCCCAGCTCTCCTTTCCTACCTCAAAGCGGCTCACGGTGATAATTTGCGGCGCCGCCAGAGCAGCGCCGGAGCTTGCCAGTAACAACATGGTCAGAACAATTTTTTTCATGATTTTGCCAGTTAATTCAATAAGGTTCCCAGGTGGCAAACAGGCTGACGGCCAGCAGCGCCAGCGCGCCCAGCCCTATCTCGGCCTGCGTGGTTCGCAGGATCAGGCTTTCCGCCCGCGAACCGCTTGCCGACATGCGCGGTACCAGAACATACCTGTTCACTAACGCAATTACCACCATCCCGGCCACCAGCGCACATTTGATCAACAGCAGACGTCCCCAGGGCGATGCGCCAATCAATCCTCCCTGGATCAACAGCGCATTGATTGCCCCGCTGGCAAGGGTGCCGGCGACGGCCAGATGCCCGTAGCGTGAAAAGCGCGCCATGGTATAGACCGCGGCCTGCCGCCAGCGCCCCTGCGCCAGGCGCAGGCAATAGATAAAGGGCAACAGGCCGCCGAACCAGCTGGCAACGCAGAAGAGGTGGACAGCATGATTAGTCCGCTGCAGGGCGCCGAGTAAACCATCATGCATGGCGGCATGCCCTACCCCAGCGGAAAGCAGCAGCTGGGCCGCCAGCAGGGCCACCAGCTGGCGAGCGCCGTGGCGGGGACGGATCCACACCACAGCGAGGGCGATCCACGCCAGCAGGATCTGCCAGATCCACACCCCGCCGAAGCGGGTACCCGCTACCGCCTGCCAGACGGCGGGTTGCCAGACATCCGCCCAGCCCTCGCCCATCATCCCCCCCTGCAGCAGATACAGCGCCAGGGTAGAGAGCGCGCCGATCAGCAGCAGCGGGCGCAACAGCGGATAGAAGCGCAGCATCAGTACGCGTCGCAGCGGCACCGGCGCCCACCAGGCGCCATACAGCACGCAGCCAAAAGCCAGCATCAGGGCGATAAAATGCCCAAAACGCAGGGTAATATAGAGCCCGGTCAGCATCGCTTACTTCACGCTAAAGGTGTATTGCCCTTTGGTTTTATGGCCATCCACTGAAACTACATGCCATGCCACAGTGTATTCTCCCGGCCGCAAGGTTTCCGCCACAGGCACGGTGACCTGGGTGGGATTGTCGGCGCTGCGGGTCAGTTTGCCGGTGGCCACCGCATGCTGCTGCGGACCGGTGACGGACACCCCGCTGAACGCGGGTTCAATGCCTTCGGAGAAACTGAGCGTCAGCGTCTGCGGAGAAGCCGCCAGCTGCGCACCGGCGGCGGGGATCTGCTGCTGCAGGTGAGCGTGGGCGAGCGCGCCCGTCGCGGTTAATAGCCCGGCAAACGCAACGGAGAGGCGCATCGCGCGTCCAGCAAGAAGTCGCATATTCGTCATTCCCTTTTGTTATGTCTGTAGCACAGAGAATAACCCTGTATAATGGCAGAGTCGAGCCGGGCGTCAGGCCCTGACCGGGTTTACAAGCAGAGTGGAGTGTATGATGGAAAGAAATCTGGCCAAAATTTCGCAAGATGAGATGGATAAAGTCAACGTCGATCTCGCCGCCGCCGGCGTCGCCTTTAAAGAGCGGTATAATATGCCGGTGGTCGCTGATTTGGTCGAGCGTGAACAGCCCGCCCATCTGCGCGACTGGTTCCGCGAACGACTGATCGCCCATCGGCTGGCCTCCGTCTCGCTGTCCCGCCTGCCCTGGGAGCCGAAACAGAAATAATGCCTACTTCCCCCCTCGCCGTCGGTTGGCAAGCCTGGCCAATTGCTTTACGCTTATTGTTTTGCTCTGGAGCGAGCCATGCTGCGCGTCATTGATACCGAAACCTGCGGACTGCAGGGGGGCATCGTTGAAGTCGCCTCGGTCGACATTGTCGACGGGCAGATCACCAATCCCATGAGTCATCTGGTGCGTCCTGACCGCCCCATTAGCCCGCAGGCGATGGCTATTCACCGGATTACCGAAGAGATGGTCGCCAATAAGCCATGGATTGAGGAGATTATTCCGCACTATCATGGCAGCCCGTGGTATGTCGCGCATAACGCCAGCTTCGATCGTCGGGTGTTACCGGAGATGCATGGCGAGTGGATCTGTACCATGAAGCTGGCCCGCCGGCTGTGGCCGGGGATCAAATACAGCAATATGGGGCTCTATAAATCACGTAAGCTGAACGTGGCCACGCCGCCGGGGCTGCATCACCACCGTGCGCTGTATGACTGCTATATCACCGCTGCGCTGCTGCTGGATATCATCAACGTTTCCGGCTGGACGCCTGACGAAATGGCCGATATCACCGGTCGGCCGGCGCTGCTCACCACCTTTACCTTCGGCAAATACCGCGGTAAAGCCGTCGCCGAGATTGCTGAAAACGATCCAGGCTATCTGCGCTGGTTATTCAACAATCTCGACCGCATGAGCCCCGAGCTGCGCCTCACGCTCAAGCATTACCTCGGGGAATAGCCCCTACACTGCCGCTTTCCCCGGCAGTGTCCCCTGCGCCAGGGCGATGAAAAAGGCGTACTCCAGCGCCACTCCCTCATAGCTTTTAAAGCGCCCGGATTTTCCGCCATGGCCGGAGTCCATATCGGTGCAGAGCAGCAGCAGGTTATCGTCGGTTTTCAGTTCACGCAGTTTCGCCACCCACTTCGCCGGCTCCCAGTATTGCACCTGGGAATCGTGCAGCCCGGTGGTCACCAGCATATGCGGATACGCCTGCGCCTTCACGCCGTCGTAGGGGCTGTAGCTTTTCATGTAGTGGTAATAGGTTTCATCCTGCGGGTTCCCCCACTCTTCAAATTCGCCGGTCGTCAGCGGAATGGTCTCATCCAGCATGGTGGTCACCACGTCGACGAACGGCACCTGAGCTATTACGCCGTGGAACAGCTCTGGACGCTCGTTAACGGCCACTCCCATCAGCATTCCGCCGGCGCTGCCGCCCATGCCATAGCAGAGCTGCGGGTCGCCGTACCCCTGGGCCAGCAGCGCGTCGCAGACGTCCAGATAGTCGTTGAAGGTATTTTTCTTACACAGGAATTTACCGTCCTCATACCACTGCTGGCCCAGCTCGCCGCCGCCGCGGACGTGGGCGATAGCGTAGACAAATCCCCGGTTGAGCAGGCTCAGCCGGCTGGCGCTGAAATCGGCATCGATACTGTCGCCATACGAGCCATAGCCATAGACCAGCAGCGGATTGCTCCCTTTACGAAAATGGTCGCGATGATAGACCAGCGAGACCGGCACTTCGACGCCATCACGGGCGGTTACCCACAGGTGCTCGCTCTGATAGCAGCGGGTGTCCAGCCCCTTCACCTCCTGCTGCTTGATCACCCGTCGTTCGCCGGTATCCATGTCCAACTCAAACAGGGTGTCGGGCGTGGTCATCGAGGAGTAGCCGTAGCGCAGGCGCGACGTTTCAGGCTCCGGGTTATAGGCAAGCCAGGTGACATAGGCCGGATCGTCAAAGGCGATCCCTACCACCTCCCGGGTCCTGCGGTTAATCTGCCGCAAACTGGTCAGGCCGCGCTGACGCTCCTCGACGACCAGCCAGTCGGTAAACAGGGTAAATCCTTCGAGCATTACGTCGTGACGCGGCGGGATCAGCGTGGTCCACTGCTCTTCATCGCGCAGCACGGTACGGTAGAGGCCAAAATTCTTCCCCTCCCGGTTGGATCGCAGATAAAAAGCGTGCTGATAGTGATCGAGGCTATATTCATGATCTTTACGCCGCGGCAGGAAGCAGACCGGTTCGGCGTCTGGCAGTTCGGCGTTGAGCAGCAGCACTTCGCTGGTGGTGGCGCTGGAGAGATAGATCACCACGAACTGCTGGGATGTGGTTTTATGCACGCTGACGTAGAAGGTCTCATCTTTTTCCTCATAGACCAGCGCGTCGCTCTGCGCCGGCGTCCCGACGGTGTGGCGCCAGACCTGATAAGGAAGCAGTGTGGTGGGATGTTTACGCACATACCACACAAAGCGTGAATCGTTGCTCCAGGCAAAGCCGGAGGTGACATTTTCCAGGGTCTCCGGATACCACTCGCCGTTGCTGAGATCGCAAAAGCGCAGGCCGTACTGGCGGCGGGAAAGATAATCTTCCGCCACCGCCATCAGCTGGTTGTTGGGCGCAATGCCCAGCCCGCCCAGGGTGTAAAACTCGCTTTTCGCCGCCCGCTGGTTGGCATCAAGCAGGATCTCCCACTCGTCCCACTCCTCTTTCAGCACCGACTGGCGCTGGTAGATAGCGTATTCGCAGCCCGGCTCGTACACCTGACGATAGCGAAAGCCGTTTTTGCTGTAGGGGGCCGAGACTTCCCGCTGCGGAATGCGGTCGATAATCTCTTTCAGCAGACGCTCCTGCAGGCTGAGCTGCGAATCCATCACTTGCTTGCCGTAGGCGTTTTCCGCGTGCAGATATTCCAGCACATCAGGCCGCGCGCGTTCATCGTCGCGCAGCCAGTAATAGTTATCGATGCGTGTATCGCCATGCAAGGTCATGGCGTGAGGGATCCGTTTGGCTTTAGGTGGCATGTTATTCTTCTGCTGCTTTTTCGTGACACAAGAGCATTCAGGCCGCAGGGTGGCGCCTGAATGATGACGTGTCTATAAGGGTGGCAAAAGACGCGGGCGATGCAAGCGAAACGTGATAATTTAAACGCTTAGCGCCTGTTTTTGTGACTGGATATCCTGTTCGATGTCGGCCCGGACATCTTTTGGCAACGCCAGGGCCTCACCCAGGGCGTTGAGATAGCTGCGCTCCATAAAGTGGTCGATATCGATCACCGCGCAGCTGACGTAGTAGATCTCCAGCGCCTCCTGCGGGTCAACGATGCCCTCGGCGAGACGCTGCGGATCCAGCGGCTGAGCCAGCGCCTGGTCAATCAGCACCCGCGCCTGAACGTCAATATTGGCTTCCCGAAGCTGGGCTTCAATCCTCGCCCGCTCGTGATCGTCGATATGCCCATCGCTTTTGGCGGCAAACACCAGGGCGGTGATCAGCCGCACGCTGCGCGGATCGACATCCGCCGGCGCCGCAGCCGTCTCTGGTGTCGGGGCGGGCGTGTTCTGAGCGCGCATTTTCTGCTGATACTTGTTCCACAACACAGTACCTGCTACTGCCCCACCGCCAGCCAGCAGCGCGCTGGCGCCATATTTCGCCAGCAGCTTGCGTGACGATTTGCTGGCCACCAACAGCCCTGCCAGCCCGCCGATGGCGCCGGGCAGCAGGGCGCTCCCTTTTGGCGATTCGCCGGACGGCGACGCGCCCTGCTGTCCGAGCAGCGACTGCAGTTGATTTAGCCAGTTAGCCATGGTTTTCCTCTCAGGTGACAAACACTGTTATCAGCCTAAACGACGCGATGTCAGGAAATGTTAGATATGGCTAAAGATGCGCAAAGGTGCGCGCGGCGGCGGTACCGGGTTCAGCCGACCAACCGACCAGCCGACCAACCGACCAACCGACCAACCGACCAACCGACCAACCGACCAACCGACCAACCCGCCAGCCCGCCAGCCCGCCAGCCCGCCAGCCCGCCAGCCCGCCAACCCGCCAGCCTGCCTGCCCGCCAGTGGCTGACCGCCAGCCATCAGGCCGCTTTGGCTTTCCGCGTTTTGGCAGCCGGCGCGGCGGCATCTTCCGCCGGGGTAGCCTCTGCGTCCGTTGACGGCGCGGGCGCATCGTGCGCAGTCGCATCCTGCTCCGGCAGTTTGCCGGCGCGCAGGATATGCTGCAGCGCCTCTTTACGCTCCGCCAGCCACATCGCCATGGTATCGCGCTGGGCATCGTCCATTTCCAGCGGCGATGCTACCAGCCAGTCATTCAGCACCTCTGCCAGATCGAGCATTTTGTCGTAAGCGTCGGCCTCTTTTTTGCTGGCAAAAGACATTTTTTCCTCACCTTCGCGGATCACCACATATTTAATTTCAACCGCCATTCTGCAGCCTCTTGATACTGTATTTTTATACAGTATAACAAATTTCCCTTCCGGACTCAACTCACGCGCGTAAAGACAGACGCAAACGTTTTCGTTTATAATCGACCGCATCTTTTTTTACTGCGGAAGAGAGTTATGACTGTATTAGGCACCGCGCTGCGCCCGGCAGCCACCAAAGTTATGCTGTTAGGCTCCGGCGAGCTGGGTAAAGAAGTCGCCATTGAATGTCAGCGTCTGGGCATTGAAACTATCGCCGTCGACCGCTACCCCGATGCCCCGGCGATGCAGGTCGCCCACCGCGCCCACGTCATCAATATGCTGCACGGCGAGAGCCTGCGCGCGCTGATCGAACAGGAAAAACCTGATTACATCGTGCCGGAGATCGAAGCTATCGCCACCGATACCCTGGTCGAACTGGAGCAGGCCGGGCAGAAAGTGGTCCCCACGGCGCGGGCAGCGAAGCTCACCATGAACCGCGAAGGCATTCGCCGTCTGGCGGCAGAAGAGCTGCAGCTCCCCACCTCCAGCTACCGTTTCGCCGACAGTGAAGACGCCTTCCGCGCGGCGGTCGCGGAGATCGGCTTGCCGTGCATCGTCAAACCGGTGATGAGCTCCTCCGGTAAAGGACAGAGCTTTATCCGCTCGGCTGACCAGCTCAGCGAAGCCTGGCGCTACGCCCAGCAGGGCGGCCGCGCCGGCGCCGGGCGGGTGATCGTCGAAGGGGTGGTGAATTTCGACTTTGAAATCACCCTGCTCACCGTCAGCGCCGTCGATGGCGTGCATTTCTGCGCCCCGGTCGGCCATCGTCAGGAAGATGGCGATTATCGTGAATCCTGGCAGCCGCAGCAGATGAGCGACCTGGCCCTTGAGCGCGCTCAGGATATCGCCCGTAAGGTGGTGCTGGCGCTGGGGGGGCATGGCCTGTTCGGCGTGGAGCTGTTCGTTTGCGGCGACGAGGTGATCTTCAGCGAAGTCTCCCCGCGCCCGCACGACACCGGAATGGTGACGCTTATTTCGCAGGATCTCTCGGAATTCGCCCTGCACGTTCGCGCCTTTCTTGGGCTGCCCGTCGGCGCCATCCGCCAGTATGGCCCAGCCGCTTCCGCGGTGATCCTTCCGCAGCTGACCAGCCAGAACGTCAGCTTCGGCCAGCTGCAGTCGGCCGTCGGAGCTGGCCTGCAGCTGCGTCTGTTCGGCAAGCCGGAGATTGACGGCACCCGTCGTCTGGGGGTGACCCTCGCCGTCGCCGATTCAGTGGAAGAGGCCGTAGCGCGGGCTAAAACCGCCGCCGCGGCGGTTATCGTCGAAGGGTAAAAACAAAAAACCCGGTCGCGTTGCCGCTGACCGGGTTGTTGACCTTGAGGCGCGGTTTACTTCGCGCCTTCCACCGCTTCACGCGCCAGGGTGGTGATGCGATCGTAGTCGCCAGCTTCCAGGGCGTCGGCCGGCACCAGCCAGGATCCACCGATGCACAGCACGCTGTTCAGCGCCAGGTAATCACGGTAGTTGGCCGGGGAGATACCGCCGGTCGGGCAGAAACGAATGTGACCGAACGGACCAGCAATCGCCTGCAGCGCTTTCACGCCGCCGTTGGCTTCCGCCGGGAAGAATTTAAACTCTTTCAGACCGTACTGCATGCCCAGCATCAGCTCGGAGACGGTGCTGATCCCCGGGATCAGCGGAATAGTGCCGTCTTCGGTCGCCGCTTTCAGCAGAGATTCGGTCAGCCCCGGGCTGATAGCGAACTGCGCGCCGGCTTCTGTTACCGCTTTCAGCTGCTCGACGTTGGTGACGGTGCCCGCGCCGACAATCGCGTCTGGCACTTCTTTAGCAATCGCGCGGATCGCCTCCAGGGCGCACTCGGTGCGCAGAGTCACTTCCAGGACGCGCACGCCGCCCGCGACCAGCGCTTTCGCCATCGGTACCGCGTGTTCCAGCTTTTTCACTACGATAACCGGGACAACCGGACCGGAGGTGAGGATTGCTTCTGCTGTTGTTTTCCAGTTTTTCATCAGGATTTTCTCTCGCCAGATCTAGAAATTAAATCGTCTTAAAAAGTGATGCAGGTTGCGCCCTGCTCCGCGCCAGAGAGCTTCTCACGCAGCGCCCCAAACATCTCCCGACCGGTTCCTACGCGCGACGCGCTGAGGTCAGGGATATGCGGCTGACGCGCCGCCAGTTCGGCATCGTCCACCAGCAGCGTCAGTTCCCCCGTCTGCCCGTTCACGCGAATAAGATCGCCATCGCGCACTTTCGCCAGCAACCCACCATCATAGGCTTCAGGCGTGACATGGATGGCTGACGGGACTTTACCGGAGGCGCCAGAGAGTCGGCCATCGGTCACCAGCGCTATTTTGAAACGGCGGTCCAATAATACACCAAGTGGCGGCATAAGTTTATGTAATTCTGGCATCCCGTTCGCTTTTGGCCCCTGATGACGGACCACCACCACGCAGTCTTTGTCCAGCAGACCCGCTTCAAAGGCCGGCAACACGTCGTGCTGGCTCTCGAACACCACCGCCGGCGCTTCAATCACCTGGTTCTCTACCGGGACTGCCGAGGTTTTCATGACCGCACGGCCGAGGTTACCGCTCAGCACCTTGGTGCCGCCGTGACGGGAGAACGGTTTCTCGAAAGTCGCGATGACCTGATCGTCAAGTGGCGCCGTCGCGCCTTCCCGCCAGTCCAGCTCGCCGTTGTTGAGCCACGGCTCGAGGGTGTAGCGCGACAGGCCGAAGCCGGCGACGGTGTGAACGTCCTCATGCAGCAGGCCGCCTTTCAGCAGCTCGCGCACCAGAACCGGAACGCCGCCCGCCGCCTGGAAATGGTTGATATCCGCCGGGCCGTTGGGGTAGAGGCGCGCCAGCAGCGGCACCACGTCTGACAGGTCGGAGAAATCATCCCAGTTAATGATGATGCCCGCCGCGCGGGCCATCGCCACCAGGTGCATGGTGTGGTTGGTGGAACCGCCGGTCGCCAGCAGCGCCACAATGCCGTTGACCACCACTTTTTCGTCAAACATTTTGCCCAACGGCATCCACTCGTTGCCATTGCCGGTCATGCGGGTGACCTGGCGCGCGGCGGCAGCGGTCAGCGCTTCCCGCAGCGGGGCATCCGGATGGACGAAGGACGATCCCGGCAACTGCATGCCCATAAACTCCACCACCATCTGGTTGGTGTTCGCCGTACCGTAGAACGTACAGGTCCCCGGAGCGTGGTAAGAAGCGGCTTCGGACTCCAGCAGCGCCATGCGGTCAACTTTGCCCTCAGCGTATAGCTGGCGAATGCGAACCTTCTCTTTATTAGGCAGGCCGCTGGCCATCGGACCGGAGGGAATAAAGACCGACGGCAGGTGGCCGAATGAGAGCGCCGCCATGGTCAGTCCGGGCACAATTTTATCGCACACGCCGAGATACAGCGCGCCATCGAACATGTTATGCGACAGGCCGATGGCCGCGGACATGGCGATCACTTCGCGACTCAGGAGAGAGAGCTCCATGCCGTCCTGTCCCTGGGTCACGCCGTCGCACATCGCCGGCACGCCGCCGGCCACCTGGCCGACCGCATTGGCGCTGTGCAGCGCTTTGCGAATGATATCCGGGTAGTGTTCGTAGGGCTGATGCGCGGACAACATATCGTTGTAGGAGGTGATGATGGCGATGTTGTTGCGCAACATGCTTTTCAGGGAGGCTTTGTCGTCGGCCTGACAGGCCGCGAAACCGTGAGCCAGATTGCCGCAGGCCAGTTGCGCACGATGCACGGTGTCGGTTTTGGCCTGGTTAATCCTTGCGAGGTAAGCCGCGCGGGTATCACGCGACCGTTCGATAATGCGATTTGTTACCCGTAACATTGTCGAATTCATAAAGGCTCCTCAAAATTTTATCTGTCCGGCCGCTGCGAGATGACGTGTTTTGGTGCCCGAAGCCACCAACACCAGCGCTCAGGGGCAAAATGTCTGCAGGCAGTGTAATAAAAAAAGCCCCGTGGGTGAATCCTCACGGGGCTTAAAAGATTAAAAAGCGTGCGACTTTCTGCGCCAGATCATGTTACCGGTAAAATACCCCTGACGGATAAGACCGCGAGCTTACTCAAACTCGTTCCACGAGCGACCATCGCGGGTGATCATGGCCACCGAGGCCACGGGTCCCCAGGTCCCGGCCTGATACGGTTTCGGCGCATCGCGGTCGGCTGCCCAGGCTTCTGTGATGGAGTCCACCCACTTCCACGCCTCTTCCACTTCATCACGGCGGACGAACAGCGCCTGGATACCGCGCATGGTCTCCAGCAGCAGACGTTCATAGGCATCGGCCAGATGCGTCTGGTTGAAGGTTTCGGAGTAGCTCAGATCCAGCTTGGTGATCTGCAGGTTATGCTTGTGGTCGAGGCCCGGCACTTTGTTCAGGACCTGGATATCCACCCCTTCGTCCGGCTGCAGACGAATGGTCAGCTTGTTCTGCGGCAGCTCCTGCCAGGTCTCTTTAAACAGGTTCAGCTCCGGCGTTTTGAAATAAACCACCACTTCGGAACATTTGGTCGGCAGACGTTTGCCGGTGCGCAGATAGAACGGTACGCCAGCCCAGCGCCAGTTATCGATATCAACGCGGATCGCCACGAAGGTTTCGGTGTTGCTGGTTTTGTTCGCCCCCTCTTCTTCGAGGTAGCCTGGCACTTTTTTGCCCTGGGCAAAGCCGGCGGTGTACTGGCCGCGAACGGTTTTCTCGCGCACGTTGGAGCGGTCAATACGGCGCAGGGATTTCAGCACTTTAACCTTTTCATCACGGATGCTGTCGGCGCTGAGATCGGACGGCGGCGACATGGCAATCATGCACAGGATCTGCAGCAGGTGGTTCTGGATCATGTCGCGCATCTGTCCGGCCTGGTCGAAGTACCCCCAGCGCCCTTCAATGCCTACCTCTTCCGCGACGGTGATTTCCACATGATCGATGGTACGGCAGTCCCAGTTATTGACGAACAGGGAGTTGGCAAAGCGCAGCGCCAGCAGGTTGAGCACCGTCTCTTTTCCGAGGTAGTGGTCGATACGGTAGACCTGGCACTCTTCAAAAAACTCGCCGACCTGATCGTTGATTTCCCGCGAGGTTTCCAGCGAGGTGCCCAGCGGTTTTTCCATGACCACGCGCGCAGGCTTGGCATTGAGCTTCGCTTCGCCCAGACCTTTACAGATGGCGCCAAAGGTGCTCGGCGGCATGGCGAAATAGTTGATGGTGACGCGATTCTTTTGGTCCAGCATGTCGCCCAGGCGGGTGAAGCCGCTGGTGTCATTGACGTCAAGATTACAGAACTCCAGGCGTCCGCTCAGGGAATCCCACAAACCTTCATCAATTTTTTCCTTCATGAAGGTTTCCAGCGCTTCGCGCACCACTTTGGTGTAAGCCGCTTTATCCCAGTCGGCACGGCCGACGCCAATGATCCGGGTGTCGGCGTGGATCTGGCCCGCCTTTTCAAGCTGATACAGGGAAGGCAACAATTTACGCCGCGCCAGGTCGCCCTTCGCGCCGAAAATGACCAGGTCGCATGCCTGGGCCGTTTGCGTTACCGCCATGTCATTCTCCTCAGTTGATAGTCTGGTGCTTTTGCCAGGCTATATTTGTAATTTTCTTACACTGCACTGTACTGTGTTTACGTATTTCCCGAAAGCCTTCCCCTCCGTTTGCGGCGGGAAAACCGCACAGGGTGAAAACATTCGGCGATGATTTGGGCATCTGGCTGATATTGTTCGTTGTTTGTACCTGTTTCAGGTCAGTAAAATACGACTCTGATCATGTAATGAAAAAAAACAACATTTTTTCCCGTCATTCCTCACCGCTTGCGCTTGCGGAGGGGTATATTCTTGCTAAAACGCCCGATGATTTCACCCATTAATGAAATCGTTTCCATTGATGAGCGCCCTGTTACTAATGAACATGCTGGAAAAAATCCAGTCCCGACTGGAACACCTTAGCAAATCTGAACGCAAAGTGGCGGAAGTGATCCTTGCCACCCCCGCGCAGGCTATTCATTCGAGCATCGCCGCCCTCGCCCTTGAGGCCGGGGTGAGCGAACCGACCGTCAATCGCTTTTGCCGCAGTCTCGAAACCCGTGGCTTTCCTGATTTCAAACTGCATCTCGCCCAGAGCCTTGCGCACGGCACACTCTATGTTAACCGCAATGTTGATGAAGACGACAGCGTTGAGTCATACACGGGAAAAATATTTGAATCGGCCATGGCGAGTTTAGATCAGGTCCATCATTCTCTCGACATGTCGGCAGTGAATCGCGCGGTGGATCTCCTGACTCAGGCCAAAAAAATCGCCTTTTTCGGCCTGGGCTCTTCGGCGGCGGTCGCTCATGACGCGATGAACAAATTTTTCCGCTTTAACGTGCCGGTCATCTATTCCGACGACATTGTCCTGCAACGCATGAGCTGTATGAATTGCGATGACGATGATGTGGTGGTGATTATCTCGCATACCGGAAGGACCAAGAGCCTGGTGGAGCTGGCGCAGCTGGCCCGTGAAAACGATGCCATGGTGATCGCCCTCACCTCCCCCGGCTCGCCGCTGGCCCGGGAAGCCACGCTGGCCATTACCCTGGATGTGCCGGAAGATACCGACATCTATATGCCAATGGTCTCGCGTCTGGCCCAGTTGACCGTCATTGACGTGCTGGCGACTGGCTTTACCCTGCGCCGGGGAGCAAAATTCAGAGATAACTTGAAGAGGGTCAAGGAAGCGCTGAAGGAATCGCGTTTTGATAAAGAACCGTTCGTACCCAGTGATAATCAATAAAAGTTGATAACAAGCAGTACCCCATTACACCTTCGATAACGATCCGGCTGTGCGACGTTGCAGGCTGGCGCTACCGAATCCATGTTCACGCAACACCAAAGTTGTATCAGTCAACGGAGTATTACATGTCCAGAAGGCTTCGCAGAACCAAAATCGTTACTACCTTAGGCCCGGCAACTGACCGCGATAACAACCTGGAAAAAGTTATCGCCGCGGGCGCAAACGTAGTGCGTATGAACTTCTCTCACGGCACCCCGGAAGATCATCAGCTCCGTGCCGATAAAGTGCGTGAGATTGCGGCAAAACTGGGCCGTCACGTAGCCATCCTCGGCGACCTCCAGGGACCAAAAATTCGCGTATCGACCTTTAAAGAAGGCAAAATTTTCCTCAACGTCGGCGACAAATTCCTGCTCGACGCCAACCTCGGCAAGGGCGAAGGCGACAAAGAGAAAGTCGGAATCGACTATAAAGGCCTGCCGGCGGACGTCGTGCCCGGCGATATCCTGCTGCTCGACGATGGTCGCGTGCAGCTGAAGGTCCTCGAAGTTCAGGGGATGAAAGTGTTCACCGAAGTGACCGTCGGCGGCCCGTTGTCCAACAACAAAGGGATTAACAAGCTGGGCGGCGGCCTGTCTGCCGAAGCGCTGACTGACAAAGACAAGGCCGATATCGTCACCGCCGCTAAAATCGGCGTCGACTATCTCGCCGTCTCCTTCCCGCGCTGCGGCGAAGACCTGAACTACGCCCGTCGCCTGGCGCGCGATGCCGGTTGCGATGCGAAAATCGTCGCCAAAGTCGAGCGTGCGGAAGCCGTCTGCGACCAGGACGCCATGGACGACGTGATCCTCGCCTCCGATGTGGTGATGGTTGCCCGCGGTGACCTCGGCGTCGAAATCGGCGATCCGGAGCTGGTGGGCATCCAGAAAGCGCTGATTCGTCGTGCGCGTCAGCTGAACCGTTCCGTCATCACCGCCACCCAGATGATGGAGTCGATGATCACCAACCCGATGCCGACCCGTGCGGAAGTCATGGACGTGGCCAACGCCGTGCTGGATGGTACCGATGCGGTGATGCTCTCCGCGGAAACCGCTGCCGGTCAGTACCCGTCGGAAACCGTGGCCGCGATGGCGCGCGTCTGTCTGGGAGCTGAAAAAATCCCGAGCCTCAACGTCTCCAAACACCGTCTGGACGTCCAGTTCGACAACGTGGAAGAAGCGATTGCCATGTCGGCGATGTATGCCGCCAACCATCTGAAAGGCATCACGGCCATCATCACCATGACCGAATCGGGCCGCACCGCGCTGATGACCTCGCGCATCAGCTCCGGTCTGCCGATTTTCGCCCTGTCCCGCCACGAGCGCACCCTGAACCTGACCGCCCTCTACCGCGGGGTGACGCCGGTGTTCTTCGACAGCCAGAATGACGGGGTGGCCGCTGCGCACGATGCCGTCAATCTGCTGCGGGACAAAGGCTACCTGGTCTCCGGCGATCTGGTGGTCGTTACCCAGGGTGACGTGATGAGCACCATCGGCAGCACCAATACCACGCGTATCCTCACCGTCGAGTAAGCCTCGGTCTCTACCTGCCAGCGCTACGGCTGGCAGGTATTTTTTTGCCCAACGCCCGGCAGGCTACACCATCCAGCTCAGCAATAGCGTCGCAGCGATCACCGTCGACGCCCCACCGATACGCGTCGCAATCTGTGCAAACGGCATCAATCCCATGCGGTTTGAGGCCGAGAGAATGGCGACATCCCCCGTTCCGCCCAGCCCGCTGTGGCAGCTGGTAACGATGGCGGCTTCCACAGGATACATATTAAGACGTGAAGCGATAAAGAACCCGCTCAGCGCCATGGCAATGACAATGGAGCCGCACACCACGACGTAGCCAACGGAGAAGACCGAGACCACGCTCTCCAGCGGTACATACAGCATGCCCAGGCCGATCATCAGCGGCCACACCAGCGCGGCGGAGACGAACTTGTAGCAACTGTGCGCCCCCAGCTCCATCGCCGCCGGGATAACTTTTGTATATTTGCAGAATACCGCCGCCAGAATCATCAGAACCGGCCCCGGAATATGCACCACCTTCTCCAGCAGACCGCCGATGATGAAAAAGGCGCAAATCATCAGCAACCCGGCGCCCATGAGCTGAAAATCAGTGGGCTGCGTACTCTGATTCTGCGCAAAGACGCTATTATCTTCATGGCTGCGGATCAGCATCCCGTTGCCGGACAGCGCCGGGCGACGGGCGCCCATGCGGGCCAGAAAGCCGGCGCAGATAATGGCGAAGATGTTACCCACCACCGCCGCCGGCGCCAGTTGGGCCACGTAGACATCTGGCGCCTGTCCGAGGATCGCCGAATAAGCCAGCGACAACGGCAGGATCCCTTCGCCGATGCCGCCGCCGATAATCGGCACAATGATAAAGAAGAAGGTGTGATACATACTGTAGCCGAATAAGCTGCCCACCAGCAGGCCGGTTACGATTGCCGCGCCGGTTCCGACCACCAACGGGACAAACATGCGCACCATCCCCTGGATCAGGATCGTGCGGTTCATGCCCAGGATACTGCCGACCACCAGGCAGGCGATGACGAAATAGAGGAGATTGGCCTCCTTCATCAGCAAATGCACGGTATCGAGCGTATGCGCTTCAAATACGCCAAAGTAGACCAGCACTGAGGGCGTCATCAGACACAAAATCGCCGGACCGCCAATATCTTTTAACACCGGCACCATGCGGCCAATTTTCGCCAGTGCGAACCCGAGGGTCATGATGACCGCCAGTCCGCCAATCATGTTTTTTGGCAACAACCCCGCGCCAGCGGAGAGCGCCACTATCGCGGCGATACCTATAAACAGCGTTAACGGCACGGCGCCGACTTCGATATTGGCGAAAAGTCGTGTCGCTTGCCCGTTCGGCAACGTTTTATCTATCGGGTGGTTGAGTGAATTATTTTTCATATTTTTACCTGAATAATAAGGAGGTCACGTAGGGTCAGGATGCAATATTAAAATCTCGCAGCACTATGAACTAAAAAGCACTAAACGCCGTATCAACTAAATACACCGAAACGGTAGCACAGGACTTTAAAACTAAAAACGACAACCGTATTCACGCTGCCGGCTTTGTGACTGAGCCATAAAGTTTATTTTAAGTAATTTAATTTATTATCGCGAAGCTAAAGTTATCGCCAGCTAAAATAATGAACTCTGTTAATACAACGCTATGATTTAATCCTCTTTTCTCTATTTGTAAGTAAAGTAGCCAAGGCGAAATTATTTAAAGCCAGATGACTGTGATGGCTATCACCTTTTAAATATTAGGGGATCGTTAGATTGGCAGCACAACAATCCGATAATATATGTCAGGACATTTTATGCCTTCACTGCTCTTGCAATCTCTTTTCCCGTTGGTATTTATCATGCTGCTCGGATGGCTTAGCGGCAAACTCGGCTATACCCGCCGTGAGGACGCCTCCGTTCTTGCCACGGTGGTTATCCGCTTTGCCCTTCCTTTTCATCTTTTTATCGGCGCATTACATACCAGCCCGGATAAAATAAAAAACTTCACCTTTATGGCGGTGCTGGTTATTGGTCTGATGGGGTCGTATTTTCTTACGCTACTGATCTCGCGCTACGTTTTTCGTCATGATATTAAAACCAGCGCGATTCAGTCGCTGGTTTGCGCCTTCCCCGATATGGCCTACTTTGGCGCCCCCGTGCTGGCGGTGCTGATAGGTCCGGAGGGCTTTCTCGGGGTGCTTATCGGAAACCTGGTGACCAGCGTGTTGATGATCCCTCTGACCATCATCCTGATCCGCATGGGAGACCAGCCCGGAGACGCTGAGGCTCCCCAGCTCCACGCCGGGCAGTTGATCCTGCAAAACCTGCTTAACGCCGTGCGAAATCCCATTGTCTGGATCCCCATTTCCGGGGTGCTGCTCAGCCTGGCCGGGATCCAGCTGCCGCCTCTGCTCAGCGTGCCCGTCGAAATGGTGGGTAAAATCGCCGGCGGTCTGTCACTGTTCGCCCTTGGGCTGCTGTTTTACGGTGAACGTCCGACGGTCAATATTCAAACCTGCACCAACATTAGTATTAAAAACCTGATCCAGCCGGCCATGATGGCGCTGGCCGGGCTGGCCTTTGGGCTCAGTCATACCCTGATGCAACAGGTTATTATCATTGGCGCCACGCCTTCCGCTATCGCGGCGGGGATGTTTGCCCTGCGCAGCGATACCTATATTGAACCCGCCTCATCTTCTATTTTGCTGGGCACCGCCATCGGCGTGGTCACCGAAGGCGTCATGATTTATCTCATTTCGTAATCACAGAAATAAAACACCAAGACATCAGGCAATGTTTTAATTTGATATTCAGGAGTCACGTAATGTTAGCCACAGAAACCTTATACACCCCCTATAACGGTGCTGTCCTGCTGGAAAACCCGTTATTAAATAAAGGCCTCGCGTTTACGGAAAGCGAACGCACAGCGTTTAATCTTCAGGGACTGTTACCGCACAATGTGGAAACCATTGAGGAACAAACCGAGCGCGCATGGGGTCAGTTTTGTCAGTTCAAAAAAAGCATTTCGCGCCATATTTATCTCAGAAATATTCAGGACACAAACGAGACGTTATTCTATAACCTGCTGCGCAGCCATATGAAAGAGACGCTGCCCATTATTTATACCCCGACGGTGGGTGAAGCGTGCGAACACTTTTCAGAAATATATCGCCGGGGACGCGGCCTGTTCATCTCCTGGCCCAACCGTCACCATATTGACGAGATGCTGCAGGGGTTTTCCCGCAACGATATCAAAGTCATCGTGGTAACCGATGGCGAGCGTATTCTGGGGCTGGGCGACCAGGGGATCGGCGGTATGGGGATCCCCATTGGCAAACTCTCGTTATATACCGCCTGCGGGGGCATTCACCCGGCATCAACGCTGCCCATTATGTTAGATGTCGGGACCAACAATCCGCAGCATCTGGAGGATCCGCTGTATATGGGCTGGCGACATCCGCGCATCAGCGATGAGCAGTACCTGGAGTTTATGGACATGTTTGTCCATGCCATTCAGCAGCGCTGGCCGACTGTCTTGCTCCAGTTTGAAGATTTTGCCCAAAAGAATGCCACGCGACTGCTCAACCGCTATCGACACCAGCTGTGCTGTTTTAACGATGATATTCAGGGAACCGCCGCCGTGACCTCGGGAACCCTGATCGCCGCCGCTGCCGCCGCCGGGACGTCGCTCCGCGACCAGCGGGTGGTTTTCCTTGGCGGCGGTTCGGCCGGATGCGGCATTGCGGAAAAAATCATTGCGCTGATGGTGGATGATGGGCTCTCAGAAACGGAAGCACGTCGCCGCATCTTTATGGTTGACCGCTTTGGTCTGCTGACTGATGAGATGCCTAATCTGCTCAATTTTCAGCGCGAGCTGGTCACCCCCCGAGCCAGTATTGCCCACTGGGATACCGAGGCGGCCCAGCTGTCGCTGATGGATGTCGTACGCAACGTCCACCCTACCGTGCTGATCGGCGTGTCAGGCCAGCCGGGGCTGTTTAGCGAAGAGATAGTGAAAGAGATGCATCGGCACTGCCCGCGTCCGATTATTATGCCGCTCTCTAACCCCACCTCCCGAGCCGAGGCCCAGCCGAAGGATCTGCTGGCGTGGACCCGGGGTAGCGCGCTCATCGCCACCGGCAGCCCGTTCGACCCTGTCTTCTATGACGGCAAAACCTACGACATTGCCCAGTGCAACAACGCCTATATTTTCCCCGGTCTGGGGCTGGGGATCCTTGCCAGTAAAGCCGAGCGCGTCACCGAAGCAATGCTTATCACCTGCAGTAAAACGCTGGCCGCCCACTCGCCTCTGGCGACCCGCGAAACCGGCGGTTTACTGCCGCCGGTGGAAGAGATCGAGATGATCTCACGGGCTATTGCCGCAGAGGTCGCCCGCGCGGCTCAACTCGACGGCGTAGCGCCGCAGATTGACGAGGCGCAGCTGGCGGCGAATATCGATAAAACCTTTTGGCGAGCGCGCTACACCGCGTATAAACGTTCGTCATTGTGATCGCTCATCTCGCGGGAAGCCGGCTGGCTTCCCGCCACTCGGGGGAACCACCCATGTTCAATGTGCTGATTGTCGATGATGATCCTATGGTGGCCGAACTGAACCGGTTGTTTATCAGCCAGGTAGCTGATTTTCACTGCTGCGGAGTCGCGGCGACGATCGCCGATGCTAACGCGATGCTGAGCCATCTGGCGCCGATCGATCTGCTGCTGCTGGATGTCTATATGCAACAGGAGAGCGGCCTGGACCTGCTGCCGGCGCTTCGCGCTGATGGGCGGAATATTGATGTCATCATGATGACGTCCGCCGCCGATGCGCTCACCGTGCAGACGGCGCTGCGCTATGGCGTGGTTGATTACCTGATTAAACCGTTTCAGTTTCCGCGCTTTGAGGAAGCCCTGCGAACCTGGCGCAATAAACGCGATGCGAAGCAAGCGAAATCCTGCTACGCCCAGGCGGATATCGACACCCTGCTACGCCGCGGGGTTCAACAACAGGACGGCCCCCGCCGCTTGCCGAAAGGGCTGACGCCGCAAACGCTTCGCCTGGTGTGCCGGTGGATAATCGCTCATCAGGCGCGAGATTTTTCAACCAATGAGCTGGCGGCGGCACTGCAGATCTCCAGAGTTTCATGCCGCAAATACCTGATTTGGCTGGAGCAGATCAACGTGCTCTTCACCAGCAATCACTACGGTATCACCGGCCGACCGGAGTATCGTTACCGGCTTGCGGCTGAGAACATGATGTTGCTGACGCAATATAGCCAGTGAGCCGGGAATGCCCACTGGCGCTTGCAGACTACTTCTTAGGGTACAGCTCTTTGCGTTTGTAGGGCTCGATTTCACCCGGCTTGCGCGTCTTCAGCAGCTTCAGGATCCAGGTGTACTGCTCGGTGTGCGGCGTAACAAACACCTCCACCTCTTCGTTCATCCGCCGGGCGATCGTTGTATCGTCAGCGTCCAGCAGATCGTCCATCGGCGGGCGCACCAGCACCGTCAGGCGATGCGTTTTGCCATCGTAGACCGGGAACAGCGGAACGACGCGGGCGCGGCATACCTTCATTAAACGGCCAATCGCCGGCAGCGTGGCCTTATAGGTCGCGAAGAAATCCACAAACTCGCTGTGCTCGGCGCCGTGATCCTGATCGGGGAGATAGTAGCCCCAGTAACCCTGGCGCACCGACTGAATAAACGGTTTGATCCCGTCGTTGCGCGCGTGCATCCTTCCGCCAAAACGACGACGTACGGTATTCCACACGTAATCGAAGACCGGGTTACCCTGGTTGTGGAACATCGCCGCCATCTTCTGCCCGCCGGAGGCCATCAGCATCGCCGGGATATCCACGCCCCAAGCGTGCGGGACGAGGAAAATCACCTTTTCATTATTACGCTGCAGCTCGTCGATGATCGCTTTACCCTGCCAGTCGACGCGGGCGAGAATTTTCTGCGGATCGCGCAGGCCCAGCTCGGCCATCATCACCATCGCCTGCGGCGCCGAGGCGTACATGGCGTCGATGATCGCTTCCCGCTCGTGCTCGCTTTTATCCGGGAAGCAATACAGCAAATTAATCTGCGCCCGGCGGCGCGAGCTTTTCGCCAGACGCCCGACCAGACGACCGAGTTTGCCGAGGAGCGGATCGCGAAAGGAAGGCGGCGTCAGCGCAATACCGGCGAAGGCAAAGACCCCCAGCCAGGCGCCCCAGTAGCGCGGCAGTAAAAAAGATTTTTCAAACTTAGGGATAAACTCAATATTATTTTTTTTCGTTTCCATGCCCAATCCGCAGATCGACTGCTTAATCAAGATAATGGGATAGTGTAGCGAGACGTTGGGTATCCTACAAAATAAAAAGCCGGCGCCCTGGGGCACCGGCTTTCCACTGACCGGTGGTTAGTCAAACCGCAGCTGCGGAACGACCTCTTTGACCTGCGCCAGATAATCGGTACGGTCGGAACCGCTCAGCCCTTCAGTACGCGGCAGTTTCGCCGTCAGCGGGTTGACCGCCTGCTGGTTGATCCACACTTCGTAGTGCAGGTGCGGCCCGGTTGAGCGTCCGGTATTCCCCGACAGCGCAATACGATCCCCGCGCTTCACTTTCTGCCCCGGCTTCACCAGCAGCTTACGCAGGTGCATGTAGCGAGTGGTATAGGTACGGCCGTGGCGGATGGCCACGTAATACCCGGCGGCGCCGCTACGCTTGGCCACCACCACTTCGCCATCACCCACCGCCAGCACCGGCGTCCCCTGCGGCATCGCGAAATCGACGCCACGGTGCGGCGCGACGCGCCCGGTGACCGGGTTCAGACGACGCGGGTTAAAGTTAGAGGAGACGCGGAACTGACGCGCCGTCGGGAAGCGCATAAAGCCTTTCGCCAGCCCCGTCCCGTTGCGGTCGTAGAATTTTCCGTCTTCGGCACGGATGGCAAAGTAGTCCTTCCCGTCAGAACGCAGACGCACGCCAAGCAGCTGGCTTTGCTCGCGTTTGCCATCAAGCATTTCGCGCGACATCAATACCGAGAACTCATCGCCTTTCTTCAGCTTACGGAAATCCATCTGCCACTGCATGGCCTTGATCACCGCGCTGATTTCCGTGCTGGTCAGCCCGGCATCGCGCGCGCTGGAGACAAAGCTGGCGCCGACGGTGCCTTTCAGCACACTGTTGACCCAGTCGCCTTTCTGCAGCTCGCTGCTCATTTTAAAGCCGTTAGCCACGCGGGTGTAGGTGCGGGTTTCGCGACGGGACATCTCCCAGGTCAGACTCTGCAGATCGCCGTCGGCGGTCAGGGTCCAGGAGAGCTGCTGGCCAATCTTCAGATTACGCAACTCTTTATCGGCGGAGGAGAGCTGGGCGATATCACCCATATCGATACCGTACTGGTTCAGGATGCTGCTGAGGGTATCGCCGGTTGACACCACGTATTCGTGCCCGCCGGCATCGCTATCGGCTTTTTCGTCGAGTTCATCCTGAGGAATGGCTTCTTCTTCCTGCGGGGCCTGGTCGATCGGCTCGGAGGCTTCCGGCAGCAGGGAGCGGATCTCGCTTTTTTCCAGTTCAATGGTTCTGACGATGGGGGCGGATTCCGGGTGGTAAATGTAGGGTCGCCAGACGGCGACCGCTAAGGTAAGAACGCTAAGCGACCCCAGCATGACGCGATGAGGTCGTGGCAGATTGTTAAATGCCTGAGTGACAGCGCGGGCTATCTGTTGCACGTATTCACTTCCTCGTTAATCTCCTTTCAGGCAGCTCGAATACTGATTCGCCAGCTGGGTGAGGAATTGCGGGTAACTCGCTTTACCCAGCTTAATTCCGCTACCCAGTGGATCCAGGGTCCCCATGCGCACAGACGTGCCCCGGGCAACAGCTTCGATAACCGCTGGCCTGAACTGTGGCTCAGCAAAAACGCAAGTGGCTTTCTGCTCAACCAGTTGTGTTCTGATTTCGTGTAAACGCTGCGCACCGGGCTGTATTTCAGGGTTGACGGTAAAATGCCCCAGCGAGGTCAAACCGTAGTGTTTTTCAAAGTAACCGTAGGCGTCATGAAAAACGAAATAGCCCTTTCCTTTCAGCGGTGCCAGCTCATTGCTAACCTGCTTGTCGGTCGCCGCCAGCGCGGCCTCGAACTGCTGCAGGTTGCTGTCGAGTTTGGCTCGACTCTGCGGCATAAGTTCCAATAATTTATCGTGGATTGCAACCGCCGAAAGCCGCGCTATCTCTGGGGATAACCACAGATGCATATTGTAGATACCGTGATGGTGATCGCCGTCACTTTTTTCCGCTGCGCCATGGTCATGACCATGATGATCGTCATCGTCGTCAGCGCCGGTCATCAGCAGCGGTTTGACCCCATCCAGCTCTGCGATAGTCACCTTTTTATTCGCCGCAATGCTTTGCGTCGACTTATCCATAAAGGCTTCCATTTCCGGACCGATCCACACCACTAAGTCTGCGTTCTGTAAGCGTTTTACATCGGAAGGACGGAGAGAATAATCATGCTCGGAGGCGCCATCGGGCAGCAGCACCTGGGTGTCGGTAACCCCATCAGCGATAGCCGCCGCGATAAAGCCCAGCGGTTTCATGGAAGTCACCACGGCGGCACTGGCCTGCGGTACCTGTGCGAACAAAAAAACAGCGCCAAGTCCAGCGCAAAGAAGCGTATTTTTATGTAACATAATGCGTCTAGTCATCGAAACGAGTGAGTGTGATGTGATATTATAACATTCACTAGCTTGTGCAACCCCTAAATGATTATGACAAACCTTGTAACGCTGGAAAATGTCTCGGTGGCCTTTGGCCAACGCCGCGTGCTGTCTGACATCTCGCTGGCTCTCACGCCAGGCAAAATATTGACCCTGCTGGGCCCCAACGGCGCCGGCAAATCGACGCTTGTGCGGGTGGTTCTGGGGCTGGTAGCACCGACAGAGGGTGTTATCAAGCGCGAAGAACGCCTGCGGATCGGCTATGTGCCGCAGAAACTGCATCTCGACGCCACGCTGCCGCTGACCGTCAGCCGCTTCCTGCGTTTGCGTCCTGGCACCCGCAAAGACGACATCCTGCCGGCGCTGAAGCGCGTGCAGGCCGGGCATCTGATCGACGCCCCGATGCAAAAACTTTCCGGCGGAGAAACCCAGCGCGTGCTGCTGGCCCGCGCCCTGCTCAATCGCCCGCAACTGCTGGTGCTGGATGAACCGACCCAGGGCGTCGACGTCAATGGTCAGGTTGCGCTCTACGATCTTATCGACCAGCTGCGCCATGAGCTGGACTGCGCGGTGCTGATGGTCTCCCACGACCTGCATCTGGTCATGGCCAAAACCGACGAGGTATTGTGCCTGAACCAGCATATCTGCTGCTCCGGCGCACCAGAGGTCGTCTCAATGCATCCGGAGTTTATCTCCATGTTCGGCCCGCGCGGCGCGGAACAGCTGGGGATCTACCGCCATCACCATAATCACCGCCACGATCTTCAGGGGCGAATTGTACTGCGTCGGGGAAACAGCCGCTAATGATTGAACTTTTGTTACCTGGCTGGCTGGCCGGGATGATGCTGGCCTGCGCCGCTGGCCCGCTGGGCTCCTTTGTGGTCTGGCGCCGTATGTCCTATTTCGGCGACACGCTGGCGCATGCCTCGCTGCTCGGCGTCGCTTTCGGTTTACTGCTGAACGTCAATCCGTTTTATGCGGTGATCGCCGTCACCCTGCTGCTGGCCGGCGGGCTGGTATGGCTGGAAAAACGGCCGCATCTGGCGATCGATACCCTGCTGGGCATCATGGCGCACAGCGCGCTCTCTCTGGGGCTGGTGGTGGTCAGTCTGATGTCTAACGTCCGCGTCGATCTGATGGCGTACCTGTTCGGCGATCTGCTGGCGGTCACCCCGCAGGACCTGATCGCCATTGCCATGGGCGTGGTGATTGTGATTGGCACTCTGCTCTGGCAGTGGCGGAATCTGCTGGCGATGACCATCAGTCCGGACCTGGCGTTTGTCGATGGCGTGAAGCTGCAGCGGGTCAAGCTGCTGTTGATGCTGGTCACCGCCCTGACTATCGGCGTGGCGATGAAGTTCGTCGGGGCGCTGATCATCACTTCCCTGCTGATTATCCCGGCCGCCACCGCCCGCCGTTTTGCCCGCACGCCGGAGCAGATGGCCGCCGTGGCGGTGGGCGTGGGCATGCTGGCCGTCACCGGCGGGTTAACCTTCTCGGCTTTCTACGACACGCCGGCCGGTCCATCGGTGGTGCTGTGCGCCGCGGTGCTGTTTATTCTCAGCATGACGAAAAAAGCCGCCAGCTAAAAATGAAAAACCCGGTCGCGCTGCTGACCGGGTCTCCCGATGAACGACACATCCGTAGCGAACTACGGCATCTCCGGCGGCGTAATCCCGAAATGATTCCAGGCGCGCACCGTCGCCATTCTTCCCCGCGGCGTACGCTGCAGAAAACCCTGCTGAATTAAGTAGGGCTCCAGCACATCTTCAATGGTTTCCCGCTCTTCGCCAATCGCGGCGGCGAGGTTATCCAGCCCCACCGGTCCGCCGAAGAACTTATCTATCACCGCCAGCAGCAGCTTGCGGTCCATATAGTCGAACCCTTCCGCATCGACGTTGAGCATATCCAGCGCCTGGGCGGCAATGTCGGCGGAGATGGTGCCGTCGTGGCGCACTTCCGCGAAGTCACGCACCCTACGCAGCAGACGGTTGGCAATACGCGGCGTGCCGCGTGAACGGCGGGCCACTTCCAGCGCGCCCTCGTCGCTCATCTCCAGCCCCATATGGCGGGCGCTGCGGCTGACAATATGCTGCAGATCGGGGATCTGATAGAACTCCAGACGCTGCACGATGCCAAAGCGGTCGCGCAGCGGCGAAGTCAATGAACCGGCCCGGGTGGTGGCGCCGATCAGGGTAAACGGCGGCAGGTCGATTTTAATCGAGCGCGCCGCCGGACCTTCGCCAATCATGATATCCAGCTGGTAATCTTCCATTGCCGGATAGAGCACCTCTTCCACCACCGGCGAGAGGCGATGGATCTCATCGATAAACAGCACATCATGCGGTTCAAGGTTGGTGAGCATCGCGGCGAGATCGCCCGCTTTCTCCAGCACCGGGCCGGAGGTGGTACGCAGATTCACCCCCATTTCATTGGCGACGATATTGGCCAGGGTGGTTTTCCCCAACCCTGGCGGGCCAAAAATCAGCAGGTGATCGAGGGCGTCGCCGCGCAGCTTCGCCGCCTGGATAAAAATCTCCATCTGCGAACGCACCTGCGGCTGGCCGACATACTCTGCCAGCAATTTTGGGCGGATGGCGCGGTCAGCGGCCTCTTCGAAGCCGCTGCTGTCTGCCGATACCAGCCGGTCTGCTTCAATCATCCCTTACCTCACAACGCGGCGCGCAGCGCTTCGCGGATTAGCGTTTCACTGTTGGCGTCCGGACGCGCGATCTTGCTGACCATCCGGCTGGCCTCCTGCGGTTTATAGCCCAGCGCGACCAGCGCGGCAACCGCTTCCTGCTCGGCATCGTCCGCCGTCGGGCCTGCCGGTGAGGTCAGTACCAGATCGGCGGCCGGGGTGAACAGATCGCCGTGCAGCCCTTTGAAGCGGTCTTTCATCTCAACGATCAGGCGTTCAGCGGTTTTTTTGCCAATCCCCGGCAGCTTCACCAGCGAGGCGACCTCTTCCCGCTCAACGGCGTTGACGAACTGCTGCGCCGACATGCCGGAGAGGATCGCCAGCGCCAGCTTTGGCCCTACGCCGTTGGTTTTGATCAGTTCTTTAAACAGGGTACGCTCCTGTTTGTTGTTAAACCCATACAGCAGCTGGGCATCTTCACGCACCACAAAGTGGGTGAAGACAATCGCCTCCTGCCCGGCCTCCGGCAGCTCATAGAAGCAGGTCATTGGCATGTGCACTTCATAGCCGACGCCCGCCGTTTCCAGCAACACCAGCGGGGGTTGTTTTTCGAGAATGATGCCTCTGAGTCTGCCTATCACGTGGGGCTCCTGCATTATGGTCTAAGTATCTGGCGGTATCATAAAAAAAGGCTGGATAGATATCCAGCCTGATTTGCGATTATCGTAAGCGCCCTCGCGCCAGATTGAGCCGGGTCTCGCTGATCTGCGCGGCATTCTGGCTGACATGGCAATGGGTGATGGCGATCGCCAGCGCATCCGCCGCATCCGCCTGCGGATTGGCAGGCAGCTTGAGCAGGGTGCGCACCATGTGCTGGACCTGACTCTTTTCAGCGCTGCCGATGCCGACAACCGTCTGCTTAACCTGGCGGGCGGCATATTCAAACACCGGTAACGACTGATTGGTCGCCGCCACGATCGCCACCCCGCGCGCCTGCCCGAGCTTTAACGCCGAGTCGGCATTCTTGGCCATAAAGACCTGCTCAATGGCGAAAAAGTCAGGCTGGAACTGGGTGATGATCTCCGTCACTCCGGCGTAGATCAGCTTCAGCCGCGACGGCAAATCGTCCACTTTGGTGCGGATACAGCCGCTGCCAAGGTAGCTCAGCTGCCGGCCAACCTGACGAATCACGCCATAACCGGTAACGCGCGACCCCGGGTCAATGCCGAGAATAATAGCCATCACGCGCCTCCGGTTAACCGTGGATGCGACTGCATCACAGGGTGGCTGCGACCTCGTCGGAGATCTCGCCGTTATGGTACACTTCCTGCACGTCGTCGCAGTCTTCGAGCATATCGATCAGACGCAGCAGCTTCGGCGCCGTCTCGGCATCCATATCCGCTTTGGTGGACGGGATCATCGAGACTTCGGCAGCGTCGGCTTTCAGGCCAGCGGCTTCCAGCGCGTCGCGCACGGCGCCCATCTCTTCCCAGGCGGTGTAGACGTCGATCGCGCCGTCGTCATAGGTCACCACGTCTTCAGCGCCAGCTTCCAGCGCCGCTTCCATGATGGTGTCTTCATCGCCTTTCTCGAAGGAGATGACGCCTTTTTTGCTGAACAGGTAGGAGACGGAACCGTCGGTGCCGAGGTTACCACCGGTTTTAGTGAAGGCGTGACGCACTTCCGCAACGGTACGGTTACGGTTGTCGGACAGACATTCCACCATCACCGCGGTGCCGCCAGGGCCATAGCCTTCATAAATGATGGTTTCCATGTTCGCGTCTTCATCGCCGCCGACGCCGCGCGCGATGGCGCGGTTCAGGGTGTCGCGGGTCATGTTGTTAGACAGCGCTTTATCCACCGCCGCACGCAGACGCGGGTTGGACGCCGGATCGCCGCCGCCCAGACGCGCTGCGGTAACCAGTTCGCGAATGATTTTCGTAAAGATTTTACCGCGCTTGGCATCCTGTGCCGCTTTGCGGTGTTTGGTGTTGGCCCATTTACTATGACCTGCCATAAAAAACTCTCCAAAAAGCGCGCCCTTTCAGGCGGCGTTAATTACAAATTCTTCAATCGCCTGCCGGTTGCTCCACGACTTGGTTAGCGCAGCGGCTTCCGTCGCGCTGACCCAGCGGTAGGCCAGATGTTCGGTAAAGGTAATTTCCCGCTCATGAGGCAGCGCAAGACAGAACCAAAATTCCGTATTACGCTCCACTCCCGGCGCATAGCGATGACGCAAATGAGAAAATATCTCGAACTCCACCGTGCGCTGACAGTCGATTAAGGTCAGTTGCTCGCAGGCAACGTCAATGGCGACCTCTTCCTTTACTTCACGCGCGGCGGCCTGCAGCGCGGTCTCTCCTGCTTCCAGGCTGCCGGTGACCGACTGCCAGAACGCGGGATCGTCGCGCCGCTGCAACATCAGCACCCGTTTGGTATCTTCGGCGTAAATCACCACCAGCACCGAAACGGGCAGCTTAAATGACATATTACTTGTTCTCCAGAGACGCTTTTGCCTCTTTCTCCACAACCTGAATACCCAGTTCACTGAGCGCCGCCGGATTGGCGAAGCTTGGCGCTTCGGTCATCAGGCAGGCGGCCGCGGTGGTTTTCGGGAAAGCGATAACGTCGCGGATGTTATCGGTGCCGGTCAGCAGCATGGTCAGACGGTCAAGACCGAACGCCAGGCCCGCATGCGGCGGGGTACCGTATTTCAGCGCATCGAGCAGGAAGCCGAATTTCTCACGCTGTTCCTGTTCGTTAATGCCCAGAATACCAAATACCGTCTGCTGCATGTCGCCGCGGTGGATACGCACCGAACCGCCGCCGACTTCATAACCGTTAATGACCATATCGTAGGCGTTGGCCACGGCCTCTTCCGGCGCAGCTTTCAGCTCGTCCGCCGTCATATCCTTCGGCGAGGTGAACGGATGGTGCATCGCCGTCAGGCCGCCTTCGCCGTCGTCTTCGAACATCGGGAAGTCGATCACCCACAGCGGCGCCCATTTGCTCTCGTCAGTCAGGCTCAGATCTTTGCCCAGCTTCAGACGCAGCGCGCCCAGCGCGTCGGCCACCACTTTCTTGTTGTCGGCGCCGAAGAAGATCATGTCTCCGTCCTGCGCGCCGGTGCGGTCGAGGATCGCTTCCACGATTTCAGCGGTCAGGAACTTGGCCACCGGGCTGTTGATCCCGTCCATGCCTTTGGCACGTTCGGTCACTTTAATATAGGCCAGCCCTTTCGCGCCGTAGATCTTGACAAAGTTGCCGTATTCGTCGATCAGCTTGCGGGTCAGAGAAGCCCCGCCCGGCACGCGCAGCGCCGCCACGCGCCCTTTCGGATCGTTGGCCGGGCCGGCAAAGACCGCGAACTCCACTGATTTCAGCAGGTCAGCGACGTCCACCAGCTCCATCGGGTTACGCAGGTCCGGTTTATCGGAGCCGTAGCGACGTTCGGCTTCGGCGAAGGTCATGATCGGGAAATCGCCCAGATCGACGCCTTTAATCTCCAGCCACAGCTGACGCACCATCGCTTCCATGATCTCACGCACCTGCGGCGCGGTCATAAAGGAGGTTTCCACGTCGATCTGGGTAAATTCAGGCTGACGGTCGGCACGCAGGTCTTCATCGCGGAAGCATTTGACGATCTGATAGTAGCGGTCGAAGCCGGACATCATCAGCAGCTGTTTGAACAGCTGCGGCGACTGCGGCAGCGCGTAGAATTTGCCTTTATGCACGCGGGAAGGCACGAGGTAATCGCGGGCGCCTTCCGGGGTGGCTTTGGTCAGCATCGGGGTTTCGATGTCGAGGAAGCCATGGTCATCCATAAAGCGGCGCACAAAGCTGGTGATTTTCGCGCGGGTTTTCAGACGCTGCGCCATTTCCGGACGACGCAGGTCGAGGTAGCGGTATTTCAGACGCGCTTCTTCGGTGTTGACGTGATTGGAGTCCAGCGGCAGCGATTCTGAGCGGTTAATGATCGTCAGATCGGAAGCCAGCACTTCGATAGCGCCGGTGGCCATGTCCGCGTTGATGTTTTTCTCTTCACGCGCGCGAACGGTGCCAGTGACCTGAATGCAGAACTCATTACGCAGTTCAGAGGCTAACTTCAACGCATCCGCACGATCCGGATCGAAAAACACCTGAACGATGCCTTCGCGGTCGCGCATATCGATAAAAATGAGGCTACCGAGATCGCGACGGCGGTTGACCCAACCACACAGAGTCACCTGCTGCCCAACGTGGGACTGTCGAAGCTGTCCGCAATATTCTGTACGCATGAGATATCCCTTAACTTAGCCGTCGGCGGATTGTCGTCTGCCCTGCAGGCGACGAGGTCGCAGCTTTAGCTGATGTCACAACTGAATGAAAAAAGGCGGCTATTATACTGGAAATTCTGTCGTTCGATAAGTCCGACGCACGATGTACGCTGCTTTGCTGCGCGCTTAACGTCCACACTCACATAAATTAACAAAATTTGTTACCCTTTTGCTGAAGCCGCAAAGGTATTGTAGCCGCCTGACAACAGATGAAGATACGGGGATACCATGTTAGAACTCAATGCGAAAAACACGGCGCTGGTGGTGATCGATCTGCAGGAAGGCATTTTGCCTTTTGCCGGCGGCCCACATCGGGCTGACGAGGTGGTGGCGCGCGCCGCGCGCCTGGCAGACAAGTGCCGACAACAGGGTTCGCCGGTCATCATGGTCCGCGTCGGCTGGTCGGCCGATTTCGCCGAAGCGCTGAAACAGCCTGTCGACGCGCAGGCCGGGGCGCATACGCTGCCTGAGAACTGGTGGACCTATCCGGCCACGCTGGGTAAGCAGGAGAGCGATATCGAAGTGACCAAACGCCAGTGGGGCGCGTTCTATGGCACCGACCTTGAGCTACAGCTGCGTCGCCGCGGTATCGACACCATTATTCTCTGCGGCATCGCCACCAACATCGGCGTCGAATCCACCGCCCGCAACGCCTGGGAGCTGGGTTTTAACCTGGTCATTGCCGAAGATGCCTGCAGCGCCGGCTCCGCCGAGCAGCATCAGGGCAGCATGACGCATATTTTCCCGCGCATCGGCCGCGTGCGCAGCACCGAGGAGATCCTCGCCGCGTTATGATTTATATTGGGCTTCCCCAGTGGTCGCACCCGAAATGGGTGCGCCTTGGCATCACCAGCCTTGAAGAGTACGCCCGCCACTTCAATTGCGTCGAGGGCAACACCACCCTGTATGCGCTACCGAAGCCGGAGATTGTCGCCCGCTGGTACGAGCAGACCCACGATGACTTCCGCTTCTGCTTTAAATTCCCGGCGACTATCTCGCACCAGGCCGCCCTGCGCCACTGCGACGATTTAAGCCGTGAATTCTTCACCCGCCTGGCGCCGCTGGCCTCGCGCATCGGCCAGTACTGGCTGCAGCTGCCGGCGACCTTCGGCCCTCGCGATCTCCCGGCGCTATGGCATTTTCTCGACGCACTGCCGAAGGATTTCACCTACGGCGTCGAAGTTCGTCACCCCGAGTTCTTCGCCAAAGGGGAAGCGGAACAGCAGCTCAACCGTGGGCTGCACCAGCGCAACGTCAACCGCGTGATCCTCGACAGCCGCCCGGTCCATAGCGCCGCGGCCACCAGTCCGGCGATGATCGACGCGCAACAAAAGAAACCGAAGGTGCCGGTGCATGCGGTGATGACCGCCCGGCAGCCAATGGTGCGCTTTATCGGCGGCGACGATATGGTCCATAACCGGGAACTGTTTCGCGTCTGGCTGCAGACGCTGCCGAAATGGCATCAGACAGGGACTCCGTGGCTGTTCCTGCATACTCCCGATATTGCCTACGCGCCGGCGCTGGTCGATACCCTGTGGGGCGATCTGCGCGCCGCCCTGCCGGCGGCAGGAAATGCGCCGTCGATTCCGCAGCAATCTTCTCTTTTCTGATATCCTGCTATCATATCCGGAGCCATCTGCCAGAGTTAAAGGGAGTTTTCGTATGGTCAGCGCGCTGTATGCCGTTTTAGGTGCGTTATTGTTAGTGAAGTTCTCATTTGACGTGGTGCGTTTGCGCACCCAATACCATGTAGGCTACGGCGACGGCGGCTTCAGCGAGCTGCAGGTCGCCATCCGCGTTCACGGCAATGCCGTCGAATATGTGCCGATTGGCCTCATTTTACTGTTATTTATGGAGATGAACGGCGCCCAGACCTGGATGGTGCACGTTTGCGGCATTTTATTGATCGTCGGACGACTGATGCACTCCTGGGGTTTTCATCACCGCGTCTACCACTGGCGCCGCTCCGGCATGAGCGCCACCTGGTGCGCGTTGTTGCTGATGGTGCTGGCCAATCTCTGGTATATGCCCTGGGAGTTGGTTTTCTCCCTCCGTTAGCGCACAATACGCCGTTTTCGTTTTTTCGGGTTTAACGTTATGTCTCACCGCGATACGCTTTTTTCCGCGCCGATTGCCAGCCTTGGCGACTGGACCTTTGATGAACGGGTTGCTGAAGTCTTCCCCGATATGATCCAGCGTTCTGTGCCTGGCTACTCCAATATCATCTCGATGATCGGCATGCTGGCCGAGCGCTTCGTTCAGCCCTACACCCAGGTTTACGATCTTGGCTGTTCGCTGGGCGCCGCCACCCTCTCCGTGCGCCGCAATATTAGCCATCCGGGATGTCGCATTATCGCCATCGACAACTCCCCGGCGATGGTGGAGCGCTGCCGTCGCCATATTGACGCCTATAAAGCGCCGACGCCGGTCGAGGTGATTGAAGGGGATATCCGCGATGTGGCCATTGAAAACGCCTCGCTGGTGATCCTGAACTTTACCATTCAGTTCCTTGAGCCGGGCGATCGTCAGGCGATCCTGAATAAAGTCTATCAGGGGCTGAATCCCGGCGGCGCGCTGGTGCTTTCGGAGAAATTCAGCTTCGAAGACGCCCACGTCGGTGAGCTGCTGTTCAATATGCATCATGACTTTAAGCGCGCGAACGGCTACAGCGAGCTGGAGATTAGCCAGAAACGCAGCATGCTGGAAAACGTGATGCTGACCGACTCTGTGGAAACCCATAAAAAACGCCTGCGTCAGGCGGGGTTCGAACATGCTGAACTGTGGTTCCAGTGCTTTAACTTTGGCTCGCTGGTGGCAGTAAAATCCGGGGAGCAGGCATGATCGACTTCAGTAACTTTTATCAGCTGATCGCCAAAAGCCCGCTGTCTCACTGGCTGGAGACGCTGCCTGCCCGGGTAGCCGCCTGGCAGCGCGAGGCCCTGCACGGCAAGTTTCGCGAATGGGAGCGCGCCGTTGAGTTTCTTCCGGAATTAACGCCCTGGCGTCTGGACCTCCTGCACAGCGTCACCGCCGAAAGCGAAACGCCGCTCAGCGAAGGCCATCGGCTGCGGGTAGAAAACCTGCTTAAAAACCTGATGCCATGGCGCAAAGGCCCTTATTCGCTGTATGGCATCAACATCGATACCGAATGGCGCTCCGACTGGAAATGGGAGCGCGTCCTGCCGCATCTGTCCGATCTTAGCGGACGGACCATCCTCGACGTGGGCTGCGGCAGCGGCTATCACATGTGGCGGATGATCGGCGCGGGCGCGCATCTGGCGGTCGGCATCGATCCCACCCAGCTGTTCCTGTGCCAGTTTGAAGCGGTGCGTAAGCTGCTTGGCAACGACCAGCGGGCGCATCTCCTGCCGCTGGGCATCGAGCAGCTCCCGGCGCTGGAGGCCTTTGACACCGTGTTCTCGATGGGCGTGCTCTACCATCGCCGCTCGCCGCTGGACCACCTGTGGCAGCTGAAAGATCAGCTGGCGCCGGGTGGCGAGCTGGTACTGGAGACGCTGGTGGTCGAAGGCGATGAAAATACGGTGCTGGTTCCGGGCGACCGCTATGCGCAGATGCGCAACGTCTATTTTATTCCCTCAGCGGCGGCCCTGAAAATGTGGCTGGAGAAGTGCGGGTTTATCGATGTGCGCATCGTCGACGCCTGCGTCACCTCGACGGAAGAGCAGCGGCGCACCGAATGGATGACCAGCGAATCGCTGGCCGATTTCCTCGACCCACAGGATCAGCGCAAAACCGTGGAAGGCTATCCGGCGCCGCTGCGCGCGGTGATTATCGCCACCAAACCGGAAACGCAGCAGTCGCTGGCGAAGAAAGCGAGATAAAAAAAGGCCCCTGTTTAATGGGCAGGGGCCTGGTACGGGCAATCATCATATTGGGCGACATGATGTGCAGCAAAAACCGTTTAACTTCTGTCAGCGGAAATTATCTTTTTCATCTCCGCCACCGCTGCGCCATTGACGGCGTAGCGCCTGTATTCGTCCGCATCGGGATCGGCTGACATCGAAACGCCTGGATGCCGAAAGCGCATTTCCGATGGCAACCACTGGCCTGCAGAGCTATGAACCTCTTTCACCCCCGCCTGCAGAAACAGCGGCAGGTTCGCGGCGCGCACTCCCGCACCGGCCATAATGATTGGAGTATCCCCTGCGGCAATAAGTTCCGTAATTAATGAAATACCTTTCTCCGCCGAGGATTGCTGACCGGAAGTCAGGATACGTTTAACCCCCAGCTCACCCAGCGTCTCCCAGGCCTGAAGCGGGTCGGCGCACAGATCGAACGCGCGATGAAAGGTCACCGCCAGCGGCCCGGCCGCGGCCATTATTTTTTTCATCCGCGGGATATCGACCTGACCATCGGCATTCAGCACGCCGGTCACCAGCCCGGGAAAGCCGAGCTCCCGCACCATGCGGATATCGCCAAGCATCGCGGCGAACTCCTCTTCGGTGTAGCAGAAATCGCCGCCGCGCGGGCGGATAATCGGATGCACCGGGAGGGTAATCGCCTCGCGGACCGAGACCAGCACCCCGTAAGAAGGCGTTAGTCCCCCTTCCTGCGGCGCGGCGCAGAGTTCAATACGATCGGCGCCGCAGCGCTCAGCCTCCCGGGCGCACGCCATGCTGTAACAACAAACTTCCAGTACCGCCATTGCTCACTCCCTGATCCAGACAACCTTCTCAGCATGTCATGATTTCACGCGGCAGACGCCGCGCGGCTTCACACTGTTATGTATCGGCTTGCTCGCTGGCGACGATTTGTTCAATAGACCATGGGTGAAATTTGACCGTCACGCTGCCGTCGGTGACCGCCAGGGTGGGATTCGGCAGACGCTCATGTTCCCCTTTCGGCGAGCTGGTTTTGACGACGATCCCCGGCTGGCTGAGTCCGTCATCGGCCAGCAGCGCCAGAGCGCGGGCATTTAAGGTAGCCGGATCGCCGGGTAGGACAATTTCGATATGCTCCCAGCCTTCATGGGGATAACGCTTTTCACCCGGCCACGGCAGCTCTACGATATGAAAGCGCCAGTGCGCCACGTAGACCGGCTCCGCCAGTTTAAACAAGCAGATAGGCCGACCGTTGATCATATTCTCCGACAGCAGGGTTCCGCACTGCGCCAACCCACTGCGCCAGCGCTCCGCGGTGGCGTTCTGATGACAGCGCAGGGAGATATGGTCGGCGTCGAGTCCGCCGATCTCCAGTCCCAGTCGCGCAGCGAAGCGCTGTAGCGCATCGGAAAATCGCGGGAGATCCGCCGTAATATCGGCCAGTTGTTCAATCTGCTGCCAGTTCGCCATGGGTTTGCTCGTCACTTATGTTCATCAATAATAAAAAGGCTAATCTACCGTGTTTTAGGCCGCGGACCAACCGCCACCCTGCCGCTGCGTGACCGACCGACGATGGATTGCCCATGCCGCCGCGCCGCGCGCGATGCTGACGGACGGGGACAAATGCAGTATACTCCCGCCCTAATTTGTCCACATTCCGGCGCCGCCTCCCTCGGGGGCTGGCGCATTACACGTAAGGTATTCCGGTGAATATTCAGGCTCTTCTCTCAGAAAAAGTCAGCCAGGCCCTGATCGCGGCAGGCGCGCCTGCCGATTGCGAACCTCAGGTCCGCCAGTCAGCAAAAGTTCAGTTCGGTGACTATCAGGCCAACGGCGTGATGGCTGTCGCCAAAAAGCTGGGCATGGCGCCGCGACAACTTGCAGAGCAGGTACTGTCTCATCTTGACCTCAACGGCATTGCCAGCAAGGTTGAAATCGCCGGGCCGGGCTTTATCAATATTTTCCTCGACCCCGCGTTCCTGGCGGACAACGTCAACCGCGCGCTGCAGTCAGAACGCCTGGGCGTCGCCACGCCGCAGGTACAGACCATCGTCGTCGACTACTCGGCGCCAAACGTGGCGAAAGAGATGCACGTCGGCCATCTGCGTTCGACCATCATTGGCGATGCCTCGGTCCGTACCCTGGAGTTCCTGGGCCATAAGGTGATCCGCGCCAACCACGTCGGCGACTGGGGCACCCAGTTCGGCATGCTGATCGCGTATCTGGAAAAACAGCAGCAGGAAAACGCCGGCGAAATGGCCCTTGCCGACCTCGAAGGTTTTTATCGCGAAGCGAAAAAACACTACGACGAAGACGAAGCCTTCGCCGAGCGCGCGCGCAGCTACGTGGTTAAGCTGCAGGGCGGCGATGAGTACTTCCTGCAGATGTGGCGTAAGCTGGTGGACATCACCATGTCGCAGAACCAGATCACCTACGATCGCCTGAATGTGACGCTGACCCGCGATGACGTGATGGGCGAAAGCCTGTACAACCCGATGCTGCCGGGGATCGTCGCCGATCTGAAAGCCAAAGGGCTGGCCGTGGAGAGCGAAGGCGCCACCGTGGTGTTCCTTGATGAGTATAAAAACAAGGAAGGCGAACCGATGGGCGTCATCATCCAGAAAAAGGATGGCGGCTACCTCTATACCACCACCGATATCGCCTGTGCGAAGTATCGCTATGAAACACTGCACGCCGACCGCGTGCTCTACTACATCGACTCCCGTCAGCACCAGCACCTGATGCAGGCGTGGACCATCGTGCGTAAAGCAGGCTATGTGCCGGACTCCGTGCCGCTGGAACACCATATGTTCGGCATGATGCTGGGTAAAGACGGCAAGCCGTTTAAAACCCGCGCCGGCGGCACCGTGAAGCTGGCGGATCTGCTGGACGAAGCGCTGGAGCGCGCGCGTCGCCTGGTGGCCGAGAAGAACCCGGAGATGTCCGCTGATGAGCTGGAAAATCTGGCGAAAGTGGTGGGTATCGGCGCGGTGAAATACGCCGACCTGTCGAAAAACCGCACCACCGACTACGTTTTCGACTGGGATAATATGCTGGCGTTCGAAGGCAACACCGCGCCGTATATGCAGTATGCCTATACCCGCGTGCTCTCCGTGTTCCGCAAAGCCGGCATTGACGAAAACGCCCTCACCGACGCGCCGGTGGTGATTGCGGAAGATCGCGAAGCCCAGCTGGCCGCGCGCCTGCTGCAGTTTGAAGAGACCCTCTCCGTGGTCGCTCGCGAAGGGACGCCGCACGTGATGTGCGCCTACCTCTACGATCTGGCGGGCCTGTTCTCCGGTTTCTACGAGCACTGCCCGATCCTCAGCGCGGAAAGCGAAGCGACCCGCAACAGCCGCCTGAAGCTGGCGCTGCTGACGGCGAAAACCCTCAAGCTGGGCCTCGATACCCTCGGTATCGAAACCGTCGAGCGTATGTAAAACCAACCCGGCGAAAGCCGGGTTAGTTTTTTCAGGCGCCGCGCCTGCGGGGTCTCCTGCTCAGAAATACTTGCGCAGATACTCGGTCAGACAGAGGATCGCCATCGCCTGGCCGTAGGGCATCGAGGTGAGCGGGATCTGGCGATAGAAATCAAGGTCTGACCCCATTCCTGTGCCAAAGGAAGTCTGCAGCAGCTCCCCCTGCGGCGAAATATTCTGCACAATTCCGCGAATCGCTTTTTCAGCCACCCCGGCGTAGTGCTGCCCGACATATCGCTTGCGCACCGCTTTGAGTATGCCGTAGGCAAAGCCGGCGGTCGCCGAGGCCTCTGGATAAGAGTGCGGGTCGTCCAGTAGGGTATGCCACAGGCCGCTGTCGTCCTGACATTTCGCTAAGGCGGCAATTTGCGCGTTCAGCACCTCGGTCAGATAGCGCCGTACCGCATTCCCTTCCGGGAGATCCACTAACTCAAGAAAATCCGGGATCACCATAGTGAGCCAGCTGTTGCCCCGCGCCCAGCGCGCCCGGGCAAAATTATGCCGACCGTCATAGCTCCAGCCGTGAAACCACAGCCCGGTTTCCCGGTCCATCAGGTTCTGCACGTGGAGCAGGAACTGATAGGTCGCCTCCTCCACATACTGCGGACGGTGAAGCAGCTTGCCAATTTTGGCTAACGGCAACACGGTCATCATCAGGGTGTCATCCCACATTTGCTGGTGGTTTTCTTCCGCCAGGGTGATGTGCTGCATGCCGCCCTGCTCGGTACGAGGCATCTCATACATTGCCCACTCCGCCCAGCTCTCCAGCCACGGCAGATACGCCTTACATCCGGTCTCTTCAAAGCGATAGGCCAGGGTCAGGAACGGCGCCATGGTGTTGACGTTTTTGGTCGTTGCCCCCTCGGCGAAACGGTCGGCAAACCAGCGGTCAATAATATCGCGCATCTCGAGATCGCCGGTTTGCTGATAATACTGATAGATGCCATACAGCCCGACGCCGTGGGTCCACTCCCAGCCGGCCCAGCCTTTGGTATCAATAACGCGCCCGTCATCCAGGCGCAGTAAAAATTGCCCGCTCTCATCCTTAATATTCACCAGGTTTTGCGTCACGTTGCGGATGAGCGCCTGCAGTTCGCTACGGGCGATAAAACGCTCAGGCTGACAGAGTAATGGGCTATGTTTGACCGGCCAAACTTTCATGTTGTTAACCTCGGGTATATGTCGAATTCAAAGCGCCGCCCTGGGTGAGCGCCGGGGCAGCAGGTTTATGACGATTCAGGTAGCCAATATTGTTATTTCCCCACAGGCAGTCGTAGGGCATCCCCGCCAGCATCTCGACGACCGCGCGATGTTCCGCACTGGTCAGTTCCGGCTGGGCGTGACCGCTTTCGCGCATTCTTAGGGTTTCGCTGCGCAGGACGCTGTGGGTATGCAGATTGAGTTTGAAGCGCAGCGAAACGAGGAAGCCGCAGGCTAAGACCACCAGCGTGCCGACGCTGAGGATCAGCAAAATGGTATGGCTGACCCCTTCAGGCTGTATTTTTTGCCCGGAGACAAACCCGGACAGCTGCATGATGATGCCCACCAGCATCACCGCCCCCGCCTGCGAGGCTTTGCGGGTCAGCGTCATGATGCCGGCAAAAATCCCCTCCCGGCGCTGGCCGGTGATCGCTTCGTCGACGTCGGCAATATAGGTGTAGGTATTCCACGGTACGTAGTTAATCCCGCCGCGTCCCAGTCCGGCGACAGCAGAGATGAGCAGCAATAACGAATAGACGTCGCTCAGTCCGGCGTAGTAGAGCAGCGCATAGGAGAGCGAGCTCAGGCCAAAGAGGACCACCACCATGCGGTACGACGGCGCGGGGCCAAAGCGAATGCACAGCGGGATCATGGCGATCACGGCGATAAACTGGAAAATCGCCATCGTCCCCAGCAGATTCGAGGCGACAGAGGCCTCCTGCATCAGAACAAAGACCACGTAATAGGTGAACACGGCATTGAAGACGTCCTGGGCGATATAGCCCCCCAGATACATGCCGAGGTGCTGGCGGAAAATTTTTATCCGCAGCGTGGAGCTCAGCTCAATCACCAGGCGATTGAGGCTCTGGGCGAGGGTTAAGTTCTGTTTTTCCGCTTCCGCCCGCAGCGCCGCCTCTGACCAGGCCTCACGCGGCCGCTCCCAGGTGAAACACCAGACGAAGGTCAGCATCACCGCGCACAGGACCGAGAACACCAGACTGGCATAAAAGAACGAGCTGGCATTGTCTTTGCCGAGCCAGGTAAGGAGGATCCCCGGCAGAAAGGAGGCTAAAATCGCCGACATTTGCGCCATTGAGATGCGCGCGCCGGAGAATTTGGTTTTCTGTTTAAAGTCATCGGTCATCTCCGGCACCAGCGTCTCGTAGGGCACCAGAATCATGGTGTAGACCATATCAAACAGCAGATAGGTGATCAGGTAGTACCAGAAGCCCATCTCGCCAACCCACATCGCCGAGTAGCTGAATACGCACGGGATGCCGAGCAGAATAAAGAATTTTCTGCGGCCGAAGCGCTTGCCGAGCCAGGTGGTGCCGAAGTTATCGGTGAGAAAGCCCATCAGCGGGCTCACCACCGCATCCAGTACGCGGGCGGAAGCGAATATCAGCGTGGCTTCTATCGGAGAGAGTCCGCAGAAGGTGGTGTAAAAGTAGAGCAGCCATGCGGCGGTTAGCGCCGTGGTGCCGGCGCCGAGGAAATCGCCCGCGCCGTAGGCCAGGTAGTTAGCCAGTCCAATCTTTCGTGTTTTCATCGCCGTGATCCTGTGTCTTTTTTTAAGAGAACGCCGACAATCTTTCCGGATTTGCCACCGGAAGGGAGTGGGTACCTGGCTACACTAAAAGCAGCGAAACGACGTTACCTTTGTGCTTTTGCCACGCAACCGCCGCCGGTGGCAAAATGACAAAGAGATGACGTCTTCACTTCACTCATTTATAAAACGGCATTTCTTTTAAATCAAAAGATAGGTTCATCATTGTAATCTGACCGGAAAAACACCGACTGGCGAAGAGGCTCGCAAATCCCGGGATCGGCCCTTGCGCAGCCGGGTAAACAGGAGTAAAGAAAGAAGGAAAGAGAGGGTTATTCCGCGTATCTCAAGGAGGCCAGATGCCTTATTCACATCTGCTGGTTGCCGTCGCGCCAACGCCGGAGAGTCAGGTATTAATTAAAAAAGCGGTGTCGATTGCCCGGCCCGTGAACGCGAAAGTGAGCTTTATCACCCTCGCCACGGATCCGGAGCTGTATAACCAGTTCGCTGCGCCGATGATGGAAAATCTGCGCGAGGTGATGCAGGAAGAGACGCGTGATTTTCTCAACGAGCTGGCGCGTCACGCGGACTACCCGATAGAGAAAATGACCATCGCCTGCGGCGAACTGGGCCATCATATTAAGGACTTCTGCCGGTCGCACCAGGTCGATCTGGTGATCTGCGGCAATCATAACCATTCCCTTTTTTCGCGCGCCACCTGCTCGGCGAAAAATATCGTCGGCAGCTGCGGCGTCGATGTCCTGCTGGTTTCCCTTGAAAAGGGCTAACGCCGGTTAGCCCTTTTCCTGAACTAGGCCAGTTTAGGGAACGTGGCTATCTTCCCCCGCAGGCGGCTCTCCTCACTGCGCGGTGAAATATGCTGCAGATCGTCGACAAAGCGCGCCTGCCAGTTATGAATATCATTTTCTCTGATCACGTCCAGCATCGCAGAATGACGGGCAATACGTTCCGCCAGCGGCATGCTAAGGGCGCGATCCAGCGCGGCGGCAACCTCGTCGCGATCGTAGGGGTTGACGATCAGGGCGCTGGTCAGCTCCTGCGCCGCGCCGGCAAACTGTGACAGGACCAGTACGCCAGGGTTATCCGGATCCTGCGCTGCCACGTATTCCTTCGCCACCAGGTTCATACCATCGCGCAGGGGCGTCACCAGGCCGACGTCAGAGTAGCGGAAGACCTTCATCAGCAGCTTACGGTCAAAATGCTGGTTCAGGTAGTAGAGCGGGGTCCAGCCAAGCTGGCCAAACTGGCCATTGATGCGCCCGGATGCGGTTTCCAGCTGGTGGCGGATGTCCTGATAGGCCTGCACATCGCCGCGGGAGGTCGGTGCGATCTGGGTATAACGGATCTTACCGTGATGCTGAGGATACTTTTCGAGCAGCGTCTCATAGGCGAGGAACCGCTCCGGCAACCCTTTCGAGTAGTCAAGCCGCTCCACCGAGAAGATATTCTTCACGTTTTTGAGCTCGTTTTTCAGCTGGACCAGTTTCGGCGGCAGCGGACCTTTGGCATTGCGCATAATCTCGTCCGGATCGATCCCTATCGGATAAACCTCAGTGCTGAACGCCTTACCCCACGCCTGATAGCGTTTGTCTCCGAGGTCGGAGAGTCGGGTCTGCATGGCAATGCTGTCAAGAAACGCGGTTCTGTCGCTTTCAGTCTGGAAGCCCAACAGGTCGTAATCGCACAGTTGTTCCAGCAGCTCAGCGTGCGGCGGTAGCGCGTTAAAAATCTCCGGCGTCGGGAACGGAATATGCAAAAAGAAGCCGATCCGGTTGTTGACCCCACGCTTGCGCAGTTCGCTGGCGAAGGGTAGCAGATGGTAATCATGGATCCACAGCGTATCGTCTGGTTCGATCAGCGGCAGAAGCTTGTCCGCCAGCATGGCGTTAACTCGCTGATATCCCTCCCAGGCTTCGCGCTGGAAGCTGACCAGATCTAGACGATAATGGAAGGCCGGCCACAGCACGGCATTAGAGAACTGGTTGTAGTATTCATCATGGTCACGTTCATTAAGGTTGAACGACGCCCATGAAATATTTCCGCGGGAGACCTGCTTCAGCGGTTGCTGGTCATCGCCAATTTCGCCGCTCCAGCCAAACCACAGACCCCCTGCCGCTTTCAGTGCCCCCAGGATGCCGACGGCCAGACCGCCAGCGCTCGATTTTTTATCGTCCGGTAAGGCGATACGGTTAGAGACTACGACTAAACGACTCATGGTCATCCCTCCTTTCGGTTTGCGCGTCATACGCCAGATGTTGCAACCACGTCCTTACGGCGGCGGCATCCGCCAACCGCCAGTGCGCCTGGGTTTCCCCGGCGCCCACTTTTATCGACATTCCCTGCAGTTGATTCACCACGCTGAATCCCGCTTCGTCGGTCAAATCATCGCCGACAAAAACCGGTTCGCGACCGGCAAACGGCGCTTCCTGCATGAAGGCGGTGATCGCCTCCCCTTTGTTGACACCGCGGGGTTTAATCTCCACTACGCACTTGCCAAGCTGTAGCGCCAGCAGCGGGTAGCGCTGAACGATGCGCTGCGCCAGCTCCAGCACCGCGCTCTGCTGCTGCGGCGCCTGGCGGTAGTGGAGCGCGAAGGCCATCTCTTTACTCTCCAGCTCGCACCCGGGGAGCGCCTGCAACGCCGAGGTCAGCTCAGCCGCGATTTCATCGCGCAGAGCCGACGGCAGAGAGACAATATAGGTTTTACCATTGATATCACGGCGTTCAGCCCCGTGAACACCGGCCAGCGGTAGCCGCCAGGGATGGGTTAGCGCGTCAAGTTCAGACATTGAGCGCCCTGAAATCAATGCCACCGCCCCGCCCTGCTGCCGGGCCAGCGCGTTGAGCGCCTGCAGCGTGTTGTCGGGTATCACCACCTGATCGGGGTGCGGCTGGATATCGGCAAGAGTACCGTCGAGGTCAAAGAAAAAAGCGTAGTTTCCGGTTAGCGCAGGCGGTACAGATATCTGGTTATCCACCCTGTTTCCTCCTTATCATGGCCAGCCGAAGCTGGTTGTTAATTATATGTTAGCCATGTAAGTATAGACAGTGTGACCAACCTCGCCATTTTTGATAGTTACCGCCAGCGAAACGGGCGCTGGCGGTAATTACTCTGTAGACTTAAAAGTTATGCCTGAAATCAGGCCGCACGTTTGGCTTTTTGTTTGTAGCGGTCAAAAATTACCGCCGCCAGCAGGATGACCCCGCGCACGACGTATTGTGAGAACGGCGAGATGTTCAACAGGTTCATCGCGTTCTCCACGGTCCCGAGGATCAGGATCCCGGCCACCACGTAGGAGATCTTGCCGATCCCGCCCTTCAGCGATACCCCGCCCAGCACACAGGCCGAAATAACAATCAGCTCATAGCCAATCGAGGTCATCGGCTGGCCGCTGGTCATCCGCGACGCCAGGATAATTCCCGCCGCGGCCGATACCAGACCGGAGAGCACAAAGATAATAATCTTGGTGCGCACCACCGGAACACCGGCCAGACGCGCCGCCTCTTCATTGCCGCCTATAGCCAGCGTATTACGGCCAAAGGTGGTTTTGTTTAGTAATAATCCGAAAACCACCAGGCAGGCGACCGTCAGCCAGATCGGCGCCGGCAGACCAAACCAGTTGGCGTAACCGAGGGTGAAGAAGCGTTCATCTTCGATCCCTACCGCTTTACCGTCGGAGATAATGTAGGCCAGACCGCGGACAATCTGCATAGTGGCCAGCGTGGTGATCAGGGCGTTGATCTTCAGGCGGGCAATGACAAAGCCGTTGACCAGGCCACTGATCGCCCCCAGCAGCAGACCGGCGGCAATCCCCAGCCACAGGTTTTCGCTCAGGTTAATCACCACGGCGGTAGTGACCCCGGCACAGGCGATAACCGACGCCACCGACAGGTCGAAATCGCCGGAGGCCAGGCAGAAGAGCATACCGCAGGCCACCATCCCGGACATCGAGATCGCCAGCCCCAGCCCCTTCATATTGACGAATGAGGCAAAGTTAGGCACAAAAATTACGCAGCCGATAAACAGCACCGCAAACACCACCAGCATGCCAAACTGATCCCAGATACGGGCAAAGCTAAAGGCAGAGCGGGTAGCGCCGGACGTAGTCACTGATGACATCATTTACTCCTTACTCAGGCGACAGCCTGACTCACTTTTGGCATCGCAAGGCTTAACGCCTGCTGTTCATTGGCTTCTTCATGCAGCAGTTCGCCGGCGACTTGCCCTTCACGCATCACCACGATGCGGTCGGCGACGCCCAGCACTTCCGGCAGGTCGCTGGAGGCAAATACCACGGCGACACCGGAGGCGGCGAGGCCATATATCACGTTGTAAATTTCATGTTTGGCGCCGACATCGATACCGCGGGTGGGCTCATCGAGCAGGATCACCTTCATCTCTTCCGACAGCCAGCGGCCCAGGATCGCTTTCTGCTGGTTGCCGCCAGACAGGTTCATGATCAGCTGTTCCGGGCCCGGCGTTTTAATGTTCAGCGACTGGATATGCTGATCGGCGTTTTCCGCCTCCCAGGCGTTGTTGATCAGGCACCCGGCGTGGATATGCTTGCGCCGGGCGCTGATATTGATGTTGTCGCGCACGGAGTGAACCGGAATAATCCCCTCCGCTTTCCGATCTTCCGGGCACAGCATCATCCCGGCCTGGATGGCCTGGGCCGGTTTGCGTATGTCGACGGGCTGGCCATCGATATACACCTGACCGCCGGTGATCCGCGTCCCGCCGAACAGACCTTTCATCAGTTCGCTGCGCCCGGCGCCCACCAGCCCAAACAGGCCGACGATTTCGCCACTGCGCACCGAGAGGCTGACCGGCGTGCGTACGCCCGGGGCCTTCACCTCCTCCAGACGCAGTCGCTCTTCGCCGTAGGGGCGAGGTTTCCAGCCGTAAATATCCCCCAGATTGCGTCCCACCATCGCCTGAACCAGCGCGTCGTGGCTGACGCTCGGCATATCGTCAAAAGTGCAGACGTAGCGGCCATCTTTAAAGACGGTGATGGCATCGCTGAGGGCAAAAATTTCTTCCATCCGGTGTGAAACATAGATGATGACGCGCCCCTCCTCCCGTAGCTCGCGGATAACGCGAAACAGGTTGTCGATCTCCCGGGCAGAGAGCGAACTGGTCGGTTCATCGAAGGCGATAATTTTGGCGTTACGCGCCAGCGCTTTCGCAATCTCCACCATCTGCCACTGGCCAATGGAGAGATACTTCAGCGGCGTCTCCGGGTCGATATCCAGCCCCAGATGCTCAAGCTGCAGGCGGGCCTCGTAGTTGAGCAGCGAGCGGTTGACGATGCCGCCTCTGTGCGGCAGCTGGCCAAGATAGATATTTTCGGCGACGGTCATCTCCGGGATCAGATGCAGTTCCTGATAGATAATCGCCACGCCGGCGTTGAGCGCCGCCATCGTATTGGTGAACGCCATCTGCTGACCGCCGATCTGCAGGTGGCCCGCGGTGGGGATGTAGTTACCGCTGAGGATTTTCAGCAGCGTCGATTTGCCTGCGCCATTTTCGCCCATCAGCGCGTGGATCTGTCCTGGGTAGCAGTCAAAACTGATATCGGACAAGGCCTTTACGCCAGGGAACGTCATGGTGATGCCGCGAAATGAGAGATAAGGGGTAGACTGTTGCATAACGACTCCGCTCTTCTGCACTCAGCCCCCGCCGCGGCGGGGGCCAGTTCAACCGGGCTGTTACAGCCCTTTTTTCGCCAGCTCTTCTTTGAAGTTATCGCGGGTAATCAGCACCACATCGGTCACCGCAGTGAACTTCGGCGGCTCAACGCCCTTGGTGACCCAGTTGTAGAGCATTTCGCTGGTTTTATAGCCATGAATATCCGGGCTTGGCAGCAGGGAGCCATAGAAACCGGTCGGCTGCGCCTTCGACAGTTCGTTGACGGCATCCACGCCGTTGATGCCAATGCCAATCACATCCGGCGCTTTAAAGCCCTGGCCTTCAGTGGCACGCACGCCGCCGAGCACGGTGTTGTCGTTCATCCCAACGATCAGCCAGTGTTTAACCTGCGGGTGCTGGACCAGCATCGAGTTACCGGCGTCAAACGCCCCCGGGATATCGTTAGATTTTGTCGGAACGCGGTAGATTTGCGCTTCCGGGAAACCGGCCGCCTTCAGGGCGTCGATGGAGCCAGTGGTACGACGGCGGGCGGTGTCCAGCTCATCGGCGGTGATGGCCATCACCGCGGTGTCTTTGACATCCCAGCCGCGTTTCTGCATCTCTTTATACAGCTCCTGCCCCTGGCGGGCGCCGATTTCGCTGGCCGCCATCATCACCAGCGGCACGCTCTCCATCGGTTTACCTTTGGCGTTGACGAACTGGTCATCGACGGTAATCACCTTCATGTCATAGCCGCGCGCCTTAGCGACAATCGCCGAGCCGAGCTTAGGATCGGGGGTACAGATGACAAAGCCCTTCGCGCCGCTGGCCGCCAGGCTATCGATGGCGTTCAGGGTTTTCTCACCATCTGGCACCGCAATTTTAATGACGTCAAAGCCTAAATCTTTTCCTGCTTTATCAGCAAATTTCCACTCGGTCTGGAACCATGGCTCTTCCGGCTGTTTCACCAGAAAACCCAATTTCAGGTTTTCCGCCATAGCTGATTGTGACATAACCGCTGCAAGACCAATGGCCGCCAGCGCTTTAGTAAATTTGTGCATGGTAAACTCCAGCTTTAATTCGCTTTCATGTAGGGAAAAATCGGAATTAACTTTTTTATCAGCATCAAAACAAGGCATTAGAAAAATCACATTCCCTACTGCCGTTGTTAGAGTAGTAATACCCGGAAATTATTTCTCCATACGAGAGCATTATCACATCGCGGAATTACAGTAATTGCGTACATAGATTTAGCAAAAAAAGACATAAAAAAAGACATAATTGTCATACAATTTAACCGGCGAATAGCAGGATCATCTATACCACCAGCAGGGTTATCCCTGTGATGTCAGAGGGTGTTTAACAGAGGGTTACGGCACTGTTATATCCAGTGGCTAACGGGGTCGCAGCGGCGGTCAACTGCCTGCCGGCGCTGAAGATCAACAGACGCGCGTCGCCAGTCCGCGCATCGGCCGTTTTATATCGCGATAAAACGGATCTTTTGCGTATTTTATTCCGAATTGAAAAAGATATTCCGGATACATAAAAAAGCCTGCAACAAAAAATAAAAATAATTATCATCACCATGAAACATTGCTCTCTGAAATAACTTATAGCTTTGCGTTATACGACGAATCTCGTAGTCAAATACCTATAACTTATACCTGGCACACCGCGCTAGCGTCCCGGTCTACGCCGCCAACCTCCAGCCAGTCGTCATTCAGGAATAATCGTGTAACAAAACGTAAATTATCCATATTGAGAGTTTTCTTAATTCCATTCAGCGAGTATTCTAAAATTGTCGGCAAGAGGAAAAATTACCCGACTCATACGGAATGTGTAGAGTTTTATTATTCTGCAACAGTGCAGCGCGCCACTCTTTTATCCTGTTGTTTACCGCAGGAACCGCTGACGCGCACCAGTAACCCCTTCCCGGTTAATAAGGATATTTTTATGGCAGTTCCAGGAATGGCACAAAAGCTAAACACCCAGATGAACCTTGAGTTCCACGCCTCTAACGTTTACCTGAACTTAAGCGAGTGGTGCGCCCGGCATCGCTTCGACGGCGCCGCGACATTTTTGCGCAACCGCGCGCAATGCAGCATCACCCTCACCATGCGCGTATTTGACTATCTGAAAAAAGCCGGCAGCTGGCCGATAGTGAATCCCGACCGCGCCTGTAATCCCGAATGTACCTCGCTGGAAGATCTCTTTACCCAAACCCTGGTTGATTACCGCCAGCGTAGCAGTATGCTGAGCGGTCTCGCCGAGGAAGCCAAAGCGCAGAGCGATGACAACACCTGGCGTTTTCTGACCCGGCTGGCGGAAGAGCAGCAGCAGGATGGGCTGCTGCTGCAAAGCGTGCTCGAGGAAATTCGCAATGCCGACAAAGCCGGGATCGGTATGGAACAGACCGATCGCCGTCTGATGGCCCTCGTCGGAGCGTCACAGAAACCCCATTAATCAGAGGTGTCGGGTCTTTCTCGGCCGATCAGGGGGAGCGCGTTCGCGCTGCCCCGCCCTGTTTATTAATCCGTTATCGCTATACTCCCCTGCCATTTATTCCTCAAAAGAATAAAAAAGTTTTAACTCGATCCCATTCCCTCCTCACCGTTACCCCTTTGGGGGGATTAGTGAGCGCGGTCACTTTTTGTTGAGCCACAAAGAAATATAAAAACAGTGTTTCAAAAATATAAAACACGAGGTTTATTTTTTATGGCTCGATACACGGCTTCAGCCTCTGAAGGGCTGCAGGGAAGACCGATCTTGTTACGCCATCAGTTAGCCTACGGCGGCGGTAATCTGTTAGGGAGTGGCGCACTGGCGATAAGCGGGGCATGGCTACTCTATTTTTATACGACCTTTTGCGGCCTGACGCTGATCGAGGCCTCATTTATCTTCTCCGTCGCCAGCATCATCGACGCCATCAGCAACCCGCTGATGGGCTATCTGACGGATAATTTTGGCAAAACGCGGTTAGGCAAGCGCTTTGGCCGTCGGCGCTTCTTTTTGCTGATCGGCATTCCGCTGATGCTGTTCTACCCGCTGCTGTGGGTAGAGGGCCTGAGTTTCTGGTACTACCTGTGCACCTACGTGGTGTTTGAGATCATCTACACCTCCATCATGGTGCCCTATGAAACGCTGGCGACAGAGATGACCGATGATTTCTCGCTACGCTCAAAGCTCACCGGCTATAAAGCCATCTTCGGCAAGCTGGCCAACTTCCTCGCCGCGTTTATTCCCGGACAGTTCATTCTGCTGTACGGCAAAGATTCCGCCACCCCTTTCTTCCTCACCGGACTGACCTACGGCGCGATCCTGATCGTCGCGATTACCTGCCTGTGGCTGTGCAGCTGGGAGCGCGAGCGTGCGGAAGCCGTGGATACCAGCGCGAAAAAGGGGCTGCTGAGTACCCTGCTGTCGCTGGCGAAAGACATGCGTTCCACCTTTTATCTGCGCGTGTTCCGTAAACATCTCGGTATGTACCTGTGCGGGTTTGGCGCGGAATGGCTGTTTGCCTCCATCTTCACCTATTTCGTGATATTCGTTCTGCAGCACGATCCGGCAATGGTGGCCGGGCTGAACAGCCTGAACTCGATTCTGCAGCTGATCTCCACCGCGCTGTTTATCGGCCTGTGTGTGAAAAAGGGCTTCAGCAAACCCTATATCCTCGCGCTGGGGATCGTGATTTTCGCAGTTCTGCTGTATACCTCGCTGTGGTTCTTCCATCTGCCGTCAGGCCTGGCGACCGTGCTGATGTTCGGTATTACCGTGCTGTTCGGCCTGGGGACCGGCGGGGTTTACTATATTCCCTGGACCGTTTACACCTTCCTCGCCGATGTCGACGAGATCTACACCGGACGCCGCCGGGAAGGGATCTATGCCGGCGCCATGACCTTCTCAGGGAAAATTCTGCGCTCGATTGTGGTGTTTTCGATGGGGGCCATCCTGAGCTTTTACGGTTTCCAGTCAAAAGCGCACAGCCAACCGGAAAGCGCCGTGACCGCCATCGCGGTGGTATTCTGCGTCGGTGTCGTCGCCTTAGCCCTGGCCGCCATCGTCTTCAGTAAGCAGATGAAACTGGACCGTAAAGCCCATCTGGTGGTCCTGCAGGAAGTCGCGCGGATTAAAGCGGGCGGTAAAATCAGTGATATTGCGCCGGAGGTGCGGGCAATCGTTGAGGATCTGGTTGGCCATCGCTACGAAGAGTGCTGGGGCAACAGCAAATTGTTTAAAACCGCTGAGGCTGCGCCAACGCAGACCGTGGTTTCCCATTAAAGGAAAAGGCCCCGTCGGTCACCCGCGGGGCCGGTTATTAATGCGTTTCTTCCTGCGGGGTAAACTTCAGCTCAATCAGGGCAATCGCTTTTTGCACCGCACGAAGCGTCACAGGATCGGCAGAGGCCGGGTGGCTGGCGAAGTCAATGGCTTTCAGCTGGCTGGTCATTTTTTCACGCACTTCCACCGGCGCGATGACGTCAATCACGTCGAGGATCTGCTTGATAACCAGCTGGCAGGCAACCACATCGGAAACCAGCTCGTCGTGTTCGGTAAGATGTTGAGACATTAATTACTCCTTTTTCCAGGAGCGTAATAGTACCCTAAATCGTTAACGATAATAAAACCTGCCGTGGCAGGTTTTTTGGCCACCCGAGTGGCTGGCGGCACCTTTGCTGCCGCTTTGCCGAGGATCCCCTTGATGGCAGCGACAACATGAATACCGCGATCTCTTCCGGGAACGAACGTGCTTTTTCAGCCCCAGCGCTGCTGGTGGCTGGCGCCTTTTTTATGGAGTTTCTCGACGGGACGGTGATCGCTACCGCCCTGCCCGACATGGCGAGAGATTTTGGCGTTACCGCCGTCGAGCTGAATATCGGCATCAGCGCCTATCTGATTACCCTCGCGGTGCTGATCCCCGCCAGCGGCTGGATCGCCGATCGCTTCGGCGCCCGGGCTATCTTCACCCTCGCCCTGGCCATTTTTACCCTTGCCTCGATCTTTTGCGGCCTCTCCAGCGAGATGCATATCTTTGTCGCCATGCGTATCCTGCAGGGGATCGGCGGCGCGCTGATGGTCCCCGTCGGTCGTCTGGCGGTACTGCGCACCACGCCGAAACACCTGCTGATAAAGGCCATCGCCACCCTCACCTGGCCGGCGCTGGTGGCCCCTATTATCGGCCCGCCTTTGGGAGGCTTTATTACCCGCTACGCCAGCTGGCACTGGATCTTCTTTATCAATGTCCCGCTGGGCGTCGCGGCGATTATCCTGTCGCTGCGCATCATTCCTGATATCCGCGAAGCAGAGCGGCGCGCCTTTGATATGACAGGGTTTATCACGACCGCGGTGGCGATGGTCAGCCTGGTCACGGCGATGGAACGGCTCGGCGATCGTCAGCCGCAGATCTGGCCGACGCTGGCCCTCGCCACGCTTGGCTTCGGCTGTCTGGCGTATGCTATCCGCCACTTCCGCCGGGCGACAGCGCCTATGGTTCGTCTGACGGCGTTGCAGGTGCCGACGTTCCGCGTGACGATGTACGGCGGCTCGCTGTTCCGGGCCTCCATCAGCGCGGTCCCCTTTCTCCTGCCGCTGCTGTTTCAGGTGGGGTTCGGCATGGATCCCTTTCACTCTGGTCTGCTGGTGCTGGCGGTATTTGTCGGCAATTTAACGATTAAACCCGCCACCACGCCGCTGATCCGCTGGCTGGGCTTTCGTCGCCTGCTGTTGATCAACGGCGCGCTGAACGTCTGTTCGCTGCTGGCCTGCGCGCTGCTCACGCCGCAAACCCCGGTCTGGGCGATCATGCTGATCCTTTATCTCGGCGGGGTGTTTCGCTCAGTCCAGTTCACGGGCGTGAGCACGCTGGCCTTTGCCGATGTCCCCGCCGCGCAGATGAGCGATGCCAATACCCTGTTCAGTACCGCGTCGCAGCTGGCGGTGGGGCTGGGGATCACGCTTGGGGCAATCGGCATTCGCCTGGGTGAACAGGTCGGCGACTGGCTGCACCTTTCCGCCGTACCGGGGATCAGCTTTCGCCTGGCGTTTGTGTTTATCGCGGTGATTTGTCTGGTGGGGATGATCGACAGCCTGCATCTGGCCAAAACGGCAGGCAGCAGCGTGTCGGCGAAGAAATCGTAGAGGTTGGAAGGGCCAGCGGCGCTGGCCCTGATAACGATTACCCGACGATCTGGCGGACAAACGCTTCGATCGCTTTATCCTGGCAGTTTTCGAAGAAGCACTGCTGGAAGCGAGGGCCAGAGACCGCGGTTTTCACCAGTTCCGGATCGATGGCGCGCAGGGTATCGAGATAATTTTCTTTGACTACCGCCGCTTTGACCTGGTTGAGGATCCCGGCATTACGCACCTGCGGTTCTTTGCGCTCCGGCGGATAGCCTTCGCCGTTACGACCGGTAAAGGCTTTTTCAAAGATAAACCGCACGTTCAGCTCGGCGCCCCAGCCGAAACCTTTGGCAAACGGCAGCGACAGCGCGTTACCATTGTTGATCTGGGCAAACAGGAACGCATCCGCCGGGTCGATACAGTAGCCGCAGACCACGCCAGGATGGATGTTCAGCGACATCAGCGCTCCCTGGCCGGTACCGCATCCGGTGACCACGAAGTCGACCGCCTTCGAATTCAGCAGGATGCTGGCCATGATCCCGAGGTGAATATAGGTCAGATGATGATCGTTCTCATCGCTCATACCGACGTTATAGACCGGAAATCCTTTTTCGTCGGCAACCGCGTTAAGCTCCTTGAGGATGATGGCGTTTTTGTTCGCCTGGCTGTTCTCCATCATCAGTGCAATCTTCATGGTTTACTCTCCTGAATGCTGTGCGGGCCTGCCCGCAGAATGTCATTGGCGTTGACTGCACTCTACTACCTGGAAAACAAACTTTCAAATTTTATGAAAAGTTGTTTTAAAAATTACGCATCGCTTCACACTTTCGCCGCCTCTGCCGCTCAGGTTAGCGTGTCGCCTCCTCATCAGGACGACTCCGCCTGGCGCTCCCCGCCTCGCAATCCGCAGAGGCAGTCATTTCGCCTCCGCAAAAAACTAATAATAAATTAAAACCATTCTCATTTATTATTAAACTGCCAATGCGTGTTATTCCCATTAGCATTTTAAATAAAATCTTTTTAAATTTACTTTTTGCAAATAATTAAATAACAAATTATAGTGGCAGCCGATAACATCTATATTTTAATTCCAGGAGCGCGACGATGCTGAAAACGGAAATGATCGACAAACTGAATGAACAGATGAATCTTGAACTCTATTCTTCTCTTCTTTATCAGCAGATGAGCGCCTGGTGCAGTTATCATAGTTTTGAAGGGGCTGCGGCCTTCCTGCGTCGCCATGCCCAGGAAGAGATGACCCATATGCAGCGCCTGTTCGACTACCTGACCGACACCGGCAGCCTGCCGCGCATCAACTCTATCGCCTCCCCGTTTGCCGAGTATGCGTCACTGGATGAACTGTTCCGCCAGACCTATGAGCACGAGCAGCTGATCACGCAAAAAATTAATGAACTGGCGCACGCGGCTATGACCAGTCAGGATTACCCGACCTTTAATTTCCTGCAGTGGTATGTCGCCGAACAGCATGAAGAAGAGAAATTATTTAAATCGGTAATTGATAAACTGACCCTCGCCGGGAAAAGCGGTGAAGGTCTGTACTTTATCGACAAAGAGCTGGCCACCCTCGATACGCAGAATTAATTGCCCGCGCCGCGACGCTTCTCCGTCGCGGCATTTTCAATGCTGACAAATCTTGTTTTCTGCGGTGGTAAATCCTGCCTCTCTGGCAATAAATTTGCCTTTCTGCTCTAAAAACGCCACCAGCTCCGCAGCGCTCAGATTTTCCGCCGAACAGGTGTGAAAGCGCGCCTCTGCGCCAAAGCGACGGTGAATGGCCGCCTCCAGCGAAGCCACCGTCCAGCACTCCTTCGACGCCAGCATCATCTGCAGCACTTCATGACCATGAATAGAAGACATAACCCCTCCGGAAAAAAACGCCAGCTTAGGCCAGACCGACGGCCCGCGCCTTGCGCCAGCGCAGGCTTTCATCCTTTGGACCTTGTAAAGTTTTAATTACAGTGCTTGTAACCCTGATTTGACGAAAGACGCATTATCCCCTACTCTGCGCGGCATAAATTATTGTGATTTGCTGTAGGGATAGCGAAAAGCGTGAAGAACCGCACTCTGGGCAGTATTTTAATCGTAGCCGGCACCACAATCGGTGCAGGTATGTTGGCGATGCCATTGGCCGCCGCAGGCGTCGGCTTTACCGTCACGCTGGGTTTACTTTTCACCCTGTGGGCATTGATGTGCTATACCGCCCTTTTGCTGCTGGAAGTCTACCAGCATGTCCCTGCCGATATGGGGCTCGGTTCCCTGGCGGCGCGCTATCTGGGCCGTTATGGACAATGGATCACCGGGTTCTGCATGCTGTTTCTGCTGTATGCCCTCACGGCAGCCTACATCAGTGGCGCCGGCGAATTACTCGCTTCCAGCCTCAACCAGTGGCTGGACTGGCAGCTGCCGCCGGCTGCCGGCGTACTGATCTTCTCCCTGCTCGGCGGGGCGGTGGTGTGCATTGGCACCGCGCTGGTCGACCTGTTTAATCGCTTCCTGTTTAGCGCCAAAATCGTCTTCCTGGTGATTATGCTGGCTCTGCTGATGCCGCACATTCATCAGGTGAACCTGCTCACACTGCCGGTTGAGCAAGGCCTGGCGCTGTCGGCCATTCCGGTGATCTTTACCTCTTTTGGCTTTCACGGCAGCGTGCCGAGCGTCGTCAGCTATCTGGGGGGCGATATCCGTAAGCTGCGCCGGGTGTTTATTATCGGCAGTTTTATTCCGCTGGTGGCCTATATTTTCTGGCAGCTGGCGACGCTGGGCAGTATCGACGCTCCGGCCTTTACCGCCCTGCTGGCGCAACATGCCGGTCTGAACGGTCTGCTGGAGGCGATCCGCGAAGTGGTAGCGTCACCGCACGTGGAGCTGGCCGTACACCTGTTTGCCGACCTTGCGCTGGCGACCTCCTTCCTCGGCGTCTCGCTCGGGCTGTTTGATTATCTGGCCGATATGTTTCAGCGCAAAAACAGCGTCAGCGGGCGTCTGCAGAGCGGGATGATCACCTTTCTGCCGCCGCTGGCGTTCGCCCTGTTCTATCCCCGCGGCTTCGTCATGGCCCTGGGCTACGCCGGGGTGGCGTTGGCCGTGCTGGCCCTGATGTTACCGGCCATGCTGGTCATGAAGAGCCGCCGACTGCATCCGCAGGCGGCCTGGCGGGTGGCCGGCGGCGCCCCGGCGCTGTGGCTGGTCCTGCTGTGCGGGATCGGCATCGTAGCGATCCAGTTCTGCATCGTCGCCGGGCTGTTACCGGCGGTGGGATAAAAGAAGGGGCCAACTGGCCCCTTTTTCATTTCGCTAAGCAACACTGCTTATACTTTTTACCGCTGCCGCACGGACAGGGATCGTTACGTCCGACTTTCGTCTCATTTCTTACCGGCTGCGGGACCACCTCCGGCTGTGGATTCGCCATCCAGTACTGGTAAAGTGCCAGCGCCGCCGGGGTGATGCGCTCGATGCTGGCGATAAATTCATCCGCCGTCAGATTATCCAGCGCGGAAAACTGTTCTTCGCTACCGTGGAGCGCAATCGCCTCCAGCTCAGGCTGAAGTTCAGCAGGCAGCGTCGACCAGTCGCTCAGCGCTACGCCGCGCAGATAGCCAAAACACCACTCTTCAACGATGGTCAGCTCCTGACCTTCCGCTTCACGGGTGCCGAACAGCGGTTCGAACTGATCGGGATAAGACTCCAGCCGTTCGGCGATATCGCTCATATGCTGCAGCGTCAGATTGACAAAGCGATCGCGCTCGCGGTCGTTGGCCCAGCGTGGCACATTATCGGCACCACCCCAGATAGCCAGCAGCCACTGGGCGGGTTCGATAGCGGTGGGCGCCGAGAGGATCGCCGTCAACAGGCCATCCAGTTCAGAGACATCCAGAATAGCGCCTTCGGTGGCGTATTTCGCCAGCGTCTCGTCCAGCCATTCCAGTTCGTTTTCGTTTAAAGGTCCGGTATTCATTCACAGGCTCGCATGGTAAAAATCGGGCCTACAGTAGCCGAAATGCCGGCAGAAAGCCACCCGGCAGCGCCCATTGCGCCTGCGTCGACCCGACACAATCAGGCCAGCCCGTGCAGCGCCGCCGCCACGTCGCGACAGGCCTCCTCCCCTAACGGCAGCAAGGGGCGGGGAAGCGAGTCAGGATCACACAATCCCAGAATGGCCGCAGCGGCGGCGACCACCCGCAGGCTGCCGCCGTAGCGGTCAAAGCACCGCCAGAGGGGCGCAAGTTGCTTATTCAGCGCCGCCACCTGTGCCGCATCGCCGTGACAGATAGCTTTCACCAGCGCCAGAGAGATACGTGGAAAGAGGCCGCCGCAGACCGAGTACCAGACCTCGCAGCCGGCCTGCAAGCCCGCCGTCGCGCGAACGTCACCGCTAACGCCAAGCGTCACGCCGCCAGGCAGATGACGACGCAGAGCCGCCACCCGTTCGCTCGCCTGCGGCGCGGGCAGACCGGGAATTTTTATCGAGGCGATGGCCGGTAAGGCAGCAATCTGCCCCTGCAGCTCATCCGATAACGTCACGTGGGTGGTACGGGGGTTGTCATACAGGCAAACCGGCACCGAGGCATGCCGGCAGACCTCCTCGTAAAAAGCGTAGATCTCCTCCGCAAAGAGCGGCTGATAGGACATCATCGGCAGGAGCAATGCATCTGCCCCGGCCTGCTGGGCATCCTCCACCAGCCGGAGCACCTCGCTAGTGGCGATGGCGCCGACGCCGACCATCATCGGGGTCGACCCGGCATGCGCCTTCGCCACCTGCACCACCCGCTTGCGCTGTTCACGACTGAGATAGGCGTAGCTGCCGGTTGAGCCTAAGATGCCCAGGGAGTCGACTCCGGCATCGGTAAGACCATCAAGAAGACGAATAAACGCTTTTTCATCGATAGTTTGCTGATGCAGCGGCGTCAGCGGAAACGCGCAAAGCCCTGTGAACATGATGCCTCCGGCAGGCTGGATGAAGTGTCCGGACGATAGTAGCAGGGAGAGATCGTTTTGTCCTGGGACAAATGAGCGATTGCCGGTGACAATGGATTGTTTCCCACCACGTGGTGATCCCGTTCGCGAGATTGCCGCCGTCAGCCCAGTCATCGATAGCCACCAGAGTCTGCCGAGGATATTCAACGACGCCGTGCCCTGCAGTCGCTATTTTTTTGCTGGATTGCCAATCTTAAATCAACTTGTCATAATCCCGCGCAATTTATATGGCTATATATTTAAGCAGCAATTAAATAAAGCAACACTATGGCTTCAAGCGGATAAAAAATGGCAGATGACATCCAGAAAAAATATCTCAAAATATTGTTAATAAAGTCTACGTATAAAACATTACTGGGTCGCCCCGCAGATCCTGACGGTCTTAAAAATTATTACCATGCAATTTCTGACAAGTCGCTTGCAGAATCAGCACAACTTCTTAACGCATCGCTGATGAACAGTGACGAGTTCAAGCGATTAACACCATCCAGAATGGCATTCGAGAATGTATGTATCCCGCCACATCCTGTATCAGGGATTGAAACTCAAGGGCGATGGGCTGTGAAGCACATTGTGTCATTAGGAAGCCATTGTTTAACGTCGTGGACACTGAAAAAATTTAATCTGAAAAAAACCTCTCTGCCTTTTGACTGGATTTTTTCCTGTCCCGCGATGGTCATCGATTGCCTGAGGGACGATTTTCAGACTTTTTTAGACAAAAACGAATATAGCTCATTAAATCGCCAGTCCAAAGAACCCGGCGCCCACCACAATAAATATAAAGAAAAATATAACCTGAATGATATCTTCACCCATCGCGATCCCACCACCCCAGCCGATTATGCGTATTACCTCCGCGCAGTAAAGAGATTCAGGAACATATTAAAAAGCGCGGATGGCAAGCTTTTTGTCATTTGCTGCAGAGAAGAGATCGACCTTGCCAAGGCGCTCCCGGCATTAGTCGCTGAACTTGCTCAGCACACGACGAACTTTTATCTGTTAGCTTTTTCACTGCGGAAACCCTCTCACCTTCAGCTGGAGCGCATCGCGTCCGGGGAGAATTATTCGCTATATCGTTTTACCCCTGAGTCTGAAGAAAGATTTACCGGCAAATTCCCCTCGCTTACGGATGAGATGGTATTTATATCGAAAGTACTTTCTTTCAACCTCGAACTGTAGAGACGGTTTCAACGCCGGTTCGCTGTGTACCCGCTTGCCTCCCCCTGCTGGCCTGGGGGAGCGAGATCGTTCCGATCATATAATCCCCCACCCGCTAAGCCTTTATCCGCCGCGACCCGGACCGGCTTCACTACGGTAAGCCTCTACGCCAGAGGTCTGTGCCGATCACAGACCATGACTTCAGGCCTCTCCTTGCCCGGAGTCAGAACGGCATCCCGTATCATCAGGCGCAGGCTTAGCCAGTAACAATGTTTCGGGTGCAGGACAAGGTGGAGAAGAAAAACAGGATGACATGTCGTGATAAAGCGGGGTTTAAAAACAAAAAAACCACCCGTAGGTGGTTTCACGACACTGCTTATTGCTTTGATTATTCTATATTTCCCAATGGTACCCGGAGTGGGACTTGAACCCACACAGCGCGAACGCCGAGGGATTTTAAATCCCTTGTGTCTACCGATTCCACCATCCGGGCTCGGGATATAAAGTGGAGGCGCGTTCCGGAGTCGAACCGGACTAGACGGATTTGCAATCCGCTACATAACCGCTTTGCTAACGCGCCTTTAATTCTGAAGCACCCGCTACTGCCGATGCTGTTAATCTGGAGCGGGAAACGAGACTCGAACTCGCGACCCCGACCTTGGCAAGGTCGTGCTCTACCAACTGAGCTATTCCCGCATCATCAAGTTATTTGCTAATCACTTGATTTTGTTATCGTCTGGAAGACTGTGCCACCGTTCGATGCGTTGCATTCTACTTATCTCTCGCGGTGAGTCAACGGTATTTTTCGCAACTTTGCATCGTTTGCTGAAAATAACGGCGAAACGATCACTGATCAAGCAAATCGCCGCGCGCCGCGTTCAAATATTGCAGCATCGACCACAGCGTCAGCACCGCCGCCACGAGGAAAAGCGCGATCCCGGCCCATTCCACCCACGGATAAGGACGCCACAGCATCCACACCAGGGCAGTCATCTGTGCGGTGGTTTTCACTTTGCCAATCCACGAGACCGCCACGCTGCTGCGTTTTCCCAGCTCCGCCATCCACTCGCGCAGCGCGGAGATAATAATTTCCCGGGCAATCATCGTCGCCGCCGGCAGCGTGACCCACCAGGTGTGATAGTGCTCAGCGACCAGCACCATGGCGATAGCCACCATGACTTTATCGGCCACCGGATCGAGGAAGGCGCCGAACCGGGTACTCTGGTTCCAGCGACGGGCGAGGAAACCATCAAACCAGTCGGTCACGGCGGCAACAAAGAAAATCAGCGCGCAGGCAAACGGCGCCCAGCTAAAAGGCAGATAAAACGCCAGCACAAAGAACGGGATCAGGATGACGCGGAACAGAGTAAGCAACGTAGGGATATTAAATTGCATAGTGACGGGTAACTATCTGTTGTAAGTAAAAATTAGCCCTATGTTGCTACAGAGCCCCTAATGTTTCAACGAGTAGAAGATCTTTTCTGCCAGAGCGTGAGAGATGCCCGGTACTTTGGCAATTTCTTCGACGCTGGCCTGCTGCAGCCCCTGCAGCCCCCCCATGTACTTCAGCAGCATCTGGCGACGCTTCGGCCCCACCCCCTCGATAGTCTCAAGCGAGCTGGTGCTCTTCACTTTCGCCCGTTTTTTGCGATGTCCGGAGATCGCATGATCGTGCGATTCATCGCGGATATGCTGGATCACATGCAGGGCCGGCGAATCCGGCGGCAGGCTAAACCCCTCGCCCTCTGGTTCAAAGAATAACGTTTCCAGGCCGGCTTTACGATCGCTACCTTTCGCCACGCCCAGCAGCAGCGGATGATGTTTATCCCAGGGGACGTCCAGCTCGGCAAACACCGCTTTCGCCTGCGCCAGCTGCCCCTTGCCGCCGTCTATCAGGATCACATCCGGAATCTTGTTGTCATCAATCGCTTTACCATAGCGACGGCGCAGGACCTGATTCATCGCCGCATAGTCATCGCCCGGGGTGATGCCGGCGATATTGTAGCGCCGGTACTCCGCGCGCAGGGGGCCATTGCTGTCAAATACCACGCAGGAGGCGACGGTCTGTTCGCCCATGGTGTGGCTGATATCAAAGCACTCCATCCGCTTCACGGCCGGCAGCTCCAGCACGGAGGCCAGCGCCTGCAGACGCTGATGGATGGTCGATTGCTGAGACAATTTCGTGGTTAACGCCGTGGCGGCATTGGTGCGCGCCAGCTTAAGGTAACGCGCCCGGTCGCCGCGCGGTTTAGTCTGCACATGAATTCGGCGCCCCGCCAGCTCCGACAGCGACTCGGCCAGCAGCGTCTTATCCCCGAGGTTGAAGTCGAGCAAAATCTCTCCCGGCAGCGTGCGCATCTGGCTGCCCTGCAGGTAGAACTGGCCGACAAAGGTCTCCACGACCTCGCCCAGCTCGGTGCCGCCCGGCACTTTCGGGAAGTAGCTGCGGCTGCCCAGCACTTTCCCCTGGCGGATAAACAGCACATGGACGCAGGCCATTCCGGCATCAAAGGCAACCCCGATCACGTCAAGATCGTCACCGGTGTTAGAGACAAACTGTTTCTCCGTCACGCGGCGGACGGCCTGAATCTGGTCGCGAATGCGCGCCGCCTCTTCGAACTCGAGGTTATGACTCGCCTTCTCCATCCTCGCGATGAGCTGAGTCAGCACCTGATCATCTTTGCCGGCGAGAAACAGCCGCACATACTCCACCTGCTGAGCATACTCGTCTTCACTGACCAGCCCCGCCACGCACGGCCCCAGGCAGCGGCCAATCTGATACTGTAGACAGGGACGGGAGCGATTGCGGTAGACGCTGTTTTCACACTGACGGATGGGAAAGATTTTCTGCAGCAGCGCCAGGGTCTCGCGCACGGCATAGCCGTTAGGAAAAGGACCAAAATACTCGCCCTTCGCATGTTTGGCGCCACGATGCATCGCCAGACGCGGATGGGTATCGCCGCTGAGGAAGATAAAAGGATACGACTTATCGTCGCGCAACAGCACGTTGTACCGCGGCTGGTACAGCTTGATATAGTTGTGTTCAAGCAGCAGCGCTTCCGTCTCGGTATGGGTGACGGTCACGTCGATTTGCGCGATCAGCGCCACCAGCGCTTCCGTTTTACGCGACGCGAGGTTGCTGCGGAAGTAGCTGCTGAGCCGCTTTTTCAAATCTTTGGCTTTGCCAACATAGATGACGGTTCCGCCAGCATCATACATCCGATATACACCGGGCTGGCTGGTTACCGTTTTCAGGAAAGCTTTTGCGTCAAAAACATCACTCACTGGCTTGCTAACGACTCCGCATTACACAGGCCATGGCGAATTGCCAGGTGGGTCAGCTCGACATCGCCATGAATGTTCAATTTGCTGAACATCCGATAGCGATAGCTGTTAACCGTTTTAGGACTCAGATTCAGCTGCTCTGAGATCTCATTCACCTTCTGACCTTTGGTGATCATCAGCATAATCTGCAATTCGCGTTCAGACAAACTGGCAAACGGCGATTCTGTTTTTTCCGGTTCAATCTGACTTAACGCCATTTGCTGCGCAATATCGGAGGCAATGTAACGTTGCCCGGACGCGACGCAGCGAATCGCATTCACCACTTCCTGTGGCGCAGCGCCCTTACTGAGATACCCTGCCGCCCCTGCCTGCATGACCTTGGCAGGTAAAGGATTCTCGGTATGCACGGTCAACATGATCACTTTCGTGCCCGCTACCGAGCGCGCGATTTTGCGCGTCGCTTCCAGACCACCGATCCCGGGCATGTTCATGTCCATCAGGACGACATCAGCGGAATTAGCCCGGCACCACTTGACGGCGTCTTCGCCGCAGCAGGCTTCGCCAGCGACTTTAATCCCTTTTATATCTTCCAGAATGCGTCGTATCCCTGCGCGCACCAGTTCGTGGTCATCAACAAGAAGAACGTTGATCAAAGGAATAATCTCCAGAATGAGGGATAACGCTACTGATACTTTATCTCCCACATATTACCGGGTTTTATTGCTAATTTAAAAGGCAAAAAAATGCCGTCTCCTCGATTTGGCTCTCATTTATGGCAATGTCTGTGCACACTGAGTGGAAAGTCATTGCGAACAATCAGTTGCCCGAGGCTTATTTTTTAACAATCCTCATACAGAAGGCACAAAAAACACAACAGATTACGTAGCGCATAAATACGAGGCAAAATATGTAACAATTATTAACGTGCTAAATAATTGGGGGAAATTATTGCGCTGCTGACAGCTATTACGTCTTATCTGATGCATAAAATCATTCACAACTCAGATGAGAGAACAGAAATTAAGCACTACTTTTTTTTCTGTCGCTTGTGGTATACTGCGCGGCCTTCACATTCAGACAGGCGCAATAGCGCAGCGAGCAAACGAGGATATCGATGAGCACACCAGATTTTTCCACTGCAGAAAATAATCAAGAACTGGCGCAGGAAGTCTCCTGCCTGAAAGCGCTGATGACGCTAATGCTGCAGGCGATGGGTCAGGCAGACGCGGGTCGCGTGATTATTAAAATGGAAAAGCAGATCGCGCAGATGGAAGATGAGGCTCAGGCCGCCGTATTCTCCAGCACCGTTAAGCAAATTAAACAAGCATACCGGCAGTAATCTTGTACCGGCTGAAAGTATGACTGACAGCCGGTATCACGTCTGGCACGCAGAACGGCAGGCGCATTCAGATTAGCCCTGTCGCCACGGCGTAACAGGCAATTTGCGTTTTATTCGGCGCGTTAAATTTCCGTTGCATATTCTTCTGATGGAAATTAACCGTATTTTCCGAAATCGAGAGAATCATCGCCACCTCCGCCGAGGTCTTTCCTTCCGCGGTCCATTTGAGGATCTCCAGTTCGCGCCGGCTGAACTTCATCTCCGGCGGCATCACCATCTCATCTTCCAGACGCAAGAGCGTCAACAGGCTCAACTCCGTCAGCGTTCGCAGGCGCAGCTCCAGTTCATCATCAGGATAAGCGTTCGGCAAACGGTTGTTCGCGGAGACGGAGAGAAAACCCTGAGCATGATTCGGCAACGTCAGACACTGTGTCACCCCTTTTTGCAAACCATGGTCGCGCGCCCCGTCCCATAATGCCTGGGCATCGCGAAACAGCCCATCTTCCCATGGCAGATGGCCACGCATAAAATTCTCCGGGCGTAACACGGGATCTATCGTGAAATAATTCTCTGCCTGGTAATGAGACATCCATGCGCGGGGATAGGTCGACTGAAACGTGACGCGGGGGCGAGTGAAAGGCACCGGGTGACGCACACAAAGCGTGTAGTAATCATATTCCAGCGTTTCTGTTTCTCGTTGCAGGAGATTATAAACCTCCTCACCGGCGGCCATGGACTGAAATTGATGCAGCATATCCCGCCGCCAGCTGAAAAAATCATTGTCCCTCATAGCTGTGCAAATAACTCCTGATTGATAATCATTATTATAAATACAGAAAACTAACACATAAATCTTATTTATATGTATAAAATATCGTAGCTGTCGCATTTATTAGCCTGAAGGCTTGCCTTTTTTCCGCTCGCTGCGCTGAAACTAAGGCCCTCCCTTCATTTTCTACACCCTACACGGGGGGATGGGAAGCGGTGTATACGGCCAGGGGAGTCAATAGCACGAAAATGTGATGATGGGGCGTTCCCCCGGCGTGGAAGCGGGCTGAACGCGGCGGCCCTCGCGATGGAGCGCCGCCGCGCCAGCGCCTGCTCTACTGCATCAGGAATTTTTCGAGGAACTGGCGGGTACGCGGTTGCTGAGGCGAGGCGAACAGCGCTTTGGCCTCGCCTTGTTCAACGATACGTCCCTGATCCATAAAAATCGCCCGATCGGCAACGTCGCGAGCGAAGCTCATTTCATGGGTCACGATAACCATGGTGCGTTTCTCCTGCGCCAGCTGGCGGATGGTATTGAGCACTTCCCCTACCAGCTCAGGATCAAGGGCCGAGGTCGGTTCATCAAACAGGATCACGTCCGGACGCATGGCCAGTGCGCGAGCAATGGCGACCCGCTGCTGCTGACCGCCGGAGAGGCGGCGCGGATAGCTGTTCTCTTTGCCGCTGAGGCCTACCTTCGCCAGCAGATCGCGCGCCCGCGCCATCGACTCCTGCTTGTCTTCGCCTTTTACGATGACCGGCCCTTCAATAATGTTCTCCAGCACCGTCCGGTGGGGAAACAGGTTAAAGTTCTGGAAGACAAAACCCACGTGCTGGCGCAGCCGCCGAATAAGCCCTTTTTGCGGCCCGAGGCTGCGACCGGCGTCGATCGTCACATCGCCGACGCGGATAGTGCCGCTCTCCGGTTGCTCCAGCAGATTAATGCTGCGCAGCAGGGTAGTCTTCCCCGAGCCGCTGGGACCAATGATCGCCACCACTTCGCCTTCCTGCACCTCCAGGTCGATACCGTGGAGCACCGTCTGGCCATGGAATTTTTTCACCAGGCTTTTTACTTCAATCGCACTCATTTCGGATCACGCTCCTGGCGGTTCAGCTGGTTTTCAAAATAGTTCTGCAGCGAGGAGAGTACCGTCGCCATCACCCAGTAGATCAGAGAGGCTGCCAGATACATGGTGAAGACCTCCAGCGTACGCGAGGTGATAAGCTGCGCCTGACGGAACAGCTCCGGCACCTGGATCGTCGCCGCCAGCGAGGTATCTTTTACCAGGCTGATAAAACTGTTAGAGAGCGGCGGCAAAGCGACCCGCGCCGCCTGGGGTAAAATAGCCCGACGCATTGTCTGCCACGGGGTCATACCGATACTGGCCGCCGCTTCCCATTGCCCTTTGTCAATCGAGGCGATGGCCGCGCGCAGGGTTTCCGCCGCGTAGGCCGCCGTGTTCAGCGACAGGCCGATCATCGCCGCCGGGATCGGGTCAAGTTCAATGCCAAACTGCGGCAAACCGTAGTAGATCATGAACAGCTGGGCGATAAGCGGTGTCCCGCGAAAAATGGAGATATACATGCGCGCCAGCCATTTTACCGGCCAGAGGGGCGACATGCGCATCAGCGCCAGGATAAAGCCCAGCACCAGGCCGAAAAACATCCCGCCAATGCTCAGCTGCAGCGTAAAGACGGCGCCTTTCAGCAGAAAAGGCGCGGAATCGATGACCAGTTGGATACTTTCTTGCATGCTGTGGTTTCTATATTAGACGTGAGGATGATAGGCAAACAGCGCCGGCGCTCCGCCGGTGTGGACGAACAAAATCGGCCCTTCATCCTTAAAGCGCTTCTGCGTAATGCCATCGATAAGTCCGGCCATCGCTTTGCCGGTATAGACCGGGTCAAGCAAAATACCTTCCAGTTGCGCCAGCAGCTTCACGGCGGCCATCCCTTCCTCGTTTGGCGTCCCGTAGCCCGGTGCAAAGTAATCATCCCACAGGATGATGTCGGCTTTCGCCTGCAGCTCAAGGCTGTTGGCCACGGCCTGCTGCAGCGCCACCACTTTCGGCAGCTGGTCGGCAACAGCGCGCGACACCGTCACCCCGATCAGTTCCGCCTGCGGCATTAGCTGTTCAAGGCCGACCGCCAGTCCGGCATGGGTGCCGGCGCTCCCGGAGGCGACCACCACCGACGAAATCTCCACTGCGTCTTCGCACTGCTGGGCGATTTCCAGCGCGCTTTCCACATAGCCTAGCGCCCCAAGGGCGTTAGAGCCGCCGACCGGAATGACATACGGGCGGTACCCCTGCGCTTCGATACGGGTCGCCAGCTCGTCGAGCTGGGCAGCGGGATCGGTCAGGGCATCGCACATCTCAATCTGGGTATTAAACAGATCCAGCAGCAGGCGGTTGCCATTGCTCAGATAGTTCTCCGCCCGGGTGCGGATGGGATTTTCCAGCAGCGCTACGCAGTGCAGGCCCAGTTTGGCGGCGACCGCCGCCGTCTGGCGCACATGGTTAGACTGGATCGCGCCGGCGGTGATTAAGGTATCCGCCCCTTCGCGCAGGGCATCGGCGGCGAGAAACTCCAGCTTACGCAGTTTGTTGCCCCCCATCGCCAGCGGCGTCGTATCATCACGTTTGATAAAAATTTCGCGCCCGAGGTGATCGGACAGACGCGGAAGATACTCCAGCGGCGTCGGCGCGCCGATCAGTTCCAGACGCGGAAAGCGGGTTAAATTTTGCAGTGACATGGCCCCTCCTGACTCAGTTATGCTTCATTATGCACACAGTTACGCGCTAAATAAAAAAAGGCGCTTCCAGGAGCGCCTTTTTTCACCGCTGGCCGTTATTTTGTCACGTCAGCGCCAAACCATTTCTCGGACAGCGCCTTCAGGCTGCCATCTTTCTGCATATCCGCAATCGCGCCATCTACCGCTTTCAGCAGGTCATCGTTGCCTTTACGCAGCGCAACGCCAGCTTCCTGACGGGAGAACGCTTCGCCGGTGACCGCCAGCGTATTGTTGGTTTTCTTCACCAGATCCAGCGCCGCCAGACGGTCAACCAGAATGGCGTCAATACGGCCTACGCGCAGATCCTGGTATTTGGTCGGGTCGTCGTCATAGGTGCGGACATCCACGCCCTGGACGTTCTGACGCAGCCACTCTTCATAGTTAGTGCCCAGCCCGACGCCCACTTTCTTGCCTTTCAGATCCGCCGCGGTTTTAATCGCGCCTTCGTTGCCTTTCTTCACCAGCGCCTGCACACCGGAGATCGTGTACGGGGTAGAGAAATCGTATTTCTTCTTACGCTCATCGGAGATAGTGACCTGGTTAATCACCACGTCAATGCGTTTGGAGTCCAGCGAGGCCAGCATACCGTCCCACTTGGTCGGTTTGAGGTCGGCCTTCACGCCCAGATGTTTCGCCAGCTCGTTGGCGAACTCCACTTCAAAGCCGGTCAGCTTGCCGTCATCGCCCTGGAAGCTAAAGGGAGGATAGGTGCCTTCGAGGCCCACGCGCAGCGTGCCGCGCTCTTTAATCTGATTGAGCAGGTTTTCCGCCGCAAAAGTTTTCACGCTAACGCCAGCCATCAAAACAACGGCCATTGCGCCCATCAGCGCCTGACGACCCAGAAGTGCTAATTTCATAGATACCCCGAAGATTAGGATTTTCCTGTAGTGTAAGGCGCTTAACGGCCCGACACCAACATCGTTACGCTACATCTTATGCAAATTTATTATATATGATCCGCTTTAGGGTATAGCGAAATTCAGGGCTTTCCTCACCCGTTTTGCGGGATATCTCCCATACTGCAAAGGTCAGCCTGTTGACGTCTGGAGCATGGAAGATGAAAAACCCCACCTTGTTGCAATGTTTTCACTGGTATTACCCCGCCGGCGGCGAACTGTGGCGTGAAGTCGAAGCGCTGGCCCCCAGTCTTAACGAAATCGGCATCAATATGGTCTGGTTGCCACCCGCCTACAAAGGCGCCTCGGGCGGTTATTCCGTCGGCTATGACACCTACGATCTCTTCGACCTCGGCGAGTTTGATCAAAAAGGTTCTGTCGCCACCAAATATGGCGATAAAACCCAGCTGCTGGCGGCGGTTAACGCCCTGAAGGAGCACGACATCGCCGTGCTGCTGGACGTGGTGGTGAACCATAAAATGGGCGCCGATGAAAAAGAGGCCTTGCGCGTGCAGCGCGTCGATGAGCAGGATCGCACGCAAATTGACGAGACGATCATAGAGTGCGAGGCATGGACTCGCTATACCTTCCCGGTGCGCGCCGGGCAGTATTCGCAGTTTGTCTGGGACTACAAGTGTTTTAGCGGCATTGACCACATCGAGAATCCGACGGAAGACGGTGTATTTAAAATCGTCAACGACTACACCGGCGAAGGCTGGAATGAGCAAGTCGATGATGAGCTTGGCAACTTCGACTACCTGATGGGCGCCAATATCGATTTTCGTAATCACGCCGTCACCGAAGAGATCAAATACTGGGCGCGCTGGGTGATGGAGCAGACCGGCTGCGACGGTTTTCGTCTTGACGCCGTGAAGCATATCCCCGCCTGGTTTTACAAAGCATGGATCGAACATGTTCAGGAGGTGGCCCCGCAGCCGCTGTTTATTGTCGCTGAATACTGGTCCCATGAAGTGGAAAAGCTCCAGCAGTATATCGATCTCGTCGAGGGCAAGACGATGCTGTTCGATGCCCCGCTGCAGATGAAATTTCATGAAGCGTCCCGCCAGGGGCGCGATTACGACATGAGCCAGATTTTCAGCGGGACGCTAGTGGAAGCCGACCCCTTCCATGCCGTCACCCTGGTCACCAACCATGATACCCAGCCGCTGCAGGCGCTCGAGGCGCCGGTTGAGCCATGGTTTAAACCGCTGGCCTATGCGCTGATCCTGTTGCGTGAAAATGGCGTGCCCTCGGTCTTCTATGCCGATCTCTTCGGCGCTTCCTATGAAGATACCGGCGGCGACGGACAAACCTACGCCATAGAAATGCCCGTCATCGAGCAGCTACACGAACTGATCGATGCCCGTCAGCGCTTTGCCCACGGCGTGCAGACTCTCTGGTTCGATCACCCCAACTGCATTGCCTTCAGCCGCAGCGGCACCGACGAGGATCCCGGCTGCGTGGTGGTGATGTCCAATGGTGATGAGGGAGAAAAGACCCTGACGCTGGGCGAGAACTATGGCAACAAACGCTGGCGGGATTTCCTGGGCAACCGGCAAGAGATTGTCGAAACCGACGACGAAGGCTGCGCAACCTTTACCTGTAACGGGGGAAGCGTCAGCGTGTGGGTGCTGGAAGCGGTGCTGTAGTCATCTGACGCCGGACGGGCCAGCAGTGGCCCGCCGGAACCTTAGCGCGCGGTGGTCGGCGCGCTGACCGGAGCGGCCGCACGCGCTTTAGCCCACGCCTTCTCGCACTCCGGGGTGAGACGTTCAACGCGGGTCAACGTCATACGATCGTAGGAAAGGGTGTTGCCCTCGCGCTCGATCGGGTAGATATCCAGGGAAGCGGTCACGTTGTAGATATCGCTATCGCGGTTCATCAGTTTCCCCGGCTGGGCGATCACACGCTGCCACTGGCGGCAGTCGAAGGTGTCCCCTTCTTTGGTGACGATCAGGCTGGCGATGGCGTCCGGACTCATCATCTCACTCTGCGGCCCTTTCGTCTGCCAGTAGCCGTCCAGGCCTGCCGGCGCTGGCGCTTTAACAACCTCTTCGTAACGATCAACCTGCACGCATCCGGCCAGCGCCAGCACCATGCCAGCAAAAACTAACTGTTTCATCATTCATCCCACAAGCTGATAAAAAAGTATTGTGGCATTAAAGCGTTAAGCCTTCCACCCCCGCCGCAGGCGGAGAAGTCGGGCAAAACACGGCCAGGCATCGCAGCCTTCATTTGAAATAAGGAAATTCTGAAAGTAAAAGAATCTTTGGGGCCTAACCATAGCATCCGCGGGCACTTTTTGTTTTTAATTCGCTCACACTACCGGTTCTTGACTTTACTTTAAGAGTTTTCCTGGCAAATTATATACAGAGATGCGGAATAGTTTAATGGAACTAATGGGTTCTTTCTTAAACCTACTATTATCACCGCCTGCAAGGACTGCTTCGCACAGCCAGTGTGAAGTGTATATCGTTACGTGTTGATTGAGGATGGGTCATGTCAACGATGATTATGGATTTGTGCAGTTATACCCGGTTGGGACTAACGGGATATCTGACCAGTCGGGGAATTAAAAAACAGGAAATCGTTGAGGTCAACTGCGCTGAGGATCTGCACAGGCATTGTGCGTCATGTTGCCCGGCGGTGGTGTTTCTGAATGAAGATTGCTTTGTGCATGATGATGAAAGTAATGGCATTATTCGCCAGATCATCACGCAAAATCCGGCGACGTTGTTTGTGATTTTTATGTCGCTGGCGAACATCCATTTTGACCGCTATCTACGGGTGCGTAAGAACCTGCTAATCAGCTCAAAATCGATCACTCCAAAAGACCTTGATGTCATTCTGGTTAATTATCTTAAATACAAGAACACGAGTCTGGGGCAGTTAAATTTACCGACGTTGTCGCTGAGCAAAACAGAATCAAATATGCTGCAAATGTGGATGGCCGGGCATGGTACTTCGCAAATTTCAACGCAGATGAACATCAAAGCGAAAACGGTATCATCGCATAAAGGCAATATTAAAAAGAAAATACAGACGCATAATAAGCAGGTGATTTACCACATCGTTCGGCTGACCGAAAACATTACCAGCGGTATTCAGGTGAATCTACGCTGAAACAAACTGGCGGTGGTCCCGCCAGTTCGGTTTTACGAGATTTCTTTTTCCACGAAGATCCCATCCGGGTGCCCTATTTCATTGAAAAACCAGATCCCCAGGGGATAGTCTTCCAGCGAAACCAGATACATCGTCCCTTCACTAAACGACTCAATTGCCAGCACTACGCCCGATCGACGTGGGCCACCGTCGGTCTTCACCGTGACACGATCGTTCACCTGCATAATCCATCTCCTCTCTATTTCCAGCCAGTGTAGAACAAAACCACGCCGCTCGCAGCGTCGCGGGCAGTGACTGGCGTTTTTTTAGACCGACTATACTTAAAAAGGGGCTTGAGCGACGCTCAGCGAGGGGGGGTAATGATGAAGAACCGATTGACAGACCAGACCGGGAATGACGTTGATGTCAACGTTGATGCTCTGCTGGCGGCGATTAATGAGATCAGCGAAAGCGAAGTCCATCGCATCCTCGATGACCCGCAGCGCGCCAGTATCGATGGCCGCGGGGCGCATACCTGGCGTGAACTGGCGGAGGCATTTGAACTCGATATTCATGATTTCAGCGCCAGTGAAGCCAACCGCTAGCGATGGGCGAAAAAAATCCCGACTCGCAGGAGTCGGGATCAAACTTGCTAATGCAAGAAGCACTTGAAAATTCGTTACACCGGGAAATCCGATGCGTTGAAACATTATCCTCAATTATTTTGCATGACAAGCGATATTCATGGCGCAAAATATTGAGAAAGTTGGCGCTTCGCAGCAGAAAGGGCTGCAGGGCTGATGCGATAAGGCTTAGCCGCAAACCGGTTTCATTCGTTAGCGCGATCCCCATCGAACACTTTAAGAAAAATCTCATTTTGCCTGATTCGGGCGAAACGTTTTGCTCACGCTTCGCTGCGATACCAGACCTGGTTGCGGCCATTTTGCTTGGCCAGATACAGTCGACCATCGGCGACCGACTGCAGGGCTTCAAAATGATACTCCCCCTGCTCTTCGCTGCCGCTCACCCCTAACGACGCGCTGACCCGCAGCGTCACGTTGTTATGCAAAAAGACCTCCCGGCCATGAATACGCAGGCGTAGCCGCTCCGCTACCGCCGCCGCTTCCTGCAGCGTGGTATTCGGCAGCACGACACAAAACTCCTCTCCGCCCACGCGGCCCAGCAAATCACCGTCCCGGACGGTGCCGGCAAGCGTACTGGCCACCATCGACAGCACTCTGTCACCCGCCTGATGGCCATAGCGATCGTTAATGCCCTTAAAGTGATCCAAATCGAGCTGGATGACCGCCAGCGGTCGTCCGCTGCGCTGGCAGTCGCTGGCTACCGCCATCGCCTTCTCAAACAGCGCCCCGCGATTGAGCAGGCGGGTTAAGGCATCGTGCCAGGCCTGCCACTCCAGGGAGGTCTGGAGGACGCTCATATTGCGGACCATACGGCGGATCACCAGCCAGGAGAGCAGCAGCATTAAGGTGAAGAGGATCCACATCAGGGTCAGGGCGATGGTGATGGTGCCAAAGTTGCCGCGTACGCCTTCCCGCAGGGTATGGATCCGCAGCAGCACGCCGTCAAAATTGCGCAGTTTGGCCCAGCTGATATAGCGCGTCAGCAGACGCAGGCCGCCCTGATTATCATGGGCAAACGCGCGGCTGAGCAGTTCCTGTTCGCGCGGCGACAGCAGCGTCAGGACATTCCCCGGCGCAGAAGAGGCCAGCAGGCTAAGATGGCTGTCGTAAAGCTGGTATTCCCCCTCCTGCCCGCCCTGCATCGCGCTGATTAAAAATGCTTTTATTTCGCTGACTGAGAAATCCATCGCCAGCACGCCGCGCCAGTAACCGGCAAAATCCAGCGGTATCGAGGCGGTGACCACCTGCTCTTCCAGCTGCGGGTCATCGTCAGGAAAGGTTTGCCAGATAACGCCGCGGTGCGGATTGTTCCGCTGGGTCTGCCGGGTAAACCAGAGGGCGCTGATGGCGCGCGAATAGTAGGTCTTCACCTGCGATTCATCGCGCAGCGGCAGGGTCGAGGTGAAAAAACCGCTGCGGGAGATATATTGCATCCGCTCGGCAAAATCGCGGTCATGCTGCGTCAGGTTTAACAGATAACCCAGCTCCAGCGTCGCCATCAGTTCATTGACCACCAGCGGATCGTCCGGCAAGAGCAGCGGGTGATCCCTGACGACGCCCTCCGAGACGCCAAACACCGGCAGCGTCCGGCGGTTGGGGAGCGCCACCCGCCAGGTCTCCTGGTGGCGTTGGCTCAGATAGCGCTGGCTGGCTTCGTGCAACACATAGACGTCGAGCGGGCGTTCAAGCGCGGACTGCATACCGTGGCGAAAAAACATCATCCTGTCGATGTTGAACTGCAGCAGGCCATCCATTTCATGCGCGACGTTAGCCAGATTATTGCGCTGGTTCGCCACGTAGGCCTCTTCCAGGACATTGATTTCGCGCCAGATCAGCAGCGTGGAGAAAAACAGCACCACGATAAAACAAATGTTAACCACATGCGCCGGGCGAGTCAGGTGGTAGAGTTTTTTCAACTTCAACCGTAGTGGCTTTTCCATCTTTCTCTCGCAGTACGTTGCGCAAATCTGACGTCGTCAGCACGCCCGGTCTCTGTCGATACCGGAGGCGCGTTTAGCGTAGACCACGCGGCGCCGTCATGCGGCGCCGCACCTGACTACTTCACCGCGCCACGCAGGCGACTGACCGCCTTGACGCCCGCCAGCACCACCGCGCCGATGATAAAACCCAGCACCAGATTAGCCACCATCGGCAGCAAGGCGGCCAACATGCCGCCCAGCCCCGCGCTCCAGTGCTCAATGGCATGGTGCAGCGGCGCAATACCGTGAACCACAATCCCGCCGCCCACGAGGAACATGGCCAGCGTTCCGACGATAGAGAGCACTTTCATCAGACAGGGCGCCACGGTCAATAACCCTTTGCCCAGCCACTGCGCCAGGGTACTGCGTTTCTCTGCCAGCCAGTAGCCCATGTCATCCAGTTTGACGATCACCCCCACCAGGCCATAGACCCCGACGGTGACCAGAATCGCGATCCCCGACAGAATGAGGATCTGATTCAGCAGCGGCGCTTCCGCGACAATGCCGAGGGTGATGGCGACAATTTCCGCGGACAAAATAAAGTCGGTGCGGATCGCCCCTTTGACTTTGTCACGCTCAAAGGCCAGCGGATCACGATCCGCCAGCGCCTGAAGACGCTGCTGCCGTTGCGCTGGGTCCTCTTTGTGCTTACGCGCTTCCAGGCTGTGGAGCACCTTTTCCACCCCTTCAAAACAGAGAAACGCGCCGCCCAACATCAGCAGCGGCGTAATCGCCCAGGGAATGAAGGCGCTGATTAGCAGGGCCAGCGGCACGAGGATGATTTTATTGACGAACGACCCTTTCGCCACGCCCCAGACCACAGGCAGCTCACGATTTGCCCGCACGCCGGTCACCTGTTGGGCGTTGAGGGAGAGATCGTCGCCCAGCACCCCCGCCGTTTTTTTCGCCGCCAGCTTGCCCATCATGGAAATATCGTCCAGCAGCGTGGCGATATCATCGAGTAATGTTAAAAGACTACTTCCTGCCAAAATGATTTTCCTTCTCTTTTCATCAATGTCTCCCTCGAGTATGCGTTAAAAAACGGCCGCTGCCCAAGGTACAATTAGTCAATATAAATTTAACAACCTGACGCAAATTAAGCGCTCGCCAGCAGGATAGTTTTCACGTTTACTATATGTCCCCTTTCTATCTCTGCACCGTCGTGAGGAAGTATGTCTACCCGTCAGCTGTTACCGCTTATCGGGGCGCTGTTTGCGCTGTATATCATTTGGGGCTCTACCTATTTCGCCATCGCCGTCGGCGTCGCCAGCTGGCCGCCGCTGATGATGGCCGGAATTCGCTTTCTCTCTGCCGGCGTGCTGCTGCTGGGATGGCTGTTGGCCACCGGCCATAAACTGCCGGCCCGCGGACCGTTGCTTAACGCCGCGCTGATCGGGGTTTTGCTGCTGGCCGTCGGCAACGGCTTTGTCACCCTGGCCGAACATCAGCACGTTCCCTCCGGGATCGCCGCGGTCATGGTCGCCACCGTTCCGCTGTTCACCCTGTGCTTCAGCCGCTTTTTCGGCATCGCCACTCGTAAACTGGAATGGCTGGGGATTGCCATTGGCCTCGCGGGTATTGTGATGCTTAACAGCGGCGGCAACCTGAACGGCAACCCCTGGGGCGCGCTGCTGATCCTGATTGGCTCCCTGAGCTGGGCCTTCGGCTCGGTTTACGGCTCGCGGATCGAGCTGCCGACCGGCATGATGGCGGGGGCAATCGAGATGCTTGCCGCCGGGATCGTCCTGCTGGCCGCGTCATGGCTGAGCGGCGAAACCTTAACCCGTGTTCCGTCGTGGTCCGGGATCGCCGCTGTGGCCTACCTGGCTATCTTTGGCTCGCTGATTGCCATCAACGCCTATATGTTTTTGATCCGCAATGTCACCCCGGCGGTGGCCACCAGCTACGCCTATGTCAACCCGGTGGTGGCGGTTCTGCTTGGTACCGGATTCGGTGGCGAAAGCCTGTCCCTGATCGAGTGGCTGGCGCTGGCGGTGATTATTTTCGCCGTCGTGCTGGTGACGCTGGGGAAATATCTCTTCCCGGTTCGCAGCGAAGCTACCCCTTGTAAGGCGTCGAAATAAGCGCCAGTTCGCGGATCCCCTGGGTGTCGATCTGCGCGTCGTGTCCGGCGCCGCAGATCCACTCTTCCAGACGCTCGGTGAGCGCCTCGTCATTCAGCTTCAGCCGACCGCGCAGGGCGCATTCCCAGACGATAAGCACCCGCCAGCCCTGCTCGGCCAGCTTTTGCCGGTCACGGGCATCGCGCGCCACGTTGCCGGCGATCTTGTCCAGCCAGAACGCCGTCCGGGTGGCCGGCACCTTAAACAGGTAACAGTCATGGTGATGCCAGAAACAGCCGTGGGTAAAGATGACGCAACGGTAATCGGGTAAAGCGAAATCAGGGCGTCCCGGCAGCTCGCGATCCTGGGCAACAAAGGTGAATCCCGCCTGAGTCAACAGCGCCGCTATCCGCTTCTCGATCGCCGTATCGCGCGTGGCGATAGCCCGCATATTTTTACTGCGCGTGGCTTTATCGTGAACATCCGCCATCGTTATCACCCGCTTCGCGACGCGCCACCGCCTGAGCGATGCGCGGGGCCAGGAGCTTCGCCACCGCGGCGAAGACCGGAACCACCACCGAGTTGCCGAACTGACGATAGGCCTGGGTATCCGACACCGGGATGCGGAAACGCGCCCCCTGAGGCGATTCGAAACCCATCAACCGGGCGCACTCCCGCGGCGTCAGCCGACGAGGACGCCGCTGTTGATTCTGCGGATCGTCAAAATGCGTCTCGCCCAGCGGCTGGTCCCAGCCGCGATCGACGAGAATTTCGGCGCCATCTTTATAGTAGCGGGCGGAGAGCGTCCGGGCCACGCTGTGGGGATTGGCGGGGTCCACCAGGCCATAACCAAAGCCATTGCCCCGCGCCTGATGCTTGCGGGCATATCGATAAAGATATTTCCACAGTACCGGCGTGAGGATAAATTTGGCATCCACCGTCGGCTCCAGCAGCTCGCCAAATGTTGGCCGAACCGCCGGGTACAGCGCCGCGATATCGCGCAGCGTAAACCCCTCGTGCAGCTGCAGATCGCGACGGAAGCCCACCAGCACGATGCGCTCCCGGTGCTGCGGTAAGAAATGGCGCCCGTCGATCACCTTCGGATCGTCGGGCCCGCTATGCCCGGCGTCAGCGACCTCATACCCCAGCTCATCCAGCGTCTGCATGATGATGCGGAAGGTCCGCCCCTGATCGTGGCTTTTGAGATTTTTGACATTCTCCAGCACAAAGATCGCCGGCTGACGGGCGGCGATAATTCTCACCACATCAAAAAACAGCGTCCCCTGGGTTTCGCAGGCAAAGCCGTGGGCGCGACCCATGGCATTTTTTTTCGACACGCCGGCGAGTGAGAAAGGCTGGCAGGGAAAGCCGGCCAGCAGCACATCATGCTGCGGGATAGTCTCGCGGATATGCTGCGCCGCCTCGTCATCGCTAACGTCGGGGCGATGGCTGAGGGTGATATCGCGAATATCTTCATTGAAACGGTGTTGCTGCGGATCACAATACCAGTTGGCCTTATAGGTGCGCACCGCATGCTTGTTCCACTCGCTGGTAAAGACGCACTGCCCGCCGATAGCTTCAAAACCGCTGCGGATCCCGCCGATACCGGCAAACAGATCGACAAAGCGGAATCCATAGTGCGGATGATGGGCCGGCGGCGACGGCAGCAGCGTCGCCAGATGAGCGACCTCCTGCGGACGCAAACGCGCTGCCGCGCGGCTGAGGGCCGCCACGCGCTTGAGGATCGCCGCGCTCCAGTGCTGCTCCCCGACGCTCACCAGTTCGGCGACCAGCGTTTTCACATCGTAGATCGTCATCAGCTGGCGCAGCAGCGCCTGAGCCTCTTCACCGGCCTGTTCCGTCAATGACAACGACCTGTTTTCCTTGCTTAACTTTTGTGGCATATCCTCAACCAGCGCGGACGATTTTTGCAGAGAGTACCATAAATCACTGGTCGGTTGACGGCTGCGGTGCAAAGCGGCGTAAAACCGCCTCATCCAGCGCCAGGGGTTCCCCCTTCAGCTCCGCGCTGATCTTGGCCATAAACTCGACGAGGAAGCGCGCATTATGCTGCGCCATAGCCCTTCCTCCGGCGGTCTGCATGGTTTCCGGCAGGCGCAGGAGCTTGCACTGGAAATGGTCGAGGGCATATTTTCTGTCATCCAGCGCTCTCCGGTCGGCGAAAGGATCGTCGGCATCAAACAGAATGGTGTTCAGGGCGCCGGCGACGGCGAAGACCCGCGCCAGGCCTATCGCCCCCAGCGACTCAAGACGGTCGGCGTCCTGGACGATTTTCGCCTCCAGCGTGCGCGGCGGGATCGCCGCGCTGAAGCTGTGCGCCTCAATAGCGTGGCTGACCGCCGCATACCGGTCTGCGGGAAAATCGGCAAACGACGACTGCAAAATAGCCAGGGTTTTCTCGGCAGCCATCATCGAGGAGCGGCTTCGCTCCGGATGATTTTTAGGCAGACTGACAATGTCATGAAAATAGCAGGCCGTGAGAAGCACCAGTCCGTCGACCTCCTCCTCCCCGGCGGCCAGCCGGGTGGCGGTGGCCCAGACGCGACGAAAATGGGACAGATCGTGCGCCGCATCCTCCCGGGCGTGATGCGTCAATATCCAGTGCTCAAATCGCTGCTGCCAGTCAACCAGGTTCATAGGCGTTCCTTTATCTGTAGGTCAGCCTCGAGCATAGCAACTTTACGACCGATGATCCCGCCCGCTTCCGGAGGGCCGTGTATACCAGACGACAGCGCCGAGGATCGCGCCAATGCCGGCGAGCACCAGCATTCCCAACAGGGCGCCAAGCCATTTCCCTGCCATGGTGCCAAAGTCGCCCTCCGCACTGGCGCCGGGGACGCTGTGAATTTTTCCCACCACCCACCAGTAACGCACAATGACCCAGACACAATATCCGCAAAAGGCATACAACGCCCATAGCGCAAGTTTGCCGCCCGGGCTGCGTTTTGCCTGCTCTTCCATCTCATTCCTCTCCGTGACAAATCATACTACCGCCACTCAAAAACGTGACGCTCATCACATTATACCGCCATGCTGCGCCACAGGCAGCAGTTTCATCCTTGTCTTCTGCACCCACTTATCACTTATTCTGCCCATGGAAATACGCAGGGGTGGTTTTTTTTATTCTTTACCCGCGGGCTTAAACATTAACGACACCCAGCCATGCCGCGTAGTGTAATTATCAATCCGCCGGCGGCATTGACTAATAAATTATATTTAAAGGCTGAATAACCAGCTCACTGTAAATTTATACAAATAATTTCATTTAGTTAACCGCGATCGCAACACAGCAACATAACCTATTGCTATACAACAAAATAATCATTAAAACAGATTCATTTAAATTTAATATAATGAACCACATAGAAATATTTTGTAATATCTTACATTATTTATTTACATATTTTATTTTAAATAAAAATGAACTTAGTCGTTAGTATCTGACAGGCATTCCGGAGGGATTGTCATAATTCACAGAAATTATTATTAAAAGGGAATATATAATGAAAAGAAAAGTACTGGCACTCATGGTACCGGCATTACTCATGGTCAATGCCGTTAATGCTGCAGAAATTTATAACAACAACGCCAACAAACTGGACCTTTATGGGAAAGTCGCCGGCCTGCGTTACTTCTCTGACGACACCAGCGAGGACGGCGACCAGACCTATGCTCGCTTAGGCATCAAAGGCGAAACGCAGATCGCTTCCGAGTTAACCGGCTACGGTCAGTGGGAATACAATGTCAAAGCGAACACCAGCGAAGGAGAAGGCGCGAATTCATGGACTCGTCTGGCCTTCGCCGGTCTGAAGTTTGCTGACTATGGCTCACTGGACTATGGCCGTAACTACGGCGTGGTGTACGACATCGAATCCTGGACTGATATGCTGCCGGAATTCGGCGGCGATACCTACACTCAGACCGACGTTTACATGACCGGCCGCACCAACGGGGTGGCCACCTACCGTAACAGCGATTTCTTCGGCCTCGTCGACGGCCTGCATTTCGCCCTGCAGTATCAGGGGAATAATGAAAACGCCGGTTCTGGCGAAGGCACAAACAACGGCGGCGCTCGTAAACTGGCGCGGGAAAATGGCGACGGGTTTGGTATCTCCAGCTACTACGATCTCGATATGGGCATCAGCTTCGGGGCCGCCTACTCGGCTTCCGACCGTACCCATAACCAGCTGGCGGCAGCACGCAGCAGCCATATTTACGCTAACGGTGATAAAGCCGAGGCCTGGACCGTCGGCGCAAAATATGACGCCAACAACATTTATCTGGCCGCCATGTATGCGGAAACCCGCAACATGACCTTCTACGGCAACGGCGCTATTGCCAACAAGACGCAGAACTTTGAAGTCGTCGCCCAGTACCAGTTCGATGAGTATAATTTACCGCTGCGTCCATCCGTGGCCTATCTGCAATCGAAGGGGAAAGATCTTTACAACTATTCTCGCTATAGCGACAAGGATCTGGTCAAGTATGTCGACATCGGCATGACCTACTACTTCAATAAGAATATGTCCACCTATGTGGATTACAAAATCAACCTGCTGGATGAAGACGACCGCTTCTACCGCAACAACGGTATCTCGACCGATGATATCGTGGCCCTCGGTCTGGTTTACCAGTTCTGATCCCCATCAAAGCCCGCGCTCAGCGGGCTTTTTCTTGTTCCCGCTCCGTTGAGATCACTCTTTTCAACATTGCCGCTTTCCAGGCGTACCTTCCCTCTTTATGATGCGTTTAAGCTCGTTCGGGCAAATTGCGGCGGTAAGACCACAAAAGGACAAGGCGCACTACCGCGTCTTTACGCTGAAACCAGGACGATGATGATGGCGATACCCCAGCGCAGGCGTTATACCTGAAGCTAACGGTGTTATTGAAGGGGAATGGTCAGAGAAAGAATAGTTGGCGGAGAGAGGGGGATTTGAACCCCCGGTAGAGTTGCCCCTACTCCGGTTTTCGAGACCGGTCCGTTCAGCCGCTCCGGCATCTCTCCGCTGTTGTGGTTGCTATAATGCCAGGATCTTTGGCATTTTAATAGCTCCCGTTTCGGTAATCGTGTTCAAGTGACGACTTTGCGAGCAATATGATGTTTAAATGGCCCTGGAAAGCAGATGATGAGTCCGGCAACGCAGAGATGCCCTGGGAGCAAGCGCTTGCCATTCCGGTTTTAGCCCACCTTTCGCCCGCTGAGCAGCACAAGCTGACGCAGATGGCTGCCCGTTTCTTACAGCAAAAACGTCTGGTGGCGCTTCAGGGGCTGGAACTGACTCCGTTGCACCAGGCGCGGATAGCTATGCTCTTCTGCCTGCCGGTACTTGAGCTGGGGATTGAGTGGCTGGACGGTTTTCACGAAGTGCTGATCTACCCTGCCCCCTTTGTCGTGGATGATGAATGGGAGGATGATATTGGTCTGGTCCACAACCAGCGGGTGGTGCAGTCGGGGCAAAGCTGGCAGCAGGGTCCCGTAGTGCTGAACTGGCTGGATATTCAGGACTCCTTTGATGCGTCAGGCTTTAACCTTGTGGTGCATGAGGTGGCGCATAAGCTTGATGCGCGGAATGGCGATCGGGCCAGCGGGGTGCCGCTGATCCCACTGCGCGAAGTCGCCGGCTGGGAGCACGATCTCCACGCGGCGATGAACAACATTCAGGATGAGATAGATCTGGTAGGGGAAAGCGCCGCCAGCATTGACGCCTATGCCGCCACCGATCCCGCGGAATGCTTCGCCGTCCTTTCGGAATATTTTTTCAGCGCGCCTGAACTGTTCGCGCCCCGCTTCCCGGCCCTGTGGCAACGTTTTTGCCATTTTTACCGCCAGGATCCGCTGGCGCGCAGACGTGAAAATGGCCTGCAGGACGAAGACGAGCGGCGCATTGTTCACTAAAACAACGTGTTGAGCTAAATTTAGCCATTTGAATCAGCAGGTTAATTTTAGTGTTGACACAAAAATGCCGGGCCAGTAGTATGCGCCTCGTTCACACGATTCCTCTGTAGTTCAGTCGGTAGAACGGCGGACTGTTAATCCGTATGTCACTGGTTCGAGTCCAGTCAGAGGAGCCATTTTCAAGGAAGCAGACGTTCACTAACGTCTGCTTTCTGCATTTCTATCAATCGGTTATCCCTCTTCAGTCGTTCACCCTCGTTCACTAAAAACCACTCGAAGCCATATCATTTTGATGGTAAAAATGCTGGTAATGCTGGTTCGATTTGCCTTTTACCAACAATCGAGGGGATTTTTTCATGTCACTGACTGATATTAAAGCAAAAAATGCCAAACCCCTTGAGAAGGAATACAAGCTTACTGATGGCTTTGGTATGTTCCTTCGCGTTACCCCGAAGGGTTCCAAATACTGGCAAATGGCCTACCGTTTTGAAGGGAAGCAAAAACTCTTCTCTATTGGTGTTTACCCTGCTGTTTCTCTTTCTGACGCAAGACAACGCCGTGATGAAGCCAGAAGGCTTCTTGCTCAGGGCATTGACCCTAATGCCAAGAAACAGGCAGAAGTTAAAGAGCTAAAAGCTAAACGTGATAAAACACGCTCTTTCAGCGTAGTCGCTAAAGCTTGGTTCTCCACGAAAACAAAATGGTCTAAAGATTATGGTGATTCCGTATGGAAGCGCCTTGAAACCTATGTCTTCCCGACAATTGGCGATAAAGATGTTGCCGAACTGGATACGGGTGATCTGCTGGTTCCAGTGAAAAAGGTTGAGGCACTTGGCTATCTTGAAGTTGCCATGCGCATTCAACAATACATTACTGCGATCCTGCGTCATGCTGTTCAGCAGAAACTTATACGTCATAACCCGGCCTATGATATGGAAGGTGCTATTCAGAAACCGCAGACTGAACACCGCCCCGCACTGGAACTGGAAGAAATACCCCAACTACTGAAAAAAATTGCCGAATACAAAGGCCGCAGGTTAACCATACTGGCAATACAGCTCAATATGATGATTTTCATTCGTTCCAGTGAGCTGCGTTTCGCTCGCTGGTCAGAAATTGATTTCAAAAGTAAGTTATGGGTGATACCCGAACAGCGTGAAGCGATTGAAAACGTCAAACATTCAACTCGTGGGGCTAAAATGAAGCGTAAGCACTTCGTTCCCCTTTGTAAGCAGGCCATGAAGATACTCAAAGAGATCCGACAACTGACTTATGAAGAAGGCCATGATGATGGATTAATCTTTACTGGCTGTTATGACTCGTTTAAGCCCATGAGCGAAAATACCATCAACAAAGCCCTTCGCAATATGGGCTATGACACGAAGCAGGACATCTGCGGGCACGGTTTTCGCACGCTGGCCTGTAGTGCCTTAATTGAGTCAGGTTTGTGGTCAGAAGACGCTGTAGAGCTTCAGATGAGTCATAAGGAAAGCAACAGCGTCCGTGCTGCTTATACCCATAAGGCTAAACACCTTGACCAGCGCCGACTGATGCTCCAGTGGTGGGCTGATTTCCTTGATGCTAACAGCAACGGTATGGTCAGGCCGTTTGAGTTTGCTTCCAATAAATAAAAGGAAAGGCCCTTAGTGGCCTTTCAATATCTACTTCATGCCTAAAAACTTCAAATATTACCGATTGAAATTTATGCTGAATATGATACTGAATCTTTCTCTATAGCTAAACCATCAATTTTGTCCAGCATCATTTCCCAGAGTGCATATTTTCTTTTATGCTCGACAAATAGCGATTTGAAATATTCTTCTGTTGAAGGGACTTTTTCAGTCCATACGATATTTTTACTATAATCAATACTTTTTTTCATGTCAGATGCCGCGTAGGTGTAGTACTTGCTCTGACTGCGGCTAATACTGTCCTCTACCAGCACTCTACGAAGAAGAGTTGCAGGACATGCGTAACCATGCCTGTAAAGCTCACTTGATAAGGACCGAATAAAAGAACCTCGTAATAAAACCATCATATCTTTAATTTCATTTTTACTCGCATTCATTATTTCCGAATCAAGCTTTCCATAATTATCTATCGCTGACAAAAAAAGTACAACAAAGGGGAAACCTTTGCTCTTTGCTATGCCAGAAAATAAACCCAGTGAGTCATTAACTTTCTCTACTCTATTATATATTTTATAAAAAACAACATCACACCTGTTCTTAAATCCATCAAGGCAAATTGTTTTTGCCTGCTGAACCTCCCCCTCTTCAATCAGAGCCAAAGCGAACACCTCAGCCCATTTATCACGAAGCCCTGCATGATCAACGGTTTTATCATCTTTAATTTGATTAAGAACAAGAATCGCTTCCCCTGCACACAGTTCATCTATCAGCAATTCAGCAAACTTAATGACATATTCTGGTTGGTTAAATTTTATTTTATCAAAGCATTGTCTGATGAAATCAACATCCCTGATATACAAACTTAGCTCAACAGCAGAATTCACATCACCTGCGTCCAGAAGCTTTTCTCTTAAAGCACGAATAACATTATATCCAAGCTCCTTTTTATACTTGTCAAAGATATTAAAGTTAAAATAAACCTCGCCACTAAGAACGGAAAAAATTTTATCTGCTATATCATCAATGCCTTTGTTTTTTTGCAGAGCTAGGGATTTTAACCATATCTCGACCACACCATTATAATAGTTCATCCATGAACCATCTGATGTATCAGCGATTTCGCTGACTTTATCAAAAGAGATCAATAAATTATGGCAACATACCTCTGTTTTATCTGGCCGAGCTGACACCGTTTTTTCGAGAGGTAATATAATGCTCTTGTATAAACCCTCAAAGAAACCAGCAGCCTCATAATAATCATAGAAACGTTTTGACTTTATTTTCCTTTTATATTCGCTTTCAACCTTCTTCAGGAGTTCTTCTGGAGTCAATAGATATTGATTGATAATAAATGATTTTACCTGACTATTATCATCAGCAATTTCACAAATTATTTGCATTAGTTGTTCTGCAGGCATTTCCTTGAGTAAAGAAAGTTGCTTCTTGTTCAGTTTAGCCATTATTACATCCTGATAATTTTTAGAAGACGCAGAAAAGCTAATTGTACTAATATGAGGACAAAACATTCAACAAAAGCATTAACATAATGATTTAAAAAGAAATTCATAGCACGCTGTTCATTGATGAAATGAACTATTTACCGTAAAATAACGTCATCATACAGTAACCTGATACAGATACGTGGAATGGTCAATGAACAAAATTTCGCCTGAAATGCCCGAACTACAATCAATGGATATCACTGCTGATAACATCACCAAACTTAAATCATTGTTTCCTGAAGCATTTAGCGAAGGAAGCATCGATTTTGATGTATTGAAGCAACTTTTGGGCGCAAATGTAGACGAGAAAGAAGAACGTTATGGACTGAACTGGCATGGTAAACGTCAGGCGCGTCAGCTTGCTCTCACGCCTTCTCGTGGCACCTTACGCCCATGTAAAGATGAAAGCGTTGATTGGCATAACACCAAAAACCTCATGATCGAAGGTGATAACCTTGAAGTGTTAAAGCTTCTTCAAAAAAGTTATGCCGGAAAAATTAAGCTTATTTATATTGATCCTCCTTACAACACTGGGCAAGACTTTATTTATTCTGATGATTATAGAGATAATTTAAGTAAATATTTAAATTTTACCGGTCAAGTAATTAACGGTAATAAAATCAGTACTAATACTGAAACTAGTGGAAGATTTCATACGTCATGGCTGAACATGATGTATCCAAGACTCAAGCTAGCGAAAAACCTATTGCACTCTGATGGGTTTATTTTTGTTTCAATTGATTCGCATGAAGTATCAAACTTAAAAATAATAATGGATGATATTTTTGGAGAGGAATGTTATAGAAATACAATTGCCGTACGCAGAGGCATTAAAAATGTCCAAGCCCAGTTTGAAGATGTGAGTGCATTATCTCAGGGACATGAATATATACTTTTATATTCAAAAAACAGCTTATCTCGGCTTCCCAAACTAAGCCAATCTCACCTTGAACAAAAACCGGGGAAATGGGACACCTTTTGGCGAGGAACAGATAGGCCAACAATGCGTTATGAATTATTTGGTATAACTCCCGAAAAAGGCCAATGGCGATGGGAAAAAAACAGAACAGCTGAAGCCATAGAAAACTATCGCTTTTTCTTAGAAAAAAAGTCTCAACAGATGAGTCTTGACGATTGGTTTTTTGATAATCTTACATCAACAAATAAAAAATTAAATTTCGTTCGTAAGAACGATGAGGATGTTGTTCAGTATTATGTTCCACCAAGTGATGGAAAAATACTAAGCGATAACTGGATGGATATTTCTTTAAGCGGAAATGAAACTATTTTCGACACCGAAAAAAATACTGATTTGTTAGAACGAATCATCAACTGGATTTGTAGAAGTTCTAACGATATAGTTTTAGACTTTTTCGCTGGTTCAGGAACAACTGGCCATGCAGTGTTGAAAAGCAATTCAAAAAATAATAGTAACATTCATTACATGCTCATCCAATTACCCGAGCCAAGCAATAAATCTGAGTTTATGACTATCTCAGAATTAACAAAATATCGTCTTATCGAATCAGGTAAGAAAGTAAAAGATGGAAACCCCGACTGGAATGGTGATGTCGGTTTTCGTGTGTTTAAACTCGATACATCTAACATTCGTCCGTGGGAAGCCTCTGCCGAAACACTTTCACAACAGCTTGATGCTTATGTAAGCCCAATCCTTGAAGGCCGTAGTGAAGAAGATTTGCTGACTGAACTGATGCTTAAGCGTGGTATTGATCTGAGTGTAAACGTTGAAACCCGTCAGTTTGATGAATTAACTGTTTCTTGTGTTGATGGTGGCAAATTGTTTACCTGCTTTACCCGTCAAATCCCTGCCTCTTCTGTTGAGGTACTGACCAAGGGGATCATCGACTGGCATAAGAGTTTGAAGGCTGGCAAAGATACTGTCTGCTATTTTCTTGATGACGCATTTGAAAATAACGTTGCTAAAACAAATCTTTGCGCCATTCTGGAACAACACGGCCTGACTAACCTGCACAGCCTGTAAGGGAATGAGATGAAACTACATTTTGAATCAGACCTTACATACCAGAAAAACGCGATAACATCGGTCTGCGATCTATTTGAAGGTCAGGAAAAATGGGAAAGCGAAATGACTGTGCTGGCTCCAGCTCAGGGCGCTCTCTCATTTGAAGGTTCTACGGGTTCAATGCCTGTTAACCCACAAATACCCGAAGATGATGTACTGCTTAAAAATCTGAACAATGTTCAGTTAAAAAACCAGCTTCCACCTTCACCTGTGCTCGACAGCCATGATTTTACTGTCGAAATGGAAACAGGGACAGGTAAAACGTATGTTTACCTTCGCACCATGCTTGAGTTGAACAAACGCTACGGCATGAGTAAATTTATTATTGTTGTTCCTTCCGTTGCCATCAAGGAAGGCGTTTATAAAACACTACAAATCACTGAAGAACATTTTAAAAGCCTGTTTGCGGGTATCCCATACGAATACTATCTTTATGATTCGGCAAAACCTGCGGATGTTCGAAATTTTGCAACCAGTTCTGTTATGCAGATCATGGTAATGACGGTGGGTGCGATTAACAAAAAAGATGTTAACAAGCTCTATCAGTCCAGTGAAAAAACAACTGTGGACGATCTGGATAAGCCCATTGATTTAATCCGTGCTACACGTCCAATTATCATTGTCGATGAACCGCAAAGTGTTGATGGTGGCTTGAACGGTGCGGGTAAAACCGCACTTGATGCTATGCACCCCATGTTCACCTTACGCTATTCAGCAACACATATTCATAAACATCATATGGTGTACCGCCTTGATGCCATTGATGCTTACAACCAAAAACTGGTCAAACAGATCGAGGTTGCCGGGCTTGAAGTCCAGAATGCAAGCAACAGTCCTTATGTGAAACTGGTCAGTATTAATAGTAAGAAAAATGTTATCAGCGGTACTGTTCTTGTTGATATTGCCGATAAAAAAGGGAACGTAAATCGTTCAGAGATTACCGTATATGACGGTATGACACTCGATGTCGAAACAGGACGTGATATTTATCAGGGTTATCGGATAAGCGAGATCCGAACTGGCAAAGAGGGTTATCTTACACTGGAAACGCCTTCTAATACCTACTATATGAAAGAAGGTGATATCGTAGGTGATATTGACCCAATGCTTATCCAGCGTCATATGATCAGACGTACAATCCGTGAACATCTGGATAAAGAACTTCGCCTGAATACTCAGCAAATCAAGGTTCTTACCCTGTTTTTCATCGATAAGGTTGATTTCTACCGTCAGTTCACTGAAGAAGGACAACGTGAGCCGGGTGAATATGCCCGTATCTTTGAGGAAGAATACCTTAAAGCCATCAAAAGTCCTGCCTATAAAGATTTACTCCCTTCTCATCCAGAACATGCTAAAGACGTTCATGATGGTTATTTCTCCATTGATAAAAAAGGTGCATGGGCTGAAACAAGCGAAAGCAATAATGCAGGCCGCGAAAATGCGGAACGTGGTTATAATCTCATCATGAAAAATAAAGAGAAGCTTTTAAGTTTCTCGAATCCGGTGAGGTTTATTTTTTCACACTCTGCTTTGAAAGAAGGCTGGGATAACCCCAATGTATTCCAGATCTGTAGCCTTCGAGAGATGGGAAGTGAACGAGAACGCCGCCAGACTTTAGGCCGTGGTCTTCGCCTGTGCGTTAACCAAGAGGGTGAACGTGTTCGTGATGACAGCATTAACATTCTGACCGTCGTTGCCAGTGAAAATTATCAAGCCTACGCTGAGCGCTTACAGTCTGAAATTGAGAATGAAACAGGCATCCGTTTTGGTATCATCGAAAAAGATGCGTTTGCCCATCTGATCTTCTCTGATTCCTCACAAGTTGTAGGTATCATGGCTTCACAGGAGCTATGGTCTGAACTACATGCTGAAGGTTATCTGGAAAAAACCGGGAAAATCACCAAAACACTGAAAGAGACTCTTTTCGATGGCACTTTTACTGTTAGCGAAAAGTTCCTTCCCCTTCAGGAGCAAATTGAATCTATCCTGCGTAAATCATCAGGACGACTCAATATAAATAATGCTGATGAGCGTAAAGTAATCAAATACCGGAAAGAGGTCTTAAACAGCCCTGAATTCGAAGCGTTATGGCAGCGCATTTGTCAAAAAACGCTGTACCGACTGGCATTTGACGAAGACGAATTGATCAAATCCTGTACGAAATCACTTTCTGAAATGCAGCCTGTAGCAAAAGCAATGGTCAGTTTCAGTAAAGCCACCATAAAACAAAGCCAGTCAGGTCTTGGTGTTGAAGCTCAGTCAAATGGAACGACAAGCACTATAATTGATGTTGCAGAGCAGCCATTGCCAGATATTCTTGGTGTTCTACAGGAAAAAACCGGACTGACAAAACGCAGTTTAAGCACCATCCTGAAAGAGAGTGGAAGACTCGCTGATTTTGCTAAAAATCCACAGCAGTTTATTAGTGAAGCTATCACCAGAATAAACTACTGCAAGCGCTTGTCTATTGTTGATGGTATTAAATATTATCCACTGAAAGGCGAGGTATATGCGCAAAGCCTGTTTATGGATAAAGAACTGACGGGATATGCCCGTAATCTGTTTGAAACCTCGTCTAAGTCAGTTTACGAATACGTTCCTAAAGATTCTGAAGTCGAAGGCCGTTTCGCTCAGGAACTCGAAGAACAGAATGAAGTTAAGCTTTATGTGAAGCTGCCGGGATGGTTTAAAATCCCGACACCATTAGGGACTTACAATCCTGACTGGGCATTAGTTATTGAAGACAATGGTGAAGAACATATTTACTTTGTTGTAGAAACAAAAAGTAAACACATTGGTCTTGGTAATGAAGAAGAGGCGAAAATTACTTGTGGTAATGCACACTTTATCTCACTCAAAGATCAGATGAGTAATCCTGCGAGATATATTCGTGCTACAAATATAAATGAAGTTTTAAGTGGCAAATAAAAGAGAAAAGGGCCAAAAGGCCCTTTCTTTTACCGTTAAGGGAACTACACATTGGGTAGGGTACATATCCCATATATGAAGCATATCAGACAATTCATGAAGTAAATATTCGAAAGTATATTTTACTGGATGTAATATTAAACATCGGATGTCAAATACACTTGAATTTGTTTAAAATCATCATTACTACCGATCAAGAATAAATTCAATCCTCAATAAAGTGAGGAGGATCAAACCAAGTTCCTGACGCCTTGTAGTATCTAATAAAAAAGGAATGTTATATTTCTGAATATCAGGACAAGGTATATAACGATCTTATATCTATGTGAGCGAAAAAATTAAAGCATCTGGCAGCCAAAATAAAAACATGTTAGCTATAAATAGATATAGCACTCTTTATTCTTAAGTCAAGTTACTATTTAAGTTTTATCTAATTATCTCGCTTTACCTATATCCCCATCGAACTATTTATTAAAAATAAGTAAGTCTATCAATTTTTATTTTGACTACCAGAATTTCCTTTAACCCACTCTCCATTAGCAAGAACCTCACCATGGCCATATTTATCATAATTCAATGGTGCATTTTTTATTTTAATCTTTGAAACTACCTGTTTATCTGACTGTGGAAAAGCATACTTTGGTTCACTAGCATGGGACATAGTTGAAAAACAAAATAAAGCTGACAATACTAATATTCTCTTATTCATAAATCACTCCTGTTATTTTTTGGTTTAAGTTCCCCTGAAATGTAAAACATAAAAAACTGTTATAAAATCGGGATGCATTAAATATATAATTACATCCCGATGGAAATCAAATTTATCTTGCATAAATTAAGATAAAATCAAGTATAATAAGACAATCATCCTTATCTACATTGATATAATATTCTATCTTTAACCACTGTTGTGCCGCCACCATGACTACCACCACCTAACTGTTCAGTTGATGTTGTATAAAACAATTCTTTCGCTATAGTTCCTGACTGACATGAGCAGGCATTTGTTTCCGGGTTATTAACCAAGCAAACGCCTTTGTTCATTGTAAAAAATCCTGAAGTTCCAGAGGCTTTAACCCATTTACCACTAACACATGATAATAGTAATCCATTTGATGCAGTTGCCTGTAAACCATTTGGAGAGCAACCCGACCCTACATTTGCTTTTCCATTTATGTATAAAAACTCCCCGGCATTAAGTCTACCATCAGCATCAATATTACCATTTGAATGAATGTAGTTAGAGTTAAGGTTTCCTGATGCCCAAACATATTGAGTATTGACCTGATGCCCTACATTAATGTCATTGGAAGCGTAAATATTACCAGCACTGTTCAAATAAGCATTAACAGCGCCTCCAGAGCCTGCACCAACTGTTCCGGCAGCATAAACATCATTAGTTCTTAGACCACCACTCCAGCCTGAAGGCAATTCATTAGGATCAAGACCATTAGTCGCAAGGCGTTGCTGTATTTTTGCGTTTTTCCACACTTGTAATACTGTTGTATAATTAGCAGCATTAGGAGAATAAATGCTTAATGGCCTTACCCCATTACTTAATCTTATTTCATAATCCTCCCCTGATGCATCACCCCCTAATGTAATTGTATCCCCATATCCATTATGTGCGATAACTTCATGTGCTGCATTTATATTTCCATTCGATGTAATATTACCACCAAAACTCCCTGCCCCTGCCGCTGTAATGTCCTTTACATTAGTGATGCTATGACCGCCCATATTCAGGTTGCCGGTCATAGGTAGTGTTCCGTCACGGCGAAGATAAAGAGCATATAATGCACTATTATAACCAACTCTAAAAGCAAGCAAGCCATCTCTGGTAATATTATTAAACGTAGTGTTCTTCTCATTCCACTGGCTTTGAAAACCTGCGACAGAAGTCGAATCCTTTGTTATCCCGCTATCAACGCCAGCTACCTGCATTGCTTTACCAAGAAGGTCATAACGGATGTGCCCACCTTCAATCCATGCTGATGATGTCGTGATCAAACCGTTGATAACATAGTTCGGCACGGTTCCTTCGCGTTTAAGTATAATTTTATAGGGAGACTTATATATGTTATTCCCGTTATATGACGCGGGTAATAACCCCTCATTAACAAGAGTATGGTAATCAATTTCACAGCCTGTAGAATCACAGGTTCTTGGTCCCGGATCACTACTCTGGTTACTGCTTGATGTGAGTGTAGATAACTTATCATATCTCATACTGATATAGCCATTAACCGCCTCACCTAATTGTTTAATTTGTTCCCCTGCTGTTTTAGCAACTAAATCCTCTTGTTCAACTTTCATATCTTGGAATTTTATTAAAGCTATTGCACTGCCGATGCCTAGAGCAAGGATCAGCTCCAATAGTGAAAACCCCTTTTTTATACCAAACATTTTCATTTCCCACCTCACATAATAAAATATATAACCCTACAATTAACAGAGGTGTAAAATAAATCAAGGCCGCAAAAACACAAATATAGAAAGCATGTATGAAAATTAGACGGACGGGCTACTGGATGTATTCTAAGAAAATGATACTTATTATTAAAATAATAATCTCACTGTGATGGTGAGATTATTACACGAGAGAGAAAAACAATTTATATGGACGTGAAAATCAACTTATTACTGTTTCCACCTTTATCACACTCTGTAGCAGCAGACGCCACATTTAAAACTCCACCTGCTGCTTTAACATTACCTGCCGTTCCTACACCAGCCGTGTAGAAGTTTCCTGCTGCCGCAGTGATAATTTTGGTACATTCAGATGCGGGAACGTTTGAATAGGTGATAGTAAATGAAGAACCATCCGCCCCTGACGGACCAGTTTTATCCGCAGCCAATGTAACATCTCCTTTGAAAGCATTGATGGGCTTAGCGGCTGAACCAGAACCACTCAACATGTTATCCGGGAATATCTTCGCCTGAACAGCAACAGAGTTAGTTAATCCAGTAAAACTGGAGGCAGAAGTGAAGAGTGCTTTCACACCAGCCTGTATCGTTGCGATGTTATTACTTTCAGCCTGTGCTCTCTGTGATGCCTGTACTTTAGGATATACTATAAAAGCCGCTACAACTAAGGCTGCGATAATACCTAAAACAAGTAATAGCTCTAAAAGAGAGAAACCTTTTTTACTTTTTTTGTTTTTAATTAATACTGTTTTTTTCATTTCCTTTATATCTCCTTGGTTAACTTGAAAGATATAAAATAGATAGCGGATAAATCATATAAAACAATACCAAATAAAACTTTATCTAAACTTAACCGATAAACGGACGACCTTTAAAGCACAAAAAAACACAGAGGAAAAACAAGATTTTTTCTATTGGATGATAAATAATACTTTCAATTTAATGGATACTTAGATAATTGATGATTATTTTAAAAGAAAAAGGGCTGGGATAAACCCAACCCTTTAACTGGAAGAGAACTTTCTGACTTTATTAAAACCACCGCAGATTTACAAGATTGAATATGGAGTTATTCATCTGTAGTAGTATTTATAAAATACAATTAAAAAAAGTATTTGTCAAAAATTTTTAAAGAAACATGCCATTAATTAAGAAAAATAAAAAACAACAACCGACCTATAAGGGTTAAATAGGGAGGTATGTTGTCAGGACGTGAAAAAATGTATTATATGACATAAGGATTGAACATGTTAAGTTGCTAATTTAGCAATCAACACATGATGTTAATTAAAATATTATTGTTTGCATGTCAAATTAAATATTGAAGATTATATTAAGTTTTTCTACCTTTAATGCTAGCCAGAAATAACAACCCATTTTTTCTAAATCTCACCTTATCGTCAGGATGTAGATTTGGGGTCTCCAACAGCATTCCTAAAACCAGTTCCTTATCAACCGTGAAAACATCACAATCTAATGCTTTAGCAACTTCTGCACCTAGAATGATCTTCTGACGAGTTTCAATCTGTTTAGTTTCTTGCTTGGATTTATGTTGTAAGCGATTTAAACGCATCTGAGCTGAAGCCAACTGCTGTTCTAATGTCTTTTTAATACGTGGCTTAGTTCTGTTTTTTTGCTTTTCTGATATGTCATCCATAATCGTTCCTCTTATCGGTTATATATGGATCATATACAACAATAGAACTTTATCGTCAAATCGACTTTTACAAAAGATCCGACATTTAAGTAATTATTCTTATCGCTTTCTATAATGTGGGAACTTATGTTTTAACTCATTAAAACATTCAACTACGTTTTGATGTTCAATTGAAAAGTAGTCAATGCTTCTTTGTAAAAGCTCATTGGCAACGTCAATGACTATATCACTCCCTTTACTATGATTATAGACAGTGAACACATCGGCAATCCAATGATAGCAACAAAGCGTTAATAACATACAATAGTCTTGATGCTCTTTAATCCCCGACATAAAAGTATAATCATTATAATCTACCTGCCTTGTTCTTTTATAAAATCGTTTAAGAGTTGGTTTCATGATGATTAAGTTATTTTTAACCATGTCATAATGAATATCATCTGACACATAACCATTCTCCAGAAAAAAATGATTACTATGGACATAAAGGGAATAACCTAGTGATACAACAGAAACCCCATGCTTCTTACATAAAGACTCTGAAAAAACTGGATGAGTTTCTATATATCTTATAAACTCACTTTCCTTAAGATTTTTTGTTTTCAATTTCCCCATGTATTCCCTCTTATAAAAAATAATAATATCATCATTAATGAATGGATGCTTTAACGACGAAATGACACTGGTTTTTTCCATTCAAACTCTGCTTCAAACCTTTCTTTATTTCTTTCATTTTTAATCTGCTCAGCCTTACGTTGAGAACGTATTTGCTCTCTTGCTACACATAATACTTTCCTTCGCTCCTCTGCTGTTAATCTTTTCCCTTTAATTCTAGCCGCTGCATGAACAGCGTCATCAAGAAATCGCTTTTCCGTTAATGACACTCGTTGCAATCTTCCACCACTATGTTGCTTTTCATTTTTTAATTTTTTTGAAGTGTTATCAGTTACATTTTCAGCCGCTTGTATTTTATTAATCACTATATTCTCCTTATTTTTCATAATTTACTAATTAATACAACTAAAACAAAAGAAACTCAAATTAATCTATGTAATTTATTTATCTTATAGTTCTAATTATTTGTCGTTAGTGCCTTTATAAAATGGCACCTTACTTATTTATTCTCTGGAATTTAACTTTTTTATTTTATTTAAAAAAATTCGTACTAGTAGTACTTTAATTTAATTAATTTAGGATCTGGGGTTTTAGATAGCGACTTTCAGTCGTAGTAGTTTTCCGTCAGGAAAACTTGGTTTTGCTTAGAGCTTCGCCTCTCCTAATCCGCATATAAAAAACAAAAATCAAAACATACCAGTATTAAAACTGATTGTTGAAACTGGTTTAATTTTTTTTATAATACGTAATAGGAAAAGGCGCTTCTCATGCTATGGCTTAGAACTACAATACGTTTCCATATTGCGACACCCTTCTGCACTTCCATAGACAACATCATAACTTTAAAAACATTTCTCGTTTTACTAAAGAAATTATACTGCTGTTTCTAAAAGCCTTAGATGTGCGCTTCAAGTTGATGTTACGCAGACTCCCCGCTTTGGCATCAACAATAACCTTGAGAATGAATCAAACACTGTCGCTCCTACCTTCTCAGACCCGTACAATCAGGTTTAACGTTATTGCTTTCGAGAACTAAAATGTTTTTGGAAATGGTATTTGACAGGCTTGTAAAAAGTTTCGATTTAGATTTGACAAATATGAAAAGATTATTTAATACTTTATTATATTTGTAATCACGTTGTCGTTGAACTGATTACAAGACTTCAAAAGTCGGCAAAACTTTTTTAGTCCTTAAAAAGTCAACTTTATGAAGTTGGCTTTTTTTGTATCTTCATTTTATTTACAATATCAGATTTAGATTGTCAAATAAAAATAGAAAAGTTTTTTGATACTCTATACTATATTATCAGTTTTAAGCAGCGCTTGGTGATTGCCATAAACAATCACATCGCTGAAACAGGGTTTCGCACTGTTAATGTTAGATTATTCAAAAAAAGTGGTTTACACAAAAATGCAACAGCCTCTATAAGTAATTATGCAACACATACGTGTGCAAACACTAACTTTAAACGTCTAATACTCATCGCGTTACTTATTTTTTCTTATTCATGATTTTAAATTTACCTATCTATTTTCCACGCTAATTTCACACGTTAACCTGTTCTTTATTGTTTTTATCTGATTTTTATGAAATTTACCTTTCCCGCCTACGGCGGGAGACTAATTAAACTACTTTTGCCCTTACGGGCGCTCTCTAAAACCATAATCATCAATATTCGTGTAATACCTCAGCCGTTCATCCGATTCTAGCCTTGTAAATTTCACAGACAGTAAAACTAGAGTTATTATTTAAATATAGAAAAACTTTAAACATTGTCGTTATTTTTAGCTCCTTTAGGAGATATAAAAATAAAGCAATGCCCACCTATACACTGCTACGCAGTGTGTGGGGTCTACCGACGGTTGCCTGCCGCAGGCTAACACCGTTTCCTTCGGAAACAAGGTCAACGTCAACACCAGAGTTTTTCTTGCGAAAAACTAAAACCAGCATAGTCGCATTGGAGATTTATATTTTAGTTTGATATTTAAATTTATATTGAGGTTGTTTTTATTGTATGGCTATTTTTCATCTTGATTTTAAAATTGTGAAACGTTCAGAAGGTAGGTCTTCCGTTGCGAAGGCTGCCTATCATGCTCGTACACGTATAACAGATGAAAGAACAGGTGATACGTATGATTATAGCCGCCGTACCGATTTATATGGGCATTTCATATTAGCTCCAGTTAATGCACCGGAACATATCATAAAAGACTCTACAGCATTGTGGAATGAAGTTGAACGGGTCGAGCGTCAGCAAAATGGTCAAACATCTCGTTATTTCGATGTTGCTATTCCCACCGAGTTAAACAATGACGACAAGAAAAAACTTGTCCTTGAGTATTGTCAGAAAAATTTCGTTGATAAAGGCATGATTGCCGATATCGCTTTTCATGATCTTGATAGCGATAACCCACACGCTCACGTTATGTTGACATTAAAAACCATAGGCCCTGAAGGTTTTGGTAAAAAAGAAAGAAGCTGGAATGACAGAAAAATGTCTGTCCTTTGGCGTGAATCATGGGCATCTATGGCTAACAGCTACCTTGCTGCTGCTGGTTCGTCAGAACGTATTGATCATCGTTCCCTTCAGGCCCAGCATGAAGAGGCATTAGAAAAAGCGGCGGTTGCTCTGGATAATGAAGAAAAAGCACTATGGCTTGCTAAAGCCGCAGAAACAAACCGCCCTGCAATGAAACGTATCCACAGTGCCAAATGGCGTAGTAAGGCTGCTCAGGAGCAAAGGGCCGCAGAACAGGCTGTTCGTGATGCAGCTAAACAGGAAGCTGTTGAAGTCTATAAGACATTCAGTGAACTTGACCTTGAAATTGTTCTTGATGTCAGAAGCTTTACGATTACACATCTTGCTGAACCAGAAGAGGTCATTCTTCTCGACTCCCCAAAAGCAGAAAAACAACAACCGGCTCTTGGAGCACCTGAACCATACAGAAGGCCAGTCGTAAAATCTTACCGCGATCCAAACAAATCCAGTAAGGTTGGTATGGCTGAAGAAGAAACTCCTGTTCTAATTGCTCCTGAGCCAAAAAAATCCACTAAACTGAAAATCCCTTATTCTCAACATACCAGAGCGAGTAAACGCGCTCCTGTTAAAAGTAAGAGGAAGCAGGTTAAATCCCATCATCGTGGCATATTTAGGCGTTTAACCACCTATATCGTCGATTTTTTCAAAGAGAAATTTATCTGGGCCAAGAAGGAACCTGTCCCTATTCCCGTTGATGCTGAACACGATAAGTGTATTGCTGAAAACTATGTCTTTGATGAAGTGCTGGGTGTCTATATTCCACGCTCTACACATGAAAGACGAGTCAGATTTAACAGTGATGACTACAGGCCAACACCTGATGAGGTCAGACGTTTTCCACGTCGTCCGGTTAGCCCAAAACAGTCTGATAGGAAACTAGACTATATACCAACACTAGTAGCAGACAGAAAAAAGCCAATACCTAAATTGAAACCACCGGGTTATTATAACGATTAAACATACAAAATGATCAGCAAAACTCAACAATAACACAAATTATAAATTATTTTATTTAGATGAAGGTATTAGTCTGCCCCCATCGAATTCATCTATGTAAGATGAAGGATGACAATCAATGACATCTATTTTAAAACCATTTATTCAGCCATTATTTATTCGTGCATTAGCTAAATCACAGAGATATTTGTTTTTATATCCCCCATGTTCCAAGTCCATATATGCAGGGCAATTCCTACATGCAGCGTTTAAAACACATTGACCACACTTACTATCATAATATATTTTATGGAAATGTTCACTGATAGAGTTTAGCTCTGCCCATACATCATTAATGTTTCCGTCAATAATATTATATTGCTTCTTTCTGTATACAGCACAAATAGATGCGCGACCAAACTGATCAACAAACAAACTCGAATAACCCCCTGAGCATTTCTTAAAATAGTCTAAATTATCCATTGGTATATTACCATCTTTAATTTTCCGTTCCATTGCAAGATCATTTTCAATCTTAACAATTTCATTCGGTTCCAACCTCTCTTCTAAATTATTTTGATAGTTTAATGATGGAATAAGGTATGTGTTTATCTCAATTTTGTTTTCCGAAAAGAAAGCTAGATCTGATGAAGATACAGATATTGATTTACATAGGGTTAAACCTTTGTATATTGTAATGCCTAACTGTTCTAATCTGGATATATTCGACATTATCCTATGAAGGCTGGCTCTTTTATTTTTAGAAAAGCTACGAAGCTCTCTATTATCTTTGCCATATATAGAGACAGAAACAGAACTTGGTGGGTATTTTCCGAATAGTTCAAAATGTTTTTCAGTCATTAAACTCGCATTAGTAAAGAGTGAAATATCGATTCCCTGCTGATGAATGAATGTATATAATGAAATGAAGTCTTTATAAAGAAGAGGCTCACCTCCAGTAATAATTAATTTCCTGCATCCTTTTAGCATTAATTTAGTTATCACGTTTTTCCATTCGTTCACATTTAATCCTAATGAGGTTTTATTATCAAGATAACAATGCGGACATTTAAAATTACATGATGTTATAATTTCAATGGTAGCAGATGTTAAATCTTTCATTATACCTCCGTAAACGCAGAAATTCTGCGTTGTGCTAACTCGCACATAAAATCTATCGGTTCTGATGAATTTCCATGTTCCAAATTGGCATATGCCGCACACCATCTGCAAATGGATTTTTGATCACATGTAGAGCATTTGCTATTGATATAATAACTTTGCATTTTATTATGTGAATCTTTCAAGTATTTCCTTATGGTTTTCTCATCATTACTCAAAAAACTAATTTTATCTTCCACATATAAAGAACATATAGATGCATATCCTCCAGCATCTATTGAAAGGCTATTAATGCCACCACCACATTTAATACATGCTTGTGAAGTCATATTAGATATTGATTTCCTCCAGAAACTTACAGTTTCTGGATTACTATGCTCAAAGTTAATAATATCATCAATACTAGCTCTTTGAGATAGTTTACCTCTCATTAAATCTTTTTGTGGGAAAATTATGGCATCATACATAATTTCTTTTTTATAAACTCTAGCAATATCATCAAACTTTCCTTCCAAAGCTGCTGGTATGGTTTCTTTTCCTATAATTGCTTTCAACATGAAATCAATATTATTAGAATATAAAAACTTTATATTTTCGATCACTCTTTTAAAAGCACTTTTATTTATAGTGAACTTTGCGTATTCGTCAGCACCAGTACCATATAACGTAATCATGATAACTTTGGGTGGGTATTTGATAAGAATTTTTTTAGTCACATCCGTTATGTAAGATAAATTTGACATAATCGAGATGATAAATCCTTTATTTTTTGCATATGTATATATCTCATCAAATCTTTTATATAAAAAAGCCTCACCACCAGTAAATGTAAGGTACAAAACTCCCATGCTGTATAATTTATCGATACATGCAATAACATCATTATAATCCATATGAACTTTTTTCGTTGGACAATAACAATGGAGACATTTAAAATTACAATGCTGAGTTAACTCAATACTAGCGGTTATTAAATGTTCTCTTTGAAATGCTTTTTCTTTCAAGGAGTCATGATTCATTTAGCTTACCATATATTTTATCTAATACGTTTTGGATTTGAATGTCATCAAATCCATATTTCTTTTCCAACTTATTGTTTTTTATTTCAGTTGAATACATTAAAACATCAAATACTAGTTCGTTAACATTATAGCACTTATTATTAGATTGATTGATGACAATATATTCATCCATTATTTTTCTTGGTATATATATGCTTTTCATCTTAATTTATAACTATCCAATATAATATAAGAGCAATAACCACATTGCTCTTATTTGAGTTATTTTATTTTAACATTGGTTATACCCATCATCTGGGCTAGGCCCCCAACATCCAAGAGTCTTTCTTTTGGATACAGGATCAATATCCTTTACTTCCTCAAACTCACAGATATCAATCTCGTAGTTGTCTACAGTTTGTTGCTCGTTAACATTCATCTTACTTCCTCTCTACATGATACATTCTTTAAATATATATCTCTTGCATGAGAACACATTGACATTAATCAAAAAACAATGATTCTAGAGGAAGTAGACACACTTACTATAAAAAATTCAATTCAGCCAATGACAAAATAAACACAATCTCATGACGCACATCACAAAAATAAACTTAAGCTCTATGTAAAAATGCCGTATAAAATAACTACACAACTTTTTCAAAACACATTAAATAGAAATTAACAAATCATACTTAGTAATAAATTTTCATCCATTTTAAACAATATAATAGAAAAGCTCTCCCCGTGCCATTTACCGACCTTAGGTCGGTTTTTTCCTTCTCATAATGCTAAAGTTGAGCATCGCACATACTTTTTTTTCTGAATCAGGATAGACAGGCCGAAGGTCAATAATATAACCACGAAAGCATACCAGCCGGGGAATGCTCCATCTAAAACCTCAAACAAGGCATCCGGAAGCGCCCCTTACAGTGAAAGAAAGCATAAGGCCACTCCACGTCAGGGTAATATCTTTAAACGTTTTACAGCTCTTATGGTTTATTTTATCAGATATAAATTCATATAGCCCAAATGAAATTAAAAAGAGCTATGATAAAACATAGCTCTTTTCACTTTAACTTCTACATCCTTCTCCTGAACACAACATTATCAGAGAAGATCGCCTTACCTGCGACAAACCCAACAGCCGCAATTATCGGTAGGCTGATAGTAGCTCCCGCCATACCTGTAGACATTCCGATCAGAATAGACAGGCCGAAGGTCAATACTATAACAATGAAAGCATACCAGCCGGGGAAGGTTCCATACAGAACCGTCGCCATGCAGCCAGTACAAACATGCACACCGCGCTGGCTCTCTTTCAGGCAAAACGGACACTGGATTGTATTGTTTTCCATGATAGACCCCTTAGAGCGCTTTCCAGCCATTGCTTGTTTTAACTAAATTAATTGCGCCATCTTCAGGTTCATTCATACCCTTGACGTTTGCGAATGCTTTTTTATCCACCCATGAAGGAACATCCGCCAACTTCCATGTATAACTAACATGAACAACCTGCTGATTACCGTTGCCCGGCTCAGTCCATTCCTTCACTTCATCAACTTCACGATGACCAATACACGCACCTTCTGCCCGGTTCCAAAACTCAACATTTTGCCCTTTGTCTGTTACTTCCAGAACATCGACACTGCTAAAGCCATTTGCCTGTTGTGAAACAGTGAGCGACCCTTGTTCAGCAAGTCCTTTAAGGATTTCATCACTAACATTGTATCCTGCAGAACGGTAGCCATGATTAACCTTTATAGGAAAACCTTTATTGAATGCAAAGTCATTGTTCTGCAGTGAGTAGCACAGCTTTGATTGTGAAATTTTCGCGTTGATCGCTTTCTCAAAATCGCCTTTTTCACCGCAGCCTGATAGCAACACAGCAAGGCCAGCAATGGCTAAAAATTGACGCATGGTTCTCATCCCTTTTAATGATTGATAGTGCCGTTTCTCAGAACAACCAGACGAACTGGCATATCGGCATTGTTTACTGTGGCAAATCCACGAACTTCGAAATTGTTTACCGTTCCAGTAACGCTGACTTTCTGGCCTTTCTTGTAAGTAAGAACGGCATCATCAATACCAGAGTAGTAATCCAGCCAAACCATACCGCCGCAGTAGCTTGTATCGGCAGTTTTAAAGAGCAGGTAATAGTGGGGGGCTGATTTGGGCATACCCGTCATCATATCGCTTGCACTTCTGCCCTTAGTAACTTCCAGAACTGTGGCATTGCTGATAGAGATCCTTTTGCCTGTCCATTTCTTTTCTGCTGCCATTGCGTTTTCTTCATAGTCTTTGCAGACAGCACCCAGACCTGATACTGGTGATGCTGGACCAAGATTTTGAGTGGCGGTACTTCCATTCAGCGCTTTACCTACTGAAGACAAAGAAGAGCTGATTGCCCCATTGACTTTACTCACGCCATCATTGAGCTGTTGGCATCCTGTTAAGGCCATTGCAGCCACAAGTAAGATTCTCTTCATTTCATTTCCCATAGGTCAATACATAACAAAATGGCTTGAACTGGTATGGGTCGTGTGAACTTCTCTATCTATCACTTTTGATAGCATTGAGGTCACCTGTATCGGCAAACCAGTACATCATCCCAAACAGATACTACGTTAAACGTAGTATTCAAGACAAGGTAAAACTACGATTCTCGTAGCTCTTGATGATGAGGGCTTTTATGAACCAGCGAGAATCCCATAGAGAAATCTTTTGTAAGCGTTTGAAAGAAGCGCGTACGGCTGCTGGTTTGTCTCAAAAGAAGCTGGGCATTGCTGCCGGGATCGACGAATTTGTAGCAAGCACTCGTATCAACCGATACGAAAAAGGAGTTCATGAAGCGGATATTCATACTGCACAAAAATTAGCAGAAACGTTAAATGTGCCTTTAGCATATTTCTACGTGGAAGATGATGAACTTGCTACTATCGTGATGAATTATGAAAATTTATCTGAAGACAATAAAAAAACAATAATAAAAATTATTGATAAAAATAATATTACGAAGTAAACATATGTGGTTTTCATTAGCATCTACTAGTTAGTAAATTTTAACTATACCAATTTACTTCCAGTTTTTTTGTTAAAGCAATCAAATTATTTTATATTCTTCCAATAATATAACAATGTGTTTTTAAAATCTTTTTTGAGGATTTTTATCTCGGTGCTTACGCACGGCTACGCCCTAACACTGAACCAATCATCAAGTTTTTATGTATAATTTAAATCGTAAATTTAAAGTATTCATGAACGTTAGATCCTTTTTTCTTATAATAATTAATAACGATCGTGTTTTGAAAGTTAGCATGTTATTTTCAACCTATAGCATTTGCTCTTAAACATATAGGGAAACTATATTCATAGAAGCAGCACTTCGTGATTGTTTCGAAACAATCACATTGCTGGACAGTGCTTTGCACTGTTAATGATGGATTTATCCATGAAGAATTGCGGCGATAGCCGCTATGAGGTAAATGGGAAAAAATTTCAACTTTAATAAGATATCAGCAGCGCTTAGTGATTGTTTGAAACAATCACTTCGCTGAGATATAAATTGAAGAGAGAAAACCAATGCAATAAAAAGTAAAACTATACCCCTAAAATGCCTCTGCATAGTTGTTCTCAGCTTCACTAATTGAATAATGAAGAAGGAAAATGCTCTCAGGCCAGTTATAGCTTAAAACCAAGTACCGACATCCGGGAGTTAAAGTCCCGAATCCCGGTACTTAAGTTGATAACTATTCTCAAATAAAAATGATAAAGTATTATTTATATATATGCTGTCGCACTACAAGTTTCATAAGTAAAAACATTAAGTGTTATTTATTTTAAAAAATATAAACCTTAAGTGTTGACTTACACGCAAAATATAGTATTAACTTAAATGTATAACTAAAAAAATAAAGGAGTAAATACCATGATAGAAAATAAGATACAAACTGAAGTAAAGAAATCACGAAGAGGTCTCCCACGTCATACTAAAAACCCATTTCTTAATGATACAAATCTACATACAAAAACTGGTATTAGACGTATTACAACAGGAAAAGACCGCTTAGCATTAGTGAATGAAAATACGGGAGAGCACGTTGGCAATGGTGGCTTCTTTCAGGCTATGGAAGTAGATAAGACACAGTTTGTTAAACTTTATGTTGATGGCGTATCGGCTATTGAAGGATTGTCTTCATCTGGTAAGAAAGTCTTCAAGATTCTTTATCTTGCTATCAGAGATAATAAGGATACTGATACTATTTTAATGTCATATGATATTGTAGATCAAGATATCGTGAAGATATCGAGAACGACCTATTTCAAGGGCATGAAAGAACTTGCTGATAAGAAATTTATCGCAGAGACTATGGTACAGAACTATTACTTTATTAATCCAGACTATATGTTTAATGGTGATCGCTTGACGTTTATGAAAACATATTATCTTTCCAGCAGTAACTCTAATAAACCCAGTAACAATAAGGTGAAAAAATGAAAAAACTACCCGGTTCACTTGAAATAAAACTTCATGAAAGACTCTCAAAAAATGATATTCTCAATGTACTAGCAGAACAAATGACGATGCTTGAAGAAACATTTGGAGTTGAAGAATTTAAACTCTACTCATTTCTTGAATGTTATATCGATTCGAAAAAACAAGCTCTCTACGACCATGTAGGAAACGGAATTGTATCTTCATTGAATTTAGATAGCCAAGATAATATTGAAAACACATCAAAATTGGTAAGAAAAGAAAATGACAGAAGGATTGTTTCATTTGATAAAAAATTACATATAGAAAAAATAGAAAAAACGGTAAAAAATCTACAAGCTAATAATAAATATTCCCATTGTGCTTTAACGACATCTGTTGTTCCTGCTTCAAGTATAAATGCTATTATTCACAGCGAAAATATTAAACTGCAAGAAGAAAAACATAAATCCTATTTGATTAAAAAACAAAGAGAGAGAGAAGAGGAAGAACGTAGAGCTAAAGAAAAAGAACTTTATGAACGACCACTGAAAGAATTTATCAATAAAAAGATAAGAGAAAGTGGATTATCCGAAATGGATTTTAAAAGAACAATAAGTTCAAGTTGTGATTATCTGTTTAGTGTTTCCACCAAAGCTAAATACTTCGCTGAGAAACCTGAACTTTTTGAAAAGTATCGTGATGAGAGATTAATCCGCTTTTCAATTAAAAGACCAGATGGAAAAGTTGGTAAAGTTGAAATCTATACTGAAAACGGTGAACTTATATTTGAACAATATAAAACCCTTAAACTAGTTTAAAATTGGAGATTGTTATGCAATGTGCTTGTGGTGGCGAAACAAAAGATAGTATGTCAATAAGTAAATTACATGACCTCAGATGGGAATTTGTGATCTGTAAATCATGTGGGAGAATAGATATGGATATATTATTTGATTATTCCAGAACAAAGATAATACTTAAAGGTTATCAGGCAAGGTTGTTTTATAGAGAGCAGACAATAAATAGTAAAAATTCAAATGAGGATGAAGAATGAATGATACTGTTATTAAGATACCTTGGGCTAAATCTGTTGATGAAAAACTCATTCATATTCACGATGCAGTTAAAGGCCAAAAATATTATTGTCCGTGTTGCAATGAGCAATTAACGTTTAAGGAAGGGAAAATCAAAAAAAGACACTTTTCACACAGAAGTGACACACAATGTGATCCTGAGTCTGTATATCACAAACTAGCAAAAATACTCATCTGTTATGCTGTATATGAAAATGCTAGAGGAAATAGAAAAATCACACTAATCAGTAAATGTTTTGGTTGTCATGGTGAAAATATTAAAACTATCCCACCACATTTCTTTTCTTCCTCACACGAAGAAGTCTCTATAGATAACTATCGCTGTGATGTTGTCGCTGACACTCAAAACAGTAGAAAAATTGCAATTGAAATTTATCATACCCATGAGACTGATGAAAATAAAAAAGAAAAACTGTCTATTCCTTGGATTGAGCTAAAATCAGAAACAGTCATTGAAAACCCATTTTTGTGGCGATGCCATGATTTCCGGTTTCGCTTAGGTTTTTGTAAGGATTGTATAAATCATTTTATGGATGTTATCAGATTATGCGATAAACATAAAATAGATAGAAACCTCTATACTCCATTAAACATACCGAATGACAAAAAGCACAATTATATTGCTGATATAATTACTTGCTACCGTTGTAAAAAAAACACACCTGTATTCATCCATAACAATGGTCCTACTGATAAAGCTCCTCATACAATTTGTTTTGTCAGAACACCTAAAGTAAAGAAGGGTTATCTTTCCAATACCTGTGTCCATTGTGAAGCAATCATAGGGATACGATATATTAATTGGGAAACAACACATATTAAATACCTTAATGATTTTGAATACACCCTAGAATATAAATGGTTTGGTTCCAAATTAAGTAAGCAAAAAGAGCTTGATATATTAAGAGGAAAATTAATGAATATAAGCCATAAATAAAATTGATTATTCTCAAGAAGATGAGTTTGATGAAGTAGAAAACATATAAAACTTTTGCCTATATATTAGGTCATTTGACACTTACACCATATCTCGTAATATAAATATATACATTATTTTATTAACGAGGTTTTATATGAGAAAAGTAAAAACAGACAACAGTGATTTAATCCAATATTTAGATACAGTAAAAGAACTAAAAAATTATATTCCGATAGAAGAATACCGAAATGAATATCGTAAACTATGCTCTGATAATATTCCGTGGATTAAGATTAAAAAATTTAAGTCTGCCCATACCGAACTTCGCAGACTGGATAAAAAGAGAGAATCTCTTATTGAATTGTTTATTGATGAACTTAACCCGATAAGCAGTTCAACAGCACGAACAGCAGCAAAATCATCAGGTAATTTTGATGTACTGCATGAGAGAATGCTTTATTCCAAAACACTTTCAGAAAAAAGTGATGAAGAAATTGTTGCCTTGGTCGTAAAACAGCGTACAGAAGCCGCTCTGGAGTTTCAGCGTTCTATTGAACAGAGCCTTGAGCAACTCTCCCGCATTTCGTCAGAGTTCAAACCATCAAGTCAGATACGCAGGAAAATGCCATTGTAAAACTTATCCTGTGCTATTCAGTGTAAAATGGAATTTATTAGATTGATTAACCGATAGTATTTACTATATTATTTATCGGTTAGTATATTTTTGGCTGTTCAATCGCATCCTATACATTAACTGTATAAATCCCCATTTTAAACACAGGAAGGCATCGTATGAGTGAAACTCTCAAGGCACTGAATAATATCCGTACACTCCGCGCACAGGCTCGTGAAACAGATCTGGCAACTCTGGAAGAGATGCTGGAAAAACTCTCTGTTATCGTTGATGAGCGCCATGAGGAAGAACAGGCAATACTCAAGGAACAAGAACAACGTCAGGCTAAGCTTGAAGCCTTCCGCCAGAAACTGTTAGAAGATGGTATCGATCCTGCTGAACTACTTTTAGCGGTTGGTTCAACTAAGCCTAAAACCAAATCGACACGAACTCCACGCCCTGCCAAATACAAATATACAGATGATAATGGCAATGAGCAGACTTGGACTGGTCAGGGCCGTACTCCTAAAGCAATTGCTACTGCTATTGAAGCAGGTAAAACACTGGAAGACTTCGCAATCTGATCATTCTAAGGCCGTCAATATATTTTGACGGTTTTAAAAATCAGGCTATATGTAATACTGGAATCCATTCCGTCATTACACTATTGATATACTCATACATTCCTCTAAATAACATTTTCCTGATGTTATCTATTTATGTCCAGATCCCAGTCCAGCACTCCATTATCAACTAAGGATTGTCCTTTTTCCAGATTTCTTATCAACATATCCCTGATATAAAGGTCATAATAAAATGTTACTCTCTCCAATAGCTCTGCCATATCTATATGCTCCTTTTTTTCTTTACCCGAACCATAAAGACCTTTGTAATAATCGAAACCATTAATGATTTCTAACATTTGAGCACGTAACAGTGAATCAACAGCATCCTCTTCTTTTACAAAAGTCATAACATCTTCATCATTTACACTTGCCATCCCGTAAATCCTGTTTACGTATAACATTAATGTCACTGATATTGCAAAGATCATCGTTTCATCTTTTTTATTCATTTTGTTTTTTTTCATTTATATCCTCTCTTATTGATATTTAGTATTTAATAAAAAGTAGTCGCAGGTATTAACAAAACACCCAAGCATTACGCACAAGCCGTTCTGCAACCTCTTCAAAGTTGACCTCTGTAAGGTGTCCTTGATTTCCTTCTTGTGTAGTAAACTTCTCAAAGTTATGACAAATATGATTAATAGTGAGCCGTATAAATGCGCTCATAAAATCAGCGTCATCAACAAGGTGCGAAATGCTGTCACTACACATATCTTGCATTGTTTTCCAGCTTGCTTCGAAAGAACGCTTTGCCAGATCATAGAACAGCTCAGTAGATGTATTTTTAATTTCAATATTTTTAGTCATGATTACTCCTCATTTTTACATGATATATTTTAACTTACTCTTATTTACAGCCCCTGAATACGGGGCTAAAACAAAAAACTACTTTTGAGAATCTTTCATACAATCCATTTGTTTATGAAATGCCTTTAATGCTTTCAATATAAAATCGTTATCAATGAGTCTTGGTGATAACTTTACATCAAAGAATGTATTCCTTACGACTTTAGGGAACATCTGTTTTGCTACTTTAATACTGTCCTTATAAGTATTCATCATAAAAGCTTCTTCATGCTTGAGTTGTTCTACTTGTTCAGGATGGTTCTGAATAATAGAACTCACACGCAATTCAAAGCATTGTTTAGATAAATGCAGTAATATCTTGTTTGCTTCTTTTTTCAGATCTTTATTCATGATTTCTTCCTCTTTATTTAATGCCAAGTTTAGGATAGATTTTTTTGAACTCTCTATAAGAGTATTTTAAATCTTCCATAACTTCATCAATCAAAAAAATACATTCCCCAACATTATTGTCTCTCACCCACTTGAGGAAGTCTGGTTTTGTGATATAAATAATATGATCCATAACCATATTCATATATTTTTCATCATAAAGATGACGTTCAAATTGATCACCCATTATCTTAAACATGTTTTCCACATAAAGAGCTAAGTTATCCATTGCCATTCTTGAGAAAACTTCAGTTTTATCATTATCAAAGATAAATGATATTTCAGGCACATTTATATTTTTCATGTTATTTTCCTTTTATTAGTTAGATGTATTACGAGAAGCAGTTATAGCTTTATAAATCCACTCATCAACTTCGCTTTCAATGAAAGCAACAGCTCTTTCACCGATTTTTATTTGTTTGGGGAATTTCCCCGCGCTGATAAGTTTATAAATCCACGTCTTGCCGAACCCGGTTTTCCTTATTACTTCTGATAAGCGAATAAGTTTTAAAGTTTTATCTGTTTTGTTTTGAACCATGTTTATCTCCTGTGTTGTTCGATGGAGATAATTCTAGGATTTTAGCGGGTTCTAAACTAGGGATGTTCACCAACCGTGAGTTTCGCGGAAATTTTTGGAGGGATACTCTTTATAGGGACATTCGCAGCTTGTGAACATCCCTTGTGTTTACTTTTTGTTTTTATCCGTGGCTTTATCGTTAAATGTTATCACGTCAGTGATCTTCCAGTCCTTTAACATATTGTTTTTAATATAAAAATCATTTAAAACCTTGAAGTACTCATCGTTATCAAGATAACTTTTCGCGTAATCATAATCAGTATCTTTGATGTTATCACGGCTCCGAATCCCACCAGTACCATGTAGAATGTCAGCTAAGATGTTGAAAGGTATGTTCTTACCTTCGTTGTAGAGCTGTTCCCATGAGATCAAATCCATCAAAGGGATGACTTTGTAATCAAGTATTCTTTGAAAAGTCTTATGACCAAACCGAAAAGTTCGTTTTGGTGGTTTTGCCGTTTTAAGCTGCTTTTGCCATAGAGCAATCAGCACCTTCAGGTGTTCTGCGAGATCGTCGCTGCTGGCTTCTTCCAAGTCAATTTCAACCAGTATTTTGTTGGCAGGATTCATGCCACCTTGTTTCAGATACTCAGAGATGTAGTCAGAACTCACAGCAACAGGGTCTGTTTGCTCAGAATTCTCCAGCCGATACATAGCCCGCCCATAGTTGAACAATTGAACTCTGCTCATTGGTCTTACAGCATAGCTATGTGACAGTCTGTGATTGCCTGAAATCCAGTCCGATTGAAGTATCACATCACCACATCGGATTTTGGCATCATGGTATATAGCTTGCATTTGATTATCTTTGCCTGCTGTTTCCCATTGTTGCCTTGTTTTGTAAGCCAACATCCGTCTTTCAAGCTCTGCATAGATTTGTTCTAGGGTCAGGTCTTTCAGGCCATCGTATCGGCGTACATCAAACCAAGATAATGCAGTCCTGATTTCTTCCATTTCCTTTTGTGTAGTCATTATTCTACCGATTGCTTTTAAGTTTCATAAAAGTTAACCCATTCAACATGATAGAGAAAGTGGAAAAGAGGGGCGGGTTTTCAAAATGGTGTGAGAGCAGATAAGTGATCTTGGATGTAAGTGCTTTAATCTTGACTAAACATCGTTTCTTTACTAAAAATTAACTAATTGTTTTATATCAATTACTTTAACAAGAATAACGACAACATCATGTTGATAGATAAAGTTAAATCAGATTCGTATAGTTAGATGGTTATGACAACAACCAATTGTTTTTAATTGACATTTTATTGATAAGAAAACAATAATGATGGTAAATATGTTGGTAAAAATATAGTTAAACTTAACAAAATCAGTAACAACAGGAGACACAGATGAAGTTCGAGTCCAGTCAGAGGAGCCAAATTTAAAAAGCCCGCTCAGGGAAACCTGAGCGGGCTTTTTGCTTTCCGTGAGACCCACGCTAGCGGGTATAAGCAGCATCGTACCGTTGGTACCGTCCAACGTTCCGTATGCGATCCCCGCAGGTGAAAAGCAGCGCCGCTGCTCCCAACCTTATGGCTACAGACTTTCGATCCGACGGTAACCACTGGGTCTACTGCTGGGTAGCAGACGATCCCGATTCGGCAGTTACCGCTGCAGACAGCGCGGGCTGCCCAACTGGCGGAAAGACCCGTAACGCTTAGGGTAGCCTGGCAATAACCTTAATCTCGAACTTAAATCCATAAAGCCACGTCACGCCGATCCCGGTCAGCGTAGGGTAAGGCGCTTCTCCCCAATATTCTGGCAGGATACTCCAGATAGCGTCGAGATTTGACTCAGGATCGACGACAAAGAGGGTAACGTCAACCACGTCCCTAAACGTGCAGCCCGCCGCTGCGAGCACAGCATTAAGATTTTTGAACGCCAGCCTGACCTGTGCTTTCAGATCGTGCTCAGGCGAACCATCCTCGTGGCTACCTACCTGCCCCGAAACAAACAAGAAACCATTGGATTTGATGGCCGGTGAATAACGATTGCGCTCATAGAGCGCCTGCCGACCGAGGGGAAAAACGGCTTCGCGTGCTGTCATATTTGTACCTTTATGCTGGGGCGAATTCAGCCCGGTGAATGTAAAGACACTGTACAACGGCCAGATCGTGCGGATAAACAAGCGACTTTGTCGCTCATTGTTTGTAATATCCAAACAATCGATGAAATACAGGATAAGAAATGGATCGTTTCGATGCGATGCGCGCCTTTGCTCGGGTGGTGGAGGCAGGGAGCTTCACGAAGGCTGCCCAAACGCTTCATATGAGCAAAACCACGGTGACGCAACTCATTCAGCAACTGGAAGCGCGACTGCGCGTCAAATTGCTCCATCGCACCACCCGCAAGCTTGGGGTGACTCCCGATGGCGCGGTCTACTACGAGCGCGTCATCCGCCTGCTGGCGGACATGGAGGATGCTGAAAACAGCCTGTCCAGTGCGGCGATGACGCCCAGGGGAAGGCTACGGGTGGATGTGCCCAGTCCGCTAGCCCGTCTCATCCTGGTGCCGGCGCTACCGGCTTTCCACGCCCGCTACCCTGATATCCAGTTCGACATGGGCGTGAGCGACCGGAAGGTAGATCTGATCGGCGACAACGTGGATTGCGTCCTGCGCGGTGGCGAAATCACCGACCAGTCCCTAATCGCACGCCATATCGGCGATTTGCCAATCGGCGTCTACGTCGCCCCCCGTTATGTGGAACGCCTTGGCGCTCCCGCACACCCGCGAGAGCTGCAAAATACTGACCATTGCATAGTGGGATTCTTGTCCTCACGCACCAGTAAGATTGATCCTTTGGTACTGCGCAGTGAGAATGAACGTATTGAAATCACGGGCAACTACGTCCTTGCCGTGGATGATGGCAATGCTTACCTCGAAGCTGGGTTAGCTGGCTTAGGCGTGATTGCGTTGCCCAACTATATGGCGGCAGCGCATCAGGCCGTTGGCGCTTTGATTCCGTTATTTACACAATGGCGGATTAGCCCAATGCCTCTGTACCTGGCGTTTCCACCGAACCGCCATGTCAACGCCAAGCTGCGCGTTTTTATTGACTGGATCGTTGAAGTGATGCAGCAGCATGTCCCGATTGCCAACAATAAATAACGACATCCCAGCCCCCTGATTCGCTTATCAACGATGATGGGGGTCAGTAGTAGTGACTGTGGTCAGGCGTGTTTTGACAATAAGGATTCAGCAGAACTCATCCGTCTTATATTGTGGATAATGGCTATCATAACGGGGATCTTCGCTTTCATGGACAATGGCAGCCAAAAAAAAGATCCTCAGTAACAATCAAGTCCATAGACATATTTGCAGACTTTATCATCTCCGCCTGAGCCTCTCCTGGCGCCCTCATTAACACGCCATCACCGCCACTGTTGATAAGTTAAGGATCGGTTTCCCGATCCTTATCCCCAACAACGTTGAATGCATCGACAGCACAAGAGCCTTCTTTCAATAGCCGTTAATCAGACTAAACGACCCGCTACAAACTCCCCTGCGCCGCTGTGGCGCTGATATTCACCGGCATGCCGGAGCGGCGCTGCAGGGTTTGCTCGGCCTGCGAAGGACTCACTCCCGGCCCCTGAGTAAATTCGCGTAGCGCCGAGGTCATCGGCAAGGGGACTTTTCTGTCGGATTCAAATTCCGCCCGGTTGCGCGACAGCGGCTCGTGCACCTCCAGCCAGTGGCTGCCATCCGGTTCCACGGTGTACTTCACCGGCTGATCGATCAGCTGGACGCGCGTCCCCACCGGTACGTTATCAAACAGGAATTTAATGTCGTCATTGCGCAGGCGGATGCATCCCTGGCTGACGCGCAGCCCGATGCCAAAGTTGGCATTGGTGCCGTGGATGGCGTACAGCCTGCCGATATAGATCGCATACAGCCCCATCGGATTATCGGGGCCGGGCGGCACCATCGCCGGCAGGGTTTTGCCCTCTTTCGCATATTCACGGCGGGTATTGGCGGTCGGTACCCAGGTGGGCCCTTCCTGCTTGCGCTCTACCGCCGTCACCCAGTTACGCGGCGTTTCGCGTCCCGCCTGACCAATGCCGATTGGCAGGACTTCCACGCTATTGCCCAGCGGCGGGTAATAATAGAGGCGCATCTCGGCGACGTTGATAACGATCCCCTCACGCACGGTGTCAGGCAGGATCAGCTGCTGCGGAATGGTCAGCGTCGAACCGGAGTGCGGCAAATAAACATCGACGCCGGGGTTTGCCTCCAGCATATTGCTCAACCCCTGGCCGTACTGGGCGGCAAAGCTTTCCAGTGGTTGAGTGTTGTTCTCCGGCACGGCAATAGTAAAAGCGCTGCCCACCAGACGGCTCCCCTCCGGCGGCAGCGGATAGCTGACGGCCAGCGCGCTGTGGCTGGTGAACAGCATCAGCGCCGAACAGAGTAATGTCACACGCCGCATCGTCATTTTCCCTTCCTCAGTCGCGACTCTCGTGTGTGAATTATAGCGGCATTTCCTCTCCCCGATCCGCTGGCCAGCATTTCCTTAAATCTGATAGTCGATAGCGGCCTCTTCCGGCTCCATCGCCTGGCGCTTGATCTCATCCAGCGACAGTCCGGCATTGCACAATTCGATAAAGCGCCAGACGTAATTACGCTGCAGCTGACCCCGCTTCAGTCCCAGCCATACGGTATTGGCATCAAACAGATGGCGGGTATCGAGCCGCGTAAAGGTATCCGCTTCGCGGGCATCCCCGGACTGCTCGGCAACCAGCCCGACGCCCAGCCCCAGCTCGACGTAGGTCTTGATCACATCGGAATCCTGGGCGCTCAGCACAATATCCGGCATCAACCCTTTGCGGTTGAAGGCCTCATCGATCCGCGAACGGCCGGTGATCCCCTGGCGATAGGTGATTAACGGCCAACGGGCAATCGCCTCCAGCGTCAGAGGAGACACCTGGGTCAGGGGATGCTCTTTGGGTACCAGCAGGCTGTGATGCCAGCGGAACCAGGGGAAAGCCGCGAGCGTCGGGTCGTTGCTCAGACGCTCGCTGGCGATGCCGATATCCGCTCCGCCGTTATGCAGCAGCGCTTCGATTTCCTGCGGGGTGCCCTGCACCAGCTCGACGCGAACGTCGGAGAACAGCTCGCGGAAAGCTTTAATCACCGGGGGCAGGCTGTAGCGCGCCTGGGTATGGGTGGTGGCGATGGTTAAGACGCCGGAGGCATCGTTAGTGAAGAGATCCGCCAGTCGCCGGACGTTGCTGGCTTCATTGAGGATCCGCTCAGCAATGGATAACAGCGCTTTACCCGGCTCGGTCATGCCTAACAGGCGTTTGCCGCGACGGATAAAGATCTCAATCCCCAGCTCCTCTTCCAGTTCCCGGATATGGCGGCTGACGCCTGACTGCGAGGTATAGAGCATATTCGCGACTTCCGTCAGGTTGTAATCCTGACGGGCCGCCTCACGGATAATTTTCAGTTGCTGGAAGTTCACCCTTTCCTCCGGGCCAATGGACTTAACGTATCTGCTATTGTTAAAGTCTGTTGTCCCGGGTAACAAATAATAAAAACCAGCAACTTATTCCTTAAGAGAATATAGCTTAACTAACCAGCTGCAGTTCGCGGTTCTCCAGCGACGGACGGCTCACCAGAGACAGCAGGATCTCTTTCACCGCCTGCGCCTGCGGCGACAAACCGCCGCGCGCCGACATGTTCAGCGACAGCGACAGGCTCATTGACGGCGTGCTAATCCGCGCCATCCAGCCGTTCGCCGCGCCGCACAGGGAGCGGGCAGCGGATTCCGGCAGGACCGTCGCCCCCATGCCGCTGGCAATGGCCGCGGTCAGGGTGGTAATGGATTCGATCTCGCCGATAATTTTCGCCGACAGACGACGCAGGGTGAACGCCTCGGTGACCCGCGCCCGTACCGCGCTGTAATCCCGCGGCAGGAACAGGTTCATCTCCGCCACCGCCGTAAGGTCCACGCTCTGCCCCGGGCAGTCGCGGGTGCCGACCAGGTAGAGGTCTTCTTTCAGCAGCGGCTGGCTGACGATGCCGGCCACCGGCGAACGCTCATACAGCACCGCCATATCCAGCTGGCCCGCCAGCAGCTTGTCATTCAGCGCAGTGCCGCTGCTTTCCTGCAGATAGACCATCACCTCGGGCAGCTCATTACGTACCGTCTGCAGCAACGGCATGGTAATGGCGGAGGCCGCTGTGCCCGGCGCCAGGCCGATCGAGACCTGGCCACGCAGCGTCTGGCCGACGTTATTGACCGCCAGCTGCGCCTGCTCACACTGGCGCAGGATGGTCCGCGCATGGGTATAAAGGATTTTACCGGCTTCCGTTGGCGTGACCCCTCGCTTGGTGCGTATCAGCAGCTGCTGGTCCATTTCACCTTCCAGGGTCGCGACCTGCTGGCTGAGGGCCGGTTGGGCGATGTGCAAGACTTCAGCGGCCTGGGTCAGACTGCCGATATCGACGATTTTCACAAAATATTTCAGTCGTCTTAAGTTCATTTTGCCTCCTGTAAGGAACGCCAGCGTCAACGCTGGAAGTATGATGAAACTGGTTTTGCAATTTGCTTGCCAGCTTTTCATTTCCGCTGCCGTTGCCCGCCACAGGCGGTGTTATAAGGGATAGTGATAGCAATCCGGTTTTTATTTGCCCGGTAAGCAGATTGTGGTATGCCCCATTAGGGGTACATTCGCACTACAACGGTGCAATCTGGTGAAAAAAACAGCGCATGCGCGGGGGTTGCTGAAATTGTCAGCAGTCGAACGCAATTCTTTGAATCAGGCTTTGACAAGGCCGGGTGGCATCGTTAATATGCGCCCCGTTCACACGATTCCTCTGTAGTTCAGTCGGTAGAACGGCGGACTGTTAATCCGTATGTCACTGGTTCGAGTCCAGTCAGAGGAGCCAAATTTAAAAAGCCTGCTTTCGAGCAGGCTTTTTGCTTTTCCGCGCCAGCTGCGCTGCCGGAAGGCGAAGGATCCCCCCTCCGGCGATGGCGCCCCTAGCGCAAGCTCTCTTCCTTCAGGTCTATCTCTCGCAGCACCTCATAAAAGGTGATATCGCTAATGTTGTGGGCGCGACGCAGCCGGAACAGCTCCTGACGCTGGGCGATAATGACCTCTCTTTGCATATATTTCTCCAGCCTGGCGCGCTTAGCCAGCTCCAGCCCGACGTCCTGCCCTTCGTCATTGTCGTTATAGTGCAGCCGCCGCTGGTAGGTTTCCAGCAGCATATTGCCGGCATCAGCCCGCAGGGCCTGCTCAGTCGGATCCTCCACCGGCTCGTCGAGTAGCGCATTCAGCCGGTTGATAGCCACTTCGGTCATGACGGCGCCAATATCGTCTTTGCCGGTGTCATGGGGTAAATCATCGGCAAGATAGCGGGTCATGAACGGCAGGCCGATAGCCGCCACCACCAACGACATCAGGATCACCGCCATTGAGAGAAAGATCAGCAGTTCGCGGCCCGGGAATGCTGAACCATCCGCCAGCACCGCCGGCAGCGTCAGAATACCGGCGAGCGTCACGGAGCCTTTGACCCCCGCCAGCGCCATGACGGCGAGGATGCTGAATCGCGGACGGACGGTGATGGCTTTGCCCCGGCGTTTGCGGCGAAAAATGGTCAGCGTCATCGACAGCCATACCCAGGCGAAACGCATCAGACCGAGCGCGAGGGTGATGGCCACGGCGTACAGCAGCAGATACCAGGGCGAAGGGACGCCGGCCTGGCTGGCTACCGCCGGCAACGTCCTGAGCATGCGGGGCAACTGCTCGCCCAGCATCAGGAAGATCATCCCGTTGAGGGTAGTCTGCAGCATGGACCACACCGCGCTGCTTTTCATGCGCGTCGCGGGTAGCCGGGGCCCCGACAGCTGTTCATAGTGCATCGCAATGCCGGCGGCGACGGCGGCAAGAATGCCGGAGACATGGAACGCCTCGGCCAGCAGGTAGGCGGCGAAGGGGATAAGCAGGCTGATCAGGATCTGGATGGCCGGCTCCTCGCGGGTGCGCCGCACCAGAAAGTTATTACATTTGCCGGTGACCCACACCACCACGAGCCCACTGAGGATGCCCCCGAACGCCATCAGGAAAAACTTCATCACCGCTTCTCCCGGGGAGAAGCTGCCGGTCAGCACCGCGGCGATGGCGAAATTAAAAGCGACGAGGCCCGAAGCATCGTTTAACAGCGATTCCCCTTCGAGGATATGCGCCATCCGGGAAGGCAGCGGCGAGCTGGCGGTCATTGCCGATACCGCCACCGGATCGGTGGGTGACAGAATCGCCGCCAGGGCAAACCCCGCCGCCACGGTGATCGCCGGAATAAGCCAGTGAATAAACAGGCCAATGCCGAGGATAGTGACCATCACCAGGCCTATCGCCAGCGACAGAATCGGCTTCATATCGCGGAAAAACGCGTCTTTCGGGATCCGCCAGCCATCGAGGAAAAGCAGCGGCGGGATAAACAACAGCAAAAAGATGTGCGGATCGAAATCGACCTGAAAACCACCGGCGGCCAGCGCGGCGCCCGCGGCGATCTGGATCAGCGGCAGCGGCACTTTAACGGGCAGAAGATGGGAAATGAACACCGTCACCACGATGGCCATCATAAAGACCAGCACAATAGCGATTAGCGACATTCATCCCCTCCTTTGACGGCAATATTCATTCTGTACATCAGGCTGTTATTCCTTTTTCGCAGGTGTGGTTTCGGCGGCGGGTTATTTATCCAGACGCCGATAATAAAGGACAGGCTTTCCTGTGTTGCGGCGTTATTATTTAAACTGAGGTGGCAACCGGCGCCCCTTCAGGGGGGACAATGTGTTTTATCATGCCGGAGTTGTCAATCCGCCAGAGTCTGCAAATCATCGTCAGCCCGGCAATATAATCGCTACCATTCATCCTTATCATTCCGTGGCGACCAGAGAGATATATGGTCAGCGGAATAGCCTCAGCGGATTGATATTCTCTATCGTAACGGCCCGATATCCATGCATTAGCCATTATTGATAATCCGCGTCGCCTTCATAAGTCGACTGCCTCAAATTCCCGCCCTTCTCTGCCATACATGGCTTGCCCCCCACCGGGATTGAGGGTACCCTGACAAACAATTAAACCATACGGTCTAAATGATGAATCCCGCTACCTCCGCCAACCAGAAGCCCCGCCGCGGCCGACCGCCCAAGGCCGATCGCCAGTTTGTCGACACGCGACAGGCGCTGATTCGCTCGGGCCTGGAGGTGCTGACCGAAACGGGCTATCTCGCAGCGGGTATTGATGCGGTGATCAAGAACATCGCCGTGCCGAAGGGGTCGTTTTACCACTGTTTCAAAAGCAAGGAGGCCTTTGGCCTCGCCGTGCTTGCCGCCTATGGCGACTACTTTGCGCATAAATTAGATAAATTCCTGCTGGACGACGCCATGCCGCCGCTGGAACGGATGGCGGCCTTCGTGCGTGATGCCGGTCAGGGAATGGAGAAATACCAGTTTCGTCGCGGCTGCCTGGTAGGCAACCTGCTGCAGGAAGCTCCGCTGTTGCCCGAGGCATTTCCCCAGCGGTTGCAGACCATCCTGGCGGCATGGGAGGCGCGCGTGGCCCGCTGCCTGCACGAGGCGCGGGCTGCCGGGACGATCGCCAGCGACACCTCGCCGGAGGCGCTGGCCCAGGTGTTCTGGATCGGCTGGGAAGGCGCGGTGATGCGCGCCAGGCTGGTCCAGTCCGCCGCTCCCCTTAACCAGTACTGGGATTTCTTTGCGCACACTATGATGACAATAACACCTGCACAGGACGGCGATAGCGCCGATAACTCCCTTCAGACGAGGAATACTCAGTCATGAAAGCATTAGTTCTGGACCAGATTGACAACCGCACCGTGGCCGACGTCAAAGCGATTGACCTGCCCGCCCTTACCGAAGGCGACGTGCGGGTCGCCATCGACTGGTCGAGTCTCAACTATAAAGATGCCCTGGCGATCACCGGCAAAGGCAAAATCATCCGCCAGTTCCCGATGGTGCCGGGGATTGATTTTGCCGGCCGGGTAAGTGAAAGCCGCGATCCGCGCTTTGTTCCCGGCCAGGACGTGATCCTCACCGGCTGGGGCGTGGGCGAAAACCACTGGGGCGGTCTGGCTACCGAGGCCTGTGTCAAAGGCGACTGGCTGGTAGCCCTGCCGGAGGCGCTCAGCGCGCGCCAGGCGATGATCATCGGCACCGCCGGCTTCACCGCGATGCTGTGCGTTGATGCCCTCGTCAGCGCGGGCATCACCCCGGAAAGCGGTGATATCCTGGTCACCGGCGCCAGCGGCGGGGTCGGCAGCACCGCGGTGGTCCTGCTGAAAGCGCTCGGCTACCGGGTGACGGCCGTATCGGGCCGCGAGTCGACGCACGACTACCTTCGCCAGCTCGGGGCCGACGCCATCCTGCCGCGCAGCGACTTTGCAGAGACCCGCCCGCTGGAGAAACAGCTGTGGGCGGGCGCGGTGGATACCGTTGGCGGCACGATGCTGGCCAAAGTGCTGGCGCAAACGCACTATCGCGGCTGCGTCGCCGCCTGCGGTCTGGCCGGGGGCTTCGATCTGCCAACCACCGTGATGCCGTTTATTCTGCGCAATGTGCGTCTGCAGGGGGTGGATTCGGTGATGGTGCCCACCGCAGAACGCGACGCGGTGTGGCAGCGTCTGGCCCAGCTGCTGCCGGAAAGCTACTACCAACAGGCAGCCACCGAAATCACGCTGGAGCAGGCGCCAGCGTATGCCGCAGATTTCCTCAGCAACAATATTCATGGCCGCACGCTGGTCAACATCGGCCAGTAATCCTCTCCTCCCGGCGCCCCACGGCGCCGGTCCCCGGGGCGATCCTGACATATCATTTCCTTCCCCACGGGATTATGATGACGCGAACGAATGGCTTTGCGAGTGGTAAAGAACGTAAATGGATGTCATAAGCATCATTATGGCGGCGGGCAAATCGTCCGTTGACGTCGCGCTGTATACGCTGTTGCCGATCATGGTGATCATGCTGATTATCATGAAATATCTGGAGGTCCGCGGCATCCTCGATGTGATTGTGCGCTGGGTTGCGCCATTGCTGAAGCCCTTCGGCTTAACCGGGATGAGCGCCTTCGCCCTGATCCAGATTAACTTTGTCAGCTTCGCCGCCCCGCTGGCCACGCTGTCGATTATGGACAAACGCGGCGTTTCTGACCGGCAAATGGCCGCCACCCTGGCCATGGTCTTCGCCATGGGGCAAGGCAACGTCTTTTATCCCCTCACCCCTTTCGGCCTGCACTGGCTGGCCTCGATCGTTATCTCAGTGGTCGGCGGCCTGTGCGCGGCGGCGGTCGCCTGGCACGTCACCGGACGGCGCCTATCGGTCGCCGAGAACCCTCGCGCGGAAGCGCTGCCCAACGCCGAGCAGAACAGTCAGGGCATTCTGGCGGTGATCAACAGCGCCGGCTCCGACGCCATCCGCCTGGCGCTCGGCGCGGTGCCGATGCTGATCCTGTCGTTAACCATCGTCGGACTGCTGCAGGGCGCTGGCGTCATCGACCTGCTGCAGCAACTGCTGAAACCGGTGCTCGGCTGGCTGCATATTCCGCAGAACTTTGTGCTGCCGGCGCTGGTGAAGTGCGTCGCCGGGGGCACCGCTTATTTTGGCGTCATTTCCGAGCTGATCCAGCAGGGCAAAGTCACCGTCAGCCAGGTCAACGCCTCGGCAGGCCTGCTGATCCAGACCTTCGATCTGCCCGGGATCGGTATTTTCCTCGGCATCAGCTCACGGTTTGTCCGCCTGTTTCGCTTCGTGGCTCCCGCGGCGATCGTCGGCATTCTGCTGCGCACCGTCCTGCACCTGATCCTCTTTTAACGCCTCCGCGCTGGCCTGCGCCTTCAGGCAGGCCACCACCGCCGCCTGCTCGCCGCAGGCGATATGCTCATCGACGCGGGCCAGCATCCACGGAAAGAAAGGATTGGAGGTGACGCGCATTAACGTCTCCAGCCCCACGCTCAGCGTCCCGGTCTCTCCGCGCAGTGAAATGGTGCCCAGGCTAATGCCGTAGCGGTTCTTCTCGTCCGGCTCACGACCATATAGCGAGTCGCTCAGGGGAAACGGCACTGCCACATGCGACAGGGAGTACATATCCGCCGGCCAGGCAAGGTGTAAGGGATAACGATGCTCTTCCCGTTCCTGCGCCAGCGTGGTACGGGCGATGGTCTGCAGGGTGTGCGCCGTCGCGTTGGTCACCACCGTCGTGGTATAGGCCCGCGGCGCCGGCGGCAACAGCGTATTCACCGCCGCATAAAGCGCGGGACGGAACAGGACCCGGAGATCCGCCGCCTGGTTTATGTCGAACACCACCAGCTCGCTGCCGTTGTCCGGCAGGTAGCGATACAGGGACTCCACCACCGCCCGGGTGCTGACGGTGGAATCCATTACCGACTGAAAGGTGAGGACCGGCGGCAGCGCTTTCAGCGCCCCCTGACGGGACGCGCGAATAATCTGCTGCTGCAGCGCCTGGCTCAACAGCCAGGACTGTCTCGCCGCTTTTACCGGAAACGAGTTGTACTTGAACGGATTAAACTCAGGCGCCACGTTCAGCCAGGCCGCGCGGGCAAACGCCGGGAAGATGGACGGCAGCCCGGCGAGACCGGCAAAACGGGCAAACGCCGTCACGCCGATCATCGGCGACAGCAGGATAATCTGCTGCGGCTGGCGCAAGTGGCTGTCCTCCAGGCTATCAAGGGCATACTTGAGCGCCAGCGCGCCGCCGTTAGAGTAGCCGACCAGATGCAGCGGCACGTCCGCCCCGGCCAGGCGCGTCGCTTCGCGCACCGCCAGACGCGTTGCCGCCAGCCAGGTCTCCCAGTCAACGGCGGTTAACGCCCCCGGCGCGGTGCCGTGGCCCGGCAAACGCGGCGCCACCGCCACATAGCCCCGCTGCCGCCAGAGTTGCGCCAGATAGCGCACGCTGTAGGGCGAATCGGTCAGGCCATGGAGCAGCACCACGCTGCCGCGCGGCTTGCCCTGCGGCAACAGTATAAAAGAACGGTTCCAGTCCTGCGTAAACTGTCCCGGCCAGACGCGGCTGTGGCGATAAAAGCGGTTGACGGGGGTTTTATCTTCCTCCGGTAAAGCATCCGTCACCTCGCGCTGGAGATCGGCGAAAATGGTCTTCTCCCGCGCCAGATATTGGGCAAAGGTCGCCTGGTCGATCTCTTTGGCCGCCATCTCATTGCCGCGCCAGGTATGCCAGCGATGCAGCGCCGGGCCGCGCTGCGACTCATAGATCCGTCCGGCGAGAAACACCACCAGCAGCGCCAGCACCGCAATGCTCCCTTTTTTCAGCAGTGAGCCGATAACGGCGCCCGACGTTCGCCAGTGTCGTAATAGATGCTTCATAACGCTCTCTCTGATATTTATCGCGTAGCCGAACGCGTTCTGCCCTATTCCTGACAGGCGCTTCTCACGGTCTGCTTTTCAGCATAGTCATCGCTTCCGGCAAATTAAACCCGGTAGATCATTCCCTGCCGGCGAAAAAAAACCTACCGCTGAGATCAACGTTTGGTCGCCTGTTTTTAAACACTGCATAAACCAGCGGGATAATCTTATTGTCAGATTTTTAAGAAACATGAATTATCGGCGGATGTGTCACCAGGAGAGGAAAAAAACAGATGGAGTGGTGGGTAAAAAAAGTCCAGGATAATTCTCCGTCCAGCCCCTGCCGCGTCGTGCTCCAGAGCGGCGCACTGGAGATGATCGCTGAGATTGAAGCCTGTCGCCTCCGCCTGCGGGAAGGGGATAAACTCACACCGCTGGCCGATGCGCGCTATTGTCTGAATAATAATCCGGCGCAGACATTGAAGATCCGCAACGCCAGCCATTATAGCAGCGCGCGCTGGGCAAACGCCGGTAAATAAATCGAGTCCGGCCCCTGTGCCGGTATTGATCTGAGTATCTTCGCAACTGACAGATAAATTCCCCTTCGCCCTTTTCCCGCTGTGACATACTATCGGGAATGTCAGCAGACCTGAAACAAGGAGCGAATCATGAATAACAAGGCCGCCAGTCTGACCCCGGAACAAGCGCTTGCCGAGCTGGAAGCGCGTTATGAAGCCTCGGTCACGGCGTTGCGCAAAGCCATCGGCGACTATATTGACCATCATACGCTCCCTGATACCGAAGCCCGCGCGGAAGGCCTTTTTGTCTATCCGCAGCTGTCGGTCTCCTGGGACGGCGCCGATCATAAAGCCCTTAAAACGCGCGCCTGGGGACGTTTCACCCATGCCGGGTGCTATACCACTACCATCACCAACCCGAAACGGTTCCGCCACTATTTGCTCGAACAGCTGACCCTGCTGTATCAGGACTATGGCGCCCATATTAGCGTCGAGCTGTCGCAGCATGAAATCCCCTACCCTTACGTGATAGACGGTTCCACCCTGACCCTTGACCGTTCGATGAGCGCCGGTCTGACGCGCTATTTCCCCACCACCGAGCTGTCGCAGATTGGCGATGAGACCGCGGACGGCCTGTTCCATCCTACCGAGTTCTATCCGCTGTCGCACTTTGACGCCCGCCGCGTCGATTTTTCGCTGGCGCGTCTGCGGCACTATACCGGCACCCCGGCGGAACACTTCCAGCCCTATGTGCTGTTCACCAACTATACTCGCTACGTGGATGAGTTTGTCAGCTGGGGCTGCAGCCAGATCCTCGATCCTGACAGCCCCTATATCGCCCTCTCCTGCGCCGGCGGGATCTGGATCACCGCCGAAACCGAAGCGCCGGAGCAGGCCATTTCCGATCTGGCGTGGAAGAAGCACCAGATGCCGGCCTGGCATCTGATCACCCACGACGGCAAAGGGATCACCCTGATTAACATTGGCGTCGGCCCGGCCAACGCCAAAACCATCTGCGACCACCTGGCGGTGCTGCGCCCGGATGTCTGGCTGATGATCGGCCACTGCGGCGGCCTGCGTGAAAGCCAGGCAATCGGCGACTATGTGCTGGCCCACGCCTATCTGCGCGACGACCATGTACTGGATGCGGTGCTACCGCCGGATATTCCCATCCCCAGCATTGCCGAAGTGCAGCGCGCCCTGTACGACGCCACCAAGCAGGTGAGCGGGATGCCGGGCGAGGAAGTGAAGCAGCGGCTGCGTACCGGGACGGTGGTCACCACCGACGACCGTAACTGGGAGCTGCGCTATTCCGCTTCCGCGCTGCGCTTTAATCTCAGCCGCGCGGTGGCTATCGATATGGAGAGCGCGACCATCGCCGCCCAGGGCTATCGCTTCCGCGTCCCCTACGGCACGCTGCTCTGCGTCTCGGACAAGCCGCTGCACGGTGAGATCAAGCTCCCCGGTCAGGCCAACCGCTTCTATGAGGGGGCCATCTCTGAGCATCTGCAGATCGGCATTCGGGCCATCGACCTGCTGCGCGCCGAGGGGGATCACATGCACTCGCGTAAGCTACGCACCTTCAACGAACCGCCGTTCCGCTAACCGGCGACGGGGGAAGAGAGAGGAAAACGCTGGCGTTCCCCGCAGGGGAGCGTCAGTGGCCGGGTGAGCGAGACAAACGGCCCGGCGGTGGCTGCGGATGTTGAGTCCGCAAGGAAACAGGCAGACAGAAAAGCAAAAAGCCTGCTCGAAAGCAGGCTTTTTTAAATTTGGCTCCTCTGACTGGGATCGCCTTTGCCATTAACTGGCTGATTGGTAAGCTAAATCTAAAAATCGGGGTTGTCAAGACCACCAGAATGCCCACCATTTTCTACCTGCGATATAGCGGTTAAAAACAGTGTCACTTTCTATCTAAGCATCCTCTATTAAAAACGCTTTCAATTTTTCGAGCAGAATATCCGTCTCTTTAAGTTCGCACTCCCAAACTACCAACGTCCGCCAGCCCATTTCGTGTAACTTTGATAAGTTCATGGAGTCCCTCGATTTATTTCTTTCCAGTTTTACAAACCAATATTCCTGATTTGATTTTGGCATGCGATTTCGCCGACATCCTTCATGACCATGCCAAAAGCAGCCATGTACAAAGATGGCTTTGCGCTTTCTCCAAAAGACTAAGTCGGGCTTGCCAGGCAGTCGGGAGTCGCATAAACGATAACGAAATCCGCCATGATAGACGAGGCGTCTGACGATTAGCTCAGGCTTAGTATCTTTCCCTTTAACTTGGGACATCACAAAACTTCGTTTAGCCGGTGTTACTGTATCCATCAGAAAACCTCGCTGTGGTGCCGCTTGAAGACGCTTAAGATACAAAGCGTCTTCGGTTGACTTAGAACATTGGCCAATAGCGATAAGCTAAATTTTAACCTCGGTTAAGCTTCGCCAAAGCGCGCAGTGGCCGTCTTTCCAGTTCAAAGGTGTCGATAAATCGTAATGGCGCTCCTTCATTATCTAATCCAAAAGAACCAATTAGGACATCGCGTTCAGCGTCCCGGCATAGCCATAAGGGGTGTGTAACAGCCGCGCGCCAAAGCTCTTTTCCATCATTTATTTCAAGAACTGGCAAAGAATAATCCTTTAACAATTTGATAGTCCCTGGTCGTAACGCCTCGACATCCTCCGCAAGTTGAAACGCTCTTTCTTTCCATCCTTTCATTTCTGGATGGTCCCAGTCTTCAACATTCAGGCCGCATGCGAATTCCGGCATAACCATGGCGCGTAAATAGGCTATTCCTAAACGCCAGTCCAGTAAGCCGTGATAATGACGGTTTCCGTAGCGTTGTATACATTTGTAACATGCTGTCCGACATTGAACAGGATGATCTTTCTTTAGAAAATCGACCATCGGCCAGCCGCGTTCATCTTTCAGAATTTCATGCAGCAATTTGATTATTAAGGGAGAACCGCCGGAAACCGCCGGTTCGGCAAGACGTCTGCATAATCCTGAGCCATTGATTAACGCGTCTGCGATTTGCAGTATAGGTTTGCCAAAATGCAATCGAGGTTCAAGCGTTTCGAACTCATCAGGCGATACATCCAGATAGAGGGCGGCCTTATGCGCCAATATCTGAATTGCGCTGATGGCCGCCGCTCGCGTAGGTAAGTGCATATATTCGCCGTACCTGGCGACCATATTCAAATTAAGACGAGGATCGAACCTTGTTAATTCGAGATGTAGCGACTCAGTCTCCTTACCGGAGACCAGACCGAAATTTCTGCTCTCGCCTTTACGCCGCCAACGTGAATTATCTTGCTCTCTTAGCCAATTAGAATCAATCGCCTGCTCGCCTTTAATCGGCGGGCGGTAAGCAGCGTAAGGAACCGGCGCTTTTTGATCGCTTGTGAGGTCGACAGTAAAACGTTCTCCTTCTTTTTCTCCATTAATAGGACCGTCGTTAAGACGCAGTATGGTGACTTCTCCACGTCGTATGATCAAGGGTTCGCAGTGTGTCGGAGTCTCTTCGTTTAATACTGTCGCGGTTGTCTTTAAAGACATGCGGGTAAAACTATCCATATCGTCTTTGGGGTCGAAATCCGTACGGAAAGCGGCAGGCGTGATGTAGAGTTTGAACTCGTCAGGATTTATAGGCGCGCCGCAATCCTTACATTGAATGTCATTGTCCGGTTGACGCAATTCCAGCTTTGCGGAACCGCATGTCGGGCAAAATGCGACATAACTGGATGACTCCAGCCACGAACCCACCGTAGAGAGATCCGATACGCGATCATTCCGGTTATGCGGTTCCCGATAATTTCCTGTGAAGCCGATCACTTTGTGTTTTTTCTTATCCTTAATTAATACCGAGCCGGGAGCATACTCGAATACCGCAAGGTCAAGATCGCGATCCATTGTCGACCATTCGTATTCAATCTGGTTGTTCAGACCTTTTTTCTCACGTAATCCCAGATATAGATTGCGTACCCGGGTCGGCATTCCATACATCGGCAGTTTTCCGCGTTCAGCCAGAAAACGGGCGAGCCCTACGTTGTCGTCAGGCGCGTAAGCGCTCAGTTCGGCGATTTCATCAATTAATTTTTTCGCAGTCAATGCAGCATAAAGATGCTGACGCTGTTCCGGATTGAACGTCGCCGCTTCGATAAAGCGTTCGCGTATGTTCTGCGTCGCTTCCAGCGCGCCCAGCAATCGTTTAGCCCAGTTCGCGTTATCGTCATAATAGTAATCATGCGTCGAAACGTATTCGCCATGAACGTCAGGCGGGACAAGTTTATCGCCAGGAAAATCTATCCCGTTCTCGCGATCTTCTTCACGCAAAAGATTAAAGGCGCTTCTGAGCCAGACTTTACGTAAAAGCCTTAATGGGATGGCGTCGTGATCTACCGCCAGGAAGGGTGGAGGCGGCGGATCGCCGGTAATGGCGTGAGGATGAGCGAAATAATAGGCGTCGTGTGTCCGTCCGCGGCAAAACGTAATGACAAAAGAAAAAGCCTGACCTCGTCGCCCGGCCCGACCGACGCGCTGCTGGTAATTAAAACGCTGAGGCGGCATGTTGGCTTGATAAACCGACTGAAGCGAACCGATATCAATGCCAACCTCCATTGTGGTGGTGACGGCAAGCATATCGATCTCGGCGTCCAGCTTTTCAAGTTCGCTCATCTTATCGACGAAAATCCCTTTGAATTTACGAAGTCGATCGGAAAAGTCATCCGTCTGTCCGGTCAATTCCTCGACATTCAACCGAAAGCGTTTAACGCCATCTCGTTCGCCGCGCGCAATGCGTTTGCCAAGGAAATTTTCTTCCCATAGCGTTTCAACAGAGCCTTTGGGGGTGATATCAAGCGGTTCCGCGCAACGGGTACAACGTTTAAACCCTAAATGTAAGTGGATTCGCCCGCAGTTACCGCACTGCCAATAGGGATCGCCTGATTTCGCTACCTTAAGAAATAATTTGCCAATATTGAATAATCCTGCCGTATGCTCCCGATCAGCGAACTGATTTAAGACTAGCGTCAAATTATTCAGATAATTATCGTCGCCGAATACGGCTCTAGCGATGCGCTTGACTTTCGCTTTTTTAACATCTTCTCCAACGTACCAGCCGTCGGATTGTTCAGGATCGACATATTTGTTTTCTTTGACGCGATAAACGCCAGCGAACACTCTTAACCAGGCGTCGAGTTCGGGCGTATCCTCGTTATCCGAGACGCAGGGATACGCCAGACCCGTTTCCTCTAACGCGAAAAAAGTATTGGCGAAAATAACGTCGTCTATTAATTCGGATTGATCGTCAATTATCCTCTGCTTGATCGCCAACCTGTCAGACAAGGAAAGTTTTGCGTGGTATTTAACGAGGTGTTTATCTTTTACAAAATTGTTGTGCCAGACAGTTGTGTCGTCTCCATCAGCGCTCGGACGATATTTGTAAGGCGATATTCCTAATCCAGCCAATTCTGAAGATATTTTCCCGATAGAATCTCCTTCTGACTCCAGTAAGCTATCTATTTTTACCCGTCTGAATTTACAAAGGCTGGCAATCCCTTTTTGCTTTGTTTTGAGCTCATATAGCCTGTCGATCTCATCATCATTCCCAGCTTGTATCGCTTTGTCTCTTTTTTCTTTAAATTCTTCATCTGGAATATATTCTTTTTCCGCCTCGCTGATCATGGCTCTTGCGGCTGCGACCAGTATTTCCCTACGCAAATCGCGTAAGTGCAGACGTTCAATTTCCAGCGCCATCGACGCCGCATCCTGTCGGCTATCCGAAAAGACAATACTCTTCGCATCCGCGCCGATCGCATGCAGCAATTCGAATAGCTCTGTCGCCACCAGTTGAGATGATTTCGTCACGCCGGTACGGAATGCGCGTATGGGCGTTCTGGCGCGGTTGGTTGCCGGTCGACTGGAATAGTCGATACCGCAGTTAGGGCAACAGAAAGGTTGCGCGGAAGGCGGTTTTACCGGTTCACCTTTTTTCGCCGGGGGCGGGTTCTGAAAATAGAGATGTCCCCGAACCACATCAGCGTTCATCGGCGATGTTTCTTGCCCGACAGTTACAATGCCTGTAACAGGATTCAGCGTCGCTTTCTGCCAGACGTCCCACCCTTTTTCACTGGCGGCGGGCGTTTTTTCAACAGGCCAGAAAACCGCAAACTCATCCAGCGCCATATCATCGTAATATTCCGCGCCGGGGCGTTCGGGAAGATTTTCAAGATTGGTCGCCGAGGGTAATAGCTCTACCGTTGCGCCTTCGCAACTTTGTCCCCTCTGGCCGCCAAGCAGTAAATCGCCGCAAGCTTCGCAGTATAGCATTTCGAATAAACGCCGACCGCGCTTTTCTTCTGAGGTTGAAGGCGCGTGGGACAGGCCGCGTTCCAGGCAAAAATCGGTGAATTTCGCTTTTCGTTCTCCAGGCGAGACCGACGCGAAGAAACCTTCAATATTTCTGACGAACGTATGCACGCGAAAAGCCGGCGTAGCGGCGTCAGGTTTCTCGCAGTCAGGTACAAAATCCGGAAGCGCGCGCAACAACATTAATCCGCGTAACGCGAGTTCAGATTCTTTTTCCCTACCTTGGCTTTCCGGCAGAAAAATTTTGTCGATGATCTGTTTGGGTGACGTCGCGCGCGGCTTATCGCCGCTTTTTTCAATGCAGGCGTTGGTTAATAACGCGGCTGCGGTTTCTGCCGCCAGCTTAACGCCCTGACGGCTATCTCGCTCTTTTACGCCAAGAGCCTCAAAAGCGTTAACCAAAGCTCGCTTAAACTCATCTGTAATCTCTACGTGGCGGACAACGTCGCCTTGTCCTGTAAGTGCCATCCGCATCAGGGCGGCAAAAGGCCGCGCGTCAACGTTACTTTCTGGTTCAGGTATGAAGGGGGTACCCTCAACAACGCAGTTACGCCAGAATTCCGGAGAGTCGCTGCCCTCATCCTGGGGATCGCGACAAGTGCCGAAGGGAGCGAAGAGATCGCGTAGATACTTTCTCGATTGTTCTCCATCCGCGCCTTCCATCGGCAAAGACGCGGAAGACGCCAGTAAACGCAGCTTATAGCGGTGCTTCGGATCGTCGAGTCCGAGTCGAATGATTAGCGACTTAATCAACATTGCGGTTTCCGTTCCTGCGGAGCCGCGCATTAAATGTAATTCATCGAATACCAGATAGAAGTAAGCGTCTTCATTACTCATCAGCCATTCGCGCGTCATGTCGAAAATAGCATCTTCGACTTCTCGCGAAAGCATCGCTCCCAGCATGGAAGCGTTGGTGACGAGTACGTCAGGCGGAGCGGCCTGCATATCCCAACGAGTAACCATCTCGCCGCCGTCTGTTGAAGGAAAGATATATCGTGTCTTCTCCGACGATTTTTCTTTTTCCTTGTCGAATGCGCGCGCGGCCTGTTGATCGCAATCGATTCGGTTCAACGCCTTACGTAATTTTTCAAGGTTACGGGCGCGGCGGCTTTTCTCCGTACGATCGCCGGAAAGGCGGGGATGGCTGGCGTAACCGGTAACCGGCGTGGCGCTGGTATATTGTCCGAAGAAAATGCGGTTGCCGGCGAAACGATGTTCCATCGTCTGTCGCGCTTCATCGGAATCCAGCGTTTTGCGCAAACGCGCCATTTGATCTTCAACTAAGGCGTTCATCGGATAAAGCACTAACGCTCTGATCGCTGCCGGGCGTTTTTCTCCTTTACGACGAGAAACCCAGTTCGCTTCCGTGTTATGCCACCAGCGATTTTGCAGGTAACTGTCGCAGGGAGCGGGCCAACCGATCGCCTCATTCGATAATGCGGCCAGTATGGGCAACATAAAGCTTTCCGTTTTTCCCGATCCTGTCCCGGATGTCACTATGCCAGGACAACCGGCACGAATGCCTCGTTCCAGCATTTTCACCTGATGAATATAAGGCGCATGGACTGACCGACGCCGCCAAGACGCGTCGCCGGATTTTGAATCAAACAATCCGGATAACGCTAGTTCGACGAACGCTTTTCGGCCTTCCTGCGATAAGCTCCTTAATGGACCGTTTTCCATATCGGCCAAATCTTCAAGAGTTTTATTCGAAGACTCATACCGTAAAACGGGTTCAATATAGGGCTCTGCGGCAAACTCTCCGCTGCTGTTCAGCAATTCGCGCCTTGACGCCGCGACGAACGGATCGGCAATTCGGAAACTGGTTTCAATATATGATATAAAGAAATCCTGAATACGGCGAAAGCCGCCAATCGGATCTAACATGATTTCCTTCTCCTGTAATTTATGGAGCGCAGATTTTGCTATTTTGCAAATTCGCGAATAAATCGACTAATCGCTTTTGATGCGCCGTTTTGTCTTCGTCGACGGCCAACCCGACCTCCAGCGCCGCTTTCGTCGCCCGCAGCGTATTTACCACGTTCAGACGATCGCTCGACATTTCATCCGCAATGGCAAGTTTTTCCGCAAGCGATTCTGGCGGCGCGGCTTCGGGCGTTAGTTCGCTATGATGTCTGGCGGAGAGATAAAGCGGCGCACGCGTAATCGCATTTCGAACGACAATGTTTTCCACCGGCAGAAAAAGATGTTCCTCCTTTATCTTTTCTGCTTCCTCGTTATCTTCATTCGTAATTGTGCCGCACACCAGGAATCGTCGGGGCAGATCGCCATTACGCAACCCCTCTTTCAGAGCAGGCAGCCAGAAACGCGCGGCGGAGCATTCGACGCGTTCGATGACGGCAAGAATTGTTCGGGGACGATGGGCGTCGCTTAATAACAATCCTTGATAAAGCGGCGTTGCCAGATTATTTCCTGCGCGGATCCACAGATCCTCATAGGAAATCATCGTCGGATCTGCAATTTGTCGGATAGCGCGTCCTGAAGAAATAAGCGACGCGGCGATAGCCAGAAAGTCCTGTGTTTCAGAGCCGTAGAGCAACGGGCATTCGCCAGCCAGCGTCAACGCTAGGAATTGCTCCATCAGTATTTTTCCTTCGTGCGTCAGTAATTTGTTTTCACTGATGATACGGCTCAATTCTGCACGGGAAACCGTTTTAGCTTCGGCGGGAAGACATATCGCAGGGATCGCCGAATACGCCATTCGACGCGCTTTTTCAGCAATAGCGGCATTGATTTTCTCAAGTTCGATCCGCGCCAGCGCAACGCGCTCTTCAACTTCCCGAAGCGCGCCTGAAGACGCTTCGCGTTTGATCTCCATAGAAGACAACGTCCGGCGCTGACTTTCGTTTTGACGGCATAAATCCGCGGCGGCGTTTTTCAGCCGGTTGATTTCGTTTTCGAGAGCGTCTTTTTCATATTTTAACGTTTTTTCTATGCTTAACTGCTTTTCTTCGAATTCCTTTTGTAATTTTTCTTCTTCGTCCAAACGTAATTGCG
>NZ_JBMEZZ010000009.1:0-159722 GCF_048822415.1 Klebsiella sp. C360
CATCCGGCGAGGCGGCGGTGGTCTGCGGGTTGGTAATGACGTCGACCTTTTTGTCGGCCGCGGCGTCAATTTTCGCCTGGCGGTCGGCCAGCGCTTTATCAACGGCTTTGGCGACAATGGCGTCGATCTGTTCCTGAGTAAATTCTTGCGCCATTACGGAAATTGGGCACAGCGCGGCGACAACCGCCATGGCTAAAGGCAGTTTTTTCACAGTATTCATGGTTATCTCGCTTTAATAATTAATATATTTCAGATAATAACCATCCCATTCTGGCTAAAATAAATAACCAAAATAAGCTGATTTGTTTTTTTAGGGTACAGCGACGCCGGAGAGTAATATTCTCGCTGACGTTATTCCATATTAATTAACGCTGGTACAGATGGATTAATTCTTCTGAGAACTCGCGGGCCAGCAGCGAATTCATCAGATGATCCTGGGCATGTACCATAATAAGCGTCATAGGCTGACGCGCTTCACCGGCATCCTGCTCGATGAGCTGGGTCTGCATCTGATGCGCCCGGCGGGCGTAACCGTCGGCCTCATTTAAGAGTAAACGCGCTTCGTCGATATTTCCGGTTCGGGCCGCATGCAGCGCTTCAAAACATAATGAGCGTGACTGTCCCGCATTGACGATAATTTCCATTACCGCATCTTCTAATTCAATCATGTGTATTCCTGAGGTCTTTATTATTTAATAATGCAGTGAAAGTCCTTTTTCTGCATTATGACGCTGTCATCATATTATCTCTCCGGGGCGGAGAGGAATTAGCTAACGGTTTCTGCCACCGGAACGCTATTTTTGGTTTTCTCAACTTCGGTTTTCATTAAGGAACGTTCATAGGCGCGCAGGAACGGCAGGTAAATCACCGCCGACATCACCATGCAGATAAGGCACATCACTACCGGGCTCAGCGTCCAGTTGGCCGCCCACGAGGCGCCAATCGGTGCCGGCGTGGTCCACGGAGTGAGAGACACCACCTGGCTCAGCCAGCCAAGACGCGTCGCGCCGTAAGCCAGCACCGCGTTGACCATCGGTACGCAGACGAAGGGGATAAACATCATCGGGTTCATGATGATCGGCGCCCCGAACAGGATCGGCTCGTTGATATTAAAGAAGCTCGGCACGATGCCCATCTTGCCGATGGTGCGCAGATGAGTGGCCCGGCTACGCAGCAGCAGGAAGGCCAGCGGCAGGGTCGAACCGACGCCGCCAATCAGCAGATAGTGATCCCAGAAACCCTGCAGATAGACGTGCGGCAGCACCGTGCCGGCCGCCAGCGCCGCCTGGTTTGCCGACAGGTTGGCCATCCAGAACGGGTTCATAATGCCGGTGACAATCAGCGAGCCGTGGATCCCGGCGAACCAGAAAATCTGGCACATCAGAACGGAGAGCAAAATCGCCGGCAGCGAGTCGGAGGCGGAAACCAGCGGCTCCAGCAGATGCATGATCGCCTGCGGCAGGATCATCCCGGTCTGCGCTTCTATAAACAGGTTCAGCGGATGCAAAGTACCAATCACCACCAGCACCGGGATCAGGATTTCAAATGAACGGGCGACGCCGGTCGGCACCTCTTTCGGCAGACGGATGGTGATGTTGTTTTGCTTCAGCCACGCGTAGACGCGGGTGGAGTAGATGGCGGTGATCAGGGCGGTAAAAATGCCCTGGCCGGACAGATACTGAGTGGAAATTTTACCATCGGCATAGGGCGCGGCGACCAGCAGGAAGGCCATAAACGCCAGCAGACCGGACATCACCGGATCGAGCTGAAACTGACGACCGAGGCTGGCGCCAATGCCGACCGAGATAAAGAAGGTCATTACGCCCATGCTGAGGTTAAACGGCAGCATCAGCTGTTCGCGGTAGTGCTGGGAGAAATCGAGCCAGCCGCGGGCAAAGCCGTTGGTGGTATCGGGTGAAAACGGCGGAAAGATAAATACCAGCATGAAAGAGCCGATGATCATAAACGGCAATGCGGCAGTGAAGCCATCGCGGATAGCGATAACATATTTCTGCTGCCCAAGGCGTCCTGCCAGCGGAGTAATAGATTGCTCGATCACGGCAATCATGGACTGATACAGAGAACTCATTTCAACACCTCTCAGTGCGCCGCTGGGATCAGCGACAGAGCATAATTCAGGACGTTGTCTCCCCGCTGCATGCCGTAGTCCATCGTATCGATGGGCTGAACCGGAATGTTGAGGGAAGCCGCTTTGTCAGACAGGGTTTTCAACATGTATTTCACCTGGGGGCCAAGCAACACCACCTGATACTGCGGAAACTGGATGTCAAATTCGGAAACGCCATAGGCGTCAATCTGCACCGGCAGATCACGTTCATTCGCCGCCTCCACCATCTTTCTGACCAGCAGACTGGTGGACATTCCGGCAGAACAGCACAGCATAATCTTGTACATCGACGACCATCCTCAAAATGTAAAAAGTTATTGCGTGGATGATTTGATATCAGACGGAAACCGGTTTCCATTTATAAAAAGCAGAACTGTGATAGTGGTCAAGATCTCCTGCTTATGGGGCGGATTTATTGGATTTGGCTCACATTATTCTGTCGATTTGGCGATGTTTTGCGCTGAAATGGAAAATCGGTTTCCAAACAAATGGCGAAATGGATATACTGCGCTGGTCATAATTGAAGCGATTCAGGTTTACGGGATTTTAGCGGGGCGCGGCGCCCGCGCAGGGGAAAATGATGTCGACAATCAATGATGTTTCACGACTTGCCGGGGTTTCCAAAGCCACGGTGTCGCGAGTGTTGAGCGGCTCACGTGGCGTGAAGGAGGCCAGTCGTCAGGCGGTGCTGCAGGCGGCGGAAACGCTCAATTACCGGCCAAACATGATAGCCCAGTCGTTGCTTAGCCAGTCCACCAGCTGCATCGGCGTCATCTGCGCCCAGGACAATATCAATCAAACCACCAGCTATCTCTACGCCCTGGAAAAACAGCTCAGCCAGCACCAGAAGCACCTGCTGCTGCGCTTCGCCAACACCAGCAGCGGCGTGATGAACTCGCTGGAGGAGTTGACCTGCGGGCTGTGCGATAACGTGCTGATCATCGGCGCGCGTTTTCCTCTGAATATTAACCGCCCGGACGTAGTGCTGGTGGACTGCCTCGACAGCGAGGGCGAAAACAGCATTCAGTTCGATCACGCCTTCGCCGCCGAAACCGCCTGTCACTATCTGATAAGCCAGGGCAGAAGGCAGATTGCGCTGATCCATCCCCAGAGCAGCGGCTTCGCCGATCAGGTGCTGCTGGGCTACAAGCACGCGCTGGAAAAAAACTTTTTGCCGTTTAATCGCAATCTGGTGTTTCTGGATAACACCTCGCCGTCGGTGGCGGTGCAGGAGCTGGTCAATAACGCCACGACGCTGAACTTTAACGCGCTGCTGGTGAGCGATGAACAGCAGGCGCAGCGCGTGGTGCCGCAGCTGCAGGCGTTTAACCGCGCCGTTCCGCAAAATGTGATGGTGTTTAGCCTCGCCGGATCGTTAGAGCTGCCCGGTATCCCGACTATCCCGGCGATTGAATATTCCATGGACGCGATGGCGTCGCGGATCGTCAACTGGTTGACCGAGAAAACGGACAACCCGGGCGGCAGTCCGCTGCGCGGCGATTTAATTATTCCGAAGCACTGATCGTCGCTCTTGCCCTGACCCGCCGCCGTTGGCTGCGGGTTTTTTAATGGCTGTTTTTTGTCGTATCCCTCACATTATAAATAAAACTCATATCTGTCGCCGGGTTTTCGAACCGGACAGCCTGCGTGACCTGCCTTAAGTTGAGTACGAAAGTTCCACTCAAAAAACACTAACCAGAACATTCGTACCGCCTGCTTGAGGAAGTCACCCTATGAATCACATGAACGTTGTCGATGTGAAAGCGTGGATAGATGCCCGCCCGGTCTCGCGCTTTCAATGGAACGTGCTGCTGCTCTGTTTCATCATCATTATGCTGGATGGGTATGACGCCGCGGTGATGGGCTTTGTCGCCCCGGCGCTCATCGAGGACTGGGGCATCAGCCGGGCTGAAATGGGGCCGATTCTTGGGGCGGCCATGTTCGGCGTCGCCATTGGCGCGCTGGTGGCGGGCCCGCTTTCTGACCGCTACGGCCGAAAGCGCATTTTACTCTGGTCGGTGGCGTTGTTTGCGCTGTTCAGCCTGGCCGGCGCCGTGGCGCAAAGCCCATCGCAACTGGCGCTGATGCGTTTTCTTACTGGCCTTGGACTTGGCGCGGTGATGCCCAACTGCGTCACGCTGGTGGCGGAATATATGCCGGAGCGGCGTAAAGGGGTGATGATCACCCTGATGTACAGCGGTTTTAACGTGGGTTCCGGCCTCGGCGGCTTTATCGCCGCCGGATTGTTATCGCATTACAGCTGGCATTCGGCGCTGATTTTTGGCGGCGTGCTGCCGCTCGTGGTGCTTCCCTTTATGATCGTGATGTTACCTGAGTCGGCAATGAGCATGGTGGCGCGCCGATTACCTGGCGAGCAGATCGCCAGGGCGCTTAACCGGCTTGGGGGCCAGTTTACGGCTGAAACCGTTTTCCAGCTGAATGCGCCGCCCATCACGCGGAGCAGTAAAGTGGCGCAGCTGTTCCGGCATGGCTATGCCCGCGGCACGATAGCGCTGTGGCTGACCTATTTTATGGGCCTGTTCGTGATATATCTGCTGAACGGCTGGCTGCCAACCATTCTTCGCTCCGGCGGGTTGTCGCTGCAGCAGGCGGCGATGATGACCGGCTTGTTCCAGCTTGGTGGCCCGCTGGGCGGGATCCTTGTCGGTATGCTGATGGATCGTGCCTCGGCGAAAGCGGTGATTGCGGCAACCTATTTTCTCGGCTGCCTGTGCTTGATGTCCCAGGGGTTGATGGATTTCGGATCGGCGGCGCTATCGGTGCTGATTTTTATCAGCGGGATGTGCATTAACGGCGCGCAGAACGGTCTGCAGGCCTATTCGCCAGCCTATTATCAAACCGAAATCCGCGCCACCGGCGTCAGCTGGATGCATGGTATCGGCCGTACCGGCGCTATTCTCAGCTCCACGCTGGGCGGGATGCTGATGCTGGCCGTACCGGGACACTCCTCGATCTTTTTAGTGCTTGCGCTACCGGCCTGCCTGGCGGGGATCTGTATTTTGTTGCACCGTATGAATCACGCTAAGCCTCGACTCACAGAGGCAGAACTGGACGCTTTGTCATCCCCCCTGGAACACCGATAAGTGGAGTTATCAGATGGCTAACATTCTCGGCGGTATCGCCGTCTCTCATACCCCGACTATCGGCTTCGCGGTCGATCATCATAAACAGCAGGACCCGGCATGGTCGCCGATCTTCCAGAGCTTCGAACCGCTGCAGCGCTGGCTGGAGGAGAAAAAACCGGATGCGCTGGTGTACATTTTTAATGACCATGTGACCGCCTTTTTCTTCGATCACTATTCGACTTTTACGCTGGGAATCGACAATCAATATGACGTTGCCGACGAGGGCGGCGGACCGCGCTGCCTGCCCCCGGTACAGGGCAACGCGGCGCTCTCAAGGCACATAGGCGCCAGCCTGATGGCCGATGAGTTTGATATGTCGTTCTTTATGGATAAAAAGCTCGACCACGGCCTTTTCTCGCCGCTTTCGGCGCTGTTGCCCTGGGATGAAGAGCAGGGGTGGCCGACGGCGGTGATCCCGTTACAGATCGGCGTGCTGCAATTTCCGGTACCAAGCGCGCGTCGTTGTTACAAACTCGGCCAGGCGCTGCGGCGGGCGATTGAAAGTTTCCCGGAAGATATCAATGTGGCGATTGTCGCGACCGGCGGGCTCTCTCATCAGGTCCATGGCGAGCGCTGCGGATTTAATAATCCTGAGTGGGACGCCCAGTTTGTTGACATGCTGGTTAATGACCCGGAAAAGCTTACCGAAATGACCCTTGGCGAATATGCCGAACTGGGGGGAATGGAGGGGTCTGAGGTGATCATGTGGCTGGTGATGCGCGGCGCGCTATCAGCCAATGTCACCGAAACCTGGCGCGACTATTACCTGCCGTCGATGACCGGTATCGCTACGCTGATCCTTGAGAACAATGCGCGCATGCCCCCCGTCGATACCCTGACGCGCCATCGCCAGCATATGGCGCAGCAGTTGGCCGGGGTGGAGAAACTGCCGGGAACCTATCCTTTTACCCACGAGCGCAGCCTGAATGGCTTGCGGCTTAACCGTTTCCTGCATCGGCTGATTGAGCCTGCCTGGCGCGAACGTTTTCTGCAGTCGCCTCAGTCGCTTTATGCCGAAGCTGGACTGAGTGAGGAGGAAAAGCAGTTGCTCAACGCACGCGACTGGCGTGGATTGATTCAGTACGGCGCCAGTTTCTTCCTGCTGGAGAAAATGGGCGCGGTGGTCGGCGTATCCAACCTGCATATTTACGCCGCGATGCGCGGGCAGACGCTGGAGGCGTTTCAGCAAACGCGTAACCAACAGGTAACTTACTCAGTGGCGGGTAAACGTTAAACGGTCCCGCCCTGAACCTGCTGATAAATAAAACGCAACAGCGCCTGCGTCGCCGGGGAGGGCAGGCTGCCGGCGCGAAACGTCAGTCCGATACGCCGGGTGGTATCAGGCAGGGGGACCGGCAACACGCTGAGCAGCCCGTTGTCTGTCTCAAAACGCATCTGGCTGGCGGAAACCGCCGCCAGCATGTCTGAGTCCCTCAGCAACCCTCGCACCATCGCCGCATCCCCGGTCTCCACCGTCGGCTGAGGCAGCGGCAATCCTAAGGTGACAAACGCCCTATCCAGCAAATGGCGTGCCGGGGCGTTGGCGCGCGGTAGCACCCATTGCGCTGTCGCCAGCTGGCTACGCGGGTCTGGATGGCGTAGCAGTGGGTGGTTATTACGCAGTAAAATCAGCATATCCTCTTCGAATAACGCCTCGCTACAGAGGTCCGGTAGATCTTCATCCTGGCGCAGCGCACCGATAATAAAATCGATATTACCTGCCCGCATATCGGCGACCAGCGACTCATACGGGCTTTCATTGGTCATGAGAGTAATGCTCGGGTGCTGTGCCAGAAAGGCGGCGATGGCGGTGGGCAGTAGCCGGGTGCGACTCAGCGGCAGAGCGCCAATACGCACGGTGCCCTCCAGTACCCCACGACGGGCGGCGAGATCGCTCCAGATATTTTCCAGTTCGTTGAGCGCTCTGCTGACCGGCGGATAGAGCAGTTCTGCGGCAGGCGTGGGGCGTACCCCTTCTGGCGTTCGGCGAAACAGCGCCGAATCCGCCCCTTTTTCCAGGACCTTCAGCGCGGCGCTGACCGCCGGTTGGGTGATCCCCAACTGTTGCGCGACGGTTTGGGTATGGTTGACGTGATAGAGCTGAATAAAAATGGCTAACCGGCGGGTATTGAACAGCCAGCCGGCGTCCGCCAGGGGGCCGCTGGTGCGGGTATGGTGTTTCTGCAACAGCGCCGGAATGGCCTGCAGGTCGTCAATCGCCCGCCGGGCGCGCGGCAGGATGCACTTGCCATACTCGGTGGGCACCATGCCGCTGTAATGGCGTTCGAATAGCGTGACGTTCAACGCGGCTTCAAGATCGCGGATAGCCCGGGTTATCGCTGACTGCGTGCGGAATAAGTCATCGGCAGCACGCGAAACGCTTCCGCGCAGCGCGACCTGACAGAAAAAACGCAGCTGCATGATATTTATGATTTTATTGTGCATTCTCTTCAGCATTATTCGTCAGGCCTGATACAGTGAGTGAGTCGACAACATAAATAAAAATCATAGCCTTCGCAAGTTAACGAATTACCTCCCAACGGCGGGACATGACAAGCTGAAAAAAACAACAGAGGAAGCCATCATGTCTCATCCGGTTAGCGAAAAAAGTGCCCTTGTCGTCAGCGCCCACTCGGCCGATTTCGTTTGGCGCGCGGGCGGTGCGATAGCCCTGCATGCCCTGCAGGGCTATCAGGTCCATGTGGTCTGTTTGTCCTTTGGCGAGCGCGGCGAGTCCGCCAAACTATGGCGTAAAGGCAACATGACGGAGGAGGCGGTGAAGCAAGTCCGTCGCGAAGAGGCGCAGGCTGCTGCCGAGATCCTGGGCGCCAGCGTCGAATTCTTTGATATCGGCGACTATCCGCTGCGCGCCGATAAAGAGACGCTATTTCGTCTGGCGGATGTGTATCGCCGTATCCAGCCCCACTTTGTCCTGACGCACTCCCTGCACGATCCCTATAACTACGATCATCCGCTGGCCTCCCATCTGGCTCAGGAAGCACGGATTATCGCCCAGGCAGAGGGCTATCGCCCCGGTGAGAAAATTGTCTCTGCTCCCCCGGTTTACTGTTTCGAACCGCACCAGCCGGAGCAGTGCAATTGGAAACCCGATGTGTTACTGGACATCACCGCCGTCTGGGAGAAAAAGTATCAGGCCATTCAGTGCATGCAGGGTCAGGAGCATCTGTGGGAATACTACACCCGCGTGGCGCTGCAGCGCGGGGTACAGGCCAAGCGCAATATCGGCATCACGGCCGCGCGCGATATCGTTCACGGCGAAGCCTTCCAGAGCATCTTCCCCCGCGTAACGGAGAACCTGGCATGAACCTGTTAAATAAAAAAGGCCTTGTGATCCGCCATCTGCCGCGCCATGACGAGGCGGTTTTGCGCCGCTGTGAGGCGGCCGGGGTGGCGACGCTTCATGAGGCCTGGGATCGTCAGGGGCTGATGGGGCCGACAATCCGTCCGATTCAGCAGGGTGTCAGTCGGGCGGGCAACGCGGTAACCGTGCTGGTGACGCCAGGTGACAACTGGATGTTTCATGTCGCGGTCGAGCAGTGCCGCGCCGGCGATATTCTGGTGGTGGCCCCGACGTCGCCGTGCGGCGATGGCTTCTTCGGCGATCTGCTGGCGACGTCTCTACAATCGCGCGGCGTGGTCGGTCTGGTGGGCGATATCGGCATTCGCGATTCGCAGACGCTACGGGAGATGGGATTCGCCGTCTGGTCTCGTCAGGTGTATGCCCAGGGAACAGTGAAAGAGAGCCTCGGTTCGGTTAACGTGCCGGTGATTTGCGCAGGCCAGCTTGTGCAGCCGGGCGATGTCGTAGTGGCTGACGACGACGGAGTCGTGGTGCTGCCGCACGCTCAGGTTCGTGATGTGCTTGATAAAGCGGAAGCCCGCATGAGTAATGAACTTGCGAAGCGTGAGCGAATGCGCCATGGCGAGTTGGGACTCGATATTTACGCTATGCGCCCGCGTCTGGCGGAAAAGGGGCTGCGGTATTACGACAGTGCTGATGAGGTGGAGGAGTAAGATGGCGCAACGTGGGATCCCTTGTCTGTGGATGCGCGGCGGCACCTCGAAGGCGGCCTGTTTTCTTGCTGACGATTTGCCTGCCGATCCGGCGCAACGTGATGCGGTGCTGCTGGCGGTGATGGGCTCGCCAGATCCTCGGCAAATTGACGGGATCGGCGGCGCCGATCCGCTGACCAGTAAAGTGGCGATTATTCGCCGCTCTGCACGGCCTGACGCCGATGTGGACTATCTGTTTGCCCAGGTGAACGTGGCGGGGGCCACGGTGGATTACGGCCAAAATTGCGGGAATATTCTTGCCGCCGTTGGCCCTTTCGCCATCGAGCGTGGGCTCGTTCCCCACGATGCGCCGCTTACTCGGGTGCGTATTTATATGGAGAACACGGGGCAACTGGCGGTGGCAGAGATCCCCTGCGATGCCGAGGGAGTCAACTACGTCGGCGAGAGTCGTATCGATGGTGTGCCGGGCAGCGCCAGTCCAATCCTGCTCCATTTTCTTGATGTGGCAGGCTCCAGCTGCGGGACACTGCTGCCGACCGGCAGGGTCCGCGACCGTTTTGATGGCGTCGAGGTGACCTGCATCGATAACGGGATGCCTGTGATCCTGCTGCGCGCTTGCGATCTGGGATGCACAGGCTATGAGACACGCGAACAACTGGATAATGATGACGCGCTTAAACGTCGCCTCGAGTCGATTCGTCTGCAGGCCGGGCCACTGATGCAGTTGGGTGACGTCAGCCAGCGTACGGTGCCAAAGATGACCCTGATCGCCGAGCCGCGACACGGCGGCGCCATCAGCAGCCGCACCTTTATCCCGCATCGCTGCCACGCGTCGATCGGCGTTTTTGGCGCGGTGAGTGTCGCCAGCGCCTGTCTGATCCCGGGCACTGTCGCGCAGGGCATGGCGCAGGTCGCGCCAGGCGAGACGCCGCTGCTCAGCGTTGAGCATCCGACAGGTGAATTTAGCGTGACGCTTCAGCTTGACGCTGATGGCGCCCTGGCAGGCTGCGGCCTGTTACGCACGGCGCGACTGCTGTTTGCTGGCGAAGTTTTTATTCCGGCCCGCGTCTGGCCGTGTGAGGAGTAATGATGACGACAATCGCGTTTATTGGTTTTGGCGAGGCGGGTGGCATTCTGGCGGCAGATCTGGCCCGTGAGCATGCGGTGACCATTTGGGATTGCAAGCTCAATGGCCCGGAGCGAGAGGCAATGGTCAGGAAAGCCAGTGAGTCGGGCGTTCAGGTGGGAAGTTCGCTGGCGCAGGCGCTGGAGAGCGCCACGCTGGTTTTTTCTACTGTGACCGCCGGTGAGGCGCTAAAGGTCGCGCAGCTGGCCGCCGCGCTGCTGCAGCCGGGGCAATATTTCCTCGATCTCAACTCCGTGGCGCCGGAGACGAAACGGCAGGCGGCTGGCCATTTTCTTCCCGGCGTTTACATTGATGTCGCGGTGATGGCGCCGGTGCCGCCGGCCCGATTGCAGACACCGTTATTGATCGGCGGGCCGCAGGCGGAGGCGATGGCGCCGCGTCTGCAGGGGCTGGGGCTGAACGCCCGCTATGGCGCCAGTACGGTGGGCCAGGTGTCGGCGATAAAAATGTGCCGCAGCGTGATGATCAAGGGTCTTGAAGCGCTCACCACTGAATGTCTGTTCGCGGCCCGTGAATATGGCGTCGAGGAGGAGGTGCTGAGCTCCTTGCATCATAGTTTCCCCTCTCTGGGCTGGACGGGGACGTTTCCCGACTATCTGATCAGCCGGGTGGCGGAACACGGAATTCGGCGCAGCGAAGAGATGGAAGAGGTGGTGAAAACCCTGCGTGACGTGGGTAGCCGCGGGGTCATGAGCAAGGCGATCGCGAAAAGCCAGCGCCAGCTTCCGCACCAGATGGCTGCCCGTAGCCTGAGCTACAGGCAGTTGACGCCGTTTGACTGGAGAACGCTGGTCGCCAGGCTGAAATAGTCGCTATTTGGCCGGACAGACGATTTTGTCGATCGCGGCCTGGTAGCTTTTCTGGTTATTGCGCTCTTTCGCCAGCGTTGCTTCGCGGACCGCGTTCTTGTTGCCGTCGGTCGCCAGCACGTTATTGGCAAAATCGTTGTCGCTGAGGTGGCTTGCTGGCGCGCATTTTTCCTTCACCGCTTTAAGCACCTGCTGCTTTTGCTGTTCGAACTGCAGGCTTTGCAGCGGTGATTCAGCCCACGCCGACGTGGCGCTCAGGGCGGTGACCAGGCATACCATCCAACATGCTTTCATCAGGCTTCTCCTTCCGTAATCGCTTCCGTCAACTATATGCGCAGGCGGGCAAACACGCAAATAGCGGTTAATTTAACTTGTTGAAAAGGCGTTTGTTATCATCGCCTCAGGCGGCTCTCACCCGCCGCCGCGAGTCGATGGCGATCAGCACCACCGAGGCCAGGATCAGCAGCGTGCCCAGCCAGTCCGGCAGCGTGAAGGTGATCCCCAGCAGCAGAAGCGACAGCAGGGCGCTGCTCAGCGGTTCGGCGCAGCTGAGGATCCCGGCTTTGGCGCCGCCAATCTTCTGCGCGCCGTTAAGATAAAGGCTGAAGGTCAGCGAAGTACCGATCACCACCAGGTAGAAAAAGGCTAACAGCAGGCTGCCGTTAACCACAAAATCGGTGCCCTGGCCGCCATAAAACGGCAGCAGCATCGCGCCGCCGAACAGCATGCTCCATCCCACTATCGGCAGCGTCCCGTAGCGGGCAATCAGCGTCGAGGGATAGGTGGTATAAAACGCGGCGGCAAACGCCGAGGCGATCCCCCAGAACAGCGCCGCCGGCGAAATCGACAGCGTCGTCGGGTTGCCGTGGGTCACCAGCAGAAAGGTGCCTGCCAGCGAGGTGCAGATAGCCCCCAGCACCAGCGGAGTGGGGCGCGCTTTACGGGCGAGGGCGAACCAGGCGACGATGATCGTCGGGGACAGGAACTGCAGCACCGTGGCCGTGGCGGCATTCGATTTTTCAATGGTCATCAGAAAGGTGAACTGCACGGTTAACGCGCCAAACAGCGAGAAAAACAGCAGGCTGACGGCGTCGCGGCGGTTTTGCAGCACGCGGAAAATGCGGTCGCCGTGAACAAAGCCGAGCATCAACAGGATCAGCCCGGCGAACAGCAGACGCGTCATGGTCAGAAACGGCGACGACATCTGGCTTTCCTGCATAATAAACTGCGCGCACACCCCGGAACTGCCCCACAGCACGGCGGCAATCAGTACGTTCAGCATCCCTTTTTTGCTGGAGCCCATCTTTTCCTCTGGCGAAATATGACAAAGGGGAATCATAGCATGCGCCCGCCCGGGGCGGCGGGGCAGGAAATGGTAGTCGGGCGCGGCGGGGTAACGATTTTGCAGGCCCGGTAAGGCGAAGCCGCCGCCGGGCATTCACCGACAATCGCGTTCTAACTTAAATCGACATTTTTACTGCCGAACAGCCAGGTGAGCGCAAAGCCGCACAGGTAGGAGACCGCCAGTCCGCCGGCGTAGACCGCCATCCCGGCGTAAATCCCGCTGCCGGAGGTCATCAGCGGCAGCGCCACCAGCCCGGACGGACCAAACACCGTGTTCAGGCCGACCGGCAGCCCCAGCCAGGCGATCAGCCCGACGAAGAAGCCGCCGCAGGCGCCGCCGAGGCAGGCGGTGACAAACGGCTTCATCCGCGGCAGGGTGACGCCGTAGATTAGCGGCTCGCCAATCCCGAGGAAGCCCGGAATAATCGCCCCCTTAATCTGGGTTCGCAGCAGCGAATCGCGCTTCGCCCGCCAGAACAGCGCCAGCGCCGCCCCCACCTGCCCGGCCCCGGCCATCGCCAGGATTGGGAACAGTGAGTTAAAGCCCTGGGCATCCACCAGCGCAAAATAGACCGGGACAAACCCCTGATGGACGCCGAACATCACCGCCAGCAGGAACAGACCGGCCAGCACCGCCGAGCCAAACGGATTGCCGTTAAGATGCAGGAACAGCCACGACATGCCGGTAAACAACCAGCCGCCAATCGGCATGATCACCGTAAAGGTCACCGCGCCCATGATCAGCAGCGTCACCGCCGAGGTGAGGATCATATCGAGGTTGGCCGGCATGACCCGCCGCACCTGGCGTTCAACCCACGCCCCAAGGATGGCGGCGATCAGTACGCCGATGATATTGCCGCGCGGATCGATGCCGTGGCCGAAGAAGGTGGAGATCCCGGCGTAGACGCCGCTGGTCGCCTCCGGGTTGTAGCCCAGCACGAACAGCGAGGCGATAATCGCGCCGTTCACGCCGGAGCCGCCGAACGCCTTCTGGGCATTATAGCCAATCAGGATACTCAGGAAGGTGAACATCCCTTTGCTGAATACCTTCATATAGCCAATCAGCGCCACCAGGCTGGCGTTCGGATGGGCGTTCTCCAGCACGAAAACCTGTTCCGCCAGGGTGGCGAAGCCCAGCAGCAGCCCGACGGCGATAAAGCCGGGGATCAGCGGCGTAAAAATGGTGGCGAATTTGGCGAGAAACTTCTGCACCGCGCTGGTCTGCTTGCCCTTCAGCGCCTGTTTTTTCTCCGCCGCGACGTCGGCCAGCGTCGGCGCGGCGGGCGCCTCCTCCAGCAGGCCGTTCATCATCTCGGCGGCGGTTTGCGCCTTGCCGGGGCCGAGCACCACCTGGAACTGCTCGTCGCTGACGATCACCCCCATCACGCCGTCAATCTGGCGTATGGCGGCGGTGTCGGCCAGGCCTTCGTCGCGCAGGGTCAAGCGCAGGCGCGTCATGCAGTTGCCTGCCTGCGCGACGTTAGCGGCGCCGCCTGCGTGGGCGAGGATCCGCGCTATCATCTCTTTCGTTATTTTTGCCATTGCCCGTTACCTGTCTGTCGGCGCTCAGGTGTTGCTGAGCGCCTTGCGGATATAGCCGTTGTTCTTCGCCAGCAGCGACTGCGCCGCTTCGGCGCTTAAGTCCGCCAGCACCATCACGATCGCCGTTTTACAGTGGCGGCCGCAGGCCTCCAGCGCCTTCTGGGCAGTGGGACGATCGCAGTCGGTCGCCTCCATCACGATGGAAACCTGGCGCTCAATCAGCTTGGCGTTGGTCGCTTCGACGTCGACCATCAGGTTGCTGTAGACCTTGCCGACGCGGATCATCGCCCCGGTGGAGATCATGTTCAGCACCAGCTTCTGCGCGGTGCCGGCTTTCAGGCGGGTCGAGCCGGTCACTACCTCCGGGCCGACCACCGGGGTGATGGCGACGTCCGCCAGCTGAGCCATTTCGCCATGCGGGTTACAGCTGACGATGGCGACAAAGGCATTCTGACGATGGGCATACTCCATGGCGCCAATGACGTACGGCGTGCGTCCGCTGGCCGCCAGCCCCACCAGTACATCGCGGTTGCTGAAGTTCAGGTTCTGCAGATCCATCGCCCCCTGCGCTTTGTTGTCTTCCACGTTTTCCACGGCGCTGAGAATCGCTTTATGTCCGCCGGCGATGATCCCCACCACCTGCTCCGGACGGGTGCCAAAGGTCGGTGGGCATTCGCTGGCATCGAGGATCCCCAGACGCCCTGAGGTGCCAGCGCCGATATAAATCAAGCGGCCACCGGCCTGCAGCGCCGTCGCGACCTTATCCACCACCTCGGCAATCTGCGGCAGATAGGGCGTAATCGCCTGGGCCACCTGCTGGTCTTCCTGGTTTATCACCGTCAGCATCTCGAGGGTGGAAAGGGTGTCAATGTTGGCGCTGTTGGCGTTGCGTCGCTCGGTCAGCAGTTTGCTCAGGTCAATACTCATAGAAACCTCGTTATTCTCAGTCGTGCGCAGTATAAGGAATTATTTATTCCTTGCCTGTGAAGAGTATCACGATTAGTTCGAGGAGAATAATATGAGAATGGTAGAGATGCCGCGAAATAGTGCGGTAATCAAGGTGGAATATTTTATTACCGCACCTGGCGTTTAGCGCGCGCTGCGCGGCTGGCTGAGGCCCATCAGCAGCGCCAGCAGGTAGCAGATCGCCATCGCGAGGCTCATCTTCAGCATCGTTTCGCCGCCGAGGCCCGCCAACGGCGCGGCGATGCCGCCGAAAACAAACATCAGGGTGCCCATCAGCGCGGACGCGGTCCCGGACTGGGCGGCGTCGACGGCGCTCATCGCTTCCGCGCCGGCGACGGTACTGATGCCGCTCATCAGCGACACGGTAAAAAACAGGCCGATCAGCGCCAGAACCGGCAGCTGCAGCCAGGCAAACAGCAGCATGATCGCCGCGCAGCCCACCGCCAGCGTCAGGCCGCCGCGCAGCAGGCCTTCGGCGCTGAAGCGGCGCGCCAGACGGGAAAAGATCATCGCCGCGATAATCAGCCCGATACCGTTCAGACCAAACAGCAGGCTGAACTGCATGGCGCTCATGCCGTATTCGCTCTGCATTACGAAGGAAGAGGAGCCGATGTAGGAGAACAGCCCGGCCATCATAAACGCCTGAATCAGGCAGAAGCGCAGAAAACGACGATTCTTCAGCACCGGCTGGCCGGGCCGCTGGCGGGCGGCATGGGTCGCCGCGGCCGGGCGCGTTTCCCGCAGGATAGTCAGGCTCATGACCAGCAGCGCGCCGCCAATGGCGGCCATCGTCCAGAAGAGAATTCGCCAGTCGAAGGCGGTGATCACGTAGCCGCCCAGCACCGGGGACAGGACCGGCGCAATGCCGTTCACCGTCATCAGCAGGGCGAAAAACTGGGTCAGCAGGGTGCCCTGGTATTTATCGCGGGCGATGGAGCGCGACAGCACCGAGCCGCCGGCGCCGGCGAAGCCCTGTAAAAAGCGCCAGACAATCAGCATGTTGATATCCCGGGTCAGGGCGCACATCGCCGAAGAGAAGATAAACAACAGCAGGGACAGCGCCAGCGGTTTCAGGCGGCCAATGCGGTCGCTCAGCGGGCCGAAAAACAGCTGACCCAGGCCGAGGCCAATCAGCGCGGCGGTCAGCGACAGCTGGGTCTGGGTGCTGGTGGCCTGCAGCTGCTGAGTGATCTCCGGCAGCGCCGGCAGATAAAAATCCGTGCACAGCGGCCCAATGCCCGACAGCAGGCCGAGGATCAGCGCCCAGGAGAGGGAAACACGTGGCATAACGATTCCTTACAGAAGCCGGGCGCGGTCGCCCGGCGGGTGAAATTAACTGGCGCCGCCGCCCAGCGACTGCCAGAGGGTGATCCGGTTATTGAGGTCGGTCTGCTGCAGGGATAGCAGCGTCGTCTTCGCCGACCACAGCGTGCGCTGGGCGGTGAGCACCGACAGATAATCGCCGACCCCAGCCTGATAGCTCTTCATGGCGATATCCAGCGAGGTCTGCTCGGCGGCGACATACTGTTGCTGGGCATCGAGCTCTTCATTTAGCGTTTCCCGGCGCGCCAGCGCATCGGCAACGTCCTTAAAGGCGCTCTGAATCGATTTCTCGTAGGTGGCGATCAGCCCCTTCTTCTCCGCTTCCGCATAGCGCAACTGCGCCAGGTTGCTGCCGCCGGTGAACAGCGGCAGGCTAATGGAGGGGGCGAACGACCACACCTGCATCCCGTGGCTGAACAGCGACGACAGCGAGTCGCTGCCGACGCCGGCGCTGGCGGTCAGGGAAATCGACGGGAAGAAGTTCGCCCGCGCCGCGCCGATATCGGCATTGGCGCTCTTCAGATTATGCTCCGCTTCCTGAATATCCGGCCGGCGCAGCAGCACCGACGATGACACCCCCGCGGGCACCAGGGCGATGCAGTTATCCCCGAGACTGTCGAGGGTGCCGGGCAGCAGGCTCTCCGGCACGGTTTCCCCCGCCAGCAGGTAAATAGCGTTTTTATCCTGCGCCACCAGCGTGCGGTAGCTGGCGACGCTGGCGCGCGCCTGCTGATAGACGCTTTCCGCCGAGCTTAAATCGCCGGCGGAGGCGGTGCCCACCGCCATCTGACGGGCGACGATGTTGCGCGAGTTTGCTGCGCTGTCCATGGTCTGCTGCGCCAGCGCCAGATTGCTGTTATCCGTCGCCAGGGTCACCCAGGCGGTGGTCAAATCGGCAATCATCGTCAGCCGGGTATTCTGCGCGGTGAATTCGCTGGCAAGCCAGGTTTCGCGCGCCGCGCGCGACAGGCTCTGGTTCTTGCCAAACAGATCCAGCTCGAAGCTGGAGACCGCCCCGTCGGCCTGCGAAGCGGAGCTCAGGCCGCTGGCCACCGTTTTGCTGCGCGTATGGCTCAGCTCGGCATCGACGGTGGGGAACAGCGACGCCCGCGTCTCGCCGTACTGGGCGCGCGCGGCCTCGATATCGGCCAGCGCCTTTTGCACATCGCGGTTGCTGTTCAGCGCGATACTGACCACTTTTTTCAGCCGCGCGTCATTGACCACTTTCTGCCAGTCGCCGACCACCGCCGTCGATTCGCCGTGCGCCCCGGGGAGGGTAGCCGGCACCGGCGCGGCCGGGCGATCATAATGCGGATCAAGCGAGACGCAGCCCGCGGTCAGGAGCGCGATAAACATAAAACTCAAACGAAACATACCTTACTCCTGAGAAGGACGTTGGCGGGTGAAGAAGCGTTTCACCAGCACGAAGAACAGCGGTACGAAGAACACCGCCAGCAGGGTGGCCGTCAGGGTGCCGCCGATGATGCCGGTGCCGATCGCCACGCGGCTGTTGGCCCCGGCGCCGGTGGCGATGGCCAGCGGCAGCACCCCGGCGATAAACGCCAGCGAGGTCATGACAATTGGGCGCAGACGGGTCTGCGCGGCGCGGATCGCCGCCCGGGAGAGCGAATAACCCTCATCCACTGCGGATTCAGCGAACTCCACGATCAGGATGGCGTTCTTCGACGACAGGCCGATGGTGGTCAGCAGCGCCACCTGGAAGTAGACGTCATTGCTTAAGCCGCGCAGCGTCGCCGCCAGCGCCGCGCCGAGCAGGCCGAGCGGGATGACCATGATCACCGAGAACGGCACCGACCAGCTCTCATACAGCGCCGCCAGGCACAGGAACACCACCAGAATCGAGATGGCGTACAGGCTCATCGCCTGGCCGCTGGCCAGCTTTTCCTGCAGCGAAATGCCGCTCCACGCCCAGGTGGAGCCCGCCGGCAGGCTGTCGGCCAGCTTTTCCATCTTGTCCATCGCCGCGCCGGAGCTGAAGCCGGCGGCGTTTTCGCCCTGGATCTCAAAGGCGGCGGAGCCGTTGTAGCGCACCAGGCTTTCCGGGCCGTATTGCCAGTGGGTGGTGGCGAAGGCGGAGAAGGGCGTCATGCTGTTATCGCTGCCGCGAACGAACCATTTGCCGAGGTCGGAGGGCACGGCGCGCGCGTCGCTCTCGCCCTGGATGTACACCTTCTTCACCCGGCCGCGGTCGATAAAGTCATTCACGTAGGTACCGCCCCAGGCGCTGGAGAGGGTATCGGTCACGTCGCTCAGCGACAGCCCCAGCGAGACCGCTTTGTTGTTATCGATATCCACCTGCAGCTGCGGCATCTGCGGCAGGTCGTTGGCGCGCACCGACTGCAGCTCGCCGCTCTGGTTGGCCGCCGCCAGCAGCTGACTGCGCAGCTTCATTAGGCTGTCGCGGTCGGTACCGCCGCTGGCCATCAGCTCGAAGGTGAAGCCGTTGCTCTGTCCGAGACCGTCCACCGACGGCGGGGTCATGGCGAACAGGGTGGCGTCGCGGATCGTCCCCAGCTCTTTATTGGCGCGCAGGGCGATGGCCTGGGCGGTATTGTCGTCGCCTTTGCGCTGCGACCAGTTGTTCAGCGACACGAAGGCCATCCCGGCGTTCTGACCGCTGCCGCTAAAGCTGAAGCCGTCGACGGTGAAAATGACGTTGGTATTGGCTTTCTCTTTGGTCAGGAACCAGTCGGTGACCTGGCGACGCACCTCGGCGGTACGCACCGCGGTGGCCCCGGCGGGCAGGGTGTACTGGACCATGATCTCGCCCTGGTCCTCCACCGGCAGAAAGCTGCCCGGCAGTTTCCACATCGCCAGCGCCATCGCCCCGCAAATCAGGACGTAAGCGCCCATCATCACCGCGCCACGGCGCAGGCCGCCGAGCACGCGGCGCTGGTAGCCCGCTTCCGTGCGCCCCCACAGGCGGTTAAACGCGCCGAAGAACCCTTTGGTATGAGGCCTGGAGTGGCTGAGCAGCGCGCCGCACAGCGCCGGGGTGAGGGTCAGGGCCACCACCACCGACAGCATCATCGCCGAGATAATGGTCACCGAGAACTGGCGATAAATGACCCCGGTCGAGCCGCCGAAGAAGGCCATCGGCAGAAAGACCGCCGACAGCACCAGGGCGATCGCCACCAGCGCGCCGGAGATTTCGCCCATCGATTTTTCGGTGGCTTCCCGGGCGGGCAGCCCTTCGTCGCGCATAATGCGCTCGACGTTCTCCACCACCACAATGGCGTCGTCCACCAGCAGGCCGATCGCCAGCACCATGGCGAACAGCGTCAGGGTGTTAATCGAGTAGCCGAACAGCGCCAGCACGCCGAAGGTGCCGAGCAGCACCACCGGGACCGCTACCGCCGGGATCAGCGTGGCGCGGAAGTTCTGCAGAAACAGATACATCACGCAGACCACGAGGATAATCGCTTCGAAAAGGGTCTGAATCACGTCTTCGACCGAGATTTTGATGAACTCGGTGCTGTCCTTTGGATAGGCGATATCGTAGCCCTGCGGCATCTGACGCTGGAATTCGGCGATTTTGCTTTTCACCAGGGTCGCGGTGTCCAGCGCGTTGGCGCCGGGGGCCATCATCACCGCGATCCCGGCGGCCGGGTGGCCGTTGAGATTGGCGGTAGCGGTGTAATCCTCGCTGCCCATCTCCACCCGCGCGACATCGCTCAGGCGCACCACCGAGCCGTCGGCCTGGCTTTTCACGATGATCGCTTTGAACTGGTCAGGGGTTTGCAGCCGCGACTGCGCGCGCACGGTGGCGGTCAGCTGCTGGGCGCTGGACGATGGCAGGGCGCCGATTTTACCGGCGGAGACCTGCACGTTCTGCGCCTCAATCGCCGACTGGACGTCGGAAGGCATCAGCGAGTAGGAGGCGAGTTTAGTCGGGTCCATCCAGACGCGCATCGCGTATTCGGCGCCGAACACCTGCAGGCTGCCGACGCCCTCTACGCGCGCCAGCGGGTCCTGCAGGTTGCTGACCAGCCAGTCGGAGATATCGGAGCTGGTGGCGCGGTCGGTTTTGTCATACACCGCGAGGATCAGCAGGAAGCTGCTCTGCGATTTTTCCACCGTCACGCCGGACTGCTGGACTTCGCTCGGCAGCCGCGATTCCGCCTGCTGGACTTTGTTCTGCACCTGCACCTGGGCGGTGTCCGGGTCGGTCCCCTGCTCAAAGGTGACGGTGATGCTGACCGAGCCGTCGGAGCTGCTGGTGGAGCTGAAGTAGAGCAGATGGTCGAGGCCGGTAAGCTGCTGCTCGATCACCTGGGTGACGCTGTTCTCCAGGGTTTCGGCGGAGGCGCCGGTGTAGGTGGCGGAGATTTTCACCGCCGGCGGGGCGACGTCCGGGTACTGGCCTACCGGCAGAGTGCGGATCGCCAGCACGCCGGCGAGCATAATCAGAATGGCGATCACCCAGGCAAAGACCGGGCGACGCACGAAGAAACGGGAGAACATCAGGCGTTGCCTCCGTTATTGTTGACGGCAACGGCCTTCACCGTCTGGCCAGGGGCCACTTTACCCGTGCCTTCGACGATCAGCTTGTCGCCCGCTTTCAGGCCGCTCAGCACCAGCCATTTATCGCCGTAGGTGTCGCCGGTTTCCACGGCGCGCTGCGCAACTTTGTTGTCGGCATCGACCACCAGCGCCGTGGCGTCGCCTTTGGCATCGCGGGTAATCCCCTGCTGCGGGGCGAGGATCGCGTCGTTCATGATGCCTTCATCGATGCGCGCGCGGACAAACATCCCCGGCAGCAGGACGTGCTGCGGGTTGGGGAAGATGGCGCGCAGGGTTACCGAGCCGGTGGATTCATCGACGGCGACTTCGGTGAGCGCCAGACGCCCTTTTTCGCTGTAGGTGCTGCCATCTTCAAGGATTAACGTCACGCTGAGGGTATCGCTGTTGCTGGCCAGGCTTTGTTTGCGTAAACGCAGGAGATCGACGCTGGATCGCGTCAGATCGACATAAATGGTGTCGAGCCCGCGGATCGTCGCCAGCGCGGTATCCTGATCGGCGGAGACCAGCGCCCCCGGCGTGACCGACGAGATGCCGATGCGTCCGGCAATCGGCGCGGTGACGGTGGTCCAGTTCAGGTTGATGCGCGCGCTCTCCAGCGCCGCTTTCTTCGATGCCACGCTGGCCTTGTCCTGGGCGCAGGTGGAGGCGGCGTCGTCGGCATCCTGGCGGGAGACGCCGTTATCCCGGACCAGTGACGCGTAGCGCTGAGCCTTCTGGCAATCGGAGACCACCAGCGCCTGGGCCTGTTTCAGCGCCGCCGCCGCTTCATTCCAGGTCGCGCGATAGCTGGAGGGATCGATCTGGTAAAGGGCCTGCCCGGCCTTCACCATATCGCCTTCGGTAAACAGGCGCTTCTGGATGATGCCGCCCACCTGCGGGCGTACTTCGGCGCTGAGCGAGGCGGTGGTGCGGCCGGTGAGCTGGCTGACTACCGGAACCGGCTGGCTTTGCAGAGTGACCACGCCCACTTCCGGCGTGGGTTGCTGCGGGGCAGATGTCTGCGCATTATCGCATCCGCTGAGGAGAAATAATGCTGTCGCGATGGGAGCTATGATGTATTTCATTATATTTTCTCAAGATATAAGACGTCCGCCCCGTTTATTTAAAAACGAGGGAATAGGTTGGGCGCTGAGGCATTTTCGGCTAAGCGAAAATGACAAAAAAGGAACACAGATGTTCCTGAACGTGATTGTTATTGTGTCTCCGCTGAAGCCAACCTCTTCGGCCTTCAGGAGGTGAAAAGTGCATCTCCTCTGGTTTTGTGGTGAGAATGATCATTCTCATTTTTTCCCATTATACGATCCGCCGCGATAATGGAAAGGTTTTTTTGCTTACTTTTAGAACGCAAAAAATTAAGGCAAATAATCATGGAGAAAATAAGAATTTTTTGTGAAAGTGGAGAGGGAAAATAACCTTTCGGCACCGCGATACTGGAGATAGTTAATGGCGTTAATTATTACAAAAAGCATTAATCCCGACGACCAACAAGAATTGTTTGTCGGTCTGCGGCACTATAATCAGCAGTATCTTGATGCGGCGCAGTTTGGCGATCTGGGCGTTTACTCCCGCGATGCGCAAGGGGTGATGCAGGGCGGGCTGATTGCCAAACGTAAGGGTAACTGGCTGTGCATTGAGTATCTGTGGGTCAGCGAAGCGACGCGCGGTCGCGGACTGGGGAGCGAGCTGATGCAGGAGGCGGAGCGGCAGGCGCAGGCGCTGGGCTGCAGCCATCTGCTGGTGGATACCTTTAGCTTCCAGGCGCTGCCGTTTTATCAGAAATTAGGCTATCAGCTGCAGATGTCGCTGCCCGACTTCCCGCACGCGGGGATGCAGCGTCACTATTTGTCGAAGGCGCTGTAACGGTCCTGATATCGCCGGGCGGTCAGGTACCGTACCTGTGATTGTGCCGGATGGCGGCATAAATGCCTTATCCGGCCTACATAGTTCTCCCGTAGTTTCGCCCCACCCAGGACCGGCAAGCGCAGCGCCGCCGGGCAGGATATCAGGCACGGCACCAGTATTCTTGCCGGGTGGCGGCTGCGCCTTACCCGGCCTACGGTTCGTGCTGTGCCCGCCATGATGCCGAGCGGCCTGTTGTTGATATACCCACTTGCGCGACTGAAACTGCCGGTGCTGGCGGCCTCAAAATCGCTGAGACGTTCCCGGAAGGCCGGGGCAGCCCGCATGGATGCGGGCTGAGGGCCGTGTTTTGCATGGACGCTGCCTCGGCCCGACCCGAAGCCTGCAGGGATAAGTCGAAGGTACCACGTAGCGGCGATTTTGCTGGCCGGAGCCCGGGGGTACAGGGGGCGGCGGCGACTGGCCGCCCCCTGTGCGCTCCCTGCGCCATAAGAGACATAGCGCAGAAGAAATATCGGGAGCGCAATCTGCCCGGACATAACACGGGAGTGGTAGCCCTGCTAAGCGTAGCGCGAGCAGGGAAATTTACGGTTGTGCCGTTATTTCTGTAGCCCTGCTAAGCGCAGTGCGAGCAGGGAAATTTACGGTTGTGCCGTTATTTCTGTAGCCCTGCTAAGCGTAGCGCGAGCAGGGAAAATCCCGGATGGCGGCGCGTGGCGCCTTATCCGGGCTACAAAAGCGTCAAAACCACGCCTTAACCCCCGACGCCATGGCCCATTAACGCCAGCGCGTGGCTGACGATGGTCTGGCGGTCGACCGCCTGTAAACGCGGATCGCTGTGGATGCGCGAAAACGGCACCAGCACCAGGCTAATCACCGTGGTAAACAGCAGCTCCGGCGACAGCGCCGGGTTAATCTTGCCCTCCCGCTGCCAGCGGCGCACCGCCTCCAGCATCACCTGAAAACGCTCCTCGCCGAAGCGGGCGTCCATATGCTGACGCAGGATCGGCATCTCGCCGATGATCTCCTGCATCCACAGCGGCGCGAACCAGGCGTTTTTCTCCGCCATGTGCGCCAGCGTCTCGACCATCATCGTCAGCGCCAGCACCGGGTCCTGCGGATGGTCGACAAAGATGCGGCTGATGTGGTTGCGCAGCGGCATAAAGCGCTCTTCGATCAGTTGCGTCACCAGCGCATCCCGCGAACTGAAATAGTAATGCAGCATCGCCGGCGTCACCCCGGCCTCTTTGGCGATGGCGTTCAACGACACGCGGGCCGCGCCGTCGCGGGCAAACAGCGTCAGGGCGATGTCCATCAGCTGTTCGCGGTTGGCGGTACCCGGTTTTTTACCGCGCGGCCGCCCCGGGCGGCGGGGGGTATCCTGATCCTTTTGTGCTGTCATGATATGGCGATCTCTTGACCCGACTCATTCTTTCACTAAATATTAATTATGCATTTAATTAATTTCAAGCGAGTGTTGTGATGACTTCTCAAGTCGCGAACCCACCGGTGCAGTCGATACGCCTGCTGTTTAGCGCCTTGCTGCTGGTGATGCTCCTCTCCGCGCTGGATCAGACCATTGTCTCCACCGCGCTGCCGACGATTGTCGGCGAACTGGGCGGGCTGGACAAGCTTTCCTGGGTGGTTACCGCCTATATCCTCAGCTCCACCATCGCGGTGCCGCTGTACGGTAAATTCGGCGATCTGTTCGGCCGCAAAATCGTGCTGCAGGTGGCGATTGGGCTGTTTCTTGTCGGCTCCGCCCTCTGCGGGCTGGCGCAGAACATGACCCAGCTGGTGCTGATGCGCGGCCTGCAGGGGCTCGGCGGCGGCGGCCTGATGGTCATCAGCATGGCGGCGGTGGCCGACGTCATCCCGCCCGCCAGCCGTGGCCGCTATCAGGGGCTGTTCGGCGGCGTTTTTGGCCTGGCGACGGTGATCGGCCCGCTGATCGGCGGCTTTTTGGTGCAGCACGCCTCCTGGCGCTGGATCTTCTACATCAACCTGCCGCTGGGCCTCTTCGCGCTGCTGGTGATCGGCGCGGTATTCCACAGCAGCAATAAACGCAGCCAGCATGAGATTGACTGGCTGGGGGCGATTTACCTCAGCATGGCGCTGCTGTGCATCATCCTGTTTACCTCGGAAGGGGGCAGCGTTCATGCGTGGAATGACCCGCAGCTGTGGTGCATTCTGGCCTTCGGCATCGTGGGGGTCATCGGTTTTATCTACGAAGAGCGAATGGCCGCCGAGCCGATTATTCCGCTGTCGCTGTTCCGCAACCGCAGCTTCCTGCTGTGCAGTCTGATCGGCTTCGTCATCGGCATGTCGCTGTTTGGATCAGTCACCTTCCTGCCGCTCTATCTGCAGGTGGTGAAGGAGGCGACCCCCACCGAGGCCGGGCTGCAGCTGATCCCCCTGATGGGCGGCCTGCTGCTGACCTCGATTATCAGCGGGCGGATTATCAGCCGTACCGGTAAATATCGCCTGTTTCCGATCCTCGGTACCCTGCTTGGCGTGACCGGCATGGTGCTGCTGACCCGGATCACCATTCACTCACCGCTGTGGCAGCTGTACCTGTTTACCGGCGTGCTGGGGGCGGGTCTGGGGCTGGTGATGCAGGTGCTGGTCCTGGCGGTACAGAACGCGATGCCGGCGAAGCTTTACGGCGTCGCCACCTCCGGCGTGACCCTGTTCCGCTCGATCGGCGGCTCCATCGGCGTGGCGCTTTTTGGCGCGGTGTTCACGCACGTGCTGCAGAGCAACCTGCAAAAGCTGTTGCCGGAAGGCGCGGTACTGCCGCCGGGAATGAATCCGGTGGCGGTGCAGCACCTGCCCGCGGATATCCGCCTCGACTATCTCGACGCCTTCGGCGCGGCGATCCACGCGGCGTTCCTCATGGCGGCCTGCATTATGGCGGTGGCGTTTGTCCTCTCCTGGCTGTTAAAGGAGGCGCCGCTGAAGACCGCGACGCACTAAGCGGCCCCGGCGATGCGCAGCAGCGCCTGACGCAGCGCCGGCGCGGCAAAATCGATAAATTTTCGCAGCTTAAGCGGCGCCAGGTCCCGGGCGGTATACAGCAAATGGACCGGCGCCGGCTCCGGCTCGACGCGCTCCAGCAGCAGACGGAGCTCACCCTGTCGCAGGCCGTCCAGCGCCTGATAGTGCAGTAAGCGAGCTACGCCCACCCCCAGCCGCGCGGCATCGGCAGCGCTCTCCGGCGTGGTGACCGATAACGCCGGCGGCAGGTTAATCAACTGGTCCTCGCGCTCAGCGGCGCGAAAGCGCCAGCCGCGATAGGGCATCGGCGATTCAATGCGGATGATCGGCAGCGCCGCCAGATCGCGCGGCCGCTGCGGCTCGCCGTATTTCGCCAGCAGCGCCGGATGGGCGCAGGCCACGATGCGCATCCTGCCGAGGCGGGTGGCCACCATGCTGCTGTCCGCCAGGTCGCCTATCCGCACCGCCAGATCGATATGGTCGCCCACCAGGTCGGCGTTACGATCGCTGAGCAGCAAACGGACGTGAATCTGCGGGTAACGGGCGATAAATTCAGCGATCACCGGGAGAACGTGCTGGCGTCCAAACATTGTCGGCGCAGAGATCACCAGCTCGCCTTTCGGTTCCTGATACTCGCCCGTCGCCTGGCGTTCGGCGTTTTCCACCTCCTCAAGGATCCGCCGCGCGGCAGCGACATAATCGACCCCGGCGTCGGTGAGCGTCAGTTTGCGGGTGGTCCGCGCCAGCAGGCGCACCCCCAGCGCGTTCTCCAGCTCGCCGATATGGCGGCTGACGGTGGTCAACGGCATATTCAGCGCCCGCGCCGCCGCCGACATACTCCCCAGCTCGGTCACTTTCACCAGCAGCGCCATCGCGCTTAATCGATCCATTATTCTCCCGATTTTTGGAAAGATGATTGCCACGAAACCAGTATTATCATTTTTCGCAGTACAGTCCATGATGGCGCCAGACAACAGGAGGCGCTATGGCAGCAACCTTTCTCGATATCGCCATCACCCCGGACGTGATGGATGTGCAGCATGAAATGGGCAGCGACCAGCTGTGGCAAACGCCGCACAGCCGCCGCCAGGCCGACCGCTTCGGCGATAGCGAAGCGGGGATGATCGCCACCCGCGACAGCTTTTATCTGGCGACGGTGTCGCAGAGCGGCTGGCCCTACATTCAGCATCGCGGCGGCCCGCCGGGGTTTCTGCATCTGCTGGACGATACCACCCTGGCGATGGCGGATTTCGGCGGCAACCGTCAGTACATCACCACCGGCAACCTGCGCGGCAGCGACCGGGCCTGCCTGTTTTTAATGGATTATCCGCGCCGTGCCAGGCTGAAAATCTACGCCACCGTCGAGGTCGTGGCGGCAGAGAACCACCCGCCGCTGCTGGCGCAGGTGGCGCCGGCCAACTATCGCGCCCGCATCGAGCGCCTGTTTCTTTTTCATCTGCAGGCGTTTGACTGGAACTGCCCGCAGCACATTACGCCGCGCTACAGCGCGCAGCAGGTGGCGGAGTACAGCCAGAACCTGCAGCAACGTATTCATGACCTGGAGCAGGAGAATCAGCGCCTGCAGCAGCAATTAGCCCGCAGAGGAGAGTCAGCATGACCGAACAACGTCCCCCGTTACCGCCGTTTACCCGCGACAGCGCTATCCAGAAGGTCCGCGCTGCGGAAGATGGCTGGAACAGCCGCGATGCCGAAAAGGTCGCTCTGGCCTACACCATGGACAGCGAATGGCGCAACCGCAGCGAGTTTGTCCACGGCAGGGGGCAAATTGTCGAATTCCTGCAGCGAAAATGGCGTAAGGAGCAGCAATATCGGCTGATTAAGGAGCTGTGGGCATGGCAGGAAAATCGCATCGCCGTGCGCTTCGCCTATGAGTGGTGCGACGACAGCGGCAACTGGTTTCGCGCGTACGGCAATGAAAACTGGGAGTTTGATCAGCACGGGCTGATGCAGACGCGCTACGCCTGCATCAACGACCTGCCGATCGCCGAAAGCGAGCGCCTGTTCCACTGGCCCCAGGGGCGTCGTCCGGACGATCATCCGGGGCTCAGCGACCTGGGGCTGTAAAACCGGCGCTGCGCGACGGATTAATCGGCTTTCGGGAAGTCGACCACCGTGTCGTTAACCCGGTTCACCATATTGGTGAACAGGATCGCGCTGATGGCGCTGATAATCTCAATCACCTGCTGGTCGCTAAAACCGGCGTTGCGCAGCGCGGCGACGTCGGCTTCCGGCAGCGTGCCGGTGGTGGTCACCAGCGTCTGCGCAAATTTCACCAGCGCATCAAGCTGTGCCTCTTCCGCATACTCCCCGCGGCGCAGGGCGTGGATCTGTTCGCTGCTGAAGCCGGCTTTTTTCGCCATCAGCGTATGTGCGGCCAGGCAGTAGTCACAGCCGGTGGCTTCGCTGACCGACAGGTTAATGGCTTCCAGCTGTTGGGCGCTGAGGCTGCCTTTATGTAGCATCGCATTGTGCGCCAGCGCCTGCTGCAGCGCGGCCGGCGAGTGGCCGCCGATGGTCAGGTAGGCATTCGGCACTTTGCCCATCGCTTTTTTGATCCCGGCGAAAATATCGGCGGCTTTGCCGGTGGCGTCTTGTTCACGGATATCAGCTAAACGGCTCATGGTTAACTCCTGTTGTTTTCGAGGGTGTGTGTTGGCATTGGGGTCATCTTAGGCGGTTGCCGCATGCTAGACTGGCGGTCTTCGTCTCACCTTTTTGTCTTATCGTCTCAGGAGAAGCATGGACAGTCTCAGTCATCTGCTGGCGCTGCTGGCGCCGCGCTGCGAAGTGAACCTGCACTGTCGCTTCGGCGGCCGCTGGCAGGCCGGTCACCAGCAAATGCGCACCGGCGTGGTGCCATGGCACGTGGTGCTGCGCGGCGAGGGGCGGCTCAACGTCGGCGGCCAGACCCATCACCTGCGCGCGGGAGATGTGGTCCTCCTGCCGCACGGTTCGCCGCACCTGATGGAGAGCCTGGTGGAGTGGGGCCAGGTGCTGCCGGTGGCGCATCGCTTTAACGGCACGGTGACGGAAATGCGCGCCGGCCCGTCGGAGGGGGCGCTGGAGATGCTGTGCGGCGAATTCTATTTTGGTCCGCACGTCAGCTGGCTGTTCACTGAGGCGTCGACGCTGATCCATCTCCATACCGATGCGCGCGAAGACTGCCCGGAGCTGCAGCCGTTGCTTAACATACTGGTCCGCGAAAGTCTGGCGCAGCGTCCCGGCGGCAGCGCTATCGTGCGCAGCCTCGGCGATACGCTGCTGGTGCTGCTGCTGCGCATGCTGCTTGGCGAGCAGCAGCCGCCAGGCGGGCTGCTGCGTCTGATGAGCGATGAGCGCCTGATGCCGGCGGTGCTGGCGGTGATGGCGACCCCGGAGCAGCCGTGGACGCTGGAAACCATGGCCGCCCGCGCCTTTCTGTCGCGTGCCACCTTTGCCCGCCATTTTGCCCGCGTTTATCACCTGACGCCGCAGGCGTGGCTGTCGCAGCTGCGAATGGCGCTGGCCGCCCGGCTGCTGCGCCTGGAGCGTCAGACCAACCTCGAGGTCATTGCCGAACGCTGCGGCTTTCAGTCGCTGGCGTCCTTCTCGAAGCGCTTCAAAATGCGCTATGGCGTGACGCCGGGCGAGTGGCGACGGGGCTAGCGCTTCGCGCCTGGCGAAGATGATTTTATTTCCGGTTGCGTGGTTTGCTGTTTATTACCCCACCCGAAAGTCGCTATAGTTTTGCACGAAAAAAACAATGACAGTCAGGACGGACAGGGTGAAGAGGATGAGATTACGTTTACGTGCCGCCGCCGCGGTAATGCTGGCGGGTCTGGCGCTGGTCGGCTGCGACCAAAAGGGTAATGAAGCGAAGCACATTAAGGTCGGCGTGATTAACGGCGCTGAACAGGATGTGGCGGAAGTGGCGAAGAAAGTGGCCAAAGAGAAGTATGGTCTGGAGGTTGAGCTGGTGGGGTTCAGCGGCTCGCTGTTGCCTAACGAATCGACCAACGCCGGGGATCTGGACGCCAACGTCTTCCAGCATCGGCCTTTCCTTGAGCAGGACAACAAAGCGCATAACTACCATCTGGTGGCGGTAGGCAATACCTTCGTCTTCCCGATGGCCGGCTATTCGCGCAAGATAAAGTCAGTCGCCGAACTGAAAGACGGCGCGACGATCGCCATCCCCAACGATCCGACCAATCTCGGGCGGGCGCTGCTGCTGCTGCAAAAAGAGAAGCTGATAACCCTCAAAGCCGGTACCGGCCTGCTGCCGACGGCGGTGGATATCACCGACAACCCGCATCATCTGAAAATTATGGAGCTGGAAGGGGCGCAACTGCCGCGCGTACTCGACGATCCTAAAGTCGACGTGGCCATCATCAGCACCACCTACCTGCAGCAAACCGGGCTGTCGCCGGTTCGCGATGGCATCTTTATCGAAGATAAAAACTCGCCCTACGTGAACATCATCGTGACCCGGGAAGACAATAAAGACGCGGAAAACGTGAAGGAGTTTATGCAGTCGTACCAGTCGCCGGAGGTGGCGAAGGCGGCAGAGACTATCTTCAACGGCGGCGCGGTGCCGGGCTGGTAAGCCAACTTACAGGGAGAGGCGCGTATGGTACGCCAACGGCAGGCCGATCTGCTGCTGATTGCCGCGACGGTGATTGCCGCCTGCGGCTGGATTTTTTCCCGCGAGGCGATCGCCGGCATGCCGGTATTCGCGTTCCTTGGGCTGCGCTTTTTCTTCGCCGCGCTGCTGCTGCTGCCGTTTTGCCGCGGGTTTCGCCCGCAAAAGCAGCACTGGCCAAAGCTCATCATCAGCGGGCTATGGTTTGCGCTCAACCTCTGCCTGTGGATCTACTCGGTCTCCACGACGGCGTCGCTCGGCGAAGGGGCGTTTATCATGAGCCTGTCGATGATGTTCGTCCCGCTGACCGCGTGGGTGATGATGAAGGTGCGTCCGCCGCGGGCCTGGTGGGAGTGCCTGCCGATCGCGGTGGTGGGCCTGGGCCTGCTCAGCCTGCACATGCCGATAGTCTTCCATCCCAGCCAGGGCTGGTTTTTGCTGACGGCGCTGGTGCAGTCCATCTGGTTCTGTTACACCAGCCGCTGCGCGCGTGAAGTACCGCTGATCCCCCTGACCACCGTGCAGCTGGCGATCACTGGTATCGTCGGGTTGACCCTCTCCGCTGCCGTTGAACGCTGGGACCAGCCGATGACCCTGCCGACCTTCGGCTGGCTGGTGGCCAGCATTGTCATCGCCACCAGCCTGCGCTTCGGTCTGCAGATGAAGGGGCAGAAGTACGCGGCGGTGGCCAGCGCGGCGATCATCATGGTGCTCGAACCGCTGCTGACGGTCATTGCCGCCGCGCTGTGGTATGGCGAACAGCTGCCGCTGCAGAAGATTATCGGCGGCGTGCTGATCCTGGTTGCCCAGCTGTGGTTCCGCTGGCGGATGCTTAAGCCGTAGCCTGCCCGGTGCGCGGCTGCGCCATCAATTGCAGCAGCGGCACCAGCGACAGCCCGTCCGGCATTTCGCCGCGGGCGATCAGCTGGTTTATCTCCTCAAAGGTAAACCAGCCGGTTTCCATCACTTCATCCTGATCCGCATCCATCCCCACCCAGCGTAAACCGGTGGCCAGCCAGGTGATAAACAGCTGATCGCTGCTGCCGTAGGAGGGGTTGAAGCGAATGATCTCCTCGACGCGTTGCGCCTGCCAGCCGGTCTCTTCCCGCAGCTCGCGCAGCGCGGCGACCGCCGGATCTTCCCCTTCGTCAACGCCGCCTGACGGAATGGCCCACACCACCTTGTCGATCAGGTAGCGGTAGTGGCGAATCAGCAGCACTTTGTCATCCTGGATAGCCACAATCCCCACCGCCGGGCGCGGATAGTGAATGGCGTAAAAGTCGCGGCGCTCGCCGGGGGCGATATCAATACCCACCTTGCGCATGCTGAACCACGGCGTCTCGGCGATGACCTGCGGGTCGTGCATATCGGCGGCGGTCAGTTTTTTCTTCATCCTGCCACTCCTGTCAAAAATGGAGCCTTCAGAACAACATAGCCGGAGGCGGATAGCAATCGCCGCAGGTTGGCCCGATTTCATCGATCCTTGCCCAAATGCCCCTATTGCGCCAGGCTGGTACTCAGTACGATGTTCGTCAAATCACCCCCCCTGAGGAACGCCAACATGAACATCACCCATATCCGTAACGCGACCCAGATTATTGAATACGCCGGGAAAAAGTTTCTGATCGATCCGATGCTGGCGGACAAGGGCGCCTGGCCGGGTTTTCCTGGCACCGCGCGCAGCGAGCTGCGCAACCCGCTGGTGGCGCTGCCTTTTTCCCGCGATAAAATCATCGACGTTGACGCGGTGATCGTCACCCATACCCATGACGATCACTGGGACGAGGCGGCGATCGCCGCGATCCCGAAAACCCTGCCGGTGTTCGTCCAGCACGAAGCCGACGGCGCGCTGCTGCGCAGCCAGGGTTTCCAGGATATCCGCCTGCTGACGGCAGACAGCGAATTTGCCGGCGTGCGCCTGCTGAAAACCACCTCCGGCCAGCACGGCAGCGATCGCACCTACGCGGTGCCGGCGATGGCCGAACGCCTGGGCGAGGCCTGCGGCGTGCTGTTTCGCCATCCGCAGGAGAAGACGCTGTGGCTGGTGGGGGATACCATCTGGCGTGATGAAATTGCAGCCGACCTGCTGAAGCTGCGCCCGGACGTGGTGGTCCTCAACGCCGGCTACGCCCACGTCATCGGCTTTGGCCCGATTATCATGGGCAAAGAGGATCTCCTGAACGTACACTTCACCCTGCCGGAAGCGAAAATCATGGCGATTCACCTGGAAGCGGTCAACCACTGCCTGGTGAGCCGGGAAGAGATGCGCCAGTATGCGCTGGATAATCAGATAGCCGAGGTAGTGTGTATCCCGCAGGATGGGGAAACCGTGGTTTATTAACGTGCGCAAGGGGAAGGAACGATGAAACTCACCGACGTGGCGATTGTTGCCGTAGAGGGCTTTAGCCCGTTTCATTACGCCGTTCCCTGCATGCTGTTTGGCGATTCGGTCTCTGAAAGCAAACGCTTTAACCTGCACATTTGCGCCGAGCGGCCGGGGCTGCTGCGCGCCCGCGACGGCTTTGCGCTGTACGCCAGCGGCGATTACGCCGTGCTGGAACAGGCGGATATCGTGGTGGTGCCTTACTGGGGCGAGGTTGACCGCCGCCCGCCGCAGGCGCTGCTTGATAGCCTGGTGCGGGCCCGGAATAACGGCGCGGAAATCGTCGGTCTGTGCCTCGGCGCGTTCGTTCTGGGCTACGCCGGGCTGCTGGACGGGAAACGCGCGGCGACCCACTGGGAGTTTGAGCAGGATTTTCAGCGCCGGTTTCCGCAGGTGCGGCTGGATATCAACGCCCTGTACGTCGACGACCAGCGGATCATTACTTCGGCGGGCACCGCGGCGGCGCTGGACTGTTGCCTCTACATCATCCGCCAGCGTTTCGGCAGCCTCGCGGCCAACCAGATCGCCCGGCGGCTGATTGTTTCACCGCACCGCGAGGGCGGCCAGGCGCAGTTCATCGCCCAGCCGGTGCCGAAAAACACCCGCGATGCGCGAATCAACTGCCTGCTGGATTATCTGCAGCAGCATATTGCCGAGCCGCATAATCTCGATTCGCTGGCGCGGGTGGTGGCGATGAGCCGCCGCAGCCTGACCCGCCACTTCGCCCGGGCGACCGGGATGAGCATTACCGACTGGCTGACCGCCGAACGCCTGCGCCGCAGCCAGAGCCTGCTTGAGGCGGGCGATCTGCCGGTTGAGCAGGTGGCGGAGGCGGTGGGCTATCTCTCTGCCGTCACCTGGCGTCAGCAGTTTAAAGCGCGCTTTGGCGTCAGTCCGACCGAATGGCGGCGCACCTTTCGCCGCGGCGCTTAGCCGGCGAGGGTCGCGCTGTCGATCACGAAGCGGTATTTCACGTCGCCCTTGACCATTCTTTCCCAGGCTTCGTTGATCTCATCCCCGCGGATCAGTTCGATATCGGCGACGATGCCGTGTTCAGCGCAGAAGTCGAGCATCTCCTGAGTTTCCGGAATACCGCCGATCATCGAGCCGGCAATCGACCGGCGGCGGAAGATCAGATTGAACACTTCCGGCGACGGATGCGGCGTGGCCGGAGCGCCCACCAGCGTCATGGTGCCATCGCGTTTCAGCAGCGTGGTGAAGGCATCGAGATTGTGCGGCGCCGCCACGGTGTTGAGGATGAAATCGAAGCTTTTGACGTGGGCCGCCATTTCGTCTTCGTTACGCGACACCACCACCTCATCGGCGCCCAGCGCTCTGGCCGCATTACGCTTGGATTCGGAGGTGGTAAAAGCCACCACGTGAGCCCCCATGGCGTGGGCCAACTTGATTCCCATATGCCCAAGGCCGCCGATGCCGACCACGCCGACTTTTTTACCCGGTCCGGCGTGCCAGTGGCGCAGCGGCGAGTACGTCGTGATCCCGGCGCACAGCAGCGGCGCGACGGCGGCCAGCTGCGCTTCGGGATGGGTTATCCGCAGCACGTAGTGTTCTTTAACCACGATCTGCTGTGAATAGCCGCCCAGAGTGTGGCCCGGCGCGTCCTGAGTCGGTCCGTTGTAGGTCAGCACCATATTGTCGCAGTAGTTCTCCAGCCCCTCAGCGCACTCCTCGCACTGTTGGCAGCTATCGACCATGCAGCCGACGCCCACCAGATCGCCGACGGCGTAGCGCGAGACAGCGTCGCCGACCGCGGTGACCCGGCCCACAATTTCATGCCCCGGCACGCAGGGATAGAGCGTTCCCGCCCATTCCGATCGCGCCTGGTGGAGATCGGAGTGGCAGACGCCGCAGTAGGCGATGGCGATCTGCACATCCTGCGGCCCCGGTTCGCGGCGGGTGATGGCCATTGATTCCAGCGGCTGGCTGGCGGAGTAGGTACCTATAGCGTTGATCAGCATAGCGAAACCTCTTGATCGAATAGAGCGGGAGATGGATGCGGGTGGTCAGTGGCATCGATAAGGGTAGCCTGGACTGGGAGAGATGCGAGGGGGAAAGCGGCATCAGACACGGCGTAAGCGAGCGAGTCGCCGGAGCCGCAATTTATAAGACAGGTTTATCATTTAAGCGGCTAAGCCGTATAAATATTTACGAAAATTATTGTTTTTTAGTGATGGAAAATCGAGGTAAACCGCTTATGCCGATAATAATGCTTACACTCTTTTTATTATGGAAACGACTTGGTTTTTATTCATGATTGCGCGTGTTGATACTATTACCGCTGAAAATCATGCCCTTCAACCTGACTTAATGACACAACACGATGTCGAAACCTGACGCCAACGGCCAGAATTCCCGGTCATTACCCTCTTTTTTTTATGGACGACGAACAAAACCGTTACCTGCGGTGGAATCCTTATTATCCGCGTTCCGGCCTGTCAGCACCCCTTTTGAACTGGCGCAGTCAAACTATTACCATTTTCCCTTGGCCCAAAGCGAATCCGGCTTCATTCTCCTCGAAGAAGGCGTGGCTTCAGTTTGCTTTGCGGAAAATCAACTGGTGATATCGACGGTCCTCGCCCCGGCAATATTGGGATTAATTGATAATTATGGCGTGTTTAACGGGCTCCCGGATAAACGCCACTGTTCTCTGTTTGCTGAGACGGATTTAAGCGGGCGCTGGATAGCGCATCAGGCCGCGGTCAATATCCTGAATGAGAAAAACCTGTGGCAGGAGATGGCCCATATCCTGACGCAGCGGTTGATGGTGTTGAGCATGCGCGAGCGGGAGCTGCTGGGGGTGGACTCTTACCAGATGGTGCGCATCCTGTTAATGGAGCTGGCGGTCTATTCGGAGACGTATCGTAGACAGATCAATGTATTAAGGTTTATCCAGCGGCGTACCAACCTGTCGCGTAGCCGCATTATGTCGATTCTGTCGGAGCTGCGCAAAGGCGGTTATATTATTATCCACCGCGGGGTGTTGATGACTATCGCCCAACCGCTTCCCGCCAATTTTTGAGCCTGGCAGGCGAAGGGCGTGATTTGTCGCCCCCCACCTGCTGGTCCGCTTAGGGCTCAATCGCCGTCAGGTAGTCCAGCCGCAGCGGCTCAGCCAGCAGACGCTCCATCTGCGTAACAAACGCCTGAAAATAGGGCATCTCTACATGCGCATCAAGGGCGTCCTGTCCACGCCACGCTTCGCGCATGTAGAAAGTGTCCGGCGCGTCGCGCAGCTGGAACAGCGCGTAGTCGAGATTGCCCGGCTCCTGTCTCGTCGGCAGGAGCAGCTTCTGCAGGGCCTGGCGCAGCGCGTCCGTTTGGCCTGGTTTCGCCTTGAGCACGGCGAGAAGGGTTATCATCTTAAAATCCCTCCAGCACGATCTTGCCCACCGCGCGTCCGGTTTCCAGCTGGCGATGCGCTTTCTGCAGATTGTCGGCAGTGATGGCGCCGTAGTGTTCGCCGAGGGTGGTTTTGATCGTGTGGTTGTCGATCAGGGCCGCCACGCGGGTCAGCAGCTGATGCTGGGCGATCATGTCATCCGTCTCAAACATTGAGCGGGTGAACATAAATTCCCAGTGCAGGGAGAGGCTTTTGGCTTTCAGCGGCACCACGTCCAGGGTCTCCGGATCATCAATCAGCGCTAGCTTGCCCTGCGGGGCGAGGGCGTCAATCAGCGCGTTGAAGTGCTGGTCGGTGTTGGTCAGGCTGGCGACATGGGTCACCGCGTTGATGCCGATACGCGCCAGCTCGTCGGCGAGCGGCTTGCTGTGATCGATAACATGGTGCGCGCCCGCCTCGCGGACCCACCGTTGACTCTCCGGACGCGAGGCGGTGCCGATCACCGTCATGGCGGTCAGTTTACTGGCCAGCTGGGTCAGGATCGAGCCCACGCCGCCCGCCGCGCCGACGATCAGCAGCGTGTCGCCCGCGTTGCCGCCTTCCGTGACGCCGAGACGGTGAAACAGCAGCTCCCAGGCGGTGATCGCCGTCAGCGGCAGCGCGGCGGCGGAGGCGTTATCGAGGGTGCGCGGTTTGTGCGCCACCAGGCGCTCATCCACCAGCTGATATTCACTGTTGCTGCCGGCCCGGCCCAGGGCGCCGGCGTACCAGATCTCATCGCCTGGCGCGAACAGCGTCACTTCCTCGCCGACGGACTGCACCACGCCAACGGCGTCCCAGCCCAGCACCCGCGGCGTGTCGCCCTGGAAGCCGGCGCGCACTTTGGTGTCTACCGGATTGACCGAGACCGCCTTCACGGCAACCAGCAGGTCACGCCCGTGGGCGGAGGGGACCGGCAGGTCGATCTCGGTTAAAAAAGGGATATTGTCGCCGTCAGCGGCGGCTTGAGTAATGGCGATAGCTTTCATAACTGCTCCGGTCTGTGAATCGGGTGAATAAAGCGATGACGCGATAGTAGACCGGTGCCGGGAGGGGAAAAACGGGTTAACGGCAATAACAGTTATATGCAGAAAGTGAAAATCAGCCCACCTGATAGAAATCGAGCATCACCCCATCCTGAGTACGCCCGCCAGCGCAGATAAACAGCGAGGTGGTTAGCCAGCTGAGCGCGGGGGTATCCACCTCGAAGGTGGGGACGGTGCGAAAATAGATATCTTCCGGCGGAATAGTGCTAAAAAAGCGCATATCGTCGGCGAACAGTTGGTCATGATAGTGGGCCGGCACCCGGCGGATACCGTTGTTTTCCACGTACACCGTCCCTTCCTCCACCTGCAGGGCATAGCGGGCGGATAGCCTGCATGTGCCGTCGGGCCCGATAATCTGGCTATCGACGCCGCCGGGCAGCACGTGGCCGCGTAATTGACCCGAGACGCTGCCGCCGAGAATCGGGATCAGCTGGCGCTTGCCGGTCTGCGGACTGCGGGAGACTATCACCGGTTTATCAACCTGGATGGTAATGGAAAAACAGTGTCTCAGTTCGGGGGTCATCATGGCTCTCCTGTTTCGGTTGGCAACGGCACGCGGCCTTTGCGCCAGTGTAACGGGTTTGCAGGAGACAAAATAACGCAGGGTTTGGATGAAAATGATTGGCTGAGATGATGGGTTTTGCGACTCAGTTTGGTTGGGCGTGGCTGTGGGCGAGCAGAGGCAAACTGGCGGAAGATCACAGGAGTTGAACCTGCCCGGGACCGCTGGCGGCCCCAACTGGATTTGAAGTCCAGCCACCTCACCGGAGATGACGATCTTCCGCGCCTCGATTGCTACATGGAGGCGGGGCGCATTATAGCTACTTTCAGCCGTTTACCACATACCTGAACGCACTTTTTTACTGTTAAAACTGGACTTTGCAGAACAGTCTGAGACAAATCCGTTCAAAATCCATGAGTTACACTTTTTCATACTCTTTTCAGGCTCACGCGATCGCAAAATACATGAAACATATTCTGATAATGACCTAATTCATCTTCCTGCGGCAAAGGCTGACAAATAATGTAACCGGTACCCATCCGTGGTGCCGCTAAGGGAATTGTGCCCATATGAAAGATCCTGTTTTGTCCGTCAAAGAGAAAATTGGCTACGGCATCATGGTCGACGGCGCCACCCTCCCCATTATTCTCGCCTTGTTCACCCTCGTTCCGGCGGAGAGGGTTTTTTTATTCCATTTTTGTACAAAAAGTAACATTCATTTCAGTCTGGTGACTCAGGCCGCAGACGCTATTCCTGAACGGTGATAGCGTATGCTGCCGCTGAGAGGAGCCCGCCATGGACTTAGAAAATATCTTTCGTGACGTGAAGCTAAGCAAAACGGAAATGACCGTGCTGCGCTTTATCCAGAACGACCCGGAGCTGTGTATCCGCCAGGGGATCCGCGCCGTGGCGGAGCAGTGCTACAGTAACCCCTCCTCGCTGGTGCGGTTGGCGAAAAAGCTTAAGTTCAGCGGCTGGCTGGAGCTGGTCTATTTCATCAAGTTCAATATCACCATGCCGAAGCTCGATGTCACCAACGATATCGACTATATGAGCATTCAGCCGGCGGAGGCGCTGACGCCGCTGCTGGCAAGCCTTGCGCAGCAGCGCGTCCTGATCCACGGCAGCGGTTTTTCGCAGCTGATTGCCCAGTATATTTATAACAAGTTCCTCGTCACTGGGGTGAATGCCAGCCTGGCGCTGTGGCCGGATTACGAAATCCTTGAGCAGAAAAACGCCGCTCGCTTCGACTCCATCTGGATCATTTCTAAATCCGGGCGCAGCAGCTCGGCGCTCAACTGGGTGAAGGCCCTGGAGGGGAAGGAGATCAACCTGGTCTGCTTTACCGGTGATTATCAGAGCCCGCTGGCGCAGGCTGCGGATACGGCGTTTATCATTCACGATCCGCAGAAGTTCGACGATGATATTTACTGGAGCAACCCGTTTTTCGGCTACTGCATCCTAGGCTTTGAGCGGCTACTGAAGATGTGGTTTACCCGCGCACCTGGCAATAGGTAGCTCCGCTAAGCGCAGTGCCGCCGGGCAATATATCAGGCGCCGCGCCGCCATGTTGCCGGGTGGCGGCTGCGCCTTACCCGGCCTACGCCTCCAGGTCCGGTCAGTGATTTACCGCCAGGCGGCGAACTGCTTATCGTCGAGATAAGCTTCGACCAGGGTTTTCGCCAGCGACCAGGAACCGATCAGCGGGTGCGCCATCAGCGCCCGCACCGCCAGCGACTTATCCTGCTGCAGGATCGCCGCTACCGCCAGCCGCTCATACTCTTTCACGCAGGAAATCATGTTCTTCTGCGCCGTCGGCACCTTCGTCGGCGTGACCGGCCTGAGGCCCTCCCGGCTCAGGTCGCAGCTGATCTCAATCACGTCGTCAGGGCGCAAAAAGTCGAGCGTGCCATTATTCTGGATCGACACCACGATCCGCTTGGTGGTGGTGCTGTTCACCGCTTCCAGAATATCCAGCGCCACCCCGGCATAGCCGCCGGTGTCCGGCTCTTCGATAAACTGCCGCAGCGTCAGCGGCTCGCGGGTATGAAATTTCTCCTGCCGGGATTCGTTCTGCATATAGCTGTTTTCCCGGCGCAGGTAGTGCTGCATCCAGATATTGAAGGCGGCTTCCGGCTGCGTTCTGGCATCCACGGTGCGCAGCGCCTGGCGCATCTCCTGATTGATACGGGCGATCTGCTCCCCGCGCGTTTCGCCTGCCCCCTGAATCGCCTTCAGCGCCTCGTCGCGATAGTAGTAATAATAGAGATATTCGTTGAGTAACTGGTTATCGCACAGCCGCACCAGCTCGGGTGAGAAGTACTGCATCGCGGTCTTCTGGTACAGCGCCGGGCTGGCGATCAGCCGCTCGGTCACCGCTTCCCCGCGCACGGTGAAGTGGGTAAACCAGGAGAAATGGTTCAGCCCATAGCATTCCACGCTCAGGTCGCGCTCCTCACAGCCGAGGATCGCCGGCAGTTCACGAATCAGCTCGGAAGGCGCATCGCAGATCCCATAGACCCGACGCTTAAAGCCGGACTTGACGATCGCTTCCGTCACCAGGCCTGACGGGTTGGTAAAGTTAAACAGAATGGCGTCTTCGGCGGCATGCGCTTCGATCAGCCGGCAATAGTCGAGGATCGCCGGGATCGAGCGCATGGCCATCGCGAAGCCGCCGGCGCCGGTGGTCTCCTGGCCGAGGGTGTTATGTTGCAGCGCAATGCGCTCGTCGCGAATGCGGCTTTCATCGCCGCCGACCCGCAGGGTGGTAATAATATAATTGGCGTTTTGCAGCGCCGCGACCGGGTCGGTGGTGGTCGTGAAATGAATATCCGGGCGAATGGTCGTAAATACATAGCGGGCAATTTCGCCGAATATCGCCAGATTATCCGCAGAGTTATCGAGAAAAACCACCTCCGTTAAACCAATGCGGTGAGCATTATATGCCAGAGATTTCGCTAAAAATGCAGAGCGAACGCCGCCCCCGCCTAATACGGTTAATTTCATACAAACTCCTCATTAATTTTCTGCTAACCAGTTATCAACCCGGGAACGTACCTGTCCCACTTTTACGCCATAAATAACCTGAACTTCATTACGATTGCGCACCACGCCGTTGGCGCCGGTATTTTTTAATTGCGCGTCATCAACTTGCGCCATATCGCGCACGGCTACGCGCAGACGTGTAAAACAATTATCGACGGAGAGAATATTCTCCTTGCCCCCGAGGCCGCGGATAATGTCATCGGTAACCGACTGCGGCTGCGCGACTTTCTGGCGGTACTCCGCTTTGCTGTAGAGCTTCACGTTCTCGTCATCTTCCCGGCCCGGCGTTTTCAGATTCAGCTTCACCACCAGGGTGCGGAAAATCACGTAGTAGACGGCGAACTGGCCGATCCCGATAAGGACATATCCCGGCCAGCGCGTTAAGGAGACCGGCAGCGGCAGGTTATAGATCAGAAATTCGATCAGGCCCGATGCGCCCCAGGGGCGTACGGTGAAGAGGTCGCAAATGGCCTGCGAGGCGGCGGTTAACGTCGCATGGATCACCCACAGCAGCGGCGAGACAAACAAAAAGGTGAACTCAATCGGCTCGGTGATGCCGGTCAGCATGGAGGTGATAATCGCCGGCAGCAGAATCGCCTTAGCCATTACTTTTTTCTCCGGCTTCGCGGTGTGGTAGAACGCCAGCGAGGCGCCGGCGAGGCCGAAGATGGTGGTCATCCCTTGCTGTGAGAAGCGTAGGGCCTCATTCATCACCGGGGTCAGATCCGGGTGGCGCATATAGGCGAGGAAAATGGCCTGGGTACCGGAGACCACCTGGCCGTCCACGTTCAGGGTGCCGCCAATCTGGGTGAGCTGGAAGGGGGACCAGACAAAATGGTGCAGGCCGGTCGGGATAAGAAATTTTTCAAAGAAACCATAGACGAAGACCCCGGCGACCCCGGCATTTTTCATAAAGCCGGTGAGGGCGGAGATGCCGTGGGTCATAAACGGCCAAATCCAGGTAAAGGCGATGGCGTAGAAGATAACCACCGGCGTCATCGCCACCAGCGTCAGCTTGGCGCCGCCGTACATCGACAGCGCGCCGGGCAGGTCAATGGTAGAGACTTTATTGTGCACCCACGCGATGGTGCAGCCGAGAATAATGCCAAGGAAAACGCCCATATCCACCACCACAAAGCCCAGTAGCTGGGTTTGCCCGGTGCCATAATATTCACCGTTAATTTTTTCGGCGAGTCCGTGGGTGTGTTCCAGCCAGGAGTGGTTGGCGCCAAGAAACATAATGAAGCACATCACCGCAACCAGCGCGACTTCGGTTTTTTTATCTTTTGCCAGACCATAGCTAATGCCGACGCAAAATAATAAGCCGAGGTTGCCAAATAAAGGCCAAAAGGTGTCGCCGAGCATCTGCCCAAGCTGGTGCAGGAAACTGGTTTCAGCAATTAATGTCGGATTAGTTAATACTGAACTGAGGGCCAGAATTAAGCCAATGACCGGCAAGAATAATACGGCGCCGATCATGGCCCGGGAGAATTTTTGCATATTCTCCAGAATACGCTGACGTATTTCAGGCATGATTGATCCTTTTATATTTTTGTAGGGACAGGGAGCGGTTTTTTATCGACTTCCAGTATTTTGGTTATAGCAACTCTGATATTTGAAGGGAACCAGTAGCGGTAAATAGGCACAGATAGCCGCTTATTGCACACAGGTTTCAGAATGCCTGCAGACCCTCTCCCTGACAGGGAGAGGGCATAGCCAGAGCGGCGTTTTTGCTGAGAAACCTTCCCTCTCCCGTGGGGGAGAGGGGGATGGGATATCGCTATGGCGTGACGGGAGCGGGCGCTGGCGCGGCGGGGGCGGTATTGACCTCGCCGTTGCGCATCGTTTGCGCCACCTGCTGTTTCTCCATGTTCACGGCGCTAAGCTGTGCGTTGACCGTCGGCTTGAGCGGGGCATCGGCCTGCACGCTGCCGCTGGCGGTCAGCTGGAGATTGCCATCCCCGCTGATGGGGAGCGAAGGCCAGCCCCAGGCCTGCAGAATATTCAGCGGCACGCCGCGGCCGTTCAAGCTCAGATTGACCTGGCGCTGCGGCAGCTGGGATACCGCGGCGGTGGCCTGCAGGATACCGCGCTCGGTGAACGCGCTGAGCTCAGTGATATTGAGCGTCGACGCCGTGGCGCTCAGCTTGAGTGAAGGGCGGCGCACGTCAATTCGGTTAAAAGTCGCCGCCGCGGCGTTCAGCGTCGCACTACCGTTCCACACCCCCCAGCTGCCGTTTTTCACCAGTTGAAGCTCGCCGCCATAGCCATCGAGAGCGGTAATTTGCCATGGGAAGGCAGGGTCCACATCGATGATCAGGTTGCGGCTGGCGCTGAATTTTTTCAGCGTCAGGCTTTGCAGCCAGGCCGGCAGCGGCGTCATCCACAGCGGCTTCCAGTTCGCCGGCAGCGTGTACTCCAGCCCGGCGAAGGCGGTGTCGTCGAGCACCAGCGCGTTACCGGCGCGCAGCCAGTTGCCGGAGGTTCGCACCATGCCGCCCTCCCAGCGCGAGGAGAACTGGCGCAGGGCAATACCCTGGGGTGAAAATTCGGCATTCACGATCGGGTCGAAAAAGTGCAGCGAGCCGTAGATAAATTCGCTGGCATTCATCGACAGCGTGCCGTCCTGGCTCTGCCAGCCGCCGTGACTGAGCGTCAGGTTGCGCAGGTTCAGGTCGAGGTCGGTTACCGCCCAGTCCGGCCCCTGCAGGCGGGCGTCGGTGATATCCAGGCGGCCAATCTGCAGAGAGGGGACCGTGGTTAACGGCGCGAAAAAGTCGGCCAGCGAGGCGGCGCTCTGCAGTCGGATCTCATTTAGCTGAAGGTTATCCACCAGCCAGCTGCCGTCGGAGCTGCGTTTCGCATTGCCGGTTAAGGTACCGCGGGCGACATCGGCGCCGAGGGTGGAGAGGGTGACTTCGCCCTGATCAATCTTGCCCTGAATCAGGACGTTGCTGGCTTCGACGCCGTTGAGCGTCATTGAACCCGCGCTCATCTGGATCTGCGCCGTTTTCCCCAGCACATTGCCTGCCTCCGGCGCCCATGGGCTGACGCCGCCGGTGACGCGCTGCGCGCTGAGCGCCCAGCCGGTTTCCGGACTATTGAAAGCCATATTGCGCAACATCAGCCGGTCGGCAGCGAACGGCAGGTCGGCAGAGTGGGGGGACAGATTCAGGGTGCCGTCGTTAAGGACAATCTCATCCGCATGCAGCGGGTCGCTAAACTGGCGGGTGCTGAAACCAATATCGACCGTTTTCGCCACCAGGGTTGCCGGCTTGCCTTCCCGGCCAAAGGTGACGTTTTGCAACTGCACATGCAGAGGGGAGGAGAAATCATGATCCATCGCATCGAAGGAGACCTGCCAGCCGGTGCCATTGCTGAGCCAGGCGCTGGCCTGGCGGGCGCCCCAGTGGGTTTGCAGCAGGAACCACGCGCCAACCATGACGAGCAGCAGAGCGACTAGCAGCCAGAGAATCAGCTTTCCAAGAAATTTCATGGTCTTCCATTCTGTGAGATGCACATAACCGTGTTATGCCCGATTTAGGCGCACTTCTCAAGGCAGGCGTGGTTTATTTCCGTGACGGAGCAGGCGGTGGAGGACAACAGGGGGGCGTCCCGGCCGATGGCACGACCGGGGGCGCGTTAAATCAGGCTTTTTCCGGCGGGTAAATTAAATTCAGAACAATCGCCGTGATACCGCCGGCGGCGATGCCGGAGGAGAGCAGATTCTTCAGCCAGTCCGGCGCGAACTGCAGGATCAACGGCTGTTGCGACACGCCGAGGCCCACCGCCAGCGACAGGGCGATAATCAGGATCGCCCGGCGATTCAGCGGCTCGCGGGAGACGATGCGCACGCCGGACGCGGCGATGGTGCCGAACATCACCAGCGTGGCGCCGCCGAGCACCGGCTCAGGGATATGCTGTACGAAACCGCTCACCGCCGGGAACAGCCCGAGGACGATCAGCATCAGCGCTACCACAAAGCCGACGTAGCGGCTGGCGACGCCGGTCAGCTGGATCACGCCGTTGTTCTGGCCGAAGCAGGAGTTCGGGAAGGTGTTGAAGACCGCGGAAACAAAGGAGTTGAGGCCGTTAGCCAGCACGCCGCCTTTCAGGCGTTTCATATACAGCGGACCGGAGACCGGCTGCTCGGAGACATCGGAGGTGGCGGTGATATCGCCGATGGTTTCCAGGGAGGTGATCATAAACACCAGCATCAGCGGCAGCAGCAGGCTCCAGTCGATGCCGAGGCCATAGTACAGCGGCGTCGGAACGGTGATGAGGCTGCTGTTGGTCGGGGCGGTGTTGGCCGGCAGCATATCGAGGAACCACGCCGCCAGATAGCCCGCCGCCATGGCAATCACCAGCGAAGCGATGCGCAAATAGGGATTACGCTGGCGGTTGAGAATGATGATCAGCGCCAGCACGATGCCCGCCAGCAGCAGGTTCTTCGGCGAGCCGAAGGTGTGGTCGGCCATCGCCGCGTAGCCGCCGCCGATGGAGGTCAATCCGACCTGAATCAACGACAGGCCGATAATCATCACCACCACGCCGGAGACCAGCGGGGTAATGATGCGGCGCGCCAGATGCAGGACGCGGGAGAGAACCATTTCCGTGCAGCTGGCCAGCATCAGGGTGCCGAACAGGGCGGCCATCATTGTCGGGACGTCGGCGCCGCCGGTTTTCAGCGCGGTGCCGCCCATGATGAGCGGGGCGACAAAGTTGAAGCTGGTGCCCTGGATGGAGAGCAGTCCGGAACCGACCGGGCCCCAGGCTTTGATCTGAATAATGGAGGCCACGCCCGAGGCGAACAGCGACATGCTGATGATATGTTGGGTATCTTGCGCCGGGAGACCGAGAGCCTGGCAGATTAACAGCGCCGGGGTGATCACCGCGACAAACATCGCCAGCAGGTGCTGGAAGGCGGCGAACAGGGTTTGCGGTAGCGGTGGGCGATCTTCGAGGCGGTAGATTAATTCGCTGGCTGGTTTATGCGCAACCGGTTGCGCATTTTCTGACTCTGCGGTGTTAACGGACATCACAAGCAATCCCAAGGTGGCAAAGCGGGAATTTTATCGGACTGTAGACCAAAAGCAAACGTTTGCCAGCGTTTGCCCATAAAAATTTATGCCGTGAATATGCGCAACGAGATAATTAACATTTTGTATGCTAAATCGCATCATTCAGGATACAAAATATGTTTTTCTGTCATTTTTTCCGCCGTTCTGCGTAAAATCCCCCTCTGACTCCTCATGATGAGAAGCTAAAGACACCAGGAATATCGTCGCGTGTGAATGGATCATGCGCCATAAGGAGCTTTTTATGTTTCATCTCGATACCTTATCGACGCTCGTTGCCGCAACGCTTGTGCTGTTACTCGGCAGAAAACTCGTCCAAACCGTTCCCCTCCTCAAGCAATACACCATTCCTGAACCTGTTGCCGGCGGTCTGCTGGTGGCGCTGGCGCTGCTGGTGCTGAAAAAAAGTATGGGTATCGAAATTGATTTCGATATGAGCCTCAAAGATCCGCTGATGCTGGCATTCTTCGCCACCATCGGGCTTAACGCCAACCTCGCCAGCCTGCGGGCGGGCGGCAAGGTGCTGGGTACCTTTCTGATTGTGGTGGTTGGTCTGCTGCTGCTGCAGAACGCTCTCGGTATCGGCATGGCGAAGCTGCTGGGGCTGGATCCGCTGATGGGTCTGCTGGCCGGCACTATCACCCTTTCAGGTGGCCACGGCACCGGCGCGGCGTGGAGCAAGCTGTTCGTTGAGCGCTATGGTTTTGCCAATGCCACTGAGGTGGCGATGGCCTGCGCGACCTTCGGCCTGGTGCTTGGCGGTCTGATCGGCGGCCCGGTGGCGCGTTACTTGGTGAAACACTCTTCCTCTCCTGACGGGACGCCGGACGATCAGGTGGCGCCGACCGCCTTTGAAAAGCCGGACGTGGGGCGGGTGATCACGTCGCTGGTGCTGATCGAGAGTATCGCCCTGATCGCCATCTGTCTGACGCTGGGCAAGGTGGTTGCGCAACTGCTGGCGGGCAGCGTCTTTGAGCTGCCGACCTTCGTCTGCGTGCTGTTTATCGGCGTGATCCTTAGCAACAGCCTGGCGCTGGCGGGGTTGTATCGGGTATTCGATCGCGCGGTGTCGGTGCTGGGTAACGTCAGCCTGTCGCTGTTCCTCGCCATGGCGCTGATGAGCCTCAAACTGTGGGAGTTGGCCTCCCTGGCGCTGCCGATGATTATTATCCTGGCGGTCCAGGCGTTGGCGATGGCGCTGTATGCGGTGTTCGTCACCTACCGGATGATGGGCAAAAACTACGATGCCGCGGTGCTGGCGGCGGGCCACTGTGGGTTTGGTCTGGGGGCAACGCCGACGGCGATTGCCAATATGCAGGCGATTACCGACCGTTTTGGCCCGTCGCACATGGCCTTCCTGGTGGTGCCGATGGTGGGGGCGTTCTTTATCGATATCGTCAACGCGCTGGTGATTAAGCTGTTTCTGCTGCTGCCGGTGTTTGGCTGATAAAAACCCGGAGGCGGTGCGCTACCTGATTATGCGGTCTGCGGGCTGTGTAGCCCGGGTAAGGCGTTTACGCCGCAACCCGGGGATACCCCGGGATTTATGCGTTGGCGCGGCTTCTCCCCGGCTCGCGCTGCGCTTAGCCGGGCTAAGGGGTGTGCGGCCTGCTGGTTGTATCCCGGCCAAGGCGTTTACGCCGCCAGCCGGGAATACCTCAACAATCTTACGCTTCGTCGTGCTCTTCCCACGCCAGGGCGCGTTTCACCGCTTTCTTCCAGCCGCTGTAGCGATAGTTGCGCTCGGTGGTTTCAATGCCCGGGCGGAATTCGCGCTCAATCACCGCTTTCTCCTGCAGCTCATCAAGGTTCTGCCAGAAGCCGACCGCCAGCCCGGCCAGATAGGCGGCGCCCAGGGCTGTGACTTCGCGCACTTCCGGACGCTCCACACGGGTGCCGAGGATATCGGACTGGAACTGCATCAGGAAGTTGTTGGCCACCGCGCCGCCGTCCACGCGCAGGGCATGCAGACGGATACCGGAGTCAGCCTGCATTGCTTCCAGCACGTCGCGGGTCTGATAGGCGATGGACTCCAGCGTCGCACGGATAATGTGGTTCGAGTTCACGCCGCGGGTGAGGCCGAAAATCGCGCCGCGGGCATACGGGTCCCAGTAGGGCGCGCCAAGACCGGTGAATGCGGGCACGACATACACGCCGTTGGTGTCCTTCACTTTGGTGGCGAAGTACTCGGAGTCGAACGCATCGCTGATGAGCTTCATCTCGTCGCGCAGCCACTGAATGGAGGCGCCAGCCATAAACACCGCCCCTTCCAGAGCGTAGTTCACCTCGCCGCGCGGACCGCAGGCGATGGTGGTCAGCAAACCGTGAGTGGAGGTCACCGCTTTTTCGCCGGTGTTCATCAGCATAAAGCAGCCGGTGCCATAGGTATTTTTCGCCATCCCTTCCTTGACGCACAGCTGGCCGAACAGGGCCGCCTGCTGGTCACCGGCGATCCCGGCGATAGGAATACGGGTCCCGCCTTTACCACCGATGTTGGTCTGGCCGTACACTTCGGACGACTTGCGCACTTCCGGCAGCATGGCGCGCGGAATATCCAGCGCGTCGAGCATCTTATCGTCCCAGTCCAGGTCGTGGATGTTGAACAGCATGGTGCGCGAGGCGTTGGTGTAGTCGGTGACGTGCACGCGACCCTGGGTCATCTTCCAGATAAGCCAGGTGTCCACGGTGCCAAACAGCAGCTCACCGCGCTTCGCACGCTCACGGGAACCTTCGACATGGTCGAGGATCCATTTCACCTTGGTGCCGGAGAAGTAGGGGTCCACCACCAGGCCAGTGGCCTTGCGGATATACTCCTCCATCCCATCACGCTTGAGCTGCTCGCAGATCTCTGCGGTGCGGCGGCACTGCCAGACGATGGCGTTATAGATCGGTTTGCCGGTCTCACGCTCCCACACCACCACGGTCTCACGCTGGTTGGTGATACCGATGGCCGCGATCTGATCGGAGTTGATATCCGCTTTGGCCAGCGCTTCGACCAGCGTCGAGCTTTGGGACGCCCAGATTTCCATCGGGTCGTGTTCGACCCAGCCTGGCTTAGGATAAATTTGTTCGAATTCTCGCTGGGAGACGCTGACGATATTGGCATCATGATCCATCACAACGGCCCGGGAGCTGGTAGTGCCCTGGTCAAGCGCAACGATATATTTTTTGTCGGTCATAGTCGGTGTCCCGTAGTCAGATTACAGCGAAGCTTTATGTTGAGTGGTGGAAGAGGAGGGGCTCTGTTGCTCTTCGTCCACGCAGGTGTCGCAAGGCAGGTGGCGGCCAATCAGCTTACGATAGCTGAACGCGCCCAGCGCCGCGCCGACCACCGGTGCGCACAGCGGCACCAGGAAATAAGGTATATCTTTGCCGCCGGTGAAGGCGACATCACCCCAGCCGGCCAGCCAGGCGAAGGCTTTCGGGCCGATATCACGCGCCGGGTTCATGGCGAAGCCGGTCAGCGGGCCCATGGAGGCGCCAATCACCGCGATCAGCAGGCCGATCAGCAGCGGCGCCAGCGGGCCGCGCGGCACGCCGTTGCCATCGTCGGTCAGCGCCAGAATGACGCCCATCAGGATAGCGGTAATCACCATCTCTACCGCGAAGGCCTGCACAAAATTGATATGCGGGTTCGGGTAAGTGGAGAAGATGCCAGCCAGATCAAGGCTTTCCACGCTGCCGCGTACCATATGGTGGGTGGTTTCATAATCGAGGAAAAGATTGTAATAAAGCCCGTAAACTAATGCCGCAGCGCAAAAGGCGCCAGCGAATTGCGAAATAATAAAAGGAACCACTTTGCGGCCATCGAAGCAGGCGAACAGCCAGAGCGCGATGGTCACCGCAGGGTTAAGGTGCGCACCGGATACCCCGGCGGTCAGGTAGATCGCCATGGCGACGCCCAGACCCCAGATGATGCTGATTTCCCATTGTCCGAAGCTGGCTCCCGCGACCTTGAGCGCAGCCACGCACCCAACGCCGAAAAAGATCAACAACCCGGTACCGAGGAACTCTGCGATGCACTGGCCTTTTAAGGTTGATGTTTGGCTCATAATCGAATCCTGAAGCGTGATGATGATTATTGTATGTAGGGTGGTCACAGACGACCATATTGCCATGTAGGCATAGTGTTAATTTATCGTTAACGAGCAAAAACGAGAAATATCGAACTTCAAATGTGTGTACCACGTCAAGAAAATGAGCGTTTTCGCGCCATTCGCGCGCATTGAGCGCGCTGCCGGAGCGTTTCACCTCGCATTTTGTTAACCATAAAATTAACAATGGCTCATGAAGTACGAGCGAACTGCGCTGAAAGTACCAGGTAAAGACTGAAAAGTGTTGCAAACCGCAATCTGCGCGGCTTGCCGCTGGACAGGGGAGGCGGGGATTCATACAATCGACGATAACACCGCTATGTGCGCTAATTTTCGTTAAGGCGGGACCGCGTATACGAAACACCAGTTTCTATCAACGCCTTGCAAGTTCAGGAGAGGTATGACGATGTCATTAGAAGTGTTTGAGAAATTAGAATCTAAGGTTCAGCAGGCGATTGATACCATCACTCTGTTGCAGATGGAAATCGAAGAGCTGAAAGAAAAGAACAACACCCTGGCGCAGGAAGTTCAGAGCGCGCAGCATGGTCGTGAAGAGCTGGAGCGCGAAAACAGCCAGCTGAAAGAGCAGCAGCAGGGCTGGCAGGAGCGTCTGCAGGCGCTGCTGGGCCGCATGGAAGAAGTCTAATCGCTTCGCACCCTCTCCCGCCAGGGAGGGGGTGATCCTTATCCCTTCCTTTATTCTCGCAAGTTATAGCCAATCTTTTTTTATTCTTTAATCATTGAATCGCTTTCTGGCACGCTTAGCCCATCACAACACGACATAAAGAGAGCGGTGCGATGAATAAGTGGGGCGTAGGGTTAACTCTGTTGCTGGCATCCGCCAGCGTTCTGGCAAAAGACATTCAGCTATTAAACGTATCTTATGATCCAACGCGCGAGCTGTACGAACAGTACAACAAAGCGTTCAGCGCGCACTGGAAGCAGGAGACCGGCGACAACGTGGTGATCCGCCAGTCGCACGGCGGCTCCGGCAAGCAGGCGACCTCGGTGATTAACGGTATTGAAGCGGATGTGGTTACGCTGGCGCTGGCCTACGACGTCGACGCGATCGCCGAGCGCGGCCGTATCGATAAAAACTGGCTTAAGCGCCTGCCGGATAACTCCGCGCCCTATACTTCCACCATCGTGTTCCTCGTCCGTAAGGGCAACCCGAAACAGATCCATGACTGGAACGACCTGATCAAACCGGGCGTGTCGGTCATTACCCCGAACCCGAAAAGCTCCGGCGGCGCTCGCTGGAACTACCTGGCGGCCTGGGGCTATGCCCTGCATCAGAACCATGGCGACCAGGCGAAAGCCCAGGAGTTCGTCAAGGCGCTGTATAAAAACGTGGAAGTGCTGGACTCCGGCGCGCGCGGTTCGACCAATACCTTCGTAGAACGCGGGATCGGCGATGTGCTGATCGCCTGGGAAAACGAAGCGCTGCTGGCGACCAACGAACTGGGCAAAGACAAGTTTGAAATCGTGACTCCGAGTGAGTCGATTCTGGCTGAGCCGACCGTTTCGGTGGTCGATAAAGTCGTGGATAAGAAAGGCACCCGCCAGGTGGCGGAAGCGTACCTGAAGTATCTCTACTCGCCGGAAGGCCAGGAGATTGCGGCGAAGAACTTCTACCGTCCGCGCGATCCGAACGTGGCGAAGAAATATGCTAATGAATTCCCGAAACTGAAGCTGTTCACCATCGATCAGGAGTTCGGCGGCTGGACGAAAGCGCAGAAAGCGCACTTCTCCAACGGCGGCACCTTCGACCAGATTAGCCAGCGTTAAACCTCTCCAGCCCCGCTCCGGCGGGGCTTGCTGCCATCGCCCTGCAGCGGCTGTGCTTGCGCGGGCCCTCAGGCCGCCAGCGTAGCCCGGGCGAGGCGTCAGACGCCATCCGGAAAAGCGCCCCGCCCGTCATCTGTTTTCATTTAGTCATCAAATTACGTTACTCTTCCGCTTCAGGCTTAACAGGGAATGAAAATGAGAAGAGTAAGATACTTTTTGCTGGCGCTGCTGGTGGCGATCCTCGCGGCGCTGGCCGGCGGCTACTACTGGCTGCACTCTGGCAACCCGGACGCGTTGCGCAAGATTGTTCTGCAGCAGTGCGTTCCCCATCAGCAACAGCAGCAAAACCCGTCGCCGTGCGCCGAAGTGAACCTCAAGGGCGGCTATGTGCTGTTTAAAGACCGTAACGGCCCGCTGCAGTATTTGCTGATGCCGACTTACCGCATTAACGGCACCGAAAGCCCGCTGCTGTTGGATCCGCTGACGCCCAACTTCTTCTGGCAGGCCTGGCAGGGGCGTGAAATCATGAGCCAGCGCCACGGCGCGCCGGTTCCGGATAACGCGGTATCGCTGGCAATCAACTCGCGCAGCGGACGCACGCAAAACCATTTCCATATTCATATCTCTTGCCTGCGCCCCGATGTGCGCGCGCAGTTAGATAAGGATGCGGCGGCGATCAGCAGCCGCTGGCTGCCGCTACCGGGTGGGCTTGAGGGCCATGAATACCTGGCGCGCCGGGTGACGGAGGCGGAGCTGGCCCAGCGCAGCCCATTCCTGATGCTGGCGGAAGAGGTGCCGGAGGCGCGTCAGCATATGGGACGCTTCGCGCTGGCGATGGCCCAGCAGAGCGACGGCTCGCTGGTGCTGCTGGCGACGGAGCGTAACCTGCTGTCTCTGAACCGGGCCTCGGCGGAAGAGATTCAGGATCATCGCTGCGCCATCCTTAACGCAAACCACTAGTTCTGGCGTTTACCTGTCTTACCTGTCGTCGTATTCTTGCTGAAAAAAACGACAGGAGACAGGCATGTCGCTCTGGCTTACCCACCCGCTGTTCCTCCCTTCACTGATTGTCGGCGTCACCATTGTGCTCTGGGCGACGTCGCTGCTGCCGGAGTTTATCACCGCGCTGCTGTTTTTCGCTGCGGCGATGATGGCGAAAATCGCCCCGCCGGAGGTGATCTTTGGCGGCTTTGCCTCCTCGGCCTTCTGGCTGGTGTTCAGCGGCTTTGTGCTCGGCATCGCGATCCGTAAAACCGGGCTGGCGGACCGGGCGGCGCAGGCGTTGTCGGCGCGGCTAACCGACTCCTGGCCGCGGATGGTCGCCAGCGTGGTACTCCTGAGCTACGCCCTGGCGTTCGTGATGCCTTCCAACATGGGGCGCATCGCGCTGCTGATGCCGATCGTGGCGGCGATGGCCCGCCGGGCGGGCATTGCCGACGGTAGCCGCGGCTGGTTCGGCCTGGCGCTGGCGGTGGGATTCGGCACCTTTCAGCTGTCGGCGACCATTCTGCCCGCCAACGTGCCGAATCTGGTGATGAGCGGCGCGGCGGAAGGCTCGTACGGTATCCACCTGAATTATGTCCCCTATTTACTGCTGCATACGCCGGTGCTTGGCTGGCTGAAAGGGGCGGCGCTGGTGGCGCTAATCTGCTGGCTGTTTCCTGGTAAGCCGCATCCGCCGCGCGACCTGGCGCCGCTGCCGGCGATGAGCCGCGACGAGAAGCGTCTGGCGTGGCTGCTGGCGGTGGTCCTCACGCTGTGGGTGACCGAGAGCTGGCACGGCGTCGGCCCGGCGTGGACCGGCCTGGCGGCGGCGGTGGTAACGCTGCTGCCGCGGGTGGGCTTTATCAGCGGCGAGGAGTTTGCCAGCGGCGTGAATATGCGCACCTGCATCTACGTCGCCGGGATTCTGGGGCTGGCGATCACCGTCACCCAAACCGGGATTGGCGGCGTGGTGGGCAATGCGCTGCTGGAAGTGATGCCCCTGGATAAAGACAATCCTTTCACCAGCTTTCTCGCTCTGACCGGGATAACCAGCGCGCTGAACTTTATTATGACCGCCAACGGCGTGCCGGCGCTCTACACCACCTTTGCCCAGAGCTTTGCCGACGCCACCGGCTTCCCGTTGCTGAGCGTAATTATGATTCAGGTGCTGGGCTATTCCACGCCGCTGCTGCCGTATCAAGCGTCGCCGATCGTGGTCGCGATGGGGTTAGGCAAGGTCCCGGCGAGGGCGGGGATGCTGCTGTGTCTGGCGCTGGCGGCGGTGAGCTATTTGATTTTGCTGCCGCTGGACTACGCCTGGTATCAGCTGTTGGGGAAACTGTAGCGGCAAAAAAAGCCCGGCTTGCGCTGTGCGAAGCCGGGCTTCAGAGATTTATCAGTCATCCCGGTCGCGTGTCGCCGCCGGGAAAAGCGGATTAGGCTTTTTTCGCCGCTTCTGCAGCTTTCACGATCACCGCGAAAGCGTCTGCTTTCAGGGAAGCGCCGCCAACCAGCGCGCCGTCGATGTCCGGCTGGGTGAACAGCTCTGCTGCGTTGCCAGCGTTAACGGAACCGCCGTACTGGATGATCACTTGCTCAGCGATTTTGGCGTCAGCTTTAGCAATGTGGTCACGGATGAATTTGTGCACCGCCTGAGCCTGAGCCGGGGTCGCGGATTTGCCGGTACCGATAGCCCATACGGGTTCGTAAGCGATAACCACGCCTTCGAAAGCGGCAGCGCCCTGCGTTTTCAGTACCGCGTCGATCTGACGCGCGCAAACTTCTTCCGTTTTGCCCGCTTCGTTTTCCGCTTCGGTTTCACCGATGCACAGTACCGGAGTCAGACCCTGCTCTTTCAGCACGGCGAATTTCTTCGCGATCAGCTCGTCGGATTCTTTGTGGTAGGTACGACGCTCGGAGTGGCCGATGATGATGTACTGCGCGCCGATATCTTTCAGCATTTCGGCGGAGGTTTCACCGGTGAAAGCGCCGGACAGGTTCACGTCAACGTTCTGCGCGCCCAGGTGGATGTGGCTGCCTTCTGCCGCACGCTTAGCCAGGTCCAGATACATTTCCGGCGGGGCGATGGCAACTGCACAGCCGCTTACGCCAGCCAGCTCGGTACGCAGGTTCGCAACCAGTTCGTTTACCATGTGGCGGCTGCCGTTCAGTTTCCAGTTACCCATCACTAAAGGATGTCGCATTTTAATTCTCCACGCTACTTAAGCGAATTAAGGAATATAGCCGCCCCCGAGGGCAGCATGGTCTGTGAAACAGTATAGAGACTCGTCACTGGAAAGGCTTTGCTTTTTGTCATTTATTGTTACCTTCCAGCGTTTCAGATAGCGCCAGCTTAATCGGTTCAATAGCGAAGGTCAGACCCTTTTCGCCATGATCTGCCACCACATAGCGCACGGCGCCCTCGGTGTCGGCGAAGTAGCGTTTGCCTTTGCCGGCGGTCAGCAGTTTCTGCAGTTTTTGCTGGCTCTGCGCCGGGCTAAGGGTGGGCACGAAGGCGCGGATCATGGCGCTCATATACTCCAGCGCTTTGGCCTTCGCCGCTTTTTGCTCCGGCCCCTGGATCGGTAGCCAGGTGATCTGCATGGATTTGATCTTCAGCGTGCCGCGCTCCAGCGCGGTGGAGGCATAGAGATTTTCGTTTATCTTGCTGGCGGCGCGGGTCAGGTTAGCCCGATCGCGGCTGGTTGATATGGAACGGAATTCATTCAGAGGCAGCTTCGGGTTATCGGCGTTAAATTTTTCCCGGAACTGGCTGATCGACAAGTCAAAGCTCGGCGCGCCGGCGAGCAGGTAGGGGGCAGCGGTCGTCGATTCACTTTCTGCGGACAACGCGTGCGGGCCGACGGCAAGGCCCATCAGCCCACTGAAACACAAGATTGTCCACTTCTTCATGCCCGTCGTTCCTTTTTTTGCCTGCTGACGATTAAATCGGGAAGCGCGGCGCTTGTCAAAAAGTCACGACGCCAGGGTAAACTACGCAGACGATGATGATAAGGAAAAACGCATGACCCTACAGCAGTGGTTATTCTCAATTAAAGGGCGCATTGGCCGCCGCGATTTCTGGATCTGGATTGCCATCTGGCTGGTGACCATGAGCGCTCTGTTCACCCTGGCAGGCAGCAATCTGCTTAATCTGCAGACGGCGGCGTTTATTATCGTCTGCCTGCTGTGGCCGACGGCGGCGGTGGTAGTGAAGCGACTGCACGATCGCGGCAAATCCGGACTGTGGGCGCTGCTGATGATTTTGGCGTGGATGCTGCTGGCGGGGAACTGGGCGATGCTGCCGCAGGTCTGGCAGTGGGGCGTCGGGCGCTTTGTGCCGACGCTGATTATCGTCATGATGCTGATCGACCTGGGGGCGTTTGTCGGCACCCAGGGCGAGAATAAGTTCGGCAAGGAGACCCAGGACGTGCGCTGGAAAGCGGACGCCTGATTACCAGTAATGCTCCGCCGTCATGTGGCCCGGCCGGCGACGCAGATGTTTGGTCATCTGCCGGGTCTCTTTTAACAGCTGTTGGGTATCGCGCACCATCTGCGGGTTGCCGCACAGCATCACATGGCTGGTGTCGTTGGTCATCGGCAGGCCGACCGCCTCCTCCAGCGCCCCGGTTTCAATCAGGAACGGCACCCGGCCGGTCAGCGAGCCTGCCACGGTTTCGCGACTGACCACCGTCTGGATGCGTAATTTGCCGGCGTAGCGCTGCTCAAGCTCGCGCATCAGCGGCAGATAGCTCAGGTCCGCGGCGTAGCGCACGGCATGGACCAGCACCAGATGGTTAAAGCGCTCAAGATCTTTGCCTTCCTGGAGAATCGACAGGTAAGGCCCAAGCGCGGTGCCGGTCGCCAGCATCCACAGGGTATCGCAATCCGGTACTTCCTCGAGGACGAAGAAGCCAGCCGCTTCGCTCACCACCTGGACCTCATCGCCCGGCTTCAGCGCCGCCAGACGCGGGCTCAGTTTGCCTTCCGGGACGGTGACCAGATAGAACTCGAGATCGGGATTGCCGGGAGCGTTGACGTAGGAGTAGGCGCGCTGCACGCGTTCGCCGTCGATTTCCAGCCCGAGCTTGGTAAATTGCCCGGCGGTAAACGGCTGAACCGGCGCCCGCACGTATAAACTGAACAAGGCGTCCGTCCAGTACTCCACTTTTGTCACTTTGCCGCTAACCCAGTCCGCCATCGTCTTCTCCTGTTGCCAAGCGATGCTTTATCTTCGGCCCAGACGGGCAAGATTTCCACCCCGCAGGCGCAAGAAAGCTCTATTGATCAAATATAAACGAAGAACAGGACAACCGCCCGCGGACGGTTGCCTGGAGGAGAAAAAGCGGTATTACAGGATGTGCTGCTGGACGTCCGGATCTTTACGGTCGAGGTAATGAATCGACTGGATCCGACGGATGGTGCGCGACTTGCCGCGGATCAGCAGCGTCTCGGTGGTGGCCATATTGCCCTTACGGGTGATGCCGTCCAGCAGATCGCCTTTGGTGATGCCGGTGGCGGAGAAGACGACGTTATCGCTGCGCGCCATTTCATCAAGGCGCAGCACTTTACCCGCTTCGATGCCCATGGTTTTGCAGCGCGCCAGCTCGTTTTCACCGATGCGACGATTCTCTTCACTGTCGCCCTTCACGTGGTGACGAGCCAGCAGGCGGCCCTGCATATCGCCGTCGAGCGCGCGGATCACCGCGGCGGAAACCACCCCTTCCGGCGCGCCGCCGATGCCGTACAGCACGTCGACTTCGCTATCCGGCATGCAAGTGAGAATGGAGGCCGCGACGTCGCCATCGGGAATGGCGAACACGCGCACGCCCAGTTGCTGCAGCTGAGCAATCACCGCGTCGTGGCGCGGTTTCGCCAGCACGGTGACGGTCAGCTCGCCCAGCGGCTTGTTCAGCGCGCGGGCGATATTGCGCAGGTTCTCTTCCAGCGGCAGACTGAGGTCGATAGCGCCTTTAGCGCCCGGGCCGACAATCAGCTTTTCCATATACATATCCGGCGCGTTGAGGAAGCAGCCTTTATCGCCGACCGCCATCACCGCCAGGGCGTTAGCCTGGCCCATCGCCGTCATCCGGGTGCCTTCGATGGGATCGACGGCGATATCCACCGCATCGCCCTTGCCGGTGCCCACTTTTTCGCCGATATAGAGCATCGGCGCTTCATCGATTTCGCCCTCGCCAATGACGATGGTGCCGTCGATATTGACGAGGTTAAGCATAATGCGCATGGCGTTCACCGCGGCGCCGTCGGCGGCGTTTTTATCGCCGCGGCCCAGCCATTTATAGCCCGCCAGCGCGGCGGCTTCGGTGACACGCGAAAATTCGATGGCCAGTTCTCGTTTCATAATCCACTCATTGTGTAGAAAAATTGCCCGCAGCGCGGCAAAAGCGCGCTACGCGTTGGAATAGCGTTCGGTTTCCGGCATCCAGCGCTCGATCAGCGCCTGGGCCTGCAGCGGATAGCGTTCATGAATGTGGCGCGCAATGCGCTGAACGTCGGGGATCATCGCCTGATCGCGCAGTAAATCCGCCACTTTAAACTCGGCGTTGCCGGTCTGGCGGGTGCCGAGCAGCTCGCCGGGACCGCGAATTTCAAGGTCTTTCTGGGCGATGACGAAACCGTCGTTGCTGTCGCGCAGCACCTGCAGACGCTTCTGCGCCGTTTTAGAGAGCGGCGATTTATAGAGTAGCACGCAGTGGGAAGCGACCGCGCCGCGCCCGACGCGCCCTCTGAGCTGGTGCAGCTGCGCCAGACCCAGACGTTCCGGGTTTTCGATAATCATCAGGCTCGAGTTCGGCACGTCGACACCGACTTCAATGACCGTCGTGGCTACCAGCAGGTGCATTTCGCCCTGCTTGAAAGCCTGCATCACCGCCTGCTTTTCCGCCGGTTTCATCCGCCCGTGCACCAGACCGATATTCAGCTCCGGCAGCGCCAGCTTGAGCTCCTCCCAGGTGGCTTCCGCCGCCTGGGCCTCCAGCAGATCGGACTCTTCGATGAGGGTACAGACCCAATAGGCCTGGCGGCCTTCGTGGGTGCAGGCGTTGCGCACGCGGTCGATAATATCGCTGCGCCGGGTGTCCGGGATAGCGACGGTGGTCACCGGGGTTCGGCCCGGCGGCAGCTCGTCGATAACCGAGGTATCGAGGTCGGCGTAGGCGGTCATCGCCAGGGTGCGCGGGATCGGCGTGGCGGTCATGATCAGCTGATGCGGATGGAAACCCTGCTGCTGACCTTTCTCCCACAGCGCCAGCCGCTGGTGTACGCCGAAGCGGTGCTGTTCGTCGATAATCACCAGCGCCAGGCCATTAAACTGCACCTGTTCCTGGAAGATGGCGTGGGTGCCGACAATCATCTGCACCTCGCCGCTGGCGATCGCGTCCTGCTGCGCCTGGCGGGCTTTGCCTTTCTGTTTGCCCGCCAGCCAGCCGACTTCAATACCCAGCGGTGCAAACCAGATGCGGAAGTTATTGGCGTGCTGCTCGGCGAGCAGTTCGGTGGGCGCCATCAGCGCCACCTGTTTGCCGTGGGCGATAGCGCGCAACGCGGCCAGGGCGGCGACCAGCGTTTTACCGGAGCCGACGTCGCCCTGCACCAGGCGCATCATTGGCACGTCCAGCGCCATATCGCGCTCGATCTCGGCGGTGACCCGCGCCTGCGCGCCGGTGGGCTTAAAGGGCAGGGAGGCCAGCAGCTGATTTTTCAGGGTATCGTTGGCGCCGAGCGGCAGGGCGTGATAGCGCTGGGCGCCTGCCCGCAGCGCCAGCATGCTGAGGTTGTGCGCCAGCAGCTCTTCCAGAATCAGGCGCTGCTGCGCCGGGTGCTTGCCGCTTTCCAGCTCGCTAAGCAATAACGATGGCGGCGGACGATGCAGGGTGCGCAGCGCCTCCGGCAGGCTCATCATCCCCTGCGCCAGCTCCGGCGGCAGGAGTTCGCCGATAGTGCAGGTCTCCAGCAGCTCGAGCGCCTGATCGGTGAGCTTGCGCAGGGTCGCCTGCTTAATGCCCTCGGTAGTCGGATAGACCGGCGTTAGGGTCTCCTGCAGCTCCGGGGTGCTCATATCGCCCTGGACGCGATATTCCGGGTGGATCATTTCGGCGCCGTACTTCCCGCGTTTGGCTTCACCGTAGGCCAGCACGCGTCGACCGGTCGCGAGGCTGTTTTTCATCGCCGCGTTGAAGTTGAAAAAGCGCATGGTGAGGATGCCGGTGCCGTCGCTGATCTGGCAGGTCATCATTCGGCGGCCGCCGAAGGTAATATTGCTGTTGAGCACTTCGCCTTCCACGGTGGCATAAACGCCGGGAAGCAGATCGGCTATCGGATAAAGATGGGTGCGATCTTCGTAGCGCAAAGGCAGGTGCAGCAGCAGATCCTGTACCGTATGCAGGCCGATCTTCGCCAGCTTGCTGCTCTGCGCAGCCCCGACGCCGGTGAGTGAACTGAGCGGAACGGCATCTAACAGGCGGCCTGACATCGGGTTTACCTCGCAGCCTGCATGGTGGCCCACCACGCGGCATCGGCTTCCACTTCGCCCTGCTCGTTAACGTGGGGGTAAGGCAGCCCTTTTTGTCTCGCGACGCGGGCCAGCACCGGATAGCCGCCTTCAAACAGCAGGCGCTGTTGCTCTTCCGGCGGCAGCATGCTGTTGGCGCGTTGGTACATCCCGGCATTCTGTCGCTGCCGCTGGGCTTCATACAGGATCAGCGCCGAGGCGACGGAGACGTTCAGCGACTGCACCATGCCGATCATCGGGATAATAATGTCCTGATCGGCCAGGGCCAGCGCTTCCTGAGTGATGCCGGTTTTCTCCTGACCCATCAGGATGCAGGTTGGGCGCGTATAGTCGATTTCACGGAAATCGATGGCTTTGTCGGAAAGATGGGTGGCGAGGATTTGCATACCCTGGCCTTTGAGGTGGCCGACGGCATCTGCGATGGTACGGTGGGTTTTCACCTGCACCCAGCTGTTGCTGCCCGCGGCGGCGGAGGCCATGGTGCGCATCCGGCTGCTCGGCCAGACCGCGTGCACCTCGTGTACGCCAACGGCGTCTGCGGTCCGGATGACCGCAGAGACGTTATGGGGCTTATGGACCTGCTCCATGCAGACCGTCAGGTCAGGCTGACGCCTGGCGAGCATCTCGCAGATACGCGCATAACGCTGTGAATTCATTACTCTTAATCCTTCGAATTACCTCTTTAGCCGCTGCGGATCACGCGGCCCATCCCTGGGCCTCGCCCCTGACGGGGGCGCTGCAGGCAGCGTTCAAATCTGCTCCCGGCAGATTTGTCATTCGCTTGCCGCCTTGATGCAATTCGAATGTTTTGTCTAAAAGCTAATTTCGGTTACGGGTGACTTTAATCACGTCCGGCATGACGCGTATTTTGCGCATGATATTCGCCAGATGCACGCGGTCGCGGGCGGTCAGGCGGATAAAGGCGCTGTATACGCGGCCATCTTTCTCTTCCGTATTCAGGCTCTGGATATTGGAAGAGGCGGTGTTGATCGCCGCCGTCAGGTTAGCCAGTGCGCCCTGGTGGTTAAACATATCCACCTTGATCTCCGTAATGAACTCCTGAGCGGTCTCTTTATCCCACTCAACCGCCATAAATTTCTCCGGCTCTTTCTGGTAGCCGCGGATGTTACGACAGGATTCATGATGGATAACCAGCCCTTTGCCGGGACTGACGTGGGCGATAATCGGGTCACCGGGGATCGGGCGACAGCACTTGGCGAAAGTGATCAGCACGCCATCGGCGCCTTTGATCGGCAGATGGCCGTGGTTTGAGGCATTGGCCGGCACCGGCGCCGCAGCGGCTTCGCCCTGCTGCAGGTTTTTCGCCACCACCACGCTCATGGCGTTGCCCAGACCGATCTCCGCCAGCAGATCGTCAAGCGAGGCCAGCTTCATCCGGTCGAGCTCGCGCTGGATATTCTCCGGCGGGATCTCGGCGAGTTTGCGGCTACCGCCCAGCGCGTGGTTGAGCAGGCGGCGGCCAAGGCTGACCGAGTCATCGCGCTTGAGGTTTTTCAGCAGCTGACGGATCTTGGCGCGCGCCTTCGAGCTGACGACAAAGTTCAACCAGGCGGCATTCGGACGTGCGCCCGGCGCGGTAATAATTTCGACAGTCTGACCGCTGGAGAGCGGCTGCGACAGCGGATAGGGCTGGCGGTCGACGCGCGCGCCGACGCAGGCATGGCCGATATCGGTATGCACCGCATAGGCGAAGTCCACCGGCGTGGCGCCAGCGGGCAGTTCGACAATGCGCCCTTCCGGGGTGAAAACGTAAATCTCATCGGGGAACAGATCGGATTTAACGCTCTCGATAAATTCAAACGAGCTGCCGGCGCTCTGCTGCAGCTCCAGCAGGCTTTGCATCCAGCGCTGGGCGCGGATTTGCGCGGTGGTGCTGCTTTCGCCGCCGTGCTCTTTATAAGCCCAGTGCGCCGCGACCCCCATCTCCGCCATCTGGTCCATGTCTTCGGTACGAATTTGTACCTCGACCGGGACGCCGTGGGGGCCGATCATCGAGGTGTGCAAAGACTGATAGCCGTTCGCTTTCGGAATAGCGATGTAATCTTTGAAACGACCTGGACGCGGTTTATAGAGGCTGTGCATCTGGCCAAGCACGCGGTAGCAGACATCGGCATCATGGACGATAACGCGGAAGGCGTAGATATCCATGATCGAGTGAAAACGCTGCTCTTTAAGCACCATTTTGCAGTAGATCGAGTACAGATGCTTTTCGCGACCGCTAACGCGGCAGGGGATCCCCGCTTCCTGCAAACGCCCTTCGATTTCCGAGAGAATCTTTTGGATCATCTCTTTACGGTTGCCGCGCGCCGCTTTGACCACCTCTTTAATGACGCGGTAGCGGTTCGGGTACAGTGCCTCAAAGCCCAGCTCTTCGAGCTCGGTTTTGATGTGATGGATACCTAAACGGTGCGCCAGCGGGCTGTAGATTTCCAGCGTTTCGCGGGCGATGCGGCGGCGTTTATCCGGGCGTAGCGAGCCCAGGGTACGCATGTTGTGGGTGCGGTCGGCAAGCTTGATGAGGATGACGCGGATGTCCTGCACCATCGCCATGATCATTTTGCGAAAGTTTTCGGCCTGTGCCTCTTTCTTATCGCGGAACTTGAGCTTATCAAGTTTCGATACCCCCTCTACCAGTTCGGCGACGCTTTTACCAAAAAGCTGTTCCATGTCCTGGTAGGTGGCGGGAGTATCTTCAATCACATCATGCAGCAGCGCGGCCATCAGCGTTTCGTAGTCGAGCTTCATCTCGGCCAGAATACAGGCTACCGCGACCGGGTGCGTGATATAAGGTTCACCGCTTGAACGTGTCTGACCCTCGTGAGCGTCACGTGCAACGAGATACGCCTGCCGCAGACGTTTGATCTGGTCTTCCGGCAGGTAGTTTTGAATCAGCTGATTCAGGCTTTCAAACAGATACAAGGGCGACCCGCTGTGTGATTAACGACGACCTTCAGCAATCGCGGTAACGGCTTGTAATTCAGCGGCTTCCTGCTCTTGCTGTTCCTGGCGCTCACGTACGTCGAGGATCTGGTTGTTGATCAGACCTTCTTCGATTTCGCGCAGTGCGATTACGGTGGTTTTATCGTTTTCTTCCGGTACCAGCGGATCCTTTCCGCCTACCTGCATCTGACGAGCGCGACGCGCGGCGACCAGTACCAGGTCAAAACGGTTACCAATTTTCTCTACAGCGTCCTGAACAGTTACGCGTGCCATACTTAAAATGCTCCACAGGTGAAGAAATGACTGGGCATGATACTGAATGTGGGTTCAGTCTGCCAATAGTTTGGTGATTAAAGCGCCATGTCGCTGCTTTTGGCGGCTCATGCGCAGACGTTCAGCGCGGATGATATTTTTCAGGTCGCTCAGGGCGGTGTCAAAATCATCGTTCACAATCAGGTAATCATATTCGGCGTAATGGCTCATTTCCGCAACGGCCTGAGCCATTCGCTTCGCGATCACCTCTTCGCTGTCCTGGCCGCGGCCGCGCAGGCGACGGTCCAGTTCATCTTTTGACGGCGGCAGAATAAAAATGCTGCGTGCGCCAGGCATGCTTTTACGGATCTGCTGCGCGCCCTGCCAGTCGATATCGAGGAAGACATCAACGCCGGTCGCCAGCACCTGCTCGATCGCTTTACGCGACGTGCCGTAATAGTTGCCAAAGACCTCTGCATGTTCCAGAAACGCGTTTTCGCCAATCATCGAGCGGAATTCGTCGTGATTCACGAAGAAATAATGTTCGCCGTGCACTTCACCCGGACGCGGCGCCCGCGTGGTATGGGAAACCGATACCTGGGTGTCATACAACGGTTGGGTTTTTAATAAAGCCTGAATCAGGCTGGATTTACCCGCGCCGCTAGGGGCGGAAACAATATAAAGCGTGCCTTGAGCCATGAGTGTCTTTTGTATGTGGTTATCGAAAGAGGTCCTACATACGAGCCTATTATACACGTCGCCGCGGCGTGACGCAGTCCTTGTCACACTTTTTGCCGCTGTTTCTTTCATTTTGCCTGCCGTTTTCCTGAATTCGCCAGCCGTTGCTGCAACGAGGTGTAAATCCTGGAAGGCGCTTCGCAGGGTGAAAAAGCGCCCGTCGCGGTTTCCGGCATTCTGCCGCAGACTCTCCGCCAGGTGATGAAGGAGGGGACAGCAATGCGTAAAGGAGGAGGGTGGCTGGCGATAGGGATGTTCTCCGCCAGCGCGCTGGCGACGTGTCCGGACTGGCCGCCGGCCAAAGGCAGACAGGAGATCGCACGTCTACATCAGCAGATTGACGCCTGGAACGAGGCTTACTGGCGACAGGGCGCCAGCGAGGTGAGCGATGACGTTTACGACCAGCTCGCCTTGCGCCTGGCGCAGTGGCGGCAATGCTTTCCGGGCGCGACGCCTGAGGATGACGATCTGCCTCCGCCGACTGGCGATACGCGTCATCCAGTCGCCCATACTGGCGTGCGCAAGCTGGCGGATGGGGCCAGCGTGGCCCGCTGGATGAAAAATAAAGCCGACCTGTGGGTACAGCCTAAAGTGGACGGCGTGGCGGTCACCCTGGTCTATCGCCAGGGGCATCTGGTTCAGGCTATTAGCCGCGGGGATGGCCTGCGCGGTGAGTTGTGGACCGCCCGAGCGCGGCAGATCCCGGCGCTGGCGAAGCTGACGACCGGCGAACTGGCCAACAGCGTGCTGCAGGGGGAGCTATTTCTGCGTCGGGAGGGGCATATTCAGGAGCAGGCTGGCGGAATGAACGCGCGGGCGAAAGTCGCCGGGTTGATGATGCGGGCTGACGCGGCGGCGGCGCCGCTGAGCCAGCTGGACGTTTTTATCTGGGCCTGGCCAGACGGTCCCTCGGATATGCGCCGTCGACAGCAGCTGCTGGCGCAGGCGGGGTTTGGCTACAGCGGACAATACACCCATTCGGTAACGCGCGTTGAGCAGGTGGCGGAGTGGCGCCAGCGCTGGTATCGCTCGCCGCTCCCCTTCGTCAGCGATGGCGTGATTGTGCGTGAAGGACGCGAACCGTCGGGGCGCGTCTGGTCACCGGGAAGGGGCGAGTGGCTGGCAGCCTGGAAATATCCTCCGGCATCGCGGGTGATGGAGGTGCGGGCGATCCATTTCAGTACTGGCCGCAGCGGCAGACTCAACGTAGTGGCTGAGCTTGAGCCCCAGCGGCTGGATGACAAACGCGTGCAGCGGGTTAACGTTGGCTCTGTGAGCCGCTGGCAGGCGCTGGATATCGGGGTTGGCGATCAGCTGCAGATCAGTCTGGCAGGCCAGGGTATTCCAAGGATCGACGCTGTTGTCTGGCGGACGGTCGAGCGCCATAAACCGACGCCGCCGGCGGCGAAATTCAATGCGCTAACCTGCTATTTCGCCACCCCCGAGTGCAGCGAACAGTTTCTTTCCCGGCTGGTCTGGTTGTCATCAAAGTCGGCGCTGGATATCGATGGCGTAGGGGAAAGCGTATGGCGCGTTATTCAGCAGCAGCACCCGATGGAGCATCTTTTTTCCTGGCTGGCGCTCACGCCGGAGCAGCTGCAGGCGATGCCGGGGATCTCGGCTGCCCGCGGGCAGCACCTCTGGCATCAGTTTGATCTTATTCGTAAACGGCCTTTTATACGCTGGGTGCTGGCGATGGGGATCCCGGTGCCCCAGGGGGCGCTGGCGCAGCCTAGCAGTGAAAACTGGCGCCTCCTCACGGCAAAGAGTGAAGCGCAATGGCGCACGCTGCCGGGCGTGGGGGCGATCAGAGCCCGACAGTTAGTGGCTTTCCTGCATGACCCTGACGTGGCGGCGCTGGCGCAATGGCTTAGCAGGCAGCGCATCCCCGGGTTTTGAGGCGGTTAGTGGGCGTCGTGGGTGTAGTGGAAGACCGGTAGCCCGAGCTTCCAGCGCAGCGCCAGCATGCGGGCGGTAAAGCCGAACAGCAGCGTGGCCAGGACCACCACATCGTGGCTGCTGACGTAGTGTTGCAGCGCTATATAGAGTACCGCTGCGGCAAACGAGATCCCGGCATACAGCTCTTTCTGGAAGACCAGCGGAATGCGCTTGCAGAACATATCGCGCAGTACGCCGCCGAAAACGCCGGTGATGACCGCAGCAATAGAGGCGATAACCGGGCCTTCGCCCATATCCAGGGCGATCTGCGCGCCGATGATGGAAAACACGATCAGCCCCAGCGCATCCAGCACCAGGAAAAGCCGGCGAAGGTGCGGCATTACCGGGGCGGCAATTGTGGTAAGGACGGCGGCGACGGCGACAATGATGACGTATTCCGGATGCTTCACCCAGCCGAGAGGATAGTGTCCCAGCAGGATATCGCGAACAGAACCCCCGCCCAGCGCGGTCGCGGTGGCGATAATAATGACGCCAAACGTGTCCATCCGCCGACGACCGGCAGCCAGCGCTCCGGTCATGGCTTCCGCGGTGATACCGATTAAATACAGAACATGAAGCAGCATAGATCCCCCCAGACAGTGGCCGGCAGGTTAACGATTTGTGCGCAGGATCACGATTGATATTTTCTAAAGTGAAGTCGTTAGGCCAGGAAAAAGTAATGACAACATGGCTTAAATTGGCTTTATTTGGTGGTTAAGTATTATTTTTTGAATTTTTACAGATTAGAAAAAGTAATGTCTTATTCCCGATCGGTTATCTATATTGAAAACGCTATGAATACCTAATGTTTAAGTCCCGACCTTTATCCTTTTATTTTCTTTCTCGAGGAGATGAGAAAATGCGTGTCGCCGCCGGGAACAAACATTATCTGACTCGCCTGATGGCCGTGGCATTAACCGGGATTCTGGCCGGTCTGTCCGGTATGGCGCTGGCGCTGATTTTACATGCCATTCAGCACCTGGCTTTTGGCTACAGTCCAGCGCATATCGTCGGTTCGGTATCATTTTTACAGGGCGTCACGGCGTCGCCCTGGCCACGTCGCATCGCGGCAATCGTGGCCGGCGGCATCGTCGCCGGATTTGGCTGGTGGCTGCTTGGTCGCTATGGGCAGAAGCGGGTTTCCATTGCCGCGGCGGTGGCTAACCCTTCCGTCCCCATGCCCGCGGGCACCACGACGATCCACGCTCTGCTGCAGATCGTCACCGTAGCGCTGGGGTCCCCGCTTGGCCGCGAAGTGGCTCCTCGGGAAATGGGCGCGCTAGGAGCGGGGATGGTGGCGCGTAAGCTGCGCCTGCTGGAGGATGAAACCCGTACGCTGATTGCCTGTGGGGCGGGCGCGGGCCTGGCGGCGGTGTATAACGTCCCGCTGGCAGGGGCGTTGTTCACCCTCGAGGTCATGCTGCTGTCGTTTAGCTGGGAAAAAACGCTGGCGGCGATAATGACCTCGGCGATTGCCGCCTGGACGGCCACCCTCGGGTTAGGGGATGAATCGCAATACCATTTTGTTTCCAGCGCGCTTCCGCACACCTTTCTCTGGTGGGCGATTCTGGCGGGCCCGATTCTTGGCGCCGGCGCCTGGCTCTTTCGCAAAGCGACCAGCGCAGCGCGTTCACGCGTGCGAAGTAACTGGCAGATGCCGGTGTTCTGTCTGCTGGCGTTTTCGCTTCTGGCCGTCCTTAGCCTCTGGTTCCCTGCGCTACCGGGCAATGGCAAGGGGCCGATGCAGTTGGCGCTCAGCGACGGGCTGCCTCACTCCATGGTCGCGATCCTGTTAGGGCTGAAGCTGGTGGTGATCCTGGCGGTGTTGCGCGGCGGCGCGGAAGGCGGGTTGTTAACCCCGGGGCTGGCGGTGGGCGGGCTGGCCAGCCTGCTGCTCTGCGCGCTCTGGCAATCAGGGTTCCCTGGCGGAGATGAAAGCAGTTTCGCCCTGGTGGGGGCAGCCGCTTTTCTCGCCGCCTCCATGCAGATGCCGCTGACGGCGGTGGTGCTGGTGATGGAGTTCACCCACATGGATCACAGCTATCTGGCCCCGACGCTGCTGTGCGCGGCAGGGGCGTTTTTGACCTGCCGGGTACTGGATAAAAAATAGTGCTTTTGAAATGAATGAAAAAAGGCCGGTAAACCGGCCTTCAGAAAGGTATCTGAGATTACTCGATATTCTGGATCTGCTCGCGCATTTGCTCGATCAGCACTTTCAGCTCAATCGCAGAGTTGGTGACCTCGGCATTGATCGATTTTGACGCCAGGGTGTTCGACTCACGGTTGAACTCCTGCATCATAAAGTCGAGACGGCGACCCACAGCCTCTTTCTTTTTCAGAATGTTGTAGGTCTCTTTTACGTGGGCTTCGAGGCGGTCCAGCTCTTCGGCAACGTCGATACGCTGCGCCATCAGCACCAGCTCTTGCTCGAGACGGTTATTCTCCAGCTGCACTTCCGCATCTTCCAGCTTGGCGACCAGACGCTCGCGCTGCCACTGGAGAATTTCCGGCATATGAGCGCGAACTTTCGCCACTTCGCCGCTCACGCCTTCAAGACGCTGCTCGATAAGCGCTTTCAGCGCCTGGCCTTCCGTTTCGCGAGCGACGATGAAGTCATCCAGCGCGCCGTCAAGGGCTGCCAGAATGTCGGCGGCGATGGCGTCAAGATCCTGTTCTTTGGCGGCCATCACGCCCGGCCAGCGCAGGATATCAACCGGATTGATTTCCCCTTCATCGCTCTGCATTTTTACCCAGTTGGCGGCGTTAACCAGCTGTTTAGCTAGCTTTTCGTTGAGAATCAGTTCGCCCTGAGCGCTGGGGTCTTGTTCAAAACGCAGGGTGCATTCGACTTTACCGCGAGTCAGGCGGGCGCGAATGCGCTCGCGTACCACGGGCTCCAGGCTACGGAACTGCTCCGGCAGGCGGAAGTACGTTTCCAGATAGCGCTGGTTTACCGAGCGCAGCTCCCATGCGGCGCTACCCCAGTCACCCTTGATTTCACGGCGGGCATAGGCGGTCATACTGCGGATCATAGACGTTCCTGTTTTTAAAGAAGAGTGGGGAGGATTATAGCTTTCGAGACCTTATCAGGATAGGAATAAGCGCCTTTAATCCGTATAATGCGCAGCCACATTCGTTTCAAGCCGGAGATTTCTATCATGCGTCCAGCAGGTCGTAGCGCCAACCAGGTGCGCCCCGTTACCCTGACCCGTAATTACACAAAACACGCTGAAGGCTCTGTGCTGGTTGAATTCGGTGATACCAAAGTGCTGTGCACCGCCTCCATTGACGAAGGCGTACCGCGTTTCCTGAAAGGACAGGGACAGGGGTGGATCACCGCTGAATATGGCATGCTGCCGCGTTCAACGCACACGCGTAACGCGCGTGAAGCGGCAAAAGGCAAACAGGGCGGCCGGACGATGGAAATTCAGCGCCTGATCGCCCGTGCGCTGCGCGCGGCGGTTGATCTGAAAGCGCTGGGCGAGTTTACCATCACCCTCGACTGCGATGTGCTGCAGGCCGACGGCGGCACCCGCACCGCGTCTATTACCGGTGCCTGCGTGGCGCTGGCCGACGCGCTGAATAAGCTGGTGGCGGCCGGCAAGCTGAAAACTAACCCGATGAAAGGGATGGTGGCGGCGGTCTCTGTTGGGATCGTTAATGGCGAAGCCATCTGCGATCTGGAGTACATCGAAGACTCTGCCGCGGAAACCGATATGAACGTGGTGATGACCGAAGATGGTCGCATCATCGAGGTGCAGGGTACGGCAGAAGGCGAGCCGTTCACCCATGAAGAGCTCCTCACTCTCCTGGCGTTAGCCCGAGGGGGGATCGAATCCATTATTACGACGCAGAAGGCGGCGTTAGCAGATTAGTTTTTAAGGCGACTGAGAAGTCGCCTTTTTTTTGACCGTAAAAAAGTAAGATGAGGAGCGAATCCATGAAGCCGTATCAGCGCCAGTTTATTGAGTTTGCGCTTAGTAAGCAGGTTCTTAAGTTTGGCGAGTTCACGCTGAAATCCGGGCGTAAGAGCCCCTATTTCTTTAACGCCGGCCTGTTTAACACCGGGCGCGATCTGGCTCTGCTGGGCCGTTTTTATGCCGAGGCGCTGGTGGATTCCGGGATTGAGTTCGACCTGCTGTTTGGCCCGGCCTACAAAGGGATCCCGATTGCCACCACCACCGCGGTGGCGTTAGCCGAACACCATGACCGCGACCTGCCTTACTGCTTTAACCGTAAAGAGGCAAAGACTCACGGCGAAGGCGGCAATCTGGTCGGTAGTCCACTGCAGGGCCGGGTCATGCTGGTGGATGATGTGATCACCGCCGGTACGGCGATTCGCGAATCCATGGAGATCATCCAGGCCAACGGCGCGCAGCTGGCGGGTGTGCTGATCTCCCTGGATCGTCAGGAGCGCGGCCGCGGCGAAATCTCCGCCATTCAGGAAGTGGAGCGGGATTACGGCTGCCAGGTTATCTCGATCGTCACCCTGAAAGAGCTGATCGCTTACCTGGAAGAGAAACCGGAGATGGCGGAACACCTGGCGGCAGTTCGCGCTTATCGCGAAGCCTACGGCGTGTAACGAAAATGCCCGGTAAGCAGAGCGCTACCGGGCAATGCAAAAAAACTACTGCAGCTGTGCGGCGACCAGCGGCCAGCGGGCGTCGAAATCATCCGTCGGACGGTATTTGAACTCGCTGCGCACAAAGCGCGACAGCATGCCCTCGCAGAAGGCCAGCAGCTGGCTGGCCAGCAGCGTTTCGTCGAGAGTGTAGCCTTCGCCTTCGCGCATTTTTTTCTCGCGCATCACCTGACGCAGCTGCACTTCGATGCGTTCAAAAAGCTGGTTGATACGGCCCTGCAGCCGATCCTGTTCGAACATCAGCGCGTGTCCGGTGAGGATGCGCGTCAGCCCAGGATTACGCTCGCCAAACCCAAGAATCAACAGAACAATCAGGCGCAGGCGCGCGGATGTGTCCTTCTCATCTTTCAGAATCAAATTGATGCGCGTAATCAGACTGTCTTCAATGAACTCGATCAGGCTGTCAAACATGCGGGTTTTGCTGGGAAAATGGCGATACAGCGCGGCTTCAGAAACGCCGACGGAAGCCGCCAGTTTCGCGGTGGTAATACGTTGGCTACCATCGCTGGATTCCAGCATTAGCGCCAGAGATTGAAGTATTTCTTCGCGACGATTCCGTTTCGCAGTTTGCTTTTCTGCCATGTTTTAAAATACCCCTGAAAATAAGCACTTGTCAGGCAGACATCCACAACGCGACCGCAAACCAGAGTTTGCGGTGATGTTATTGCATTATGCGCGTTGGGATGCAGATTCCGTGTTGCTGGGCTTATTTACGCCCTGAGTGACCGAAGCCGCCTTCGCCGCGGTCGGTGGCATCGAAAGATTCCACCAGGTTAAATTCCGCCTGCACGACCGGCACAAAGACCATCTGCGCGATACGTTCGCCCGGCTCGATAATAAAGCTCTGCTGACCGCGGTTCCAGACGGACACCATCAGCTGCCCCTGGTAATCGGAGTCGATAAGGCCCACCAGGTTGCCCAGCACCACGCCGTGCTTATGACCCAGGCCCGAGCGCGGCAGGATCACCGCCGCCAGAGAGGGATCGGCGATATGAATCGCAAGGCCGGTCGGCAACAGCGTGGTTGCGCCCGGCGCCAGCTCTACGGCGTCGTCGAGACAGGCTCGCAGGTCAAGTCCGGCGGAGCCGGAGGTGGCATAGGTCGGCAGCGGAAATTGCTGGCCGACACGCGGGTCCAGAATCTTAACGTCGATTTTTTTCATCATAACGGGTCACGATCTCGTCGAGTAATAATTGGCCCAGGAGTTCCTTGCGCTCAAGTGGTAAGCGCTTTTCCCCATCCTGCCAGAAAAGGTGTAATGCGTTGCTATCGCTGTTAAATCCCTGATTAGGCTGGGAAACATCGTTGGCGCAAATCAGGTCGAGGTTTTTGCGGGCACGTTTTTGCCGCGCATATTCTTCCACATTATTCGTTTCGGCGGCAAACCCAACGACGTAGGGGCGATGCGATTTTAGCGCTGCAACCCCGGCGACGATATCCGGGTTTTTAACCATTTTTATTGTTAATTCATCACCTTGTTTTTTTATTTTATCTTCGGCGATGGCGGCGGCGCGGTAATCCGCCACCGCGGCGCAGCCAATAAAAATGTGCTGCTGCTGAGCGCTGGCCTGGACGGCCGCTTCCATTTCCAGCGCGGTAGTGACATCAATGCGCTGCACAAAGGGCGGTGTCGGTAGCGATACCGGTCCGCTGACCAGGGTCACGTTCGCGCCGCGCTGTGCGGCGGCGGCGGCAATCGCGAAGCCCATCTTACCGGAGCTGTGGTTTGAGATGTAACGCACCGGATCCAACGGCTCACGGGTCGGGCCCGCGGTAATCATGAGGTTGAGATGTTGCAAATCTTTGACAGGGGAAGCGAAATGCTGTGCGGCCATCTCCACGATGGTTAACGGATCGAGCATTCGCCCCGGGCCGACGTCGCCGCAGGCCTGGCTACCGCTGTCCGGTCCCCACAGCAGCAGGCCGCGGGAAGCGAGCGTCTGCAGATTATGCTGGGTGGCCTGCGCGCGATACATCTGCTGGTTCATGGCGGGCAAGACGGCAACCGGGGAAGGGGTGGCGAGACAGATCGTCGACACCAAATCATTGGCCATGCCTGCCGCCACGCGGGCGATCAAATCGGCGGTCGCCGGGGCGAGGATCACCAGGTCGGCCCATTTTCCGAGCTCAATATGGCCCATGGCCGCTTCCGCCGCCGGATCGAGCAGGCTGTCGGAAACCGGATAGCCGGATACCGCCTGCAGGCTGAGTGGGGTGATGAACGCTTTTGCCGCCTCCGTCATTGCGACACGCACTTCCGCGCCGCGTTCACGTAGTCGCCGTACCAGTTCCGGGGTTTTATACGCCGCGATACCGCCGCTGACGCCCAGGACGATTTTTTTACCCGCCAGAGTCATCATGATGTATTCCTGTTGCCGTAGACCAGAATCCGCGCATCTTATCACAATCCTGCCGCCGTCGTGCCTCTGACGGGCATTCACTTTGCGAGCGGCTACGCAGGGTGAAAAGCGGCGGGTCGGCAGCGTCGTCAGGCTGTGCCAGGATAGGCTGATTCACGCAGGAGGGCGCATGGACGGAACGGAAAATCTGATGCCACGGGAGAAGATGCTGCAATTCGGCATCGAGGCGCTGACGGACGTTGAGCTACTGGCGCTGTTTCTGCGCATTGGCACACGCCGTCAGGATGTGCTGAGCTACGCCCAGGCGTTATTGCAGCGTTTTGGTTCGCTCTACGCTCTGCTTTCCGCTGATAAAGCGCAACTGGTTGCCGTTGACGGGCTGGGGCTGGCGAAATATGCGCAACTGAAGGGGATTGCCGAGCTGGCGCGGCGCTATTTTAGCTCGCAGCTGGTTGAGGAGGCCGCGCTGGTCACCCCCTCAATGACGCGGGAATTTTTGCAAAGCCAGCTGACGGAAGAGGAGCGCGAGATCTTTATGGTGATCTTTTTAGATAATCAGAACCGCGTGTTGAAACATAGCCGCCTTTTTTCTGGTACTCTTAGCCACGTTGAGGTGCATCCGCGAGAAATTGTACGCGAAGCCATCAAAGTAAACGCCGCCGCCGTGATCCTTGCGCATAATCATCCCTCCGGTAGTCCGGAGCCGAGTCAGGCTGACAGGCTGATTACCGAAAGGGTGGTAAAGTGTTGTCGATTCATGGAGATACGTGTGCTTGACCATCTGGTTATCGGCCGCGGTGCGTATGTATCTTTTGCCGAACGTGGCTGGATTTAGCCCCGAACTGGCGATCCTTCGGGATCTTTGTCTGTTCGGGACTTGAGCACATCGCCGAGTCAGCGTATACTACGCCACCTTTGAGAATCTCGGGTTTGGCATTTGGGCCTGGCAGTCGAGAGTTCACATTGAACTGCGATGACCAGGCTGTAAAGCCTGACGAGGCGCCAATACCCCATACGAAGCTCGAGCTAATTTGATTTTTGGAGAATAGACATGTCCCGAGTCTGCCAAGTTACTGGCAAGCGTCCGGTGACCGGTAACAACCGTTCCCACGCACTGAACGCGACTAAACGCCGTTTCCTGCCGAACCTGCACTCTCACCGTTTCTGGGTTGAGAGCGAGAAGCGTTTTGTCACCCTGCGCGTATCTGCTAAAGGTATGCGTGTAATCGATAAGAAAGGCATCGATACAGTTCTGGCTGAACTGCGTGCCCGTGGCGAAAAGTACTAAGTACTTAGAGGAAATAAATCATGGCTAAAGGTATTCGTGAGAAAATCAAGCTGGTTTCTTCCGCTGGTACTGGTCACTTCTACACCACCACGAAGAACAAACGTACCAAACCGGAAAAAATGGAACTGAAAAAGTACGATCCGGTTGTACGTCAGCACGTTATCTACAAAGAAGCTAAAATCAAATAATTTTAGCCTCCTTGTATAAAAACCCCGCTCCGGCGGGGTTTTTTGTTTTTAAAACTCCCCCATATAGCTTTCACACACTCCCTTTTCAGCCACCTGTCCGTGAAGCACAATACGCCGGGTAAATGGAGGAAAATCATGCCTGAATTACCAGAGGTTGAAACCAGCCGCCGCGGCATTGAGCCGCACCTGGTTGGCGCAACCATTCTGCACGCCGTCGTGCGCAACGGACGGCTGCGCTGGCCGGTTTCTGAAGAGATTTATCGCCTGAGCGACGTTCCGGTGCTCAGCGTGCGTCGTCGCGCCAAATACCTGCTTCTGGAACTCCCGAACGGCTGGATCATTGTCCATCTTGGGATGTCGGGAAGCCTGCGCATCCTGAGCGAAGAGCTGCCTGCGGAAAAACACGATCACGTTGATCTGGTTATGAGTAACGGTAAAGTCCTGCGCTATACCGATCCGCGCCGCTTTGGCGCCTGGCTGTGGACCAAAGAGCTGGAAGGCCACCCGGTGCTGGCGCATCTGGGGCCGGAGCCGCTGAGCGACGCCTTCAACGCCGATTATCTCCAGCAGAAATGCGCGAAGAAGAAAACCGCGATCAAACCCTGGCTGATGGATAACAAGCTGGTGGTGGGCGTCGGCAATATCTACGCCAGTGAATCGCTGTTCTCCGCCGGGATCCACCCTGACAGGCTGGCGTCCTCACTGTCGCGGGACGAGTGCGAGCAGCTGGTGAAGGTGATTAAGCTGGTCCTGCTGCGTTCGATAGAGCAGGGCGGCACCACGCTGAAGGACTTCCTGCAAAGCGATGGCAAGCCCGGCTATTTTGCCCAGGAGCTACAGGTCTATGGCCGCAAGGGCGAACCCTGCCGGATCTGCGGCACGCCGGTTGTCGGGACCAAGCATGCCCAGCGGGCGACCTTTTATTGCCGCCAGTGTCAGAAATAGTCGCCGGAACAGGAATGATTGTCGGCCAGGTCAGCGGACCTGCGGGTGCGTATCTGGTGGGCCGGGGACGTTTGTAGGCCAGATAAGCGCAGCGCCAGCCTGGCACATGCCCCAGCAGATGCGTTACTTCAGCTTATTCAACAGCGCCTGGTGGACGTTGGCTGGCAGGAAGTGAGAGACATCGCCCTGGTGGCGCGCGACTTCTTTGACCAGCGAAGAGGAGATAAACGACCACTCTTTGCACGGCATCAGGAACACGCTCTCAAGGGTGGGCATCAAATGGCGGTTCATATGGGCCAGCTGCATCTCATATTCGAAATCCGCCACCGCCCGCAGGCCGCGGATCAGGATATTGGCCTGCTGCGCGCGCGCGAAGCTGGCCATCAGGTCGCTGAAGCCGACCACCTGAACATTCACCAGGTGGGCCGTCGCCTGCTCCGCCAGCGCAATACGTTCATCAAGGCTGAACATCGGCTTTTTACTCGGGCTGGCGGCGATAGCCAGCACCACTTTATCGAACATACTCGCCGCGCGGGTGACGATATCGATATGGCCATTGGTGATGGGATCGAAGGTACCCGGATAGATCGCTTTTGTGCTCATGATGACTCTTTCTCCGAGTAGCCGTGGCTCAGCGCCCACAGCTCGGTATATTTCGTAAACGTATACTGCGCGTTGACCATCGCCAGTAACCAGCCCTGCTTACCGTCCAGCACCCCACCGCGCAGCAGCAGCGTTTTCAGGAACGCGCCCAGCGTGTGGCTGAATATCCCCGCCATCGAGGTCTTCTTGCCCTTCCGGTGGCGTTCTAGCGCCCATGCGGCGGCGTAAGCCAGCTGTTTTTGCTGAAAGCCAGCGAAGTCGCGGCACGTCAGATGCAGGAGATCGCCGGTCAACGGAATGACCTCGGCGCCCAGGCTATCCAGCGATTCATGGACCAGATTATCGTTATAGCGGTAACGGGCGCGTTCGTACAGGCGCAGGACGCGATCGGGGTACCAACCGCTGTGGCGCATAAAGCGTCCGAGAAAATAGTTACGGCGGGCGATGCTGTAGATGGCGCCGCGCTGCGGGGCTGCCAGTACCGTAAGAATAGCCTGTCTGAGTTCCGGCGTGACGCGCTCATCGGTATCGATCATCAACACCCAGTCGCCGGTGGCGTAGTCCTGCGCGCGCTGGCGCTGAATGCCATAGCCTCGCCAGTCGGTATGGGTATAGACCTGCGCCCCGAGGCGGCGAGCCAGCTCGACGGTGCCGTCGGTACTGCCGGAGTCGAGGACGATAATTTCATCCGCCCAGCTAACGGAGTCCAGACAATCCGGCAGCAGGTCCGCTGCGTTTTTGGCGATCATCACCACGGAAAGCCGGTTCGACATTAATGACTCCGCTGCGGCAGGTAAGGTTGCAGTAACTGTAGCAGACGCGACAGCGCGCCCTGGTTCTGGTGCAGCACTTCCACCGCGTGACGGCCATACCACAGGCGGTAGTCTTCATCGGTCAGCAGCGTGGAAACCTCTTTGACCAGCGAGTTAGCGTCGGTGACGGTGATCAGGCCATCGTCCTGCTGCAGCTTGGCGCAGATATCTTTGAAATTGAAGGTATGCGGCCCCATCAGCACCGGAATGGCGTGCGCCGCCGGCTCGAGCGGGTTATGGCCGCCGCGCTCCACCAGGCTGCCGCCGACGAAAGCGAGGTCGGCAATGCCGTAGAGCAGCATCAGTTCGCCCATGGTATCGCCAATGACCACCTGGGTACTGGAGGAGGGGATCTCGCCGGTGCTGCGCAGAGTGAAGCTCATTCCGGCTTTTTGCACCATGTCGCGGGCGTCAGGGAAGCGCTCCGGATGGCGAGGAACAAGGATCAGCAGCAGGTTCGGAAAGGTCTCCAGCAGCTTTTTATGCGCCTGGAGGATAATTTGCTCTTCGCCATCGTGGGTGCTGGTGGCAATCCAGACTTTGCGGTGTGGCGCCCATTGCCGGCGCAGCGTCACCGCGCGGGCCGCCAGTTCTGGCGTGACGGAGATATCGAATTTCAGGCTGCCGGTGACCGCCAGCTGGTTGCGCTTCAGTCCCAGCGCGAGGAAGCGGTTGCCATCTTCTTCATTCTGCGCGGCGATAAGCGTAATACGGCTCAACAGGCGGCGCATAAAGCCGCCCAGCTTGGCATAGCCTTTGGCGGAACGTTCGGACAGGCGGGCGTTGGCAATCACCAGCGGGATCTTACGCTTATGCAGCGCGGCTACCATATTCGGCCACAGTTCGGTCTCCATGACGATCACCAGCTTCGGCTGAACGGTGTCCAGGAAGCGGTTCATGGCGCCGGGCAGATCGTAGGGCAGATAGACGTGATGGACATCTTTGCCGAAGGCCGACATGGCGCGCTCGGAGCCGGTTGGCGTCATGGTGGTGACGGTGATCGGCAGAGAAGGGTAGCGGTGGCGCAGGGCGCGAACCAGCGGGATGGCGGCTAAGGTTTCGCCGACGGAAACGGAGTGCAGCAGAATGCCATCCGGCTCTACCTTGTTCTGACAGAAGCCATAGCGTTCCGCCCAGCGTTTACGGTAGGCAGGAGCCTTACGACTGCGCAGCAGCAGCCGCAGCCACACCAGCGGCTGAATAAGGTAAAGTAGGGTGGTATAAAGCAATTCCAAACTATTTATCCGTTCTCTGTTTTGGCGGGCAAATTCTAAGCATTTAGCCCGCGTAAAGCTATCTCTTTGGCGGAAACAGCGGGTTTTTGGTCTATCCCGCGTGGCGATAACGCTTAATACGCAGATAACGGCGTCCCAGGCGCCAGCGTAAACGGAAAGTACAGGCGTTTTTCCAGATTAACCGCCAGATACCGCGGTCGAAGAATTCTTTAATGATAACATGCTTTTTCGACTCATCTTTCATACTGTCGAAGGTGTGGATGATCCCCAGGCCTTCTTTGGCGATCTGCCAGCGACAGGCGGCGATATGGCGCACTTTGTCCGGGTAACGCTGGTTGATCGCCTCCAGCATCTCCAGAATTTTCATGTAATGGCGCGCCGAACGCATCAGCGTGTCGTCGTTGTCCGGCTTATGCGACACCGACTCAGAGTGGATGTAGTAATCATAGAATTGCTGACTGGTGTACTGCACGCGCTCCGCGGCCAGCAACGCCTCTGTGGTCCACGGGATATCCTGATGGCGCAGGCCGGGCTCGAAATGGAAGTGATGCTGGCGGATAAAATCGTGGCGATAGATATTGAGCCAGGTGACGTGCAGAAATTTCCGCGAGTCCAGGGCCTGCTTGAGCCAGACATGGCCCGGCAACACACCGGTCGAGGGCAAGCGATCCAGCGGAAAGATCGGGTGGCTCTCGCGGCGCTTTTCGTACACGTAGGTGCCGTTGCAGGTGGCGACATCGAGATGTGCTTTCTCCGCCATCTCCAGCAGCGTGCGATACATGCCCGGATAGAGTTTATCGTCGATGTCCGGAAACGCGAGGTACTTGCCGCTGGCAACCGCCAGGCCGGTATTGCGCGCGACCGAGACGCCCTGGTTTTCCTGCTCCAGCACCTGGACGTTCTGCAGCCGATCCCGCCATTCGGCGATCACCGCCAGGCTGTTGTCCGTCGACCCATCGTTCACCAGGATCAGTTCATAGCTGTCCAGCTGCTGCTGTTCAATGCACTCAAAGAATTGCGCAAGAAATTTCTCACCGTTGTAGACGGCAGCCACGATGCTCAGTAAAGGCGTTTGACTCATAAATCTTCGATCCTGGTTAACTAACGGCGTCAGATGCGCTGCAGCTGACGGTACTGCTGACAAATGGACACGACGCTGAATTTTTCCAGCGCGGCATCGTCGATGGCCGGCGGGTTATGGTAAATGCTTTGCATCGTCTGAGCCAGCGCCGGACTGGTGAGATCCGCCAGACCGCGGGCAAGTTCGCCGGTGAGGATCTCGGTGACGCCGCCGGGGCAGCGGGTGCTGGCGACCGGGGTATGCAACAGCAGCGCCTCCACCACCACATTGCCGAATCCTTCGCTATCCGAGCTCAAAACCAGCATCCGCGCGCCTTTGATCCACGGTAAGGGGTTTTCCTGAAAACCTTTGAACCACACCCGGTCGTCAATCTGCAGCGTTTTGGCCAGCTGGCGCAGGCGCTGCTCTTGCTCCGGTTTCCCCTGGCCTAACAGCACCAGCGGCGCGTCGATGCCGCTTTGCGCGTAGGCTTCGAGCAGGCGGTCGTGGCGTTTGCCGGGATGGAAGCGGCCGACGTGAATCAGGTAGTCGCCGTCCGGGCGCTCGCTGTCGGCTTCCGCCCCGGCGCGCAGGGCGGCGATATCGAAGGGGTTATAGATGGTTTTCAGCTGCGCCGGGCGCAGGGCGAAGGCGTCCACCAGATCGCGCCCCACGGCGTCGGAAACCGCTACCACGTTGCGCCCCTGGTAAATCCGCTTAATTTTCTGCTGCTTCATCCAGCGGTCAAAGCCGGTACGGTGACCAAGATAAGAGGCCGAGAAGACGCCGTGCAGGCAGAACCAGACGTTGCGCTCGCGCAGCGCCCGGCTGCGGGCGACGATGCGGTCGGTTTTGTGCAGGTTGGAGAGCACAAGGTCAAATTGTCCCTGCTGCTCGGCCCGGATGACCGCGGCGTCCAGCTGGCGGGCGCGGCGGGACAGCTCGGTCAGCTTGCGCCACGGTTTGCGGCAGCGATCGGCCACCACCTGGTAGTCGAGCCCCTCGGGCAATGGGTACTCGCAGACGTCGCGTAGCGAAATGAGCGAGACCCGATCGCCGTCGCGCAGGAACTGCGCCGCCAGGGTGAGAACCACTTTCTCCGCGCCGCCGCCGGGCAATCCGTCAATCACAAATAAGATGCGCATCGTTATTTCACCAGATCCTGATAAAGGGAAAGCAGCTGGGTTGAGAGGCGCTTGCTGGTGCAGGCCATGATGCGCTCGCGGGCGCGGTCGCCTTCCGCGGAGCCCAGCGCGCGGGCAGGCAGGGCCATCACCGCCTGCTGCAGCGCCGGGATATCCAGGGCGTCGCAGACGTAACCGTTGTGGCCGTTGACGATAAACTCCGCCCCGCCGCAGCCGGTGGTGGTGATCACCGGCAGACCGCAGGCCATTGCCTCAAGGATGACGTTGGGGAACGGATCGTAGAGGGTCGGCAGCAGCAGGCCATCGGCCATCTGATAGAACGGCAGCGTCTCCGACTGCATGCCGAAGAAGCGCACCCGATCTTCGCAGTTCAGGCTTTTCGCCAGCGCCTGATAGCGCGGCTGATCTTTATCTTTGCCAACCACCAGCAGATAGCGATCGGTCGGGGCGATGGCGCGGATCGCCGCCGCCAGCCCTTTACGCTCAAAGCCGGAGCCGACGTAAATCAGGCAGGTCGCCTGCAGCGGCAACTGCCATTTTGCGCGTAAGGCGGCAAAGGTTTCTTCACCCGGCGGCAGGAAACGCTGGTTATCAATGGCGTTATAGATAACGTGGATCTTGTCCGCCGGCAGGCCAAAGTCTTCGATGATCTCGCGTTTGATCATCTCGGCGTTGCAGATCACCCCGCGCAGATGCGGGTCTTCGTACATCGCCCGTTCCGCTTGCATCACATAACGGTGGTAGCGGTCGGCGAACAGCAGGCGGCTTTTCCAGGCAGGTAAAATGCGCGAGCGCTGTTGCAGCCAGCGGCGATGAACGCCGTCGCCGGCGCGGTAGAGATCGCAGCCGGGAATACGCTCATGGCTCTGCACCAGGTCGAAGGATTCGCGCTGCCAGAGCGCCCGCGCGGCGTTGGCAAACCCGCGCTCGCGGCTGATGCGCCCCCATTTGCGCGGATTACAGATATGGATCTGCCAGTCCGGTTTCACCGGCCCCTGCCATTCGCGGGTGATGACGTTCAGCTGCAGATGACTGCTGTCGAGGGCTTCCAGCGCGCGGGAGACAAAGCGTTCTGCGCCGCCGTCCGGGCGGTACTTCTGCCGCACCAGAGCCAGCCTGAATTTACTCATGCCAGTACCTTTTTCGCCGCCGCGATCACGGCGTCGGTAGGAATTAAATCGAGATAACGTTCGTCGGTGTTGGTGTTGATGGCGTCCGGGTCGGGCAGTGGACCGAAGTCGCCTGCCCAGATCACCTCGCCTTTCGCCTGCCATGGACGCCAGAAGGTCAGCTTCGAGGGGCCGAACAGGGCGACCAGCGGAGTGCCGAGAGCCGCAGCCATATGCATTGGCACCGAGTCGACGCCGATAAACAGCCGGGCGTGATCGATCACCGCCGCCAGCTGGCGCAGCGTTAACTGGCCGGCTAAAGAGTGCAGCCGCGCCTGCGGGCAGCCGGCGATGATGGTCTCCACCATCTTCTTCTCTCTATCGTCGGGGCCGGAGGTGAGTACCACCGCGTACCCTTCGGCGGACAGCGCGTTGATCAGCGCGCTCATCCTGTCTTCGCGCCAGCATTTAAAGAACCAACGCGACGTTGGCTGGATGACGATGTAGTTATCCCGGAAGTCCTCCGGCAGCAGGGCGCGGCTGGTGGCCCAGTCTGCTTCGCTGTAGCCCATCCGCGCCGGGGCGTCGTTCAACTGGATACCGAGCGGAGCGAGGATAGAGAGATTCTGCTGTACCGTATGCAGCTGATTATGCTGTTGGGTGGCGGCCAACGCGGTGTGGCAATAGCGCCAGAACGGGTGGCGACGCTTCGGAAAATCAAAGCCGATCCGCGTCGCGGCGCCGGTCAGTTTGCTGATAATCGCGCTCGGCCACTGGTCGGCAAGGTTGAGCACCATATCGTATCGCTGCTGGCGCAGCGTCTGAATGAGCTGCCATTGCATCTTCAGCTGATGCTTTTTCCCCTGCTTTTTCCAGCGGCGGTCGAGACCATAAATTTGGTGGATATCGGGGTTGGCGGCGAGCATATCCCGGGTCTCTTCATACAGCAGGACATCCACGCTGGCGGCGGGATACTGCTGTTTCAGCGCGTGAATAAGCGGGGTGATCAGCAGCATGTCGCCATGATGGCGCAGCTTAATGACCAGGATCCGCGCCGGGTTCAAGGGGCTGCGGGAGAGGGTTTCAGGCGTCATACTCTGTTCTTCATCCAGGATAAGGGTTCCGATTCTAGGGGATCAGACAGATTGAGAGAAGCGTTGTATTGCTCTACCATGACCCGATACGTATGGCCTGAGGACGTTTTCGTGCACAATCCCGCATTTCTCATCACGATTGATACAGAGGGCGATAACCTCTGGCAAAAACATGACAGCATCACCACCGAGAATGCGCGTTATCTCCCGCGTTTTCAGCAGCTTTGCGAAAAGTATGGCTTTAAACCGGTCTATTTGACCAATTATGAAATGGCCATCGATCCCTTTTATATCGAATTCGCCAGAGACGTGATTGCCCGCGGCACCGCGGAAGTCGGTATGCATCTGCATGCCTGGAACAGCCCGCCGACCGAGCCGCTGACCGCCGATGACTGGCGGCATAAGCCTTATCTCATTGAATACAGCGATGCCATGATGCGTGAGAAGGTCGACTATATGACGCGTCTGCTGGAGGACACCTTCCAGACCAAAATGGTTAGTCATCGCGCCGGGCGCTGGGCCTTTGACGAGCGCTATGCGCGTCTGCTGGTGGAGTACGGGTATCAGGTGGATTGCTCGGTGACCCCGCGGGTGAACTGGAAGACCGCCAAGGGGGCGCCGCAGGGCGATGGCGGGACCGATTATCGTCGCTTCCCGCAGCATGCCTATTTCCTCGATGAAAATGACATCAGCCGCGAGGGCCGCTCGCCGCTGCTGGAAGTGCCGATGAGCATTCAGTACAAGCACTCCGCGTGGATGAACAGCGTGAAGCAGGGCTACGACCGCCTGCGCGGCAAAGTGCGTTCCCCCTCCGTGCACTGGCTGCGTCCGATGGGCGGCAACGTGGAGACGATGAAAAAAGTCGTCGAACAAACGTTGACGCAGGGCAATGACTACGTGGAATATATGCTCCACTCTTCAGAATATATGCCCGGCGGCAGCCCCACGTTCCAGAATGAACGGGATATTGAGCGTTTATACGCTGACCTTGAAGCCTTTTTTAGCTGGCTGGCGCCGCAGGTGAAGGGCATGACGTTGGCAGAATATTACCAGCGGAAAATCACACAGCGCTAACACAGCTCAAGGTACCGTATGCGTATCCTTAAACAATTGACGCGGAAAAAGAACGCTTTTTTCCGCGGTATTAAATTTAATTTAATTAACTATCGATACAGAAATAAGCCGGCGCGCAAACCCTTCGACCCGGCCCCTGTGCGCCGCGTGCTGCTATTGCGCCTGGACGATAAAGTCGGCGATATGGTGGTGACCACCGGCTGCGCCAGAATACTGGCCGAACGGGGATATCAGGTTTCGGTGTTAACCGGACCAATATGCTGCGAAATATTAGCCGGCTCAGAATTCATTGAGCAAGTATATTTATATCGACCACGCATGTCCTTAAATACGTTACGGGCGGCGGGTTTTGATGCGGTTATCGATTTTGATGACGTGACCAGCTATGAACGCTTTAAATTACTCGCCGATTTACGGGCGACCAGCGTGATTGGTTTTAATAAAGAGCCCTATAAACTTTACGATCATTCGATCGCTTTTTTTGACAGCAACAGCCATATTTCCCTGCGCTATCAGCAGGTGGTGAAGCTTTTTGGCGTCGTTGACGACCAGCCATACGACTATCATCTCCCCGGCTGTCGCCATGAGCGGGAGAAAGTGGCGCGCTTGCTTTCCCAGGCCGGAGAGGTCGCACTGCGCATCGCCATTAACCCTTTTACCGCCTCCGAGGATAAAGACTTCTGTCGTCATCAGGTGGCGACCCTGGTCGAGCGGCTACATGCTCTGCCTTACCGGGTCTGTATCGTGATGGTGGGTCGCAGCGAGAAAATTCAGCAGCTGGGGCTGGATATGGCGCTGTACGTCGCCGACAGCACCATCAACTCCGCCGTGGAGGTGATTCGCAGCTGTGATTTAGTCATTACGCCGGACACCTCGATTGTGCATATCGCCCGCGCCTTCGATAAACCGATGGTGGCGGTCTATAACAAACGCAAACTCAAGGATACCGGGCTGCCCGGCTATCATATCTGGGCGCCGGGCTATGACAAAGCGAGGCAGATCGTTTGTGAAGAAGCGAATGTCGCCGATGTGGCGATTGAGTCGGTATGGCCGGTGATTAAAGAGCAGGCCGACCGGCTGGTCGCCGCCCGCAGTTAATAGAAAAGTGAATATAAAAAAGGGCCGTCAGCGGCCCTTTCTTGTTAACGCTTTTCCGCCAGCCCTTTGCTGAGCGCAATGCCCAGCGGCAGCCAGAACAGCACCCAGGTCTCCCGGGGGTTGCTGATGATAAACATCCCCTGCGAGGCCATAAACACCAGCGCGTAAAACAGGATCGCCAGACTGTAGCGGCTGTCTGAGCGGCGCTTGCGCCACGCCTGCCACAGTCCGCAGGCAATGACCGCCAGCAACAGCAGTAAACCCACGATGCCGCCTTTCAGCAGGGCGCCCATATATACGCTGTGGGTGGTGGTGATGTGTTCGCCGCTGTAGTTGATGAAATCCAGTTCATAGCTAAAACCGCGTCCCAGCCAGGGCTGGCTGGCCATCTCCGACAGCGTATGGTGCCAGATGCTCAGGCGCAGCCCGCTTTGGGTGCCCAGCTCTTCGAAACGGGCGAGCAGCATGTCGCCCACCGGCGTCATGACCAAAAGCAGAGCCACCAGCACGGCCAGCGCCGCGGCGATCAGCAGGTTGCGGCGGGTGAAGACGTGCAGGTGCAGCGTACAGCCGACCGCCAGCACCAGGGCGATGATCGGCCCGCGGCTTTGGGTCAGCAGCATCATCACCAGCATGATGGCCACTGGCAGATAGAGCCAGTGGCTGGCTTTTTCTTTCAGTAGCATGCCGCAGATTAAGATGCCGATGCCGCAGTATCCGGCAAGGTCGATAACGTTTGTTGGCCCGGGGTTCTCGGGGGAGACCGCTCGTTCGGTGAGGACCAGGATGTGGTCGAACATCAGCGTCCACAGCGAGAGCACGGTGATCCCGCCAACCACCGCCAGCATGGCCAGGCGGCGGGTTCGTTCGTCGCTGAGCAGCATCGCCATCAGCAACAGATAGCCCGTCAGGTACACGCCGTGGGTGATCGGCGAGTCGATATGCTGCGGCGTATGGCCCCACAGGTTACTGAGGGCGTAATAGATAAAGAAGACCGCCAGCAGCGCCCAGGTCTGCCACTGTTCGCGTAACACGCCGGCCAGCGCCTGGCGGTTTTCCGGGCGTACCAGCGAGAGCAAGAGCAGCAGGATCGATAAATGCAGCAGGTTATTGGTCCGGGTGGACATGCAAAAAATCGCGCTGAAAAATAAAAACAAAGGAAAAACAATCGAGTAACCCTGTCTGGCGTAGTTACTCATTTTTAAAGTACTCATTAAACGCAACCTTTTCGAAAATAGTGTCCGGCACAGCGCTTTCTGGTGAAAAATTAATGACCCGGATCTGGCGTTGCTGCAGTACCTGCGCGGCATGTGCAAAGGAGGGCATGACGAGGGTATCCACTTTTGTTGCCAAGTACGAAGGCAATTTTTCTTGTTGTGTTTCGTAGAATCGCGGCTGGTTGAAGTTAGTCATATCCAGACCGCTGACCAGGATAGTGCTGAAGCCCAGCCAGGCGAGGATCTGCAGCGCCCAGTAGACCACCGTGCCGGCATCAAAGACGCCCTGGCGAATATCGGTGCTAAAACAGATATCCGGGCGCTGGGGATGAAAGCACATCGCCGGATTCTGCTGGTAAGTGCGCTTTATCGCTTCGCTGGCGACTTTCGGCTGGTAAATCTTATAGCAACCGTCCTCAATCAACGCCAAACGGCAGCGCAGCGCGTCCGCATGGCGATCGACGATTTTGGCGATCCCATGCATGGTGGTGAACAGCAGAATGTCCGGCTGACTGACGATGGCGCGGATAATGTCCGGCTTCTTATCGAAAAACTCCATGTCGACGATGGTATAGAGCGAAAAGTGCAGTCGGTCGGCAAGATGCCAGGCGCCATTGACGCCCATCACCGGGATCGTTTTCGACAACAGGGAAAAATCGATATTGCGGGTCGAAGGGCCAGTGGCGGTCAGCAGGACTTCGCCCTGCATGCTGTTTTTCAGCGCGCTCAGGCTGACCAGCGGCACCGTTTTCCCTTTATAACGCAACGCGCTGATTTCGCCGCTCGGCGCGCGGGTGATGCGGGTAAAAGGCCACAGATTTTCATTGTGACGATAAGCGCGAGGGCGGGTGTAGCGATAGATCTGCTTAAACAGGGATCCCATCAGAGCAACCCCTGATTTTGCAGAAGAAGATGAACCCGGCTGGCGGTAATATCGCCGGTGCTGGCGCTGTTTTCCGGCCGCACGATGTGCTGGTTTTTACCGTATCCGCCAATCAGCCCCGGATCGGTCGGGCCGTAGAGCGTGAAGTTCGGTTTATCCAGCGCGGCGGTCAGATGACTCAGGCCGGTATCGACCGAGACGACGGCCCGGGCGCTGGCCAGAACCTGCGCCACCTGCTCAAGGCTCATGCGCGGCAGCACTTCAACATACTCCCGGCCTTCCGCCAGCCGCTTCGCCCGCGCCTCTTCGTGCGGGGCGCCCCACGGCAGCTTAATGCGGACGCCGCTGTCGGCCAGCAGATCGAGCAGTTCCTGCCAGCGGTTTTCCGGCCAGTGCTTATCGTCGCGGGTGGTGGCGTGCAGAAACACCAGATAGGGGGCGGCAGCGCTAGCCTCGTGCTGCAGGAAATGGCGCGCAATGGCGTAATCCCCCTGGGTTTGGGGTTTCGCGTAGCCGAGGCTTTTGGCGAACAGCTCGCGGGTACGCTCCACCGCGTGCTGCTGTTTCGCAATGTGGTGGCGGCGGTTGTAAAACAGGCTGGCCAGCGGCTCGCGGGCCGTTTGCCAGTCCATACCATGCTTGACGCCGTGCGCCAGACGGGTGACCAGCGCAGCGCTTTTCACCAGCCCCTGGGCGTCGATAATGGCGTCATACTTGACCGCCTGGACGGCCTCGCGAAAGGCTTTACGCTCCGCTTTGATCGGCGCGGAGAACCAGGCTTTACGCCAGCGGCGGATCGCCACCGGGATCACCCGCTCGACGCTGTCATGCCAGGAGGGGATCTGCGCGAAGCCTTCTTCCACAACCCAGTCGAAGCGGATGCCGGGGATGGCCTGTGCGGCGTCGGTCAGCGCGGGCAGCGTGTGCAGCACGTCGCCCATCGATGAGGTTTTTACAATCAATACCCGCATCCGCTACGCTTCCTCGTGCCCGGTTTTTTCCGTCAGCAATTCGTTCAGCTCTTGCAGGACGCGCTCTGGCGTAATGTCGATCAGGCTCTGATGATAACCTTCCGCGGCATCGCCTTTGCGCACCTTGTGGTAGCCGGTAATCAGACGGATCACGCGCGCTTTATGCGACAGCGGCGGGGTAAAGTCCGGACTGCTCGGGCCATACAGCGCCACCAGCGGGCGGTCCAGCGCCGCGGCGACGTGCATCAGCCCCGAATCGTTAGTCACCACCGCTTTACAGGCGGCAATCAGGATCACCGCCTGCTCCAGCTGGGTTTCACCCGCCAGATTCCGGCACCAGGCCTGCTGCTCGCTGCTGAGGGCGGCGATGATCTCTTTGCCGGCCTCGTTATCTTTTGCCGAGCCAAATAGCGCAATCTGATAACCATCGTCGATGAGCTTTTTCGCCAGCGCAGCATAGTGATAGTGCGGCCAGCGTTTTGCCGGGCCGAACTCCGCGCCGGGGCAAAAGCCGATGATCGGCCGATCGTTGGACAGGTTAAAGGCGCTGCAGGCCTGCGACTTTTCCCCTTCGTTGACCTGCAGCTGCGGCCATAGCAGCGGCTGCGGCAGATCTTTGGCGCAGCGCATCACGCCGTTGTCGTAGGCCAGCGCCACGTAGCGTTCCACCATCAGCGGCCAGGCGTCTTTGTCCAGCACCCGGGCGTCGTTGAGCAGGCCGTAGCGCATCTCGCCGCGCCAGCCGGTGCGTAGCTGGATGTTGGCAAAGAAGGGGACTAATGCCGATTTAAACGAGTTTGGCAGCACGTAAGCGCGATCGTAGCGACGCTCGCGCAGGCTGTGGCCGAGTTTGCGGCGTTCGCCGATAGCCAGCGCGCCGTGGCCCAGCGGCATCGGGATCGCTTCGTTCACTTCCGGCATGCGCGATAACAACGGACGACACCAGGCTGGCGCCATCACGTCGATAATCGCCTGGGGATAGCGCGCCCTGAGCGTACGATAAAGACTTTGCGACATCATCATGTCGCCCACCCAAGACGGGCCTACCACCAGAATTTTCATGTTATCTCTTACGCATCCCGATTCAGCCAGGCCATATACTCCGTTACGCCTTCGGCAACGGTTTTGAACGGTTTGTCATAGCCCGCTTTACGCAGGTTAGTCAGATCCGCCTGGGTGAACGCCTGGTAGCGGCCTTTCAGTTTGTCCGGGAATGGGATGTACTCGATGCTGCCTTTTTTGTGGTACGCCAGGGTCGCGTCGGCGACGGCCTGGAAGGATTCCGCGCAGCCAGTGCCGAGGTTGAAGATGCCGGAAACGCCGTTTTCCCAGAACCACAGGTTGACGTCAGCCACGTCGCCGACGTAGACGAAGTCGCGCTTGAAGCCGTCGCTGCCTTCGAACAGTTTCGGACTTTCGCCATTATTCAGCTGGGTGTTGAGGTGGAAAGCGACGCTCGCCATGCTGCCTTTGTGGCCTTCGCGCGGCCCGTAGACGTTGAAGTAGCGGAAGCCGACGATCTGCGAATTGGCTTCCGGCAGGATCTGACGAACGTATTCATCGAACAGGAATTTGGAGTAGCCGTAGACGTTAAGCGGCTGCTCATACTCGCGAGACTCGATGAAATCGCTGGTGCGTCCACCGTAGGTGGCCGCCGAAGAGGCGTACAGGAACGGAATTTCGCGCTCCAGGCAGTAGTGCAGCAGCTCTTTGGAGTACTGATAGTTGTTGTCCATCATGTACTTGCCGTCCCACTCCGTGGTGGAAGAGCACGCGCCTTCGTGGAAGATTGCGTCAATGTCGCCGAACTCTTCGCCTGCCATAATCTGGATCAGAAAGTCTTCTTTATCCATGTAGTCAGCGATGTTCAGGTCAACCAGGTTCACAAACTTGGTGCCGTCTTTCAGATTGTCGACAACCAGAATGTCGGTAATGCCCTTGTCATTCAGCGCTTTAACGATGTTGCTGCCGATAAAGCCTGCGCCGCCGGTTACGATGATCATAACTGTACCTTTGAAGTTGAGAGCCCAGAGACAATCCGGACATGAATGCTCATATCATATCACCACATGAGCAAGCCTACAGCCATTCGCAGAATAAGGTGCTGGGCTGACGTGATTTATGCTGCAAATAATTCATTCAGGCCTGCATCATCTCGTATCAGCGTATAGCTTTGGGTAATATGTGCCAAATTTTGCCGAATCTGGAGAGTTGCAATGCGTGGTGATTTCTACAAACAGTTAACTAGCAATCTGGAGACCGCTCGGGCCGAAGGCTTGTTTAAAGAAGAGCGCATCATCACCTCGGCGCAGCAGGCGGACATTACCGTCGGCGACAGCCACGTGATTAACTTCTGCGCCAATAACTATCTGGGTCTGGCCAACCACCCGGCGCTGATCGACGCGGCGAAATCCGGTATGGACAGCCACGGCTTCGGGATGGCCTCGGTACGCTTCATCTGCGGCACCCAGGATACGCACAAGCAGCTGGAGAAGAAGCTGGCGGATTTCCTCGGTATGGAAGACGCAATCCTCTACTCGTCCTGCTTCGACGCCAACGGCGGCCTGTTTGAAACGCTGCTCGGCCCGGAAGACGCCATTATCTCCGACGCCCTGAACCATGCCTCGATCATCGACGGCGTGCGCCTGTGTAAAGCAAAGCGCTTCCGCTATGCCAACAACGATATGCAGGAACTGGAAGCGCGTCTGAAAGAAGCCCGCGACGCTGGCGCGCGTCACGTGCTGATCGCCACCGACGGCGTCTTCTCGATGGACGGCGTGATCGCCAACCTGAAAGGCGTTTGCGACCTGGCGGATAAATACGATGCGCTGGTGATGGTCGATGACTCCCACGCCGTCGGCTTCGTCGGCGAAAACGGTCGCGGCTCCCACGAATACTGCGATGTGATGGGGCGCGTCGACATTATCACCGGCACGCTGGGTAAAGCGCTGGGCGGCGCCTCCGGCGGCTACACCGCCGCACGCAAAGAGGTGGTTGAGTGGCTGCGCCAGCGTTCCCGTCCGTATCTGTTCTCCAACTCTCTGGCGCCGGCCATCGTGGCCGCCTCCATCAAAGTGCTGGAGATGGTCGAAGAGGGCGCAGACCTGCGCGATCGCCTGTTGGCCAACGCGCGTCTGTTCCGTGAAAAAATGACTGCGGCAGGCTTCACCCTGGCGGGCGCCGACCACGCCATCATTCCGGTGATGCTGGGTGAAGCGGTGGTGGCGCAGAACTTTGCCCGCGAACTGCAGAAAGAAGGGATCTATGTCACCGGCTTCTTCTATCCGGTGGTACCGAAAGGCCAGGCGCGTATTCGCACCCAGATGTCGGCGGCGCATACCCCTGAACAAATTGAGCGTGCGGTGGAAGCCTTTACCCGCATCGGCAAACAACTGGGCGTCATCGCCTAATAAGGGTGTGAGATGAAAGCGTTATCCAAACTGAAAGCGGAAGAAGGCATCTGGATGACCGACGTACCGGAACCGGAAGTCGGCCATAACGATCTGCTGATTAAAATCCGCAAGACCGCCATTTGCGGGACCGACGTGCACATCTACAACTGGGATGAGTGGTCGCAGAAGACCATTCCGGTGCCGATGGTGGTCGGGCACGAATATGTCGGCGAAGTGGTGGGGATTGGCCAGGAAGTGCGCGGCTTTAAGATTGGCGACCGCGTCTCCGGCGAAGGGCATATCACCTGCGGCCACTGCCGTAACTGCCGCGCAGGCCGTACCCACCTGTGCCGCAACACCATCGGCGTGGGCGTCAACCGCCCGGGCTGCTTTGCCGAGTATCTGGTGATCCCGGCCTTTAACGCCTTTAAAATTCCCGACAATATCTCTGATGACCTGGCGTCCATCTTCGACCCATTCGGCAACGCCGTGCACACCGCGCTCTCCTTCGATCTGGTGGGGGAAGACGTGCTGGTCTCCGGCGCCGGTCCGATCGGCGTGATGGCGGCGGCGGTGGCGAAACACGTCGGCGCGCGTAACGTGGTGATCACTGACGTTAACGAGTACCGTCTCGTGCTGGCGCGCAAAATGGGCGTCACCCGCGCGGTGAACGTGGCGAAAGAGAACCTCAACGACGTGATGGCCGAGCTGGGGATGACCGAAGGTTTCGACGTGGGTCTGGAGATGTCCGGCGCGCCGCCGGCGTTCCGCAGTATGCTGGATACCATGAACCACGGCGGCCGTATCGCGATGCTGGGTATCCCGCCGTCGGATATGTCCATCGACTGGACCAAGGTCATCTTCAAGGGGCTGTTTATCAAAGGGATCTATGGTCGCGAAATGTTCGAAACCTGGTACAAGATGGCGGCGCTGATCCAGTCTGGCCTGGATCTTTCGCCGATCATCACCCACCGCTTCGGCATTGACGACTTCCAGAAGGGCTTTGACGCCATGCGCTCCGGTCAGTCCGGTAAAGTGGTTCTGAGCTGGGAATAACGCCTCCGGTCTGTTGTAAACCTCAGCAAAAAAGGCGCCTGCGGGCGCCTTAATTTAGATTTGGATAACATTTTTAGCCTGCTTAATATCAAGCGCACAATTTCTACATCGATTTTACGGTTATTCGCTTATACAGTGTGTTTAGTCGCGGTTTAACTTTGAAACGATCATGCTTAAACTCTCCGTATGCTTACTGACCTGTAACTCTGCACGTCTGCTCATGGAGGTGCTGCCCCCGCTGCTGAAGGTGGCCGATGAGTGTATTGTCGTCGACTCCGGTAGCACCGACGAAACGGTCTCTATTTGTCAGCAGTTTGGTCTCACCGTCCATCATCATGCCTATAAAGCCCACGGCGCGCAGATGAACTATGCCATCGGACTGGCCAGCCATGACTGGGTGCTGTGCATGGACAGCGATGAAATTCTTGATAACGACGTCGTGGCGGCCATTCAGGCGCTAAAAGCGGGGGAGGAGCCTGACCCGGCCTGCGCCTGGCGTTTGCCGCGCTACTGGTTTGTCCTCGGCACGCAGGTGCGGACGATCTACCCTATTTCCTCGCCGGATTACCCGGTGCGCCTCTTTAACCGCCAGCAGGCGCGGTTTAACGACCGGCCGGTGGATGACCAGGTGGTCGGACACGCGCGCTCCGTCAGGCTGCCGGGCTTTGTACGCCATGACACCTTTTATTCGCTGCATGAAGTGTTTAATAAGCTGAACAGCTATACCACCCGGCTGGTGAAGCACCAGCAGATCACACCTTCGCTGACGCGGGGGATCGTCAGCGCCATTGGCGCTTTCTTTAAGTGGTATCTGTTCAGCGGGGCGTGGCGCTATGGCAAAGTCGGCGTGGTCACCGGCCTGTACGCCACGTTTTACAGCTTTCTCAAATATTTTAAGGCGTGGTACGCCCACGAAGATAACCAGGCGCCCGTCGCGCAAAAGCGAACGGACCCCTGAGTGGTCTAGCTGCCGGGATTGTCCCAGCCCTGCCATTTGAGGCGATAGTACTGGACCAGCGCGCTCTGGCTGATGCTGTCGCTGAGGATAGTGAAGAAGCGGCTGGCGTTCACGGGCTCCAGCGGGCGCTTCGGCTTGCAATACTTCACGCCGTGGAACGGATTACGCGGCTTCTGCTGCTGCGGCGGCGTTTGTTGCGCGGGCGGCTGAGCATAGTTTGGCGTCGAGTTGTCGACCTGCGGCTCGTTGAGCAGGCTGCTCGGGCGCACCAGCGTGATATCCGGCGGCAGGTTATAGACCATCTGCTGCAGCACCCGCACCGTCGTCGGATGCGGATGGCCAATGGCTATCGCCGAACCGTTACGCCGCGCCAGGGCGATGGCGCGGTTGAACTGGGTGCGGATATCGGCTTCATTCTGCGTATCGTCCAGAAACACCTTGCGCTTAATCACCTTCACCCCGGTGCCCTGCGCGGCGCGCATGGCCTGGGTGTTGCCGATGGTCACGCTGTCGAGAAAATAGAGATTGTAGCGCTCCAGGGCCTGCATCACCTTCTGCATGCCAAACAGGTTGGAGGTCATCGCGCTGCCCATATGGTTATTCAGCCCGACGGCGTAGGGGACTTTGCCATAGGCCTCGCGGATGATGCGCTCGATCTCCTCGCTGCTCATCTCGGGGCGCAGGGTGTCTTTTTCCAGCGGCTGTTTACTGAGCGGCGCCATCGGCAGGTGGATGAGCACTTCATGGCCCAGATTATGCGCTTTCGTGGCCATTTCCCGGGCGTGCGGCGCGTTCGGCAGCACGGCGACGGAGATAGTGGACGGCAGCGCCAGCACCTGATTTTCGGTCTGCGGGCGGTAGCCAAAATCGTCAATAACGATGGAGAGTTTGCCAGCGAACGCTGGCGCCGCCAGAGCCAGCGAACCGGCTACGGCAAGAGCAATTGCGCGAAATTGAAGCAAAACTTATCTTCCCAACCACGGCTGTGGATTGACCGCCTGACCCTGGCGGCGAATTTCGAAATAGAGCGACGGACGGCCCTGACCGCCGCTGCTGCCTACGAGCGCGATAGGCTGACCGGCACGCACCTGCGTACCGACGCTGACCAGCGCGCTTTGGTTATAGCCATACAGGCTCATGTCGCCTTTGCCATGCTCGACCACCACCACCAGACCATAGCCCTGCAGCCAGTCGGCCAGAATGACCCGACCATCGGCAATCGCTCTGACTTCGGTGCCTTCAGACGCGGCGATAACCATCCCTTTCCAACGTAGTTCACCTTGCAGCTGTTCGCCATATCGATGAAGGAGCGGACCGCGAACCGGCCAGAACGCCTGACCGCGCGGCGAGCCCAGCCCGCCGGTGCGCGACATCAGCGAACGCTCGCTTTCCGTTGGTTTATAGGTGGTGCCTTTGCGCGATGCTTCCTGCTGGCGGTCGCGCACCGCCTGCGCATCGCGAGCTTCCCGATCGGCACGGGCTTTGGCGGCAGCCTCCGCCTGGGCGATACGACCGCGTAGGCGCGATTCGTTAGCCCGCAATTCACTTAACTGTTGCTGACCCCGCTGAATGGAGGACTCCAGGCCGGAAAGGGTCTTTTTCCGTTCGTTACGCGCCTGCTCCAGCTTCGCCTGCTGGGCTTTTTGCTCGTAGACCAGCGTCTGCTGCTGGCTCTGCTTCTCTTCGAGCATCGACTTTTGCACCGCCATCTCTTCGCGCGTTTTCTTCAGTTCCGCGATGGTTTCCTGGCGGGCCTGGTTGAAATAGCTGAAATAGACCTGCATCCGCTGATTGCGCTGACCCTCTTCACCGCTCAGCACCATCTGGATGCCGGTATGCGGCCCCTGGCGGAACGCCGCGTCAAGCTGCGCGGCGAGGTTACGCTCCTGAGACGCGCGCTGGCGCTCCAGCTTCGCGAGAGAAGCGTTCATCTCGTCAATCTGCTTATTGAGCTGGTTCAGGCTGTCCTGGGTTTCGCGCAGTTTGCGGGCCGCGGCGGCGATCGCCTCTTCCTGCGCTTTGAGCTGAGCGAGCAGGCTTGCGCGCTGCTGCTGCTGTTGCTTAATCGCCCGCTGCCTGGCGGCGATGTCGGCCTGGATGGACTTTAGCTGATCGCGATCGTCGGCGTGCGCAGATGACGCGCACAGTAATACGCCAGCGCTGAGCGCGCTGGCGTAAAGGACGGATCGAACTGCCGTTGCGATCCATGTAGTTGAATACGTCGCCTTTCCCCTCATGGGGAAGGATTATTCCACGATGAACAGCGGCTTGCCAGTCATCTCTTGCGGGATTTCCATTCCCATCAGCGACAGCATGGTCGGGGCGATGTCGGAAAGTTTGCCGCCATTGACCGCTTTAACCGCTTTGTTACCGACGTAGATCAGCGGAACCGGCAGGTTGGTGTGGGCGGTGTGCGCCTGACCGGTGGCCGGGTCGCGCATCTGTTCGGCGTTACCGTGGTCGGCGGTGATCAGCAGCTGGCCGCCAACGGATTCCACCGCCTGAGCCACCTGATCGATACAGTGATCCAGCGCTTCAACGGCTTTCACTGCCGCTTCCATCACGCCGGTATGGCCAACCATATCGCCGTTTGGGTAGTTACAGATGATGGTGTCGTACTGGCCGCCTTTGATGGCCGCGACCAGTTTTTCGGTCAACTCGGCGGAGCTCATTTCCGGCTGCAGATCGTAGGTCGCCACTTTCGGCGAGTTAATCAGAATCCGCTCTTCGCCTTTGAACGGCTCTTCTACGCCGCCGTTGAAGAAGAAGGTGACGTGGGCGTATTTCTCGGTTTCGGAGATGCGCAGCTGGGTTTTATCGTGCTTCGCCATCCACTCGCCGAAGGTATTGGCCAGCGAGGCGGGCGGGTAGGCGCAGGCCACTTTGATGTCGGCGGCATATTCGGTGAGCATCACGAAGTCGAGGTTAACCACTTTCTTACGCGCAAAGCCGTCGAAGTCGGCGTTGACGAAGGCGCGGGTGATTTCGCGTGCGCGGTCAGCACGGAAGTTCATGAAGATCAGCGCATCGCCATCTTCCATCGCGGCATCGGCCTGGCCGGCGGCGCGGATCACGGTCGCTTTCACGAACTCGTCGTTTTCGTCACGGGCGTAGGCAGCCTGCAGGCCGGCGACGGCGGTATCGGCCTGGAATTCGCCTTTCGCCAGCGTCATCAGATCGTAAGCCTGCTCAACGCGATCCCAGCGGTTGTCGCGGTCCATGGCGTAGTAGCGGCCAATGAGCGACGCGATGCGGCCCTTGCCCAGCGCGGCAAATTTGGCTTCGAATTTTGCCAGCGTTTTTTCCGCGCTGCGCGGTGGGGTGTCACGACCGTCGAGGAAAGCGTGCAGGTAGATCTTCTCTGCGCCGCGCTCTGCCGCCAGCTCTACCATCGCCATGATGTGATCTTCATGGCTGTGAACGCCGCCCGGCGACATCAGACCCATGATATGTACCGCTTTACCCGCGGCAACCGCTTTATCGACCGCGGCGGTCAGTACCGGGTTGGCGAAGAAGGTGCGCTCTTTAATTTCCACATCGAGACGGGTCAGGTCCTGATAGACGATACGACCGGCGCCCAGGTTGACGTGGCCCACTTCGGAGTTCCCCATCTGACGGTCCGGCAGGCCAACTTCCAGGCCGGATGCATCGATCAGGGTATGCGGACGTTTGGCCCACAGGGCGTCCATTACCGGCGTTTTAGCGCTGTAAATGGCGTTATCCTGTTGGTCTTCGCGATAGCCGTAGCCATCCAGAATCACCAGTACCATAGGTTTTTTAGTAACCGACATTGCGACAACCTCATGCTCAAAGACAGAAATTTTGCGTAATTTTACTACAGCTGAATCGTTTAAATCCCCGTGAAAGATCAAAGAAAGGGAGCGGCCGGGCCGCGGCGCGTCAGCGAGAACGGCTTTTTTTCGCCGCCGCCCGCAGAAAATACATTACATCGCGCTCACTGGCTGTAATTGCCGCAAGGCACAGGTATACTCCTTTCCTGGTTTTTTTCTCACTTAGTCGGGAGTTGTAACCCCCCATGCAAGAAATTATGCAATTCATCGGCCGTCACCCTGTTCTGAGCATCGCGTGGATCGCGCTGCTGGGGGCGGTGCTGTTCACCACCTTCAAGGGCCTGATGTCGAAAGTTAAAGTCATCACCCGTGGTGAAGCGACGCGTCTTATCAATAAAGAAGACGCGGTGGTGGTCGACCTGCGTCAGCGTGACGATTTCCGTAAAGGCCATATTGCCGGCGCCATCAACCTGCTGCCCAGCGATATCAAAGCGAATAACGTCGGCGAGTTGGAAAAACACAAATCGCAACCCATTATTGTGGTAGACGGTTCCGGCATGCAGGCGCAAGAGCCAGCCAGCGCGCTGAACAAAGCCGGGTTTGAAAAAGTCTTTGTACTGAAAGAGGGCATTGCTGGCTGGAGCGGCGAAAACCTCCCTCTGGTACGCGGCAAATAACTTACCTCGCGTGGTGATGCCGCCGCGTTTTCCCCTTCGCGCCTGACGTGAGGGGAACACAGGCTGCGGCGTAAAACCCTCAGGGTAATAACAGGAGTGAAGTCATGGCCAATATTGAGATCTACACCAAAGCGACCTGCCCGTTCTGCATCCGCGCGAAAGCGCTGCTGAACAGCAAAGGCGTAACGTTCCATGAGTTGCCGATCGATGGCGATGCCGCGAAGCGTGAGGAGATGATCCAGCGCAGCGGACGGACGACGGTTCCGCAGATTTTTATTGATGCGCAGCACATTGGCGGCTGTGACGACTTGTATGCGCTTGATTCACGTGGTGGACTTGATCCCCTCTTGCGCTAATTTTTGCGCGCTTTCCCTGCCGGAAGCGCGTATTTAAGGACAACACGAAAGGGTTTTACTATGTCAGAACAAAACAGCACCGAAATGACCTTCCAGATCCAGCGTATCTATACTAAAGATATCTCTTTTGAAGCGCCGAACGCGCCGCAAGTTTTCCAGAAAGACTGGCAGCCGGAAGTTAAACTTGATCTGGATACCGCCTCCACCCAGCTGGCTGAAGGCGTTTATGAAGTGGTGCTGCGTGTAACCGTGACCGCCGCGCTGGGCGAAGAGACCGCGTTCCTCTGCGAAGTACAGCAGGGCGGTATTTTCTCCATCGACGGCATCGAAGGCACCCAGATGGCGCACTGCCTTGGCGCATACTGCCCGAACATTCTGTTCCCGTACGCGCGCGAGTGCATCACCAGCCTGGTTTCCCGCGGTACCTTCCCGCAACTTAACCTTGCGCCAGTGAACTTCGATGCGCTGTTTATGAACTATCTGCAGCAGCAGGCTGGCGAAGGTGCAGAACAACATCAGGATGCCTGATGAACGCACTTAATGCTGCAATGACTGTGATCGGTGCCGGCTCTTACGGCACCGCTCTTGCCATCACCCTGGCAAGAAATGGCCACCACGTTGTGCTCTGGGGCCATGACCCGAAACATATCGCGACGCTGCAACACGATCGCTGCAACGCTGCGTTCCTTCCCGATGTGCCTTTCCCGGATACGCTGCATCTTGAAAGCGACCTGGCCACCGCCCTGGCCGCCAGCCGCGATATTTTGGTGGTGGTGCCAAGCCATGTGTTTGGTCAGGTGTTACGCCAGATTAAACCGCTGATGCGTCCTGACGCGCGTCTGGTATGGGCGACCAAAGGTCTCGAGGCCGAAACCGGTCGTCTGCTGCAGGACGTGGCGCGTGAAGCGCTGGGCGATGATATCCCGCTGGCGGTGATCTCCGGGCCAACCTTCGCCAAAGAGCTGGCCGCCGGCCTGCCGACGGCGATTTCGCTGGCGGCGACGGATCCGCAGTTTGCCGAGGATCTGCAGCACCTGCTGCACTGCGGCAAGAGCTTCCGCGTCTACATCAATCCGGACTTTATCGGCGTCCAGCTCGGCGGCGCGGTGAAAAACGTCATCGCCATCGGGGCGGGGATGTCGGACGGCATCGGCTTCGGCGCCAATGCGCGGACGGCGCTGATTACCCGTGGCCTGGTGGAAATGTCTCGCCTTGGCGCGGCGCTGGGCGCCGACCCGGAAACCTTTATGGGCATGGCCGGTCTCGGTGACCTGGTGCTCACCTGCACCGACAACCAGTCCCGTAACCGTCGCTTCGGCATGATGCTCGGCCAGGGGATGGACGTGCAAAGCGCCCAGGAAAAGATTGGCCAGGTGGTTGAAGGCTACCGCAATACCAAGGAAGTTCGCGTTCTGGCACAGCGTTTAGGTGTCGAAATGCCAATAACCGAGGAAATTTATCAGGTATTGTATTGCGGAAAAATTGCGCGCGAGGCAGCATTGACCTTATTGGGTCGCGCCCGCACGGACGAGCGCAGCAGCAATTAGCTTTCCTTTGTCACCTGAATGACCCTGCCAGCGCAGAACTGGCAGGTCATTACCATATCGCCTGGAGTATGCAATGCCGTGTGAAGAACTGGATATCGTCTGGAATAATATTAAAGCCGAAGCCCGGGCTCTGGCGGACTGTGAGCCAATGCTCGCCAGTTTTTACCACGCAACGCTACTCAAGCATGAAAATCTGGGCAGCGCGCTGAGCTATATGCTGGCCAACAAGCTGGCTTCCCCGATTATGCCGGCTATCGCCATTCGCGAAGTGGTGGAAGAGGCCTACGCCGCCGACCCGGAAATGATCGCCTCGGCGGCCTGCGATATTCAGGCGGTGCGCACGCGTGACCCGGCGGTGGATAAATACTCGACGCCGTTGCTCTATCTGAAGGGTTTCCATGCCCTGCAGGCCTATCGTATCGGCCACTGGCTGTGGACTCAGGGCCGGCGTGCGCTGGCGATTTTCCTGCAAAACCAGGTGTCCGTCTCTTTCCAGGTGGATATCCACCCGGCGGCGAAAATCGGCCGCGGGATTATGCTCGACCACGCCACCGGTATTGTGGTTGGCGAAACGGCGGTGATTGAGGATGACGTCTCTATTCTGCAGTCGGTCACCCTCGGCGGTACCGGTAAAACCAGCGGCGACCGTCACCCGAAAATTCGCGAAGGCGTGATGATTGGCGCCGGGGCGAAAATCCTCGGCAATATCGAAGTCGGGCGTGGGGCGAAGATTGGCGCCGGTTCGGTGGTATTGCAGCCGGTTCCGCCGCACACCACCGCCGCAGGCGTGCCGGCGCGTATCGTCGGCAAGCCGGAGAGCGACAAGCCGGCGATGGATATGGATCAGCATTTCAACGGCATCCACCACACTTTCGAGTACGGCGACGGGATTTAACGTCTTGCCCGGTGGCGCTGCGCTTACCGGGCCTACGATCTCTCCCCGCCCAGCATGTCGCCCGGATAAGGCGCGGTGCGCCGCCATCCGGGAAGGGGTCAGTTAGCTGCGCAGCACGGCGCCTGGATACCCCAGCTGCCGCCAGGCCTCGTACACCACCACCGACACCGCGTTTGACAGGTTCATGCTGCGGCTGTCCGGCATCATCGGAATCCGAATTTTCTGCTCCGGCGGCAGGGCATCAAGGATGCTGGCCGGCAGACCGCGGGTTTCCGGACCAAACATCAAGAAATCGCCATCCTGATAGCTCACCGCGCTGTGCGCCGGCGTACCTTTGGTGGTCAGGGCGAACAGACGCTGCGGCTGCGCGCTGGCGATAAACGCCGCGTAATCGGCGTGGCGCTGCACGGCGGTGAATTCGTGATAGTCCAGTCCGGCGCGTCTCAGGCGCTTATCGTCCCAGGTGAAGCCCATGGGCTCAATGATATGCAGACTGAAGCCCGTGTTGGCGCACAGGCGGATAATATTCCCGGTGTTCGGCGGGATCTCTGGTTCGAATAACACGATGTTCAGCATACTGCCCCCTTAATTGCGGGGGGCAGAATAGCAGATATTTGGTCAACCCTCACCCCGGCCCTCTCCCTGAGGGTGAGGGCCGGGGGAGAGCAAAACGGCGCAGCTTATGCCGCGTTATGCTGCTTCAGCGCATCGAAGGTCTGCAGCGCCTCCGCGTTCTGCACCAGCGAATCACGGCTAATGTCCGCGATGGTTTTTGCGCCGGTCAGGGTCATCGCCACCTTCATCTCTTTCTCGATCAGATTCAGCAGATTCGCCACCCCCTGCTTGCCGTGGGTCGCCAGGGCGTACAGGTAAGCGCGGCCCAGCAGAACGCTGTCGGCGCCCAGGGCGATCATGCGCACGACGTCGAGACCGTTGCGGATGCCGCTGTCGGCGAGAATGGTAATGTCGCCTTTCACCGCGTCGGCAATCGCCGGCAGGGCGCGGGCGGAGGAGAGCACGCCGTCAAGCTGGCGGCCGCCGTGGTTGGAGACCACAATGCCGTCGGCGCCGAAGCGCACCGCGTCGCGGGCGTCCTCCGGGTCGAGGATCCCTTTGATCACCATCGGTCCGTCCCAGAAATCACGGATCCACTCGAGGTCTTTCCATGAAATCGACGGATCGAAGTTATTCGCCAGCCAGCCGATGTAATCCTCCAGGCCGGTCGGCTGGCCGAGATAGGCGGAGATATTCCCCAGATCGTGCGGACGGCCGTTGAGGCCAACGTCCCATGCCCACTGCGGATGGGTCACCGCCTGCCAGTAGCGGCGCAGGGCGGCGTTCGGGCCGCTCATGCCGGAATGGGCGTCGCGGTAGCGGGCGCCGGGAGTCGGCATATCGACGGTAAAGACCAGCGTTGAACAACCCGCCGCCTTCGCGCGCTCCAGCGCATTACGCATAAAGCCGCGGTCGCGCAGAACATACAGCTGGAACCACATCGGCCGCTTGATGGTCGGGGCGACCTCTTCGATCGGACAGACGGAAACGGTGGAGAGGGTAAACGGAATGCCTTTGTCATCCGCTGCGCCGGCGGCCTGCACTTCGCCGCGGCGGGCGTACATTCCGCACAGCCCCACCGGCGCCAGCGCCGTCGGCATCGCCAGCTTCTCGTTGAAGAGGGTGGTCTCGAGGCTCAGGTCCGACATATTGCGCAGAATACGCTGGCGCAGCGCCACGTCGGAAAGGTCCTCGACGTTGCGGCGCAGGGTATGTTCGGCGTAAGCCCCGCCGTCGATATAGTGGAACAGGAACGGCGGCAGGATACGCTGGGCGGCGGCGCGATAGTCGCTGGCGGCGGAAATAATCATCACGAATTCTCCCTGGAATTATCAATAGCATCGCCGGGCAGGCGGGTAATTCGCGCCTGGCGGGCCTGGTCTTCATCAAAACGTTTAATGGTGGCGTGGACAAAACCTAAGTGGGCCATCATCGCCTGGCGCGCCGCCTCGGCGTCGCCGGCGACAATCGCCTCCATGACGGCCTGGTGCTGTTCGGTCAGGCGGGCAAAAACCGGCGGCACCAGATACATCCGCTGACGGCTCTGCTTGACGGAGGAGTGCAGCAGGTCGAAAAAGCCGCGCATGGTTTGCAGGAGCACCACGTTATGCGAGGCTTCGGCGATGGCCAGATGAAAGCGGACGTCCGCCTGCGAGGCGATATCCGGGTCTTCGCTCTGGGTCGCTTCAAAGCACAGGCGAATTTTTTCTTTATCGGCGTCGGTGGCCCGCATCGCCGCGTGCCACGCGGTGCTGGCTTCGATGGCGTGGCGGGCCTCGAGGATGTCGAAGCTGTAGTCAGGGTCATCGGCCAGCAGCGTCTTCAGCGGCTGGACGATGTTTTGCTCCGACCACGGCTCATGCTGAAAGCGGACGAAAGTGCCGCCGCCGCGACGGCTCAGCAGCACCCCTTCATTGACCAGCATCGCCAGCGCTTCGCGCAGGGAATTGCGCGAGACGCCGAGCTGAGCGGCGAGCTGGCGCTCGGCGGGCAGTCGCATGCCCGCCTCCAGCTGTTGTTCTTCAATCAGCGCCCGGACGCGACGCGCCACGTCGTCGGCCAGGCGTTTAGGCATCACTATCACGGTATCATCCAGGTTAAAACGTAGGCCTGCAGCGTAGTGATCAGACCCACCATGCAGGTGAAGATCAGGCTGTGTTTGACGGTAAAGCGGAACAGATCCGACTCTTTACCCACCAGGCCTACCGCGGCGCAGGCGATGGCGATCGACTGCGGGGAAATCATCTTGCCGGTGACGCCGCCGGTGGTATTGGCCGCGACCAGCAGGATATCGGAGACGCCAATCTGCTGCGCCGCCGTTGCCTGCAGCGCGGCGAACAGGGCGTTAGACGAGGTATCCGAACCGGTCAGGAATACCCCCAGCCAGCCCAGGAACGGCGAGAAGAAGGTAAACGCGTGGCCGGTATGGGCCAGCGCCAGGGCCAGGGTCGACGACAGCCCGGAGTAGTTGGAGATAAAGGCGAACGCCAGCACCATGCCGATAGAGTAGATCGGCAGCGCCAGGTCCTTCAGCGTTCCGGCGAAGGTGGTCAGCGCGTCTTTCGGCTTCATGCGCAGCCAGACGATGGACAGCAGGGCGGCGAACAGAATGGCGGTGCCGGTTGCCGACAGCCAGTCAAACTTATAGATGGCGGCGTAAGGCGTCGCGGCGCTGACCACCGGCGGCATGCGGGCGACCATTTTGTCGAGGAACGGCACCGAAATATTGATGACGAAGTCATACATCGCGCCGCCCGGTGCGAACAGCGCTTTGAACGGCGGCACGCTCCACAGGGTCACGGTGGCGGTCAGGAACAGGAACGGCGACCAGGCGCGGATCACTTGTCCCGCGGTGTAGCGCGTGCGGGCCAGCGTCATATCCACCTGCGAGGCGCCGATATCGCCAAAGCGGAAGATGCGCACTGGCTGCCAGCGTTTGAGGAACAGGGTCAGGCAGACCAGGGAGACCAGCGATGAGATGATGTCCGGCAGCTCCGGGCCAAGGAAGTTAGAGCTGAGGTACTGGGCGATAGCGAACGAGCCGCCTGCGACCATCACCGCCGGCCAGGTCTCTTTGATGCCCCGCCAGCCGTCCATAATCGCCATGATCCAGAACAGCACGATAATGGTCAGGAACGGCAGCTGGCGACCCACCATCTGGCCGATGGCGAAGCTGTCGATACCGGTCACCTGACCGGCCACCAGGATCGGGATGCCCATCGCGCCGAAGGCCACCGGCGCGGTGTTGACGATCAGGCACAGGCCTGCGGCATACAGCGGGTTAAACCCGAGGCCGACCAGCAGCGCCGCGGTAATCGCCACCGGCGCGCCAAATCCCGCCGCCCCTTCGAGAAAGGCGCCGAACGAGAAGCCGACGATCAGCATCTGCAGGCGCTGGTCAGGCGTAATCGACAGGATCGACGAGCGGATAATGTCGAACTGTCCGGTCTTCACCGAGATTTTATAGACGAAGACTGCGGCAATAATAATCCAGGCGATGGGCCACAGTCCGTAGAAGAAGCCATACACCACCGAGGCCAGGGCGCGGTCCACCGGCATTTTATAGAACAGCAATGCGACGGCCAGGGCGATCGCAACGGTCCAGGTAGCGGCGAGATAGCCTTTCAGTTTGAGCTTTATCAGCGCAAAAAAGAAAAACAGAATCGGTAGCGATGCGATAAGACTGGATAACCAGATATTACCGGCGGGATCGTAGTTTTGTTGCCAGAGATTCATGCAGGGTCTCCATCGGGCCGCCAGGACGGGTGGGCTGAGTCTGCGCTCTTTGCCGACCCGTCGTAGGTAAAATTGGCCCGGCCAATTAGGAATAGCAGGGTTGATGACAACGAATGGTTAACCAGATGTTACTCTTAGGCAACGGGTTTGTGATGTATTTTGATGGATTTGTGAACTGCCGGGGGGTAGATAAAATTATTGGTTGGACCAATCGGCCGGGCAGGGAACGAAAAAGGGGGGGTAGGACAGAATAACCCTCTCCGAACGGAGAGGGCTGCGGATCAGAATTCGCTGCGGGCGAAACCGGTCATCTCTTTCAGGCCCATTTCCCGGCCCAGGGCGGTCATCGGATGGACGACCACCAGGCCGCGGACGCTTTTCTTCAGCTTGCCCATATCGGCCTGCTCTTTTTTGGTAATCGCGCGGCGGAACGGCAGGCTCATCAGTTTCTGCGCCTCTTTGCTCAGCTTCTGGTTCTGGACGGAACGCAGACGTTCAATCTCCGTTTCCAGAGTGGCTTTTTCTTTCTCCAGCTCCGCGTATTTATCGGCGGCTTCCACCAGCGACAGCTCGGCCTGCTGGTGGCGGATGGCGTCGAGACGATCGCTCAGACGTTTGATTTCATTCTTTTCGACTTCTTTCATGGTGATTTGATCTGTTAATAAAGGGGCTTCATTCGCCTATAGTATGTGCCGTGACCGCTATTGTTGATAGCTATTTATCAAAAATTCGCCGTTTATCGCCTTCAGAATACGATACCTTAATCTGCTAATAATTTGAATTTTATAATTATTCCTTCCGATACCCGCGCTAATTTCATTTCTGTGAAGCCTGTCGGCAGATAAGCACGTTTTCCTTAACCCACGCCGGTGAATTGGCTAATGCTTAATCAGATTATTCCCAAAAGGAGGACGTGATGGCAAAGATCGGCGACGGCGTACCACGTTTAATCGACAAAGCGGTTGATTTTATGGCTTCCAGTCAGGCGTTTATGGAGTATTTGAAAAAGTCTCCGCGGCTGCAGCATGTACCGCGAGATATCCCTCAGGATAAGGAAGCGTTGTTTCTGCAGCGTCTGGAATATTATCGTCAGCTTTACCGGCCGACCTGCGACCAGACGGAGCCGGAATCAGAGCGTTGATTTCTGGAAGGCTTTTTTTAAGCTGATTCGTGAAATCAGCTCAGTCAGGGACAACACCATCGTTGAACGCACCATCTGCTGGTAACGCAGTTTCTGCATTGCCAGCAGTTCGGCGTCGCTGTCATCAAACTGCGGCGTTGGCGGCAGGGCGGCGACGCAGTGCAGTTCGCCGAACGGACCGATAATTTCGTCGTCGGTAAAGCTGTACTCATTGCCGTCGTGATTAAGCTCTTCGCGCAGGGCCATCAGCAGCTCGGCGTCTTCATATTCGGCACGACTTATCACCCCAAGGCCATAAATCAGCTTCAGGCGTACTGAGAGATCGCCGAGCGGCCCGCTGCCCTCCAGCAAGGGCTCGACGGCGTATTTCACCGCGTAGTCGTCTTTACGGAACACCTGAAGCACCAGAATATTGACCGCTTCCGTTAACAGCTCGACGGTGGCGATCAGGAAGCTTCGTACGGTTTTGCCAGCATTCAGACGCTCAAGCACACGGTTTTCAAATGCTTGTGTTTCTTCCATCATTGCCTGCATATCTGACAGGAGTCGTAATGGGCGCGACGTCGGCCGCGCCAGGTTGTGCATCATTTTACCGCGTTGTAGTCGTTAACGGCCTCCGCGACGACATCGCTTGCCGCGTCAAGGCCGGAAATCTGCGCCAGCGCGGCCTGCGGCCCTTTGTCGGCGATCAGTGTCGCCAGCTCCTGCGCCTGCGGATCGTCTTCGCTACGGAAATGCATCGCCGCCGCAATCCCTTTCACCAGATTGCGGTGCGGCAGGCCGTATTCCAGCGTACCCAGCAGCGGCTTAATTAAACGGTCGCCGGCGCTCAGTTTGCGCAGCGGCTGACGGCCAACGCGCTCGACATCGTCTTTCAGGTACGGGTTCTCGAAACGGCCAAGAATTTTCTGGATATAAGCCGCGTGCTTCTGCGGGTCAAAGGCGTAGCGTTTGATCAGCACCGCGCCGCTCTCCTCCATCGCGCCCTGCACGACGGCCCGAATTTTCTCGTCGAGGATCGCGTCGCGAATCGTCTGGTGGCCCGCCAGTTTTCCGAGGTAGGCGGTTATAGCATGCCCGGTGTTTAAGGTGAAGAGCTTGCGTTCGACAAATGCCATCAGGTTATCAGTTAATTCCATTCCCGGGATGGTCGGCAGTTCGCCCTTGAACTGGGTTTTATCGACGATCCATTCGCTGAAGGTTTCCACGGTGACTTCCAGCGGGTCATGGGTAGCGGACGCCGATGGCGGCACAATACGGTCAACGGCGGAGTCGACGAAGCCGATATGGGTTTCCACCCAGGCCTTATCTTCCTCCGCCAGGGCGTTAAATACGTGGCCTTTTAACTGCGTGGTGCCGCGCACCATGTTTTCGCAGGCGATAATGTTCAGCGGGCGTTCGGTGCCCTGCGCCTTGCGCTTCGCCAGCCCTTTGGCGATGGCCGGGGCGATGCGCTCAAGAACGACGGGACCGACGGCGGTGGTCACCAGGTCGACGCTGGCGATCAACTCCACTACCTCGTCGCCAATGCTGCTGACGGCATTCACGCCGGAGACGGTATCCACCTGCTCATTTTCGCCAACGACGTGAACCTGGTAGCTATGACGGGCATTCAGGGCATCAAGTACGGTCTGATTGACATCGGCAAACGTCAGGTCGATGCCCGCGTCGGCCAGCAGTTTACCGATAAAGCCACGTCCGATATTACCTGCGCCAAAATGTAATGCTTTCATAGTATTAACCTTCAATTAATGTTTTTACCTGAGAGGGCTGGGGTGAGGCTTTTTCCCTCACCCCAACCCTCTCCCAAAGGAGAGGGTTGGATAGCGCTGATTATTTATTCAACAGCGCCAGTACGTCGTCAACGCTGGTGGTGTTCGCCAGGCGCTCAATCACCGTTTCGTCATCCAGCGCGTTGGTCAGGCTGGTAATCACCTGAATGTGCTCGTTGTTGCGGGCGGCGATGCCGATCACCAGGCGGGCAACATCGTCTTCATCTTCCCCAAAGCGCACCCCTTCCGGGTACTGGCAGAAGACGACGCCGGTTTTCAGCACGCGGTCTTTCGCTTCGATGGTGCCGTGCGGCACCGCGATGGACTCGCCGAGATAGGTCGAGGTCAGTTTTTCGCGGTCCAGCATCGCCTGCACATATTCCGGCTCGACGTAGCCGCCTTTCACCAGCTGCTCGCCGGCGAAGCGAATGGCTTCTTCTTTGGTGGCCGCTTTGCGACCGAGGAAGATGTTATCCGCACCCAGCTTGAACAGGTTTTTGTTCGTATCATCAAAGCTGTCTTTCAGGCTATCGGTGACTTTAACTTCGTTGTCGATGTGGCGCTGGGCCGCCACCAGACGCTCGGTCAGGCTGGTGTACAGACCGCTGTCGAGGAAGTTGGTCAGCGAAATATGCTGCGCCTGCGGTACCTGGCGCATGGCGCGCTCGGTCAGGTCGCGGTGGGTGATCACCAGGTCAACATCCGGCGGCAGATTATTAATGGCGCTGTTGGTGACCGAGATGTTGCTCAGGCCGGCATCCTGCACTTTCTTGCGCAGTACCCCGGCGCCCATGGCGCTGGAGCCCATCCCGGCGTCGCAGGCGACGATGATTTTACGCACATGGCTCAGGTCGTTGGTGACATTGCCAGCCGCCAGCGGGTTGGCGCCTTTGGATTCCGCTTTCATGTCATGCATACGACGGGTCGCGGCTTCGATATCGTCTTCTTCTTTGACTTTGCTGGTCTTGAGCAGAACCGCAGAGACGACGAAGGAGACCGCCATCGCGGCGATAATGGCTGCGATGTTCGCGAAGTAGGCCCCTTTCGGCGTCATCGCCAGCACCGCCAGGATAGAGCCCGGGGAAGCCGGAGAGACCAGACCGCCGTTGAGGATGGTCAGGGTGAAGACACCGGTCATCCCGCCGAGGATAACGGCCAGGATCAGACGTGGGTTCATCAGCACGTACGGGAAGTAGATTTCATGGATACCCCCCAGGAAGTGGATGATAGCCGCCCCGCCTGCAGACTGTTTAGCGCTGCCGCGGCCAAAGAACATGTACGCCAGCAGAACGCCCATCCCCGGACCCGGGTTAGCTTCAATCAGGAAGAAGATGGATTTACCCAGCTCGTGGGACTGCTGAATACCCAGCGGCGAGAAGATACCGTGGTTGATGGCGTTATTAAGGAACAGGATTTTTGCCGGTTCCACGAAGATAGACGCCAGCGGCAGCATGTCGTGCGCCACCATGAAGTTAACGCCAGCCGCCAGAATTTTCGACAGAACTTCTACCGCCGGGCCGATGCCGAGGAAGGCGAGAATGGCGAGGATCATCCCGATGATGCCGGCGGAGAAGTTATTCACCAGCATTTCAAAACCGGATTTGATCTTACCGTCTACCCAGTTATCGAATTTCTTGATGCAGTAGCCGCCCAGCGGGCCGGCGATCATGGAGCCGAGGAACATCGGCATATCCGCGCCGACGATAACGCCCATGGTGGTGATCGCCCCGACCACGCCGCCACGTTCGCCGCCGACTAATTTACCGCCGGTGTAACCGATCAGCAGCGGCAGCAGGTAGGTGATCATCGGACCGACCAGCTTCGCCAGCGTTTCGTTTGGCAACCACCCTGTCGGAATGAAAAGCGCGGTGATGATACCCCACGCGATAAACGCGCCGATATTCGGCATCACCATATTGCTGAGAAAACGACCAAAGCTTTGCACTTTGATCTTGATATCGGATGACATAAAACACCCCTTCTTCTGTTTTGCGTATCGCGCAGGCTAAAAGCCCGAGGTTTGTTGTTAATGTGGCGGCAGAGGTAGCCGGGCCCTGATTGATAGTGCGAAATCTGGCACTGAATCGTTTAGCTGTCCAGCCAGCGCCCTTAAGTGTGAGTTAGATCACATGAATATAGGGGGCGGAGAGGGTTTTATAGTGATTGTGATCACATAATGGCTGTGTAAAAAAACAACAGACCGCCGTTTTTGCCGCTAATCTGCGTTTTTGTGTGATATTTGTCACAATTTTGTTTCGTGTTTTTGTTGTTTGTTTGTGATTTTGATCACAAAGAATTTCACGGTGGATTTTTGCCGCTGTGATCTCGGCCCGGTTTTGCGGCCAGGGCGAGGCGGCGCTGTAACTAAGCAACCATGTTTGTTAAATAACTTTTTTCCGCCGGATGGCAAAAATGAAAGGGGTGAATTATGCTCAAATCAGCGGTCCGGATATCAGTGGGCCGTGATTAAAATTTATATAAATTATTAGCGTAAAGCCGAGGGAATTATGTTTCTCAATTATTTTGCGCTGGGCGTTCTGATCTTCGTTTTTCTGGTCATTTTTTATGGGATTATCATTATTCACGATATTCCTTATTTGATTGCCAAAAAACGCAACCACCCCCATTCCGATGCTATTCATGTCGCCGGATGGGTCAGTCTTTTTACGCTCCACGTCATCTGGCCGTTTTTATGGATATGGGCCTCGCTGTACCAGCCTGAGCGCGGTTGGGGCATGCAGCATAAGGCGAATACGGACCCCGACGAACCTGAAAAAGAGACGGATATACAACAGCTTCGCCAACGACTGAGCGACCTTGAACATCAGGTGGCGGCCATCCAGCGGCCACAGTCCACCGCTGCGGCGGAGAAATAAACTATGGATCTGTTGATCATTTTGACCTACGTGGCCATCGCTTGGTCGATATTTAAAATCTTCAAAATACCGGTTAATAAATGGACGGTTCCCACCGCGGCGCTGGGGGGCGTATTTATTGTTAGCGCGCTTATTTTATTAATGAACTATAACCACCCTTACACCTTTCTGGCGCAAAAGGCGGTAATATCTATTCCTATTACGCCGCAGGTGACCGGGGTTGTCAGCAGCGTCACCGACAAAGCGAATCAGCGCGTCGAAAAGGGCGAGGTGTTATTTACCATTGACCCGGCGCGCTACCAGGCGCGGGTCGATCGCCTGCAGGCCGACCTGGTGACAGCGCTGCACAGTATTAACACCCTCAAGGCGCAGCTCTCTGAAGCCCAGGCCAACACCACCCGCGTGTCGGCGGAACGCGATCGCTTATACAAGGACTATCAGCGCTACCTGAAAGGGAGCCAGGCGCGGGTGAATCCGTTCTCGGAAAGCGACATCGATAACGCCAGGCAGAATTATCTGGCCCAGGACGCGCTGGTCAAGGCGTCGGTGGCGGAGCAGGCGCAGATCCAGAGCCAGCTGGATAGCATGATCAACGGCGAACAGTCGCAAGTGGCCAGCCTGCGCGCCCAGCTGGCGGAGGCGAAATATAATCTCGATCAGACCACCGTGCGGGCGCCCAGCGATGGGTATATCACTCAGGTGTTGATCCGTCCGGGGACCTACGCCGCCTCGCTGCCGCTGCGGCCGGTGATGGTGTTTATCCCCGAGCAAAAACGGCTGATCGTCGCCCAGTTCAGGCAAAATTCGCTGTTAAGGCTGGAGAAAGGCGACGACGCGGAAGCGGTGTTTAATGCCCTGCCCGGACAGGTGTTCCACGGTAAACTGGTGAGCATTTTACCGGTGGTGCCCGGGGGGACCTATCAGGCGCAGGGGGCGTTGCAGTCGCTGACCGTGACGCCGGGCAGCGATGGCGTGCTGGCGACCATCGAGCTCGATCCGAATGCCGAAATTGATGCGCTACCCGATGGCATCTACGCTCAGGTGGCGGTCTACTCCGACCATTTCGCCCACGTTTCGGTGATGCGTAAAGTGCTGCTGCGCATGACCAGCTGGATGCACTACCTCTATCTCGATCATTAATGCGATCGGCGGCAGGTTGAGCGGGAGGCTCACCTGCCTTTTACCTCGCCCTGAGCCATACTCATATCTTTGTTGGCGATAAGGAGCAGGCTATGAAACTGATCGGCAGCTACACCAGTCCCTTTGTGCGCAAAATATCGGTGATCCTGCTGGAAAAGCGCATCCCTTTTGAGTTTGTCAACGAATCCCCCTACAGCGAAAGCAACGGCGTGGCGCGCTATAACCCGCTGGGCAAAGTGCCGGCGCTGGTGACGGATGACGGCGAATGCTGGTTTGACTCCCCGGTTATCGCCCAGTATCTCGAGCTGCTGGGCGTGGCGCCGCCGATGATCCCCGCCGATCCCAGAGCCGCTCTCAGGATGCGCCAGCTAGAGGCGCTGGCGGATGGGGTGATGGAGGCCGCCCAGGCGCTGGTGCGCGAAAAGGCTCGCCCCGCGGCCCAACAGTCAGAGCAAGAGCTGCTCCGCCAGCGGGAGAAAGTGGCGCGCGGCCTCGACAGGCTGGAAGCCTGCGCGGCGGACGGGACGCTGCGCGGCGACGAGGTCAATCTGGCGACCATCTCCACGGCCTGCGCCATCGCCTACCTGAACTTTCGCCGGGTGGCGCCGGGCTGGTGCGCCACCCGGCCGCAGCTGGTGAAGCTGGTGGATGCGCTGTTCCAGCGCGCCAGCTTTGCGCGCACCGAACCGCCGCGGACTTGACCCAGACAGGTAACAGTTTGCGCAAGGAGGCGTTACAATCGCCGCTGATTGTTGACTCCCTCTCCCGTCGGGAGGGGGGAAAATAACTTACCGCCAGGCCCATTGATGACTACCGAAATTCGTGCGCTTTATACCCGGCTTCCGGCCATTGACCGCTTACTCCGCGACCCCGCTTTTTCCTCCCTGCTGACGCAGCACGGCCATTCGCAGGTGGTGACGCAGCTGCGCCAGATGCTGGACGAGGCGCGGGAACAGATCCGCCAGTGTCAGACACTGCCTGACTGGAGCCATGACTGGCTGAGCGCCTGCGCGCAGCGGCTGACCGCCAGAAGGCAGAGCGCCCTGCGTCCGGTGTTTAATCTCACCGGTACGGTGCTGCACACCAATCTCGGGCGCGCCATCCAGGCTGAGGCGGCGGTGGAGGCGGTCGCCAGCGCGATGCGCGCGCCGGTGACGCTCGAATATGATCTCGACGACGCCGGGCGTGGCCATCGCGATCGCGCCATTGCCGATCTGCTGTGCCAGATCACCGGCGCGGAAGATGCCTGTATCGTGAACAACAACGCGGCGGCCGTTCTGCTGATGCTGGCGGCTACCGCCAGCGGCAGGGAGGTGGTGGTCTCCCGCGGCGAGCTGGTGGAGATCGGCGGGGCGTTCCGCATCCCCGACGTGATGCGCCAGGCGGGTTGTCAGCTGCACGAAGTGGGCACCACCAACCGCACCCATGCCAAAGACTATCGCCAGGCGGTGAATGACAATACCGCCCTGCTGATGAAGGTCCACACCAGCAACTACAGCATTGAAGGCTTTACCAAAGCCGTCGACGAAGCGGAGCTGGCGGTCATCGGCCGCGAGCTGGACGTCCCGGTGGTGGCCGACCTGGGCAGCGGGTCGCTGGTGGATCTCAGTCAGTATGGCCTGCCGAAGGAGCCGATGCCGCAGGAGATGATCGCCGCCGGGGTGAGCCTGGTCAGTTTCTCCGGCGACAAACTGCTCGGCGGCCCGCAGGCCGGAATTATCGTCGGCAAACGCGCGCTGATTGCCCGCCTGCAAAGCCATCCGCTGAAGCGGGCCCTGCGCGCGGATAAAATGACCCTCGCGGCGCTGGAAGCCACGCTGCGCCTCTATCAGCATCCGGAAGCGCTGCGGGACACCTTACCGACGCTGCGCCTGCTCACCCGCCCGGCGGACGAAATCCACCGGCAGGCCGAACGTCTGCAGCCTGCCCTGGCGGCACACTATGCTGATTTTGCCGTCAACGTGGCAGCCTGCCAGTCGCAGATTGGCAGCGGCTCGTTGCCTGTCGACCGTCTGCCTGGCGCGGCGTTGACCTTTACCCCGCATGACGGCCGCGGCAGCCGGCTGGAGGCGCTGGCGGCCCGCTGGCGCGCGCTGCCGTGCCCGGTGATTGGCCGCATTTATGACGGTCGGCTCTGGCTGGACCTGCGCTGTCTGGAAGATGAAACCCGGTTTATGGAGATGTTGTTACGATGATTATTGCCACCGCTGGACATGTTGACCACGGCAAAACGACGCTGCTGCAGGCGATAACCGGCGTGAATGCCGATCGTCTGCCGGAAGAGAAAGCGCGGGGAATGACGATCGATCTCGGCTATGCCTACTGGCCGCAGCCGGACGGGCGGGTGCTGGGATTTATTGACGTGCCCGGGCACGAAAAGTTTTTGTCCAACATGCTGGCGGGGGTGGGAGGGATCGACCATGCGCTGCTGGTGGTGGCCTGCGATGACGGCGTGATGGCGCAAACCCGCGAACACCTGGCGATCCTGCAGCTGACCGGAAAGCCGACGCTGACGGTAGCGCTCACCAAGACGGACCGCGTGGCGGCCGCCAGGGTGGCGGAGGTTCAGGCGGAGGTCGAGCAGACCCTGCGCGAACTGGGCTTTGACGCCGCCGCTTTCTTCCCCACCGCGGCGGTGGATAACATCGGTATTGCCGAACTGCGCAGCCATCTGCTGCAGCTTGCGGAGCGCCCCCATCCACAGCAGCGGCGTTTTCGCCTGGCGCTGGATCGCGCCTTTACCGTCAAAGGGGCGGGGCTGGTGGTCACCGGGACGGCGCTCTCCGGCGAAGTTCGGGTCGGGGATACTTTGTGGCTCACCGGCGTCAACACGCCGATGCGCGTCCGCGGCCTGCATGCCCAGAATCAAGCGGTTGAGCAGGCGCACGCCGGGCAGCGCATTGCGCTGAATATTGTCGGCGATGCGCAGAAAGAGGCATTGCACCGCGGTGACTGGCTGCTCTCCTCACCGCCGCCGGAGCCTGCAGAGCGGGTGATTGTCGAACTGCAGTGCCATACGCCGCTCAGCCAGTGGCAGCCGCTGCATATTCACCACGCTGCCAGCCACATCACCGGCCGGGTGTCGCTCCTGGAGGGCGGCCTGGCGGAGCTGGTGCTGGATACTCCGCTGTGGCTGGCGGATAACGACCGGCTGGTGCTCCGCGATATCTCCGCTCGCTTAACGCTGGCCGGCGCACGGGTGGTGACGCTGGATCCCCCGCGCCGCGGCAAGCGTAAACCGGAGTATCTGCAGTGGCTTCACGCCCTGGCGGCGGTCGGCGCTGACGATGCGCAGGCCCTGGAGCTGCATCTGCAGCGGGACGCCGTCCGGCTTGAGCGCTTCGCCTGGGCGCGGCAGCTGAGTGAAGCCGGAATGGCGGCCTTGATCCAGCGACCGGACTATCTGCAGGCCGGACAGCGCCTGCTGAGTGCGCCGCTTGCCGCCCGCTGGCAGCGAAAATTGCTGGATGCCCTGGCGCGCTACCATGAGCAGCATCGCGACGAGCCGGGCCCTGGCCGGGAGCGCCTGCGCCGCATCGCGCTGCCGATGGAAGAGGAAGCGCTGGTGCTGCTGCTGATTGAGCAGATGCGCGAGAGCGGATTAGTCCACAGCCATCACGGCTGGCTGCATCTGCCCGAGCATAAAGCCGGGTTTACCGACGAGCAGCAGGCGGTCTGGCGGAAGGTGGAGACCCTGTTCGGCGATGATCCCTGGTGGGTGCGCGATCTCGCGCGCGAAGTCCATGTTGAAGAGTCCCTGATGCGAGCGGTGCTGCGCCAGGCGGCGCAGCAGGGGATGATTACCGCGATCGTCAAAGATCGTTACTACCGCAACGATCGCATTGTGCAGTTCGCCCAGCGGGTGCGCGAGCTGGATCAGCTGCGCGGCTCAACCTGCGCGGCGGATTTTCGCGATACCTTAAACGTAGGGCGGAAGCTGGCGATCCAGATCCTCGAGTATTTCGATCGGATTGGCTACACCCGTCGTCGCGGCAACGATCATATCCTGCGCGATAAAGCATTGTTTCTCTAATCATTAACGCCTGCTCCCCGGCGGACAGCGAACGGTGTGTTGCCGGGGAAGAGGGGGTCGCGTTGTGCCTGGCCTTATTCGGCTTCCCGAACCCAGATACGCATTTCGCCTTCTCCGCGGTTTGCCCAGCTAAACCAGGGAATAAAGGTCAACGTCTGTGAATGGGGGGTGGCCAGAGGGTGATCGTAGCTCCACAGCTTCTGCGCATCGGCGTTTTCTGCATGTTTTCTGTAGCCTGGGGCCTGAATCAACATTTTGTGAGCAAACAGCCCCTTTCCTTCAAACACCGTGAACCTGGCATCGCGTGGCAGCAGTAGGTTATGCAGCGCCTCACCGTTATCAGCTTGTTCAAGACAATAAACCAATGGACCGCGTTGCAGCGCCACCTGGCCTGCCTGGTGGCGAACCAGCGGATTACCATATACCCGGCGAACCGGCATCGGCAACGTTAGCATCAGAGTGTCGCCTTCCTGCCAGAGATGTTGGATATGCAGATAGCCCTGGCGTATATCCTGCGTGACCGGCGCGCCGTTCAGGGTGAGCTGTGCCCCCTCGCACCAGTCCGGGAGACGCAGCGCCAGCGTATGGTTCAATGCTGACGGAGACTCGATGACAATTTTGACCTGTTCCTGCCAGGGATAGTCACCGCTGATACGCAGACGTAACGTCTTTTCTCCTACCGGGATCTCAGCCTGATTACCGACGTAGAGATTGATATACAACGCCTCTTCGCGTGGCGTATAGATATAATGTCCCAGCGAGGTCAGGAGACGAGCGATATTCGGTGGGCAACAGGCACAGCCGAACCAGCGCTGACGAACAGGCTTAACATGGTCATAAATATGATTGAATTTTAAAGCCTTGGGCTGCACTTCCAGTGGGTTGACGTAGAAGAAATGTTTACCGTCCAGCGCCATACCGCCCAGAACGGTATTGTAAAGCGCGCGCTCCATCACATCAGCATATTGGCTGTCGGCTTCCAGTTCCAGCATGCGGCGCGCGAACATCATCAGCCCGATAGAGGCGCAGCTTTCCGCATAAACGGTATCATTCGGCAGATCGTAATCGCTGCTGAAGGCTTCCCCGCTGCTCTGTGAGCCAATGCCGCCCGTAATATACAACTGACGCTGGACCATGTTTTTCCATAACCGCAGGCAGTCCTGGCGTTTGCCTTCGTTCTTGCTCAGGCGTGCAAGGTGCGCTACGCCGGCCATTAAATAAACAAAGCGAACCGCGTGACCCACAGCGGTGGTCTGTTCGGCAAGCGGCAAATGCGCCTGGCTGTAGGGTTTATCCATCACCATCCACGCCGGCCCATAGGTATTCCAGAAGGAGGTTTTGCCGCGTTTTTCATATTCGATGTCATAGAAATGCGGCTGTGTCCCACGCTGTTCAACGAAGTAATTAGCCAGCGCCATATAGCGTGGTTCCTGAGTCACATCGTACAAACGCATTAACGCCAGCTCTATTTCAGGGTGTCCCGGGTAGCCGTGCAGCTGATTGCCGTCCGGACCAAAGACGCTGTCGATATGATCGGCGAGGCGACATACCACCTCCAGCAGGCGGCGTTTACTGGTTGCCTGGAAGAATGCCACCCCAGCCTCAATCAAGTGACCGGCACAGTACAATTCGTGGCATTCGGCGAGATTAGTCCAGCGTTCCCCGGGCGCTTTCACCGTAAAATAGGTGTTCAGATAACCATCTTCACATTGCGCGGCGGCAATCAGCTCAATCACCTCGTCGGCGGTTTTTTCCAGTTCCGCATCTGGCTTCTGACACAATGACCAGGCGACTGCCTCCAGCCATTTCGCCACATCGCTGTCCTGGAACACCATTCCGTAGAATTCCCCTGCCTGCTGACCTGCGGCGATACGGAAGTTTTCTATCGCATGGCTGGGTTCAGCCTCGGCGATCCGGTCATTGAGGGCATCCCACTGATAGGGAATGACGACATCACGCACCAGTTGCTGATACTGACCCAGAAACGGATCGTTAACTTTCAGTTTGTGCAGATCGACTTCCATGATTTCTCCTTAAGACTGAATGTGACGTGCGCGCAGATCGGTTGCAATGCGCGACATCATGGGATTGTTGAGCTTACAGGCGCGGATAGCGAAGGCCAGCAACAGATGGAACAGCGCGGGCAGCAGGGTTTCCATCGCCGTGATCCCCGATAGTGAGGATGGAGTCTGGTTGCTGGCGCCGGGTTGATAAGCAACGTAGATAAATACCAGGCTGATAATGCCCGCACTGGAGGCCCATGCCAGCTTGATAAAGAACAGGTTGAAAGCAAAGTTCATCCCTGACGAACGGACACCCGTCTTCCATTCACCATAATCATCAGAGAAGGCCATCAACGAAAAATGCAGCGGTAGGGTAAAGCCCAGGATGATGCCATTGCCGAGAATGACCGCCAGCCATAGCGTTTGCCAGGACGGACCGGTTGGCAGGAACCACATCCCCACCGCCAGTAAGGCCAATACCAGATTGGTGTAGTAATAGAGCTTGACGGTATCAACGTGGCGCGACAGCCAATTGACGATCGCGGCGCCCAGAATCGAGGAAAAGGTGACCATGGTGAAAAACAGCGATGTATAGCCAGTAGAGCCGCCCAGTACATAGGTAATAAAGTACATGTAGCCGCCACCGCGAATGTTAAACACGTTGATCAACAGGAATGACATCGCCAGCATGAGTAACAACTGATCGTTTTTACGCAGACCGGCGATATGTTCGCGCAGGGTGAATTTGCCGAGCATCTCCAGGGAAACACGCTCACGTACCCAGAAAAAGCAGCACAAAAACATCACCGCCGCGATGGCGCAGAGTACGCCGACACCATACTGATAACCCTGGGCGGTATTCCCCTGACCGAGCGCTTTAACCAACCATGGCAGGCCCACGGAGACCAGGAATCCTGCCACGCCGCACAGTACAAAGCGCCATGCCTGGCAGGATATCACCTCGCTATGGCGAGTGGTCATCGTATTAATGAGCGCGCAGTAGGGGACGTTAATCGCGGTATAGCTGACTGAAAGCAGCAGGTAAGTGCCGAAGGCCCAGGCGATTTTTACCCCCATGCCGGCATCCGGCACGGTAAAGGTCAGCACCCCGATCGCTGCAATAGGAACCGCAATCCATAGCTGCCAGGGGCGAAAACGTCCCCATCGGCTTTGGGTCCGATCGGCGAGGACGCCCATGATCGGATCGGAAATAGCATCAAACACGCGCAGCGCAAGGAACAGAGTACCGACCAGCGCCGGGGTGAGCCCAAAGACGTCAGTATAGAAAAAAGTGAGAAAGTTCATGATCAGGCAGGTGATGACCGTTCCACCGGCGTCGCCCAGACCATAGCCTATTTTTTCACGGAGAGATAATTTGGCGTCCTGCACGTGCTTCGTGAGGTCGCTTGTCGTAATCGGAGCCGTAGTCATAAATAACTCCCGAAGATGATGTTCAGAATTATTCCGCTGTCTGACCGGCGGACATTTTTTGTCTTTTGCAAATACATTAATTATTTTGCACCGAATAAACGAGGCAACAAGGGAAGGGAAAAGTATAAAAAGAGGACGATTCCGACTTCGTCATAAAAGTGTGATTCCGATCCGGAAAGGCGTTAATTTATGATTAATAATCAGTTGGAAAGAGATTTTTTATCGTTTCGTTAGCGGAAAATTAAATATATATGCTTGAATTATCCATGCCTCTCCCGATTCGCGTACAAAATGGCGGCTTATTTATTTCCCGTGGCGTCGGCAGTCATCCGGCGCGTAAACTGCAGTCCTGGGAAATTATTTTTGTCGAAAAGGGGACGTTAACGATTTGCGAGGAGGGTGAAATATTTAACGTTAATGCAGGGGAGAGTTTACTGCTGTGGCCAGAACGTTCTCATGTTGGGGTGGGGGAATTTCCCGCCGACCTGAAATTTTATTGGCTGCATTTTGAAGTACTGACGGAGAGTGTCCGGTCTCTGCCGCCTGCGCTGCTTAACGTTCCGCAACATACCCGCGTCAGCGATCCACAATACATTATTTCGCTGTTTCGCCAGTTTCTTCGTGAACAGGAGAATATTCACCGCAGCCTGGCGCTGGAGCTCCTGTTATTGCTGATACTGCAGCAGATTGCCGCGGCGGCAAGCGAAAAACCGGACGACAGTCCCGGCGCTGCGCTGGCCTGGAAAGCGCAGCAGATCATCCATACCCGTTACCACTTGCCTGTTTCAGCATCGACGCTGGCGAAAGAGCTGCACTGTAATGCGGACTATTTAGGACGCGTCTATCGTCACGTTTTTCGCGTGACGTTGACCGAAGCGCTGCATCGTCAGCGGGTCAGAGCGGCGGAAAAGCTATTGATCAGTGATTCACTGTCGTTGACCGAAGTCGCGAGCCAGTGCGGCTTTAATGACGTCGGTTATTTTCGCAAGATCTTTCGCAAGCACACCAGCCTCACGCCTGCAGCCTGGAAGCGCCGCTACTGTAAGGAGCACATTAATTCAGCGTAATGAAAAATCACTTGTGCTAGTGACTAAAAACAGCGCTGATTCCATTCAGGATCAAAGCGCGGGCAGGGATTATTCTGGCACCCTGCGGTTTTATCCCCAGGGAGCAGAGGATGAACCGGTTTCTTATTGCCAATGCCCAGCAGTGTATTGGCTGTCGTACCTGTGAAGTGGCCTGCGCGGTGGCGCACCAGCAGGCGCAGGATGTCTCCATGCTGTCGACAGGCCATTTCACGCCGCGTATCCGGGTGGTGAAAAGCGGCGAGATATCAACGGCGACGGCCTGTCGGCAGTGCGAGGATGCGCCTTGCGCCAGCGTCTGCCCGCAGGGGGCGATTCGTCGGGAGGAGGACGTTTGGTGGGTCGATCAGCGCCGCTGCATCGGCTGTAAAAGCTGCATGGTGGCCTGCCCGTACGGCGCAATGACCGTCACGGTGGTGAACCAGCAGGCGCAGGCGCTGAAATGCGATTTATGTCACCACCGCGCCGAGGGGCCGGCCTGCGTAGCCGCCTGCCCGACGCAGGCGCTGCGGGTGATGGCTCCCGCGGAGCTGGAGGCGCTATGCGCGCAAAAACGCCAGCGGCTGGCGCTGGCGTGAGCGGGTCCGCTAACGGGCGTTTCCCGTCAGCGGCGTCAGGGATTAGGTTTCCTGTTCGCGCCAGGCGAATTCAACCTCTTCGGCGAGAATTTTCACCCCGGCCTCGATTTTTTGCGGGTCCGGCACATAGTTCATGCGCATGCACTGGTGGGTATGCGGCCACGGTTTATCGAGTCCCGGGAAGAAGAAATCCCCCGGCACCATCAGCACGCCGCGCTTTTTCAGCCGCTGATACAGCAGCTCGGTGGAGATCGGCAGATCCTTAAACCACAGCCAGAGGAAGATCGCCCCCTCCGGTTTGTGAATAAGGCAGCGCTCCTCCGGCAGATAGCGGCGAATAATGGCGATGGTCTCCTGCACCCGCTGGTAATAGAAGGGTTTGATCACTGTCTCTGACAGGCGCAGCAGATCCTGACGTTTAATCATTTCACACATCATTGCCGGCCCGATACCGCCGGGCGCGAGGCTGATAATGCCGTTCATGTTGCTGATGGCGGTGATGATTTTCTCGTTGGCGATGATAATCCCGCAGCGGCTGCCCGGCAGGCCCAGCTTGGACAGGCTCATACACAGCACGATGTTCGGATTCCACAGCGGTCGGGCGTCGCTGAAAATAATGCCCGGGAACGGCACGCCGTAGGCGTTATCAATCACCAGCGGGACCCCATGCTGATTCGCCAGCGCATCCAGTTTGATCAGCTCTTCATCAGTGATGACGTTGCCGGTCGGGTTGGTGGGACGCGAGACGCAGATCATCCCGGTCTCTTCCGTCACCTGCAGATGCTCAAAATCAACGTGGTACTTGAACTGGCCTTCCGGCAGCAGTTCGATATTCGGCCGGGTGGCAACGAACAGATCCTCTTCCAGGCCGGCATCGGCATAGCCGATATATTCCGGCGTCAGCGGGAACAGCACCTTACGGGTGGTGCCATCTGCCCGACGGCCTGCGAACAGATTAAACAAGTAGAAAAATGCGCTCTGACTGCCGTTTGTTAGCGCAATATTCTGTGGTTCGATCTCCCAGCCCAGCTCGTCGCGCAGCATCTTCGCCAGCAGGCTCAGCAGCTCGCTTTTGCCCTGCGGACCATCATAATTACAAAGCGCATCAAGGGCTTTGCCATTATCCAGCATGTCGGAGAGCAGCTGCTGGAAGTAGTCATTCATCTCCGGGATCTGAGCGGGGTTGCCGCCGCCCAGCATAATAGCGCCCGGCGTGCGCAGACCGTCATTAAGGTCTTCCATCAGGCGGGTAATGCCTGAATGACGGGTGAATTTGTCGCCGAAAAGGGAAAATGTCATCGCGAATCGTCTGTCGGTGGTTCTGGAAAGTGGCTAACCATAACGCCAGCGCCAGCGTGGTGCAAATCGAAGGGAAGGGGGGTGTTTTTGTTTTTATCCTGTGAATCGATTTTTTATCAGCGTATTGTGCTGACTGGCTCCCCGCCGGGCAGGGAGCCACTCCTGCTTTACTGCTGTTGTCCGGCCCAGATGACCATCACTTTGTCTTCACCGCTCTCGCGCACGAATCCGTAACCCCGCGGCATCGACAGCGTTGTCTGTTTGCCCATGCCGATCGCCGGATGGCGCGCGCGGAACTGGCCGATCTTCTGCCAGTGGGTAACGCTGCGGGCCGCTTTACCGTTGACATCCTGCCAGTTCATCTCTGAACGGGTGCCCTGTAGCGGGTCCGAGCCGGTGGGGCCGAACGGGCGCGACGACTCGTCACCATAGAAGATCTGCACGGCGCCAGGGGCCAGCAGCAACAGCTCTGCCGCCGTGGTGCCGCCTTCGCGGAACAGGCGCGTATCGTGCGAGGAGAGGTAGCTCAGGACGTTAAAGCTCTGCAGCTTGTCCGCCATTTGCTGCCAGGTGAGGTCAATGTTGGCCATGCAGTTAGCCGCTTTCGCCGCCTGGTCCTGGTAGTCGAAATTGATCATCGCATCAAAACCGTGGCGATAGTAATCGCTCTCCATCACCCCGTGTCCCCAGGCTTCGCCGGTCATCCAGAACGGCGCCGCATCCAGCGCTTTATCCGGATTGGCTTTCTTCCACTCCGCCAGCGCGGCGGTGGCCTGGGTTTTTAACTGCTGCCAGGCGTCCATCTCCACATGTTTAGCGGTATCGACGCGGAAGCCGTCGATGCCGTAGTCGCGCACCCACTGGCTCAGCCAGTGCGTCAGGTAGTCGCGCGGCGTATAGCCCGGGATCGCTTTCGCCGCAGTGTCCGGTTTATGGCTGTAGAAGTTCGGCAGGCCCGACGCCTCCTTCGATTCGGTTTTCAGATCCGGCAGGAAGGCCAGCGACATGGTGAGATCGTCATAGCCCGGGTTGTCGTAATCGCCGATATCGGTGCGGATCCACTTCTTGCCCCACCATTTCTCCCACCCGGCTTTATCGCTGAAGTTGATATAGTCGTTAAAGCTGTGCCAGGTCTGGCCCGCGCCGGGCTTCCAGTCCGTCCAGCGCTCGCCGAGGGTTTTTTTCAGCTCATCCCCTTGCAGATACAGAGAGCCGAACTGGAACTCCTGCATGTCGGCCAGGGTGGCGTAACCGGTATGGTTCATCACCACGTCGAACAGAATACGTATTCCGCGCTTATGCGCTTCATCCACCAGCCGACGGAGATCGGCTTCGGTCCCCATATTGGCGTCCAGTTTCGACCAGTCCTGGGTGTAATAGCCGTGGTAGGCGTAGTGTGGAAAATCGCCTTTCGTCCCGCCGCCGACCCAGCCGTGGATCTGCTCGAGCGGGGAGCTGATCCACAGGGCATTGACCCCCATCTGCTGCAGATAATCCAGCTTGCTGGTTAATCCCTGCAGGTCGCCGCCGTGGAAGGTGCCGATCTCCTGCATCCCGTCTTTATGTCGGCCATAGCTATTGTCGTTGGCCGGATTACCGTTCACGAAGCGGTCGGTCAGGACGAAATAGACGGTGGCGTTGTGCCAGTCGAACGGCGCCGGCGCGGCCGTCTCGGCGCGCTCGAGCAGCAGCAGACCATTGCTGCCGAAGGCGGGCTGCAGCGTGATTTTGCCGCCGCTGACGGTCGCGACATTGCCGCTGTAGAAATCGCGAACCTTGCTGCCCTCGGGGAAGGTTTTACTGACGTCGAGGGTGAGAGGTTTTCCATCCCACTTCGGACACTGGCGGATCTGCGGCGCCGCGGCGCTGGCCTCTTTTTCTTCCAGCGAAATCATCATCGTCGGCGTGCCGGAGCGAGTATCCACTTCCAGGGTATACAGACCCTGGCGGAAGATGCGCCATTGCGGCGTCGTGCCGCGACAGGGTTCCATGGAGAGCATCTGGTTGAGCTTAATGCCGCCGGAAGGCTGCCAGCACTGTTGGTCAAAATTTAGCTGCAGGGGACGTGTACCCTTCTCAACCACTTTCTGGCTGATGAAGCGACCCGTCCCTTCTTCGGTAAAAGCAGGGAAGTCGGCGGTAGTCCAGGCGGCAAAGGCCATCCCAGGCACGAATAACGTGGCAAGCGCAGCGAGTTTCATTGCGGGATCCTTGAGCGGTTTTTAGCTAGTGTGCCTTGTTGCCGCGCGAGTGAACTCCTCCCGGCGGACGTTTTACCAGGAGGATGAAAAGGGGTGAGTGACACCGCTCAAAAAATAGGCTAAAAATGAGACGAAGCTAGCATTTTCGCGCTAGCGATGCGGCGCAGAAACCGATTTCAGATGACAGCAATTCGGAATTGGACTATTTCTGTTGATGCTCTCAGTGCGTATTTTTGATACTATTAGCGATTCAGCTATCGTTTTTTTGTGAAAAACAAGGTGTTGGAATGCATATATCCGACCAGGAGACCTGATGATATCGAATCCCATACGACGATATGGGGCCGCCATACTTATGTTACTAACCTGCGTCTTTTCAGGTAGTGTGTTGGCAACAACGCACACAGCAACAAAGAGTCATAAAGCCCCAACGGTTAAGAAGATAAGTAGTACTAAGGTAAGCAGTAAACAAGAGTATTCTCGCAATAGTGTAAAGAGCAGTTCACTTCCTGACTTGCGAAAATACCCTTCCGGAACACCAAGGAAAAAAGCGTTTCTCCGGACGGTCATGCCTTATATTACCAAGCAGAATCAGGCGATTACTGCGGATCGTAACTGGCTTGTATCCAAGCAGTACGATGCTCGCTGGTCGCCGAGCGAAAAGGCGCGCCTGAAAGACATCGCGACACGTTATAAGGTGAAGTGGTCAGGTAATACGCGTCATGTGCCCTGGAACACGCTGCTTGAGCGTGTCGACATTATTCCGAACAGCATGGTCGCGACCATGGCGGCGGCGGAAAGTGGCTGGGGTACTTCCAAGCTGGCGCGTGAGAACAACAATCTGTTCGGCATGAAGTGCGGCGCTGGTCGCTGCCGCGGCGCGATGAAAGGCTACTCGCAGTTTGAGTCGGTGGAGCAGTCGGTGCAGGCTTACGTCACAAACCTGAACACCCACCCGGCCTATTCCTCTTTCCGCAAATCGCGCCTGCAGCTGCGCAAGGCGGATCAGGAAGTAACGGCCAGCACCATGATTCATAAGCTGAAGGGCTATTCGACCAGAGGGTCGAGCTACAACAACTATCTCTTCGCGATGTATCAGGATAACCAGCGGTTAATTGCCGCGCACATGTAATGTGCTTATCTACGTGATTATTCATGCCCGGCGCGCAAGCCCGGGCATTTTTCTTTGCTCTCTACATCATGACTTCGCTGTGCCGGTCACGGTACTCCTTCGGCGTCACGTCGTACTCTTTCTTAAACACCGAATAGAAATATTGCAGCGACGGGTAGCCGCACATCTGTGAAATTTCATTGATCGACAGGCTGGTGGACACCAGCAGGCTGCGCGCCTTTTCCAGTTTCTCGCTGTGGATCACCGTGTGGATGGTCTCCCCGACCTCCTCTTTAAAGCGTTTCTCCAGGTTGGAGCGTGAAATGCCGACGGCGTCGAGCACCTGCTCCACCTTGATGCCTTTGCAGGCATTGTTGCGAATGTAATGCATCGCCTGAATCACGGAAGGATCGTTTAACGACCGGTAGTCGGTGGAACGTCGTTCAACGACGCGCATCGGCGGGATCAGCTGGCGCTGCAGCGGGAGCGCCTCGTTATTCAGCAGCCGGTGGAGCAATTTTGCCGCCTGATAACCCATCTGGCGGGTGCCCTGGGCGACGGAGGAGAGGGCGACGCGCGAGAGGTAGCGGGTCAGCTCCTCATTATCGATGCCAATAACGCACAGTTTCTCGGGCACCGGGATATGCAGCAGCTCGCAGGCCTGCAGGACGTGGCGGGCGCGCGCGTCGGTGACGGCGATAATGCCGGTTTGCGGCGGCAGCGTTTGCAGCCAGTCGGCGAGCCGGTTTTGCGCGTGCTGCCAGTTTTCCGGCGCCGTCTCCAGCCCCTGGTAGACCACGCCGCGGTACTTCTCCTTCGCCACCAGCTGGCAGAAGGCATACTCGCGCTCTACCGCCCAGCGTTTACCGCTGGAGGTGGGCAGTCCGTAAAACGCGAAGCGGTGTACCCCTTTTTCCTTCAGATGAAGAAAGGCGCTTTCCACCAGCGCGGTGTTGTCCGTGGCGATATAGTGGACCGGCGGGTACTGCTCTGGCTGATGATAAGAGCCGCCGACGCCGACGATGGGGACGTTGACATCGGCCAGTAGCTTTTCGATTTCGGGATCGTCATAGTCGGCGATAACGCCATCGCCTAACCACTCTTTGATGTTTTCGATTCGTGCCCGAAAATCCTCTTCAATAAAGATATCCCACTCCAGCTGAGAGGCCTGCAGATACTCGCCGACACCCTCAACCACCTGGCGGTCATAAGCTTTGTTGGCGTTAAATAACAGCGTGATACGGTGACGCTTTTCAAACATAGATGATGTTCCTGCTCTAACCCCGGTCATACCCCTTCATTCATGATGTTGCCGATGGCCTGGCTTTCTCATTCACCCCAGCCACGTACGCGATACGCGGCTGGGATGCGCCGTCTGCAACCCGAATGCTGTTGGGTATACACTACCGGCTAATGCCCGAGATATTTCAAGCGCCTTATGGCGAAGTTTGGTGGTAGCGCAAAGAATTCAGACATTCTTCAGAGAGCGCTTCCTTACGCGCGCCGCTTGGTGGCGGAGTCCATCCACACCGCCAGCAGCAAAATGGCGCCTTTGACGATATATTGCCAGAAGGTGGCAACGTCCATCATGCTCATGCCGTTATCCAGGGCCGACATAATAAACGCCCCCATTACCGCCCCGGCGACACTGCCGATACCGCCCGCCAGGCTGGTACCGCCGATGACGCAGGCGGCGATGGCGTCCAGTTCGGCGATGTTGCCCGCCGAGGGGGAGCCCGCGCCAAGGCGCGAGCTGAGGATCAGTCCGGCAATGGCGACCATCAGGCCGTTAATGGCAAACACCGCCAGCTTGGTACGCTCGACGTTAATCCCGGACAGGCGTGCCGCCTCCAGGTTGCCGCCGATGGCGTAGATGCGGCGGCCAAAGGCGGTGCGAGTGGCCATGAACAGGCCTGCCAGCAGCAGGGCGGCGAGGATCAGTACCGGCGTCGGCACGCCGCGATAGTCATTGAGCAGCCAGATTGCGCCCAGCACAATCACCGCGGTAATGGCCTGGCGGCCAACGGCCGCGGTGGAGGACGCGGTCGCCAGACCTAACGCCTGCCGACGCATCCGTCCGCGCCACTGCCAGATAATGAACGCCGCCATGCCGACAACGCCGATGCCAAAGCCAATGCCATCGGGCAGGTAGCTTTGGCCGATCTGCGCCATCGCCGGGCTGGTGGGCGAGACGGTGGTCCCGTTGGTGATGCCGATCAGAATGCCGCGAAACGCCAGCATCCCGGCGAGGGTGACGATAAACGAGGGGACCTTGCGATAGGCCACCCACCATCCGTTCCATGCGCCGAGCAGCAGCCCCATCACCAGCGTCACCAGAATGGTGAGCGGCAGCGGCCAGCCGAGCCAGACGTCAAAGATCGCCGCGGCGCCGCCCAACAGCCCCATCATCGAGCCGACGGACAGGTCGATTTCTGCCGAAATAATCACAAACACCATGCCGACGGCGAGGATGCCGGTTATGGCCGTCTGGCGCAGCAGGTTGGAGATATTGCGCGCGCTCAGGTAGGCGCCATCGGTAACCCAGGTGAAAAACAGCATAATGACGACGATCGCGGCGATCATCACGAAGACCTGGAGGTTCAGCCCCTTCAGCGCCGGCAGGGCGGTGGGGGCGGTTGGGGTAAGTTTGATTTCAGACGACGTGTTCTTCGACATGGCGTTCGCTCCTCAGCGCGGCTTCCATCACCTGTTCCTGGGTCAGATGTTGATTAACCAAATTGGCTTTTAGCCTGCCTTCGTGCATGACCAGCACCCGATCGCTAAGACCAAGCACCTCGGGCAGTTCGGATGAAATGACAATGACCGCGATGCCCTGCTGCACCAGCTGGTTAATCAGTTTATAAATTTCATACTTCGCCCCGATATCGATGCCGCGGGTGGGTTCGTCGAGGATCAGAATGCGTGGATTCAGCAGCAGACAGCGGGCCAGAATCGCCTTTTGCTGGTTGCCGCCGCTCAGGCGGCCAATCGCCAGCTCCGGCGAGGAGGTTTTAATTTTCAATCGCTGAATGGACTGCTCAATACAGTGCTGCTCGGCGGCGTCGTCCAGGCTGCTCATCGCGCCGGTGAACTGGCTGAGCGCCGCCAGGGTAATGTTTTTACCCACCGCCATCACCGGCACGATGCCGTCTTTTTTGCGGTCTTCCGGCACCATGGCGATGCCGTGGCCAATGGCCTGCTGACAGTTAGTGATGCTGACCGGCTGGCCATCAATGAAGATCTCCCCCTGCCAGCGCCCCGGCCAGACGCCGAACAGGCACTGCACCGCCTCGGTCCGTCCGGCGCCGACCAGCCCGGCGATGCCGAGGATCTCCCCGCGATGCAGGGAAAACGAGACGTCGTTGACCCGCTTAATATGACGGTTTACCGGGTGCCAGGCGGTTAAATGTTCGACCCGCAGGATCTCCTCGCCGTGGGCGTGCGGTTCGCTGGGATAGAGCGCGGTGAGCTCCCGGCCAACCATCATGGTGATGATGTCGTCTTCGCTCATGCCGCTGGCGTCGCGGGTGCCGATATGCTGGCCATCGCGGATCACGCAGATCGTATCGGAGATCGCTTTGACCTCATTGAGCTTGTGCGAAATATAGATGCAGGCGATATCGTGGTTTTGCAGATCGCGAACGATCGCCAGCAGCGTCGCGGTCTCTTGTTCGGTTAAGGAGGCGGTTGGTTCGTCGAGGATCAGCAGGCGCACCTGTTTATTCAGCGCCTTGGCGATCTCCACCAGCTGCTGCTGACCGAGGCCGAGGTCGCCGACGCGGGTGTCGGGCGAAATGGGCAGATTGACCTGCGCCAGCAGCTTCTGGCAGCGCAGCGTCATGGTTTCATAATCCAGCAGGCCGTGGCGGGATATTTCGGCGCCGAGGAAAATGTTCTCCAGCACGGTGAGATGTTTCACCAGCGCCAGCTCCTGATGAATAATGGCGATGCCTTTACGTTCGGTATCGCGAATATGGTTTGCCTGCAGCGTTTCGCCGGCAAAAATAATCTCGCCCTCATAGCTTCCGTGCGGATAGATACCGCACAGCACCTTCATCAGCGTCGATTTTCCCGAACCATTTTCACCGCATAACGAGACCACCTCGCCAGCGTTCAGGCGCAGGCTGACATTATCCACGGCCTTAACGGCGCCGAAGGTTTTGGTGATGTTCTTCATTTCGAGTAGCCAGGCCATAAAGACTCCGCAAAAGTGATATCCGGCGGGATGAAAATGACGCCCCGTAGCGGGGCGTCAGCCATTACAGTTCACTCTTTTTATGGAAACCGTCTTTAATCACCGTGGCGTCGATATTCTCTTTATTCACTTCAATTGGCGTTAACAGGCGCGAAGGGACATCTTTTAAGCCGTTATTTAGCGTGGTGTCAGACTTCGGCTGCTTATCGTTGCCCAGCTCAACGGCGATTTCGGCGGCGTTGGTGGCCAGGGTGGTAATCGGTTTATAGACGGTCATCGTCTGGGTACCGGAAATAATGCGCTTCACGCCCGCCAGGTCAGCATCCTGACCGGAGATCGCCACTTTGCCTGCCAGCCCCTGGGCGGTTAAGGCCTGGATGGCGCCGCCGGCGGTTGCGTCATTGGAGGCCACCACGGCATCGATTTTGTTATTATTCGCCGTCAGCGCGTTTTCCATTATTTTCAGCGCGTTTTCCGGCAGCCAGCCGTCAACCCACTGATCGCCGACAATCTTAATTTTGCCCTCATCGACATACGGCTTGAGGATCTTCATCTGGCCGGCGCGGAACAGCTTGGCGTTATTATCCACCGGCGAGCCGCCCATCAGAAAATAATTACCCTGCGGCACTTTGTCGACCAGGCTTTGCGCCTGCATTTCGCCGACTTTTTCATTGTCGAAAGAAATATAGAAATCAATATCGGCATTATTAATCATGCGATCATAGGCCAGCACTTTAATACCTTCCTGCTTGGCCTCTTTAATAACGTTACTGAGCACCTGACCGTTATAAGGAATAATGACCAAGACATCGACGCCGCGGTTGATCATGTTTTCAATTTGCGACATCTGCGTTTCTTCATTGCCATTGGCGGACTGGACAAAAACTTTGGCGCCTAAGGATTCCGCTTTATTGACGAAAATATCGCGGTCTTTCTGCCAGCGTTCCAGACGCAGATCGTCGATGGCCATGCCAATCTTCACTTCTTTCGCCATCCCCGCCATGCTGGCGAGCAGGAGGGAGCTAGCGCAAAGCGTAAGGCAAAGGTTCTTTATCTTCATAATAACGATACCTTTTTTGTAAGGGTAGGTAAGACGAACGGAAAAATAATGTTTGATACATGAGGTTGCGGATACGTTACAGATTCTTAACGCGGAAAGCAGGGCTGGCAATTACCGGTTCTTATTTTGCAGTTATGAAATTTCGTTTAATGCGCAAATTATGACGGCGATCGTATTTTATTCATGCACACTCTTATTATTGCACTGGACCTCTCTGACAGGACGGCAGAAGAACGCGCCGATATTATTTTTTGCGAGCTGGCGCACGTTTGTGGATTCTCTCAATGGCGGTGTGAAATAACGTAATTGAGGAAAATGAAAGCGAAATTCTATATTGGCTTAAACCCGTCATACTTCAAGTTGTAGGTGTGTTGGTGACATTCGTTGCTTCGCCCCCTGGTTATCGGGGACTCGCGCTCCTGCCGCCTTCCTGCAACTCGAATTATTTAGGGTACCTGATTGGTTATTCGCCGCATCTCTGAATATGGAGTTCTCTATGCAGACCTATTTCGATCAACTCGATCGCGTTCGTTACGAAGGCCCGAAATCCGCTAACCCGCTGGCTTTCCGTCATTACAACCCGGATGAACTGGTGCTGGGCAAACGGATGGAAGATCATCTGCGTTTTGCGGCCTGTTACTGGCACACCTTCTGCTGGAATGGCGCCGATATGTTTGGCGTGGGCTCCTTCGACCGCCCATGGCAGCAGCCTGGCGACGCCCTGGAGATGGCCAAACGCAAAGCCGATGTGGCGTTCGAATTTTTCCATAAACTCAACGTGCCTTACTACTGCTTCCACGACGTTGACGTCTCGCCGGAAGGGAGTTCGCTCAAGGAGTACAGCAATAACTTCGCCCGGATGGTCGAGGTGCTGGCGGAGAAGCAGCAGCAGAGCGGCGTCAAGCTCCTGTGGGGGACCGCAAACTGCTTCACCAACCCGCGCTACGGCGCCGGCGCGGCCACCAACCCGGACCCGGAAGTGTTTAGCTGGGCGGCCACCCAGGTGGTTACCGCCATGAATGCCACCCATCAGCTGGGCGGCGAAAACTATGTCCTGTGGGGCGGTCGCGAGGGCTATGAAACCCTGCTGAATACCGACCTGCGCCAGGAGCGTGAACAGATAGGGCGCTTTATGCAGCTGGTGGTGGAGCATAAGCATAAAATCGGCTTTAAAGGCACGCTGCTGATCGAGCCCAAACCGCAGGAGCCTACCAAGCATCAGTATGATTATGACGCCTCTACCGTGTACGGCTTCCTCAAGCAGTTTGGTCTGGAAAAAGAGATTAAACTGAACATTGAAGCCAACCATGCGACCCTTGCCGGCCACTCGTTCCATCATGAGATCGCGACGGCCATCGCGCTGGGGCTGTTCGGTTCCGTCGACGCCAACCGCGGCGATCCGCAGCTGGGCTGGGATACCGACCAGTTCCCGAACAGCGTCGAAGAGAACGCGCTGGTGATGTATGAAATTCTCAAAGCGGGCGGCTTCACCACCGGCGGCCTCAATTTTGATGCGAAAGTGCGCCGTCAGAGCACCGACAAATACGATCTGTTCTACGGTCATATTGGCGCGATGGATACCATGGCGCTGTCGCTGAAGGTCGCGGCGCGGATGATCGAAGACGGTGAGCTGGATAAACGCGTGGCCAAACGCTACGCCGGCTGGAACGGCGAGCTGGGGCAGCAGATCCTTAACGGGCAGATGACCCTCAGCGACATTGCCCAGTACGCCGCTCAGCATCAGCTGGCGCCGCAGCATCGCAGCGGCCAACAGGAACAACTGGAAAACCTGGTCAACCATTATCTGTTTGACAAGTAATCATGCGGCGGCGCCCGGCGTGACCGGGACCGCCACCAGGATGCTCTGTTCGCGCCACGCTCAGCCGTGGCGCGCGTTTAAGGAGAGGTAGTATGTATATCGGCATCGATCTGGGGACATCGGGCGTCAAAGCCATTCTGCTCAATGAGCAGGGTGATGTGGTGGCATCGCATACCGAAAAACTCACCGTCTCGCGTCCGCATCCGCTGTGGTCGGAACAAGATCCCGAGCAGTGGTGGCAGGCTACGGACACGGCGATGAAAGCCCTGGGCGCGCAGCATAGTCTGCGCGACGTGAAGGCGCTGGGGATCGCCGGGCAGATGCACGGCGCCACCCTGCTGGATAAATCGCTACAGGTGCTGCGTCCTGCCATTTTATGGAATGACGGCCGCTGCGGCGAAGAGTGCCAGCTGCTGGAGGAAAAAGTCAGCGCTTCCCGGCAGATCACCGGCAACCTGATGATGCCGGGCTTTACGGCGCCGAAGCTCTTGTGGGTGCAGCGCCACGAGGCGGCGGTGTTCAGCCAGGTCGATAAAGTGCTGTTGCCGAAGGATTATCTGCGTCTGCGGATGACCGGCGAGCTTGCCAGCGATATGTCTGACGCCGCCGGTACCCTGTGGATGGATGTCGCCCGACGCGACTGGAGCGATGAGATGCTCGCCGCCTGCGATCTCAGCCGGGACGCGATGCCGGCGCTGTTTGAAGGCAGCGACGTCACCGGGCAGCTGCGTCCGGAGGTGGCGCAGGCGTGGAATATGCCACAGGCGCTGGTGGTGGGGGGCGGCGGCGACAACGCCGCTGGCGCGGTCGGGGTCGGCATGGCCGATGCCGGTCAGGCGATGCTGTCGCTGGGCACTTCAGGTGTGTATTTCGCGGTCAGCGAAGGGTTCCTCAGCAAGCCTGAAAGCGCAGTGCATAGCTTTTGCCATGCGCTGCCGGGCCGCTGGCATCTGATGTCGGTGATGCTCAGCGCGGCTTCCTGTCTGGACTGGGCGGCGAAATTAACCGGTCTCGCCAGCGTGCCGGCGCTGATTGCGGCGGCGCAGTCAGCCGACGAGAGCGCCGGTCCGGTGTGGTTCCTGCCCTATCTGTCGGGCGAACGCACGCCGCACAACAACCCGCAGGCCAAGGGCGTCTTCTTCGGCCTGACGCATCAGCATGGGCCGGCAGAGCTGGCGCGGGCGGTGCTGGAGGGGGTGGGCTATGCGCTGGCGGACGGCATGGACGTGGTTCACGCCTGCGGCATCAAGCCGCAGAGCATCACCCTTATCGGCGGCGGGGCGCGTAGCGCTTACTGGCGACAAATGCTGGCGGATATCAGCGGCCAGCAGCTCGATTATCGTACCGGGGGCGACGTCGGCCCGGCGCTGGGGGCGGCCAGGCTGGCGCAGCTGGCGGTGCACGGCGAAGCCGACCGCGCCGGGCTGTTGTCGCCGCTGCCGCTTGAGCAAGCGCATCGCCCGGACGATCGCCGAGTGGCCCACTATGCGCCACAGCGGGAAACCTTCCGCCAGATTTATCAGCAGCTGAAACCGCTGATGTCATAGCCTCAGTCCGTCCGGCAACGCCGGGCGGATTACTTCCCTGAATGTCCCGGCTACATCCATCCAAAAAAGCGTATTTGTTTATTCCGAAATCTCCGTTTGGCCGTGCGTAACCTGAGGCATCGCCGGGGGAGTCGGTCATAATCAGCCCCTGTCGACCAGGGAGGTGAGATGAACACAAAACGCAATATTGCCAGGGTGATGATGGCAGCAGGATCGCTGGTTTATCTGCTCGGTATCTGGCGAACCTGCCCGTTGTTTAGCGGTAAAGGTTATTTTCTCGGCGTACTGGTGATGGGGATGTTTGCCGTCCTCGCCCATCAGCGCGCCAGACGGTGGCAGGAACAGGACGACGGTTTTATTGCCTTATGCCGGTTGGTGCTGCTGCTATCGGTCGGCCTGCTGCTGGTGGGCGCCTGGTATGTGCCGGCAGGCTGGCATGAAAAAGCCGTCTATATCGCGGCATGGTTTGTCTGCTTATATGGCGCATCGGCAACCCCCGAACGGATCCGCGTCGCCTGCGCGATGCAAAAAACGGAATAAGCGCCATCCGTGGGCGCGTAAGAGGTAAAAGTAATGGAAAACAAGCACGCGACGTATTCTCCGGCCTTTCATTTAATCTCCTGGATTGCCCTGATCGGCGGCATCGCCACCTATCTGGTCGGCCTGTGGAATGCGGATATGCAGTTGAATGAAAAAGGCTATTATTTTGCTGTCCTGGTGCTGGGGTTGTTTGCCGCAGCGTCTTATCAGAAGACGGTGCGCGATAAATATGAAGCCATTCCGACCACCGCGCTGTACTACACCACCTGTCTGGTGGCCTTCGTCATCGCCGTTGGCCTGCTGGTTATCGGGTTGTGGAACGCCAGTCTGCTGCTCAGCGAGAAAGGGTTCTATGGACTGGCGTACTTTTTGAGCCTGTTTGGCGCCGTTGCGGTGCAGAAAAACGTGCGTGATGCCTGGGACCCGACCCGTGTAAGAGAGCCTCTCAGCGTGCCGGAAGAGGGGCCTGAACTGTGAGTCAGGCCCGCTCTCGGCGGCAGGTCGTTAACTGACCAGCCGCCGGCTATCAACCCGCTGCACCAGGCCGGACAGCAGCAGGCTGCCGAGCAGGGCGGCGCTGAAAATCCACACAATATCCAGCAGCGGCCAGCGGCTCAGTTCCAGATGGCTGGCGCGCAGCGCATGCACAATCAGGGCATGGAAGCCGTAAATTCCCAGAGAATGACGTGCAATACATTCGATACCGGGCAGGGGACGCGCGTTCAGCCATTTTTTGGCGAGCGTCAGCAGGGCGACCGCGCAAACGAACACCGCCGGCCCGCAGTAGAGATACCAGGTGTCGCCGAAGTCCCCGCGCCAGCGTAGCTCATGCAGCGTGCCGCGGGAGATGACCCACACGGCGGCGAGGAACAGCGCGGCGCAGAGCGGGGTCAGCCATTTTTTATCGGTATCCAGGGTGCCAATGGCCCTGCCCAACACGCCGTAGAGCACGTAATAAAAGGTGTCGCCATTGATATAGAGGTTGACCGGCAGCCACTCAATCCCGGCGGCTTTGACGCCAACCATGTTGGGGTTGGCCAGAATGCCGAGGATCGTCATCAGCGCCAGCAGCATTTTGCCGTTGACGGATTTAACCTGAATAAGCGGCGAGAGCAGATAGATAACGGCGATAGCAAAGAAAAACCACAGGTGGTAGAAGACGGGCTTCTGCAGCAAATTCTTTAACGACAGCTCGACGTTGATATGGGTAAACAGCGCGATATATAGCAGAGACAGCGCGCTATAGAACGCAATGCACAGGCCAATCCGCCAGAAATGGCGCGGCTGAGCGCTGCGTTCCCCAAAAAACAGATACCCCGAGATCATAAAAAACAGCGGCACGCTGACGCGGGAGGCGGAATTGAGCAGATTGGCGATATCCCATTGCAGCAGGGTAATCGTATGCGGATGAGTGATATACCAGCTGGTACTGTGGATCATCACCACCATCATGCAGGCAATGCCGCGCAGGTTGGTGATCCAGTGTATCTTTTCTTGCATCAGTCCCTCAAAGTCTACTGGCGATATAAGGTCTGACCCGCCTTATGCCCCGGTGTCGCACGAGATTAGTCTGAGTTTTTGATCACAGACTTGTCGCTGTTTCATGATATTCGCAAAATACCTGTAATACTGGATCTTTGCGATAACAACTTGCTGACAAGGCGGTGGAGGAGAACGTGGTGAAAGGTGTCGTTTCCATAATGCTGGCGCTGCTCCTTGCGGGCTGCAGCGAGACCGTTTCCCCGCCGGCGCAAAAGGCGCAGCGCGCGCATATTACACCGCAAACTACGCTCAATATGGCGCAGCTTTGCAAGGATCAGGCCGCTATCCGCTATAACACGCAAACGCAGTTAGTTGACGTGAACCATCTTGAACAATTCCAGGCGAGCTATGAGCTGTCGGGTCGTACCGGCAAGAATGAACGTTTCATCTGTTCCTTTGACCCCGACGGCCAGTTTATGCATCTTTCGATGCGCTGAATCGACCCCGCCTGGCGTAAATTTCGTCCGTTTTCCTGAAACTACGCCGTTTCGTACTGTATATCTCGCAGCCAGCGGGTATACTGACTCCTTCCTTTAAATCCACACGTATCCAGCACGAAATCATATGCAAAAGTTTGATACCAGGACCTTCCAGGGCCTGATCCTGACCTTACAGGATTACTGGGCTCGTCAGGGCTGCACCATTGTTCAACCACTGGACATGGAAGTCGGCGCCGGCACCTCTCACCCGATGACCTGCCTGCGCGCGTTAGGGCCGGAGCCGATGGCGACCGCCTACGTGCAGCCTTCCCGTCGTCCAACCGATGGCCGCTATGGCGAAAACCCGAACCGTTTACAGCATTACTATCAGTTCCAGGTGGTGATTAAGCCTTCTCCGGACAACATCCAGGAGCTGTACCTCGGGTCGCTGAAAGAGCTGGGTATGGACCCGACCATTCACGACATTCGCTTCGTCGAAGACAACTGGGAAAACCCGACGCTGGGGGCCTGGGGTCTGGGTTGGGAAGTGTGGCTCAACGGCATGGAAGTGACGCAGTTCACTTACTTCCAGCAGGTGGGCGGCCTGGAGTGTAAGCCGGTGACCGGCGAGATCACCTACGGCCTGGAGCGTCTGGCGATGTATATCCAGGGCGTCGACAGCGTCTACGACCTGGTCTGGAGCGATGGCCCGCTGGGTAAAACCACTTACGGCGACGTGTTCCACCAGAACGAAGTGGAGCAGTCCACCTATAACTTCGAATACGCCGACGTCGATTTCCTCTTCTCCTGCTTCGAGCAGTATGAGAAAGAGGCCCAGCATCTGCTGGCGCTGGAGACCCCGCTGCCGCTGCCGGCCTACGAGCGCATTCTGAAAGCGGCTCACAGCTTCAACCTGTTGGATGCGCGTAAAGCCATCTCCGTCACCGAGCGTCAGCGCTATATCCTGCGCATTCGCACCCTGACGAAAGCAGTGGCGGAAGCGTACTACGCTTCCCGTGAAGCGCTCGGCTTCCCGATGTGCAACAAGAATAAATAAGAGGCGGCCATGTCTGAGAATACTTTTCTGGTGGAAATCGGCACTGAAGAGCTGCCACCAAAAGCGCTGCGCAGCCTGGCGGAATCTTTTGCTGCGAACGTGACCGCGGAGCTGGATAACGCCGGCCTCGCGCACGGTAAAGTGGAATGGTTTGCCGCCCCGCGTCGTCTGGCGCTGAAGGTGGCCAACCTGGCGGCGGCGCAAGCCGATCGCGAAGTGGAAAAACGCGGCCCGGCCGTTGCCCAGGCGTTCGATGCCGAAGGCAAGCCAAGCAAAGCGGCCGAAGGCTGGGCGCGCGGCTGCGGTATTACCGTCGATCAGGCCGAACGTCTGACTACGGACAAAGGCGAGTGGCTGCTGTATCGCGCCCATGTGAAGGGCGAAAGCACCGAAGCGCTGCTGCCGAACATGATTGCCAGCTCGCTGGCGAAGCTGCCGATCCCGAAACTGATGCGCTGGGGCGCGTCTGACGTCCACTTCGTGCGCCCGGTTCACACCGTCACGCTGCTGCTGGGCGACAAGGTGATCCCGGCTACTATCCTCGGTATCCCGTCCGATCGCGTGATCCGCGGCCATCGCTTTATGGGCGAGCCGGAATTCACCATCGACCATGCCGACCAGTACCCGCAGATCCTGCTGGAGCGCGGTAAAGTCATCGCCGATTACGAACAGCGTAAAGCCAAAATCAAAGCCGATGCGGAAGAGGCGGCGCGTAAGATTGGCGGTCAAGCCGATCTGAGCGAAAGCCTGCTGGAAGAAGTCACCTCGCTGGTGGAATGGCCGGTGGTGCTGACGGCGAAGTTCGAAGAAAAATTCCTCGCGGTGCCGTCTGAAGCGCTGGTTTACACCATGAAGGGCGACCAGAAGTACTTCCCGGTTTACGACAACGCCGGTAAGCTGCTGCCGAACTTTATCTTCGTCGCCAACATCGAGTCGAAAGATCCGCAGCAGATCATCTCCGGTAACGAGAAGGTGGTCCGTCCGCGTCTGGCCGACGCCGAGTTCTTCTTCAACACCGACCGTAAAAAACGTCTGGAAGACAACCTGCCGCGTCTGGAAACCGTGCTGTTCCAGCAGCAGCTGGGTACGCTGCGCGACAAGACCGATCGCATTCAGGCGCTGGCGGGCTGGATTGCCGAGCAGATTGGCGCTGACGTGAACCACGCGACCCGCGCGGGCCTGCTGTCCAAGTGCGACCTGATGACCAACATGGTCTTCGAGTTCACCGACACCCAGGGCGTGATGGGGATGCACTACGCGCGCCACGATGGCGAAGCGGAAGATGTGGCCGTGGCGCTGAACGAACAGTATCAGCCGCGCTTTGCCGGCGACGCGCTGCCGTCTAACCCGGTGGCCTGCGCGGTGGCGATTGCCGATAAGATGGACACCCTCGCGGGTATCTTCGGTATCGGCCAGCACCCGAAAGGCGATAAAGACCCGTTTGCGCTGCGCCGCGCCGCGCTGGGCGTCCTGCGTATCATCGTCGAGAAGAACCTGAACCTCGATCTGCAAACGCTGACCGAAGAAGCGGTGCGTCTGTACGGTGAGAAGCTGACCAACGCCAACGTGGTTGATGACGTGATCGACTTTATGCTGGGCCGCTTCCGCGCCTGGTATCAGGACGAAGGCTACGGCGTCGACACTATCCAGGCGGTACTGGCGCGTCGTCCAACCCGCCCGGCGGATTTCGATGCGCGCATGAAAGCCGTATCGCACTTCCGTACCCTGGAAGAGTCCTCCGCGCTGGCGGCGGCGAACAAACGTGTCTCCAACATCCTCGCGAAATCCGACGAGACGCTGAACGACATCGTTCACGCTTCCGTGCTGAAAGAAGCGGCGGAAATTAAGCTGGCGGGCAATCTGGTGGTGCTGCGCGACAAGCTGCAGCCGTACTTCGCCGCAGGCCGCTATCAGGATGCGCTGATTGAGCTGGCCGCCCTGCGCGAGCCGGTGGATGAGTTCTTCGAGAACGTGATGGTCAACGCCGAAGACAAAGATGTCCGCATCAACCGTCTGACGCTGCTGTCCAAACTGCGTGAACTGTTCCTGCAGGTGGCGGATATTTCTCTGCTGCAGTAAGCGTAGCGGTAATAATAAAAAACCTGCCTCAGGGCAGGTTTTTTTATACCTGAAATATAAGTAGTCGAACCGCTAATAATTCAGTCATTGATATTTTAATTATTTACATTGATCAATAAAAAATATTTTAAGAATATATAAACATAATTCCGTGAGGTATTTACGCTAGAATGGCGGCGGGTGCTTGAGACGGTGTGTCTCAGGTATTCAGCGGGAGACACACAGAGAAAAGCCCCACCTGATAGTAATCAAAGTGAGGCTCCCCTATGCATCAACACCATAAGAGTAGCCTCTTACTTGTTGAAAATCAACACGGGAGGCGAGGAATGCTGCGAAACTATCTGTTGTTTGGCTTAATAGTGATTTGCTTCACTGTTTTATTATTGACCTGGATGGTTCGTGATTCGCTATATGAATTACAGCTCAGGCAGGGAAATAGTGAGCTGGTGGCATTCTTAGCCTGTGATAGTAAACAGTAAGAGCATCTGGTGGGGATCTATCCCCACTATGCTTGCAGTGTCAGGCATTCTCAATGCACCCTTTCATTGTTCACCAAATAAATCATTTGCCTCCTGATATCAGGAGGCCTTTTTATTTTTAAACGATTGTTGAATTAAACGGGCTTGAAATTCATAGCGGAGTGTGGCTATCCTATGCCCCGACGAATCCCTCGTCTCACTGGAGCGCGCCCTACAAATGAACAAACACGACTGATGAACTTCACGCCTTACCTCGCAGACGTTGCGGGTAGGGGAGTATTGATTTCATTCAGGAGTGCTTATGGCTCATTGCGCCCACATCCCCGCTTTTGTTTTACATCAGGTCACCTGTCAGTTTGCGACGGGGCAGACCCTGTTTGGTCCTCTCAACGTCTCGCTGGAACCGTCCCTTTGCGGTCTGGTCGGCCGGAACGGCGTCGGTAAGTCGCGTCTGTTGCGCCTGCTGGCGGGCCTTGATTCTCCTGCCGGTGGCCATATCGAGCGCGCGGCTTCCATTGCCTGGGTGGCGCAGCAGCCGACGCTTACCCCGGAGACCACCCTCGCTACGCTGCTGGGCTATGCGCCGGTCTTTGACGCCTTGTTCCGCCTTGAACAGGGTCATGGACTGGTCGACGATTTCGAGCTATTGGATGGCCACTGGGATCTCCCCGATCGGCTGAGTTTAGCTTTCCGTGATGCCGGTCTCCCGCCGTTCTCTGCCGATCGTCCCGCTTTTTCACTCAGCGGCGGCGAGCGGATGAAGGCCCTGCTGTGCGGCGCCTTCGTCTCGGGCGCCGATTATCTGCTGCTGGATGAGCCCACCAACCATCTGGACAGTGAGGGGCGAGAGTGGCTCTATCAGCAACTGGAAAACTGGCACGGCGGAGCTTTGATCGCCAGCCACGATCGTCAACTGCTGGCGCGGATGCCGAGGATCATCGAGCTGACGCCGACGGCGCTGCGCAGCTACGGCGGCAACTATGACGAATATCAGCGGCAGCGCGAGGCGGAGCAGCAGGCGGCGCGCGCGGCGCTGGACCATGCGACGACCGAGCGGCGACGCACCCGCGCGCGAATGCAAAAAGAGCATGATGCTGCCCAGCGGCGCTCGGCGCAGACACTGCGTACCGTTGATACCCTGAATATCGCCTCTTTCGAACGCGTGAAGTACAAAGGCGCGGCAAAAGAGCGTCCGGGAACGCTGCGCCGTCAGCATCGTGAACAGAACAGCAGTCTGAATGGCGCTGTGCAGCAGGCGCGAGAGCGGGTGGAAGAGGATACGCCGGTGATGTTCACCCTGCCAGGCAGCGAAGTGGCGGCGGGCAAGCAGGTGCTGGTCGTGGAAGCATTGCAGCTCGCCCATTCCCCCGCTGCGCCGCTGGACTGGCGCGTGGATGGTCCGATGCGCGTCGCGCTGCGAGGGCCGAATGGCTGCGGCAAAACTACCTTGCTGAAAACGCTGCTGGGGCTGGAGCAGGCCGCCTCAGGCGATGTCCGGCTGTCGGTGAGCGCCGCTTATCTGGATCAACATCTGACGCAGCTGGATCTGTCGTTATCGGTGATAACGCATCTGAGCCTGGACGATACTCCGCTGGATGAGGGGCTGCTGCGGACCCGTCTGGCGCAGCTGCAGCTGGGCGCCGATAAGGTCAACCTGCCGCTGGCGGCGCTCAGCGGCGGCGAACGCCTGAAAGCGGCCCTGGCCTGCGTGCTCTGGCGACGCGATCCGGCCCAGCTGCTGTTGCTTGATGAGCCGACCAACCATCTCGATTTAGCGTCGACACAGGCCATTGAGTGTGCGCTGGCGACGTTTCCCGGCGCGTTGGTGGTGGTGTCGCATGACGAGGCGTTTCTGCAGGGGTTGAAACTCACCCACAGCCTGACGTGGGGGGAAACGGGCTGGCGCTTTGCCCGACTCTGAATGCCCGGCAGCCGCCATCGTATGCTGGCGGCGGCTGGCGACAGATAAAAAAAATCCCCGCCATCAGGCAGGGATTCTCGATTCTTAGCGGCTTGAACTTACAGAGAAGTTACGTTGCCAGCTGCCGGGCCTTTAGCGCCGCTTTCGATGGTGAAGGAGACTTTCTGACCTTCGTCCAGGGATTTGTAGCCATCGTTCTGGATAGCAGAGAAGTGTACGAACACGTCTTTAGAGCCATCGTCAGGAGTGATGAAGCCGAAGCCTTTGTCAGCGTTGAACCATTTTACGATACCAGTCATTTTACCGGACATAGTGAATTACCTTTAAAAAAATAAGTGAGCCTTGCGGCGTAGCGGTCTGGACTACAGATTTAAAGCGATAAAGGGAAAGTTCACTACGGGGGTATCTTTGGATAACCTTAGAAGGACTGCTCTATTCGACTGCTCTGTGGTCTGTACATCAAACCTGCGAGCATTAACGCACGTTCAGCACCTGATAGCAAACTTTTTTTTTACGGCGCAGCGGCAAAAGCTCCCTTACTGGCCCTTGCCGCTGCGCGCTGGATTAATCGAGTAACTGTCTTGAAAGCTGCGGATTGGCCTGAATCAGGCGCATTAATTTCAGCTCTGTGGGGGACGGTCTTACCCGTCTCGACTCCCACTCTCTTACCATGGCGACGCTCACGCCCATGGCGTTGGCGAAGTCGTCAATCTTAAGTCCAGTGCCTTTACGCAGCTGTTCAAATTCACTAAACACAGTGGACTTACGGTTTGAGGTAAGTGTCTGATTATCGTCCTTAAAAACGATGTGTTCCAGGCTGCTCAGCAGTTCAAACACGGGATCTTTATATTCCATTGAGAACTCCTTTTATCACACAGCGGAAGAGATTTTTCTAAAGCTCTTTAAGAATAGTCAGAAAAAGGCGTAAAGGATGGTAACGTCCGTGATTATTTGCCAGCAGGTTATCGAATCGGCCCCGTCAGCCAAACGGCAACGGGGCCTAAGAGAATGATTACTAACGCGATGGCGTGGCTTCGAAAATTTTTGTAAACGGATAAGAAAAAAGCGGCAAAGCCGGCGCGGGCAGCCGGCTTATCGATCAGGCTTTCTGCAGACCTCTCGCGTCCTCTGTCGCCACGGGCGCTGATTTACTGACCCGGTATTTAATCAGCAGCGCGATGGCTGACAGGAACGCCGGGATGGCCAGCAGGGTGAAAATGGTCTCAAAAGAGAGCTGGGCCTGCATCAGGAAGGCGCCGCTGAACGCACCGAGGATCCCGCCGAAGCGGCCGATACCCAGCATCCAGGCGACGCCGGTGGCGCGCCCTTGCGTCGGGTAGAAGCCTGCCGCCAGCGCCGGCATCGACGACTGCGCGCCGTTCATAATACTGCCGGCGATAAACACCATCACTCCCATCAGCGCCAGGCTGCTGGTGGAGAAGCCGACCAGACAGACGAAAACGCCGGTCAGCAGCCAGCCGACGGCCACTACCTTATTGGGGTTGATCTTGTCCATCAGGGCGCCGAGGATCAGCACGCCAATTCCGCCGCCGAGCGGGAACAGAGCGGTGATGATTGAGGCCTGACTCATTGATGCGCCGGTTTCACGGATCAGCAGCGGCAGCCAGCTGGTCAGGAGATAGAAGATCAGCAGACCCATGAAGTAGGTCAGGCACAGCATCACGGTACCCACTGCGTAGCGCGGGGAGAAAATGACGCCGATAGCCGACTTCTCTTTCACCTGGCCTGCTTCGCGCAGCTCAAATTCCACCGCCTCCGGCAGCGGCGCGATACGCCGCAGGATGGCGGCAATGCGCTGCGCCGGCTGACGCTTCACCACCAGATAGCGGGCGGACTCCGGCAGCAGGAAAATTAAAGCCACCGCCAGCAGGAGAGGCATCACGCCGCCCAGCACCAGCACGCTCTGCCAGCCATAGTGCGGGATCATCCAGGCGGATAAAAAGCCGCCCAGCGACGATCCCATCGGAAAGCCGACGAACATCAGGTTCACCAGCAGCGCCCGACGGCGCTCCGGCGCATATTCGCTCATTAACGTGGCGGCATTGGGCATCGCTGCGCCAAGGCCCAGGCCGGTCAGGAAGCGCAGCAGCGTCAGCTGGTTAAGGCTGGTGGCAAAGGCGGTGAGCAGGCTGAATCCGCCGAACACCACGATCGACATAATCAGCACTTTCTTGCGGCCGATACGATCAGCCAGCGGTCCCGCGGTTAACGCGCCGACGGCCAGGCCCACCAGCGCGGCGCTCATCACCGGGCCGAGGGCTGATTTTTCCACGCCCCACTCCTGGACCAGGTCGGAGGCGATGAATCCGATGATCGCGGTGTCGAACCCGTCCATCGCGACGGTGATGAAGCAGAGCGCGAGGATCATCCACTGGTAGCGGGTGAAGGGGTGCTCGTTGATAAAGGCCTGAATGTCGATGGTTGTCTTAGTCATACGGCTTTCCTGGCAGACTGAGCGAGGGACAGAGGTTTGTTATTATCGTCGCCTTCGCGTCATTGAGTTTGATTTGTGCGATAATCGAACGCATCGCCGTTAATCGCTCATTCATCAAATCATTGAAGCGCTGACCAGGCAATCCGGGCGCGCGCCAAAGCGTGCGATTATCGTCCGCTTCCGGGCGAGGCGCCGGTTGATGGATTTTTTGTTTAAATAATATCAATAAGTTACGTGATATGCGTCGGCCTGATTTAAAGCGCATATTTGTGATGCGCATAACAGACGCGCCAGGCGGCGATAGCGGCGTATGGAATGGCGTTTTTCCTGCGTAAGATTAGCAGTAAAGGGTATCCTGCGAGGCCGAGCTGGACTATCCTTGTCAGCGTCTGGCACGTGTGTGTCTTTGTGCGCTTTTTTTGGCTGAAAGGAGTAAAAAAATGGCGACAGGAAAGTCCTGCTCTCGCTGGTTTGCGGCTATGGCGGCCTTATTAATGGTGGTTAGCCTGAGTGGGTGTTTTGATAAAGAGGGCGATCAGCGCAAAGCGTTTATCGACTTCCTGCAGAATACGGCGATGCGTAGCGGTGAACGACTGCCGACGCTGACCGCCGATCAGAAAAAACAGTTTGGGCCGTTTGTCTCTGACTACGCGGTGATCTACGGCTACTCGCAGCAGGTGAGCCAGGCGATGGACGCTGGTCTGCGCCCGGTGGTGGATAGCGTCAATGCGATCCGCGTTCCGCAGGACTATATGACCCAGCGCGAGCCGCTGCGTCAGGCGAACGGCGCGCTGGGCGTGCTCAGCCAGCAGCTGCAGAATGCCAAAATGCAGGCTGATGCCGCGCATGGCGCTCTGAAGCAGGCTGACGATCTCAAGCCGGTCTTCGATCAAGTATACGCCAAGGTCGTCACCGCGCCAGCCGACGCGCTGCAGCCGCTGATCCCGGCCGCGCAGATCTTTACCCAGCAGCTGGTTCAGGTGGGGGATTTTGTCGCTCAGCAGGGGACCCAGGTGAGCTTTGTGGCCAACGGCATTCAGTTCCCGACCTCGCAGCAGGCCAGCCAGTATAATGCGCTGATTGGGCCGCTGGCGGCGCAGCATCAGGCGTTTAATCAGGCATGGACGGCGGCGGTGAACGCCACCCGCTAATGCCCCGTCTGGCTGACGTGAGCTGCGGCGAACGGGCTGGATGACGGACAGAATGCAAAAAGAACCCGGGGAGGGCGATGGCCGCCGCTACCCGGGTTTTTTTATGGCTTATTTTACCTGCGGATTGACGCAGTTTTTCTCGACCTTGCCGTTCAGGGCATCGATCAGGTTATCCACCGCGCAGGCCGCCATGTTGTAGCGCGTCTCATGGGTGGCGGAGCCGATATGCGGCAGCGCGACGACGTTCGGCAGGCTCAGCGGCGGCGAATCTTTAGCCAGCGGCTCGTGCTCGAAGACATCAAGGCCGGCAGCGTGAATCTCCCCCGCCTGCAGGGCGGCGATCAGCGCCTGCTCATCGACCACCGGGCCGCGCCCGGCGTTAATAAAGATGGCGGAAGATTTCATTTTGGCGAACTGCGCCTGACCGAACAGATGGTGGGTCTCTTCGCTCAGGGGCAGGATCAGGCAGACAAAATCGGCTGCCTGCAGCAGGGTATCGAGATCGCAATAGCGGGCGTTGAAGCGCTCTTCTGCCTGTGGATGCTGGCGGCGCGCGTTGTACAGGATCGGCATGCCGAACCCGAAGTGGGCGCGCTGCGCCAGCGCCATGCCGATGCGGCCCATGCCGACGATACCTAAGGTTTTATGGTGTACGTCGGTGCCGAACCAGTCTGGCCCAATGCTCTTCGTCCACTCGCCCGCTTTGACGCGCTCCGCCACTTCCACCACCCGGCGGGCGGTGCTCAGCACCAGCGCCATGATCGTGTCGGCGACGGTCTCGGTCAGCACGGTCGGGGTATGCATCAGCAGCACCCGGCGGGCGTTCAGCGCCTCGACGTCGAAGTTGTCATAGCCAACGGACACGGTGGAGGTCGCACGCAGCTTCGGCATCTTCTCCAGCAGCGCGGCGTCAACCTTTTCGCTGGAGCCCAGCAGGCCCTCAGCCTGGGCGAAGGCCTCAGCGTGCTGCGAAACGGTCTCCGGCCGCAGGTTTTTCACCTGAGTGACGGAAAAGTGCTCCTCCAGACGCTGTAGCAGGTCGTCGGGAAGCGTTTTATAGAGAATGACAGACGGCTTCATGCGAATCTCCGTAGTGTGAGTCGTTCAGGCGTGATGAGCGCCAAGTGGAAGGTTTTGATTATTAGCAGGCTTAACAATCAAAGTCAGCCATACTGAGGCGAAAAGCGCCACCCCCATAAAAATATAGGAAGCAGCGGGACTGCCGGTGGCGCCGTTCAGGTAGCCGACAAACCACGAGCCGCAGAAGGAGCCCAGGGCGCCCATGCTGTTGATCAGCGCCATCGCGCCGCCGGCGACGTTGCGTGGCAGCATTTCCGGAATAATGGCGAAGAAGGGGCCGTAAGGCGCATACATTGCCGCACCAGCCACCACCAGCAGGGTGTAAGAGACCCAGAAGTGGTTGGCGCCAACCGCCCAGGAGCCGATGAAGGCCAGTCCGCCAATCAGCAGCAGCGGCCAGACGAACAGTTTACGGTTCTGCATTTTATCGGAGGCCCAGGAGACCACGATCATGGCGATAGTCGCCGCCAGGTACGGAACCGAAGAGAGCCAGCCCACTTCCACCATCCCCATATTTTCGCCGCCGCTGCGGATAATCGACGGCAGCCACAGTACAAAACCGTACACGCCGATGCTCCAGGCAAAGTACTGAGCGCAGAGCAGGATCACGTTGCGGGAGCGGAAGGCCTCGCCATAGTTACGCACCGCTTTGATGCCCTGCTGTTCACGATCCAGTTGTTCCTGCAGCGCGGCTTTTTCACTCTCCGCCAGCCAGGATACCTGCGACGGTTTATCTTTCACCAGCACCCACCAGCAGAAGGCCCAGATCACCGCCGGCACCCCTTCGATGATGAACATTTCCCGCCAGCCGAAGGCCTGAATCAGGTAGCCGGAGACCACCGACATCCACAGGACCGTCACCGGGTTGCCGAGGATCAGGAAGGTATTGGCCCGCGAGCGCTCGGATTTGGTGAACCAGTTGCTGATATAGATCAGCATCGCCGGCATCACCGCCGCTTCGACGACGCCGAGGATAAAGCGAATGGCCGCCAGCGCCGGGATATTATGCACAATCCCGGTCAGGGAGGCGCAGCCGCCCCACAGGATCAGGCAGATAAAGATCAGTTTGCGAACGCTGCGGCGCTCCGCATAGATAGCGCCGGGGATCTGGAAGAAGTAGTAGCCGAGGAAGAACAGGGCCCCCAGCAGGGAGGAGATCCCCTTGGTGATGCCCAGGTCTTCGGTAATGCCTGCCGCGGAGGCGAAGCTGAAGTTGGCGCGGTCGAGGTACGCCAGGCTATACGTGATAAACACGATAGGCATGATGTACCACCAGCGTTTCGTTGCATTTGTTGAGCTATTCATAGGCTTGCCTCTGTCAATGAGGTGACATACGTCCGTCGAAACGGACGCTGCTGTGCCGCGCTGCAGGTAGGGTACAGGACGGCTGTTATGGTTGCGTATAAATGTTATTCGCCCAGCGCGTCGCGGGTGGGCAGCCCCTCGCTGTCGCCCTGGACCTGAATGGCCAGCGAACCGATTTTATTGCCGCGGTTCACCGCCTGAAGCAGGGTTTTGCCTTCCAGCAGGGCGCTAATGACCCCGACGGCAAAGCCATCGCCGGCGCCGACGGTATCGACGACGTTTTCGACTTTAATGGCATCAACCGTTCCCTGTTCGCCGCTGGCGCTCTTGAACCAGGCGCCGTCGCAGCCGGTTTTAATGACCACCGCCTTGACGCCGCGCGAGAGATAGAAATCGGCGATCCCCTCCGGGGTCTGCTGGCCGGTGAGGATGACGCCCTCTTTTAAGCCTGGCAAAACCCAGTCAGCCTGGAAGGCGAGACGGTTGAGTTTCTCCACCATCTCGGCTTCGCTTTTCCACAGCACCGGCCGCAGATTGGGGTCGAAAGAGAGGGTTTTGCCCTCGGCTTTCATGACCTTCGCCGCATGCTCCAGCAGCGCATATGAGCTTTCAGAGAGCGCGGCGGCCACACCGCTCAGGTGCAGATGACGGGCGCTGGTGAAGTAGTCGGCGCGAAAATCGTCCGGCGACAGATGGCTGGCGGCAGAACCTTTGCGGAAATATTCCACAATGGGATCGGTTCCATTTTCGACTTTCGATTTCATCTGGAAACCGGTAGCGAAGCGGTTGTCGATGGCGACAGCGTGGCTATCGATCCCCTCTTTCGCCAGCGATTGCAGTACGAAGCGGCCAAAGCTGTCGTTGCCGACGCGGCTGACCCAGCCGACCTTCAGACCCAGGCGCGCCAGGCCGGTGGCGACGTTCAGCTCAGCGCCGGCGACACGTTTCATAAAATGCTCCACCTCGGCCAGATCGCCGGTTTCGGTGGCGACAAACATGGCCATAGCTTCGCCGATGGTGATGACATCTAAATTTTCCACGGCTTATTCCTCGCGTAACAGGTTGACGTAGCGGCGGGTCACGGCCGTCAGGTCATGGCCAGTCAGCGGAAACTCGATTCCACGCGGCGCGTCGGCGGGAAGATTATCGAGCAGGGCCAGCCAGCGGTCGGCGGCCTGATCCGGCGGCACAGCGCGGAATTTCTCCTGATGCGGCTCCGCCGCTTTTACATGAATATAGCTGACCGCCGGCGCAAGATGGCGGGCGGCCTCTTCCGGCGAATCGCCGACCCACAGCCAGTTACCCATATCAAACGTTAAGGTGATCGGCAGCTGATGGACCCGACAGGCGGCTTTGAAGCGCTGCATCGGCGCCAGCTGGCCGCAGTCGGTCTGGTCATTCTCCACCACCAGCGCCATGCCGCTGTCGCTGAGGATATCGCGCAGTTCGTCGAGCTGCTGGTTGTGGCGGAAATGGCCAAGGGAGAGCTTCAGCCACAGGGCGTTAAGAGTCTGCGCTTCCGCGAGCAGCGTCGGGAGATGCGGGTTAAGCTCGCCGTTGTCGGCGAACAGCGCCTGGGGCGCGGAGTAGCAGGCCAGCAGGCCGTGGCGCTCAATGGTGGCGGCCAGCGTCGGCAGGGCGTTGAGCTCTTCGGCGCTGAACAGCTCGCGGCGGATTTCGACGCCGTCCGCGCCGGCATCGGCGATAAACGGCAGGACGGCGGCCTGGCCGCCTAAGGATTTAACATGGTCATTACCATACGCAGCGGTAACGACAATAATTTTTCTGGCCATCGCGCTCTTACTCCCGGCGTTTGTTGCTTAATCTCCTTATTACGCTAGATGGTATCGGTTCCATAAGAAAGGGCGAGATGTTTAATTTATGATCGGCATCACGAAGGATCGTTAACGGGAAGTTGATCCGCGGACGATAAGCTCGCCGGAGAAGACCCGCTCGCAGATGGGGTCGTTACTGCCAGCAATGCGCCGAATCACCTGTTCCACCGCCGCGTAGCCGATCTGCCACGTTGGCTGTTTGAGGGTGGTGATGCCGACGCCAGCCAGCTCCGCCCACTCCAGTTCGTCGAAGCCCAGCAGGCCGATATCGCTGCCCCAGATCAGGCCGACGCGCTTCAGGGCGCGGGCTACCTGCAGCGTCAGCGCGCCGTTGGCGGAGATCACCGCTTTGCGCATCCCGCGGTGGCGGGCGTGGAACTGGCGCAGGACGTTGTCCATCATCGCGCCGTCGTTGAGCTGCACTTCGGCGTTTTCGGCCACCACGCCGTGGTGGCGGGTGAGCGTGGCGCGGAAGGCGCTCAGGCGCTCGCGGCGGGTATTGACCGACCCCAGCGGTTCGCTAAGAAACAGGATGGCCTCAAAGCCTTTCTCCACCAGGTGTTCGGTGGCGGTGGTGGCGGCCTGGGCGTTATCAAGCCCGACCACATCGCAGGCGAAATCGGGGATTTTACGGTCAATCAGCACCATCGGCAGGGCCGACTGCTGCAGCCGGTTCAGGCCATCCTCCCGCATGCCGACCGCGTTGACGACGATGCCTTCCACCTGGTAGCTGCGCAGCAGGTCGAGGTAGTGCAGCTCCTGATCCAGCTCGTTATTGGTGTTACACACCAGCAGGGTGAAGCCCTTTTCCCGGCAGGCCGCTTCAATGCCGCTCATGACGTTGACCGAATAGGGGTTGGTGATATCGGCGATGATCAGGCCGATGAGGCGGGTTCGGCCGTGCTTGAGGCCGCGGGCCATCAGGCTGGGGCGGTAGTCGAGTTCGGCAATGGCTTGTTCAATACGTGATAACAGATCGTCGGAAAGCAGATGCTTCTCGCCGTTAAGATACCGTGAAATGCTGGTTTTGCCGGTCTTTGCGGCTTTCGCCACATCGCTAATGGTTGCACGCGCCGCTTTCGCCATGGTGGCTTCCTTTGCTGAAAATCTGCCAACACCTTAGCGCGAAAAATAGCGATATCAAGCATTTTGCCCGGCAGAGGCGCGGCCGGGCAACATGAGGATGCGCTTATTGCAGCGGGCTGAGGGTGATTTCCACGCGACGGTTCTGCGCCTTGCCTTCCGCCGTGCTGTTGCTGGCGATGGGGTTCGCCGGGCCCATGCCGGTGGTGCGAATGCGGTTGGCCGCCACGCCCTGGGTGATCAGCGCGCTGGCGACGCTGTCAGCACGCTGCTGCGACAGACGCATATTCAGGTCTTTACTGCCGGTGCTGTCGGTGTAGCCGACGACGTTAACGGCGGTTTTCTCATACTCTTTCAGCACCATGGCCACGCCGGTCAGGGTGTTGGCGCCGGCCGGTTTCAGGTTGGCGCTGTTGCTGTCGAAAGTGACGTTATTCGGCATGTTCAGCACGATGTTGTCACCATTTCGCGTCACGCTGACCCCGGTTCCCTGCATTTTGTCGCGCAGCTTCGCTTCCTGCACGTCCATGTAGTAGCCAATGCCGCCGCCCAGCGCCGCGCCTGCCGCTGCGCCAATCAGCGCGCCTTTGCCGCGGTCGTGTTTGGAGGAGGAAAGCGCGCCGACGCCAGCGCCCACTAAGGAGCCAATACCTGCGCCAATACCGGATTTGCCAGCTTCACGCTCACCGGTATAGGGGTTGGTGGTGCAGCCGGAAACGGCCAGGGTGCCGCTGACCAGAGCCGCAATCATAAGTACGCGTTTTTTCATTTAATGTCCTTAATCCTTTTTATTCTTTGCCACAGCGAACGTGACGGTTGATTATGACGCGCGAATACGTAGAAAATTCCCCGCATACCATCTCATTTTGTAAATAACATTGAACGGCGCCGATCGCGCCGTCACCACACCTGCCTTCGCTGACCAGGAGCCGCCTTTGCCAACCTCATCTGCAACCAAAACCATTTTAACCGCCGCCCACTGGGGACCGATGCTGGTGGAAACGGACGGGGAAAACGTCCTCTCCTCCCGCGGCGCGCTGGCGACGCCGTTTGCCAATTCGCTGCAAACGGCGGTGCGCGACCAGGTGCACAGCAAAACCCGCGTGCGCTACCCGATGGTGCGCAAAGGCTTTCTCGCCTCTCCGGACAAGCCCCTGGGGGTCCGCGGTCACGATGAATTTGTGCGGGTGAGCTGGGAGCAGGCGCTGGATCTGATCGATGCCCAGCATCGTCGGATCCGCGAAAGCTACGGACCGGCCTCCATTTTTGCCGGCTCCTACGGCTGGCGTTCTAACGGCGTCCTGCATAAGGCGGCCACCCTGCTGCAGCGCTATATGAGCCTGGCGGGCGGCTACACCGGCCATCTCGGGGATTACTCCACCGGCGCGGCGCAGGCGATCATGCCTTACGTCGTGGGGGGCAATGAGGTGTATCAGCAGCAGACCAGCTGGCCGCTGGTGCTGGAGCACAGCGAGGTAGTGGTGCTGTGGAGCGCCAACCCGCTGAACACGCTGAAAATTGCCTGGAACGCCTCCGACGAGCAGGGTATCCCGTGGTTCGACCGGCTGCGCCAGAGCGGCAAGCGCTTGATCTGCATCGATCCGATGCGATCGGAAACGGTCGATTTCTTTGGCGATTCGATGGAGTGGATCGCGCCGCATATGGGCACCGACGTCGCGTTGATGCTGGGTATCGCCCATACGCTGGTGGAGAATGGCTGGCAGGACGACGAGTTTCTTGCCCGCTGCGCCAGCGGCTACGAGATTTTTGCCCGCTATCTGACCGGCGAAAGCGACGGCGTGGCGAAAACCGCGGACTGGGCGGCGGCTATTTGCGGCGTCTCAGCTGATAAGATCCGCGAACTGGCGAAACTTTTCCACGAAAACACCACCATGCTGATGTCTGGCTGGGGCATGCAGCGCCAGCAGTATGGCGAGCAGAAACACTGGATGTTGGTCACCCTGGCCGCGATGCTGGGGCAGATTGGCACCCCGGGGGGCGGGTTTGGGCTTTCCTACCATTTCGCCAACGGCGGCAACCCGACCCGCCGCGCGGCGGTGCTGGGCTCGATGCAGGGGAGCGTGGCCGGAGGCGTGGACGCCGTGGAGAAGATCCCGGTCGCGCGGATTGTCGAGGCGCTGGAGAAACCGGGTGCGGAGTATCAGCACAACGGCATGGCGCGGCGCTTCCCCGATATTCGCTTTATCTGGTGGGCCGGCGGCGCCAACTTTACCCATCACCAGGATACCAATCGCCTGATTCAGGCCTGGCAGAAACCAGAGCTTATCGTCATCTCCGAATGCTTCTGGACCGCCGCCGCGCGTCATGCCGATATCGTTCTGCCGGCGACCACCTCGTTTGAGCGCAACGATCTGACGATGACCGGGGACTACAGCAATCAGCATCTGGTGCCGATGAAGCAGGTGGTCGCCCCGCGGGGTGAAGCGCGCGATGATTTCGCGGTCTTTGCCGACCTCAGCGAACGTTGGGAGGCGGGCGGCCGCGAGCGCTTTACCGAAGGGAAGAGCGATCTGCAGTGGCTGGAGACCTTCTATCAGATGGCCGCCCGGCGCGGCGCCCAGCAGCAGGTGACGCTGCCGCCGTTTGCCGAATTCTGGCAGGCTAACCAGCTGATTGAGATGCCGGAGGCGCCGGAGAATGCCCGTTTCATCCGCTTCGCCGCCTTCCGCGACGATCCCCTGGCCAACCCGCTGAAAACGGCGAGCGGTAAAATTGAGATCCACTCGCCGACCATCGCCGCCTTTGGCTACGCCGACTGCCCGCCGCACCCGATGTGGCTGGAGCCCGACGAGTGGCATGGCAACGCCGAGGCGGGGCAACTGCAGCTGCTGTCGGCCCATCCGGCACACCGTCTGCACAGTCAACTGAACTACTCCGCGCTGCGCGAACGCTATGCCGTCGCCGGACGCGAACCGTTGACTATTCATCCGCAGGATGCCCGGGCGCGGGGGATTGCCGATGGCGATCTGGTGCGGGTGTGGAACGCCCGCGGTCAGGTGCTGGCCGGCGCGGTGGTGACGGAGGGGATCCGCCCGGGGGTGATATGCCTGCATGAAGGGGCGTGGCCCGACCTGGATCCGGTGGCGGGCATCTGCAAAAACGGGGCGGTAAACGTCTTAACCAAAGATATCCCGACATCCCGTCTGGGCAACGGCTGTGCCGGGAACACCGCCCTGGCATGGCTGGAGAAATATACCGGCCCGGCGCTGCCGCTTACAGCATTTGATCCGCCGGCCAGCGCATAATCCAGGTGGGGTGCTGAGTATCATCCTGCCATGCGCAATCTTCAATGCGGAAGCCTTGCGCATGGTAGAAACTGACCGCTGATTCGTTTTTCTGATAAACCTCAAGGCTAAGCCAGGCGTAGTGCTGCTTGACTTCATCCAGCAGCGCCCGGCCAATGCCCTGGCGGATGGCGTCCGGCGCGACGAACAGCGCGCCGACGAAGCGGGACTCCAGCACGCTGACAAAGCCTTTTAGCTCTCCGTCACGCTCCCAGACCCAGGTGCTGGCGGCGGGAAGATAGACGTCCCGTACCACCGCGACGCTGTCGCGCCAGTAGCTTTCGCTGATAAAGGGATGGGCATGGATCGTACTATCCAGCCACAGGGCCAGCAGCGGTGTATTATCTTTAGCGACCCACTTGCGGATCATCCTGACCTCCCGGGTGACAGAAGCAGCCGGTGACATGGTCGTTGACCAGCCCGCAGGCCTGCATAAAAGAGTAACAGATCGTCGAACCGACAAACTTAAAGCCGCGTTTTTTCAACGCTTTAGAAAGCGCATCAGAGGCCGGCGTCGTGGTCGGGATCTCCGCCAGCGTCGCCGCGCGGGTGACCTGCGGCGCATTGTCGACGAAAGACCAGACAAAATCAGTGAACGACTCGCCATTTTCCTCCATCGCCAGATACGCCCGGGCGTTGCCGATAATGGCCTGGATTTTTCCCCGATGGCGGATAATCCCGGTATCCTGTAGCAGCCGCTCGACATCATCGTCCCCCATCGCCGCCACGCGCACCGGATCGAACTGGTGAAAAGCCTGGCGATAGTTCTGCCGTTTTTTTAACACCGTGATCCACGACAACCCGGCCTGCTGGCCTTCAAGGCAGATCATTTCAAACAGCCGCTGGGACGCTTTTTGCGCGACGCCCCATTCGGTATCGTGATACTCGATATATAACGGATCCTGACTCACCCATCCGCAACGCTGCATAGCTATTTCTCCCTTTGCGCTAAAAAAGTGGACGCCCCGGCTTGACGACTGAAAGATAAAGATAATAGTTAATACAGGGAAATCGTATCCCCAAAAAAACACAGCAATAATGCCGATTCGGCTCTTTTCTGGAGTCGCATTAATGATAATAAAGAAATGCAATGGCCTCCGGGGGTTCTTGTTCCCGGTGTGCGTATCCGTCTGGGTATCGTGTGTCTCTGGAGCGAATGCCTGGCAACAGGAATATATCGCTATCGATACAAAAAGTAATACGTCGGAACGTTATACATGGGATAGCGATCACCAACCACGCTATGAAGATATCCTCGCCGAGCGGATGAAGTCGTCTGAAACGCCGGGCGGACTGGCGTTAAACCAGGGGCTGGCGCCGCCGGACAGCAGCCGTGGGATGAGCGTCGGCTGGAATTATCTGCTGGCAAACGGCATGACCTCCGGGCCGGTGGCCAGCCTGCGCAGCGACTACAGCGCGCCGGCGACGAAAAGCGTTGGCGAGACGGGATATGTCAACACGCTCGGCTGGCGTATGGATTATCAGTCGCTGTGGGGCGTGCACCCCTGGGCTCAGGTGAGCTATAACCAGTCGCTCGCCAGCGATGCCTGGTCGCCGACCACTCGCGCCAGAGAGGGCGGCTGGAGTGATGTCACCCTGGGCGCCGATATGCCGCTGGGATCGCATGTGGCGGCATGGGCCACCCTGTCGCAGGCGGATAATGTCCCGTCGGGGGAAAATACGCTCTATCTGATGGGGGTCAGCGCCAACTTTTGAGCGGGGATTGTTACGCGTTTGAAACGATGCGGTTATTGTTAAATCTCAGTAATGGCGCATTTCTGTGAGATAGCGCACACTAACTTTTTTGCTGATATTCGCGGAATGAATGTCATGCAATGCCATTCATTCCGCCATTAATGCATTTCATTCCCTGCTGATGGCAGTTCATGCCTTTTTCCCCCACTGGATGAGGGGCCTTCGCTATTGTGGCGGCAGTTAATTTATCAGGACAACTGCTATGAACGCTGCAAACCGTCAATCGACCCGCTGGCTTACGCTTATCGGCACCATCATCACCCAATTCGCTCTCGGTTCGGTTTATACCTGGAGCCTGTTTAACAGTTCACTGTCTGACAAATTGGGCGAACCGGTCAGCCAGGTCGCCTTCTCCTTTGGCCTGCTGAGCCTCGGGCTGGCGCTCTCCTCGTCGGTCGCCGGCAAGCTGCAGGAGCGTTTCGGCGTGAAGCGCGTCACCATGGCCTCCGGGATCCTGCTCGGACTGGGCTTCTTCCTGACCGCGCACTCCAACAGCCTGATGATGCTGTGGCTGAGCGCGGGCGTGCTGGTGGGGCTGGCGGACGGCGCCGGTTATCTGCTGACCCTGTCGAACTGCGTGAAGTGGTTCCCGGAACGCAAAGGGCTGATTTCCGCCTTCTCCATCGGTTCCTATGGTCTCGGCAGCCTGGGGTTCAAATTCATTGATACTCATCTGCTGGCCACCGTCGGTCTGGAAAAAACCTTCGTCATCTGGGGCGCTATCGTGCTGGTGATGATCGTCTTTGGCGCGACCCTGATGAAAGATGCGCCAAATCATACGGCGACCACCGCGGCCAACGGCGTCGTGGAAAATGACTTTACTCTCGCCGAATCGATGCGTAAACCGCAGTACTGGATGCTGGCGGTGATGTTCCTGACGGCCTGCATGAGCGGTCTGTATGTGATTGGCGTGGCGAAAGATATCGCGCAGGGGATGGTCCATCTGGATGTCGCCACGGCGGCCAATGCGGTAACGGTTATCTCAATCGCTAACCTTAGCGGTCGCCTGGTGTTAGGTATCCTGTCCGATAAAATCTCCCGCATTCGCGTGATCACCCTCGGTCAGGTGGTGTCGCTGGTGGGGATGGCCGCGCTGCTGTTCGCTCCGCTGAATGCCATGACCTTTTTCGCCGCGATTGCCTGCGTCGCCTTTAACTTCGGCGGAACCATCACCGTCTTCCCGTCGCTGGTCAGTGAATTCTTCGGTCTGAACAACCTGGCGAAAAATTATGGCGTCATTTATCTGGGCTTTGGTATCGGCAGCATCTGCGGTTCCCTCATCGCTTCGCTGTTCGGGGGCTTCTACGTCACCTTCTGCGTGATCTTCGCTCTGCTGATTATTTCGCTGGCGCTTTCCACCACCATTCGTCAGCCGAAAGGCAGTGTCTATAGCGAGGCGCACGCCTGAAACCTACAGCGTGAAACGTGCCCCTGATTAATACCCTAAGCAAATAGTGCCAATCCAGCCAAATGTTTTGTAAATGTTTGGCTGGATCACATTCCCTCCTGATACTTTTCCCGTTCCCTGTGGTCTACTTATCGCGCTTTGTAGAGGTTTCTGATAACCAACCCTAACGCACCCTATTAGCCTACTGACTCATGCCACAGCGTCAGGCGGTGTTTTATTCTTCTTTTTCCAGGTTTGCTTGCATGAAATATATTAGAACGATGACGCAGCAGAAGCTTAGTTTTTGGCTGGCGCTGTACATCGGCTGGTTTATGAACGTCGCCGTTTTTTTTCGGCGTTTCGATGGTTATGCTCAAGAGTTCACTTTCTGGAAAGGGCTTTCCGGTGTCGTTGAACTGGTGGCCACGGTCTTTGTCACCTTCTTCCTGTTACGTCTTCTGTCGCTGTTCGGCCGCCGTATCTGGCGCATTCTGGCGACGCTGATTGTTCTGTTTTCCGCCGCCGCCAGTTATTACATGACGTTCCTCAACGTGGTGATTGGCTACGGGATTATCGCCTCGGTGATGACCACCGATATCGACCTGTCGAAAGAGGTCATCGGCTGGCATCTGATCCTCTGGCTGGCGGCGGTGAGCGCCCCGCCGCTGCTGTTTATCTGGAGCAACCGTTGCCGTCATACGCTGCTGCGCCAACTGCGTACCCCGGGCCAGCGGGTTAAAAACGTGCTGATCGTGGTGCTGGCCGGCCTCATCGTCTGGGGCCCCATCCGCCTGCTTGAGCTGCGCCAACACGATGTAGAGCGCCATTCTGAAGTGGATATGCCGAGCTACGGCGGGGTGATCGCCAACTCCTACCTGCCATCGAACTGGCTGTCGGCGCTGGGGCTGTACGCCTGGGCGCAGGTGGATGAATCCTCAGACAACAAATCGCTGATTAACCCGGCGAAGAAATTTACCTACGTCGCCCCGGAAGGGCTCGATGACACCTACGTGGTGTTTATCATTGGCGAAACCACCCGCTGGGATCATATGGGCATCCTCGGCTATAGCCGCAACACTACGCCAGAGCTGGCGAAAGAGAAGAATCTGGTCGCCTTCCGCGGCTACTCGTGCGATACCGCCACCAAGCTGTCGTTACGCTGCATGTTTGTGCGTCAGGGCGGGGCAGAGGATAATCCGCAGCGGACCCTCAAAGAGCAGAACGTCTTTGCGGTGCTGCATCAACTGGGCTTCAGCGGCAATCTGTACGCCATGCAGAGTGAGATGTGGTTCTACAGCAACACGATGGCCAACAATATCGCCTATCGCGAGCAGATTGGCGCCGAACCGCGTAACCGCGGCAAGAGCGTTGACGATATGCTGCTGGTGGATGAGATGAAGCGCGGTATGGCGCAGGGCAATGCCTCCGGTAAGCACCTGATCATCCTCCATACTAAAGGCTCGCACTTTAACTATACCCAACGCTATCCGCGCAGCTTCGCCCAGTGGAAGCCGGAGTGTGTCGGCGTCGACAACAAATGTTCTAAAGCGGAGCTGATTAACTCCTACGACAACAGCGTGACCTATGTCGATCACTTTATCGTCAGCGTCCTCGACCAGCTGCGGGATAAGAAAGCGATTGTGTTCTATGCCGCCGACCATGGCGAGTCGATTAACGAGCGCGAACATCTGCACGGTACGCCGCGCAAAATGGCGCCGCCGGAACAGTTCCGTGTGCCGATGATGGTCTGGATGTCGGATAAATATCTGGAGAATCCCGATCATGCCGCCGCGTTCGCCCATCTGCAGCAGCAGGCCGCGATGAAGGTGCCGCGACGCCACGTTGAGCTGTACGACACCATTATGGGCTGCCTCGGCTATACCTCGCCGGATGGCGGGATCAACGAGAACAACAACTGGTGTCGCGTGCCGGCTTCGAAGAAAGCGGCGAAGGAATAGCAATAGTGGCGAGATTCTCGCCGCTTGATTGATTTTTTGCTAATAAGGCATTGACGGGGGTGCATCCCAGCAGTAAGATGCGCCCCGCATTCGGTGATTGGCGCAGCCTGGTAGCGCACTTCGTTCGGGACGAAGGGGTCGGAGGTTCGAATCCTCTATCACCGACCAAATTC